>DASZFA010000001.1:0-34846 GCA_035940255.1 Solirubrobacteraceae bacterium
ACGCCGAGCTGCTTCAGCACGGCGAGTCGGCGCACGGTCTCCTCGACGTTGCGCATGAGCGTCGTCTCGGTGATCTCGAGGGTCAGCGCGTCTGCCTCAAGGCCGCTGTCGGTGAGCGCTCCTTCCACGTCGGCTATTAGCCGATCGCTGTCGAGCTGGCGGGCCGAGACGTTGACCGCCATGCCGATCGCATATCCGGCGTCTCGCCACGCTGCGGCCTGAGCGCACGCTTGCTCCAGCACCCACTTGCCGATCTCCGCGATCAGTCCGGTCTCCTCAGCCAGCGGGATGAACTCGTCGGGTGGGACGACTCCGCGCACCGGGTGCTCCCAGCGGATCAGCGCCTCGACCCCAGTGGTGCTCATGTCGCTGAGGGCGAACGTGGGCTGGTAGGCAAGGAAGAACTCGTTCCGATCGACGGCGTCGCGAAGGTCCGTCTCTAGCTGGGCGCGCTGCTCGATGATGTCCTGCATGCCGGTCTCAAACACGGCGTAGCGATTCCTTCCATCCCACTTGGCGCGGTACATCGCGATGTCCGCCTCGCGCAGCAGCTCCTCGGCCGAGGTCCGGCCACCGAGCGCGATCCCGATGCTGGCGGTCGCGGTGAAGACGGTCTCCTCGCCGGCTCCGAGCTTGAATGAGGGCTTGAGCGCTTCGAGCAAGCGCTCGGCGATCAGCTCCGGCCCGGCCTCGACCGAAAGGTCCTCGGAGATCACAACGAACTCGTCGCCGCCGAGGCGTCCGAGCGCATCCGAGCCGCGCACCACGCCGTCGAGCCTCGCGGCCACCGCCTGAAGCAGCTGGTCGCCCGCTGCGTGGCCGAGGGTGTCGTTGACCGTCTTGAAGTTGTCGATATCGATGAACAGGGCGGCAACCTGCGTCTGGTTGCGAGCGCAGCGCGCGAGCATCTGCTCCACTCGATCCAAGATGAGCGTCCTGTTGGGGAGTCCGGTCAGCGCGTCGTGGGTGGCCAGGAACGACAGCTCCTCTTCGCGCCGAGCGAGCTCTTGGTCTGTTCGCTTGCGCTCGGCTTCGAAGCACTCGCATATACGAAGCAGGCCGAACTCGAGGCTCAGCTGTAGCATGTTCAGGGCCTGCGAAAGTGCTGCCGACGAAACGTCCAGCTCGCGGGCGCTCTCCTGCAGGACCTCAGCCATGACGTTGCGCCAGCAGAAGTTGCGCCGGGCCACCTCGTTCAGCGACGCCGCGCGGTGAGCGGCGAGCTCGCCGAAGATCGTCGAGGATTCGCGCTCGGCGTCATTGGTCACCTCGATCGGCTTGCCCGCGATCCAGCGGGCGACCGCGGCGGTGGAGCCCACGCAGATCCGCTCGAAGCTCTCCTGAACCAAGGCGTCGACCACTTCGCCCGAGTCGATCGTTAGCGAGACGGTCTGCTCGCGCACGTACCCAGCGCGCGCCTCGAGCGCCTCACCGAGACGGGCGAGCTCCGACGCGTGCTGCGCGGCTGACCCTGCCGGCGGAGCCGGCCGACTGATCTCGTTCGGTCCTGAGCGCGAGCGTTCATCGGACATTGCAAAGTCAACATCGGCAGCCGGCGAGGAGCTCTAAAGAGCCGACGAGCGTGCCTGCGGGGCCGCCCCCGAGCGGGGCGCTGTAGTAGCTGGACGAAACACCGTTCGTAGACGAAACACCGTTCGGTCCCGTCAGCGCACATCCGCGCCCCTCAGCGTCACCCCGCGCTCACGACCGCAATCGCACAAGAGCAGGCGCCTCGGCGGCACAGCCCGAGACGGTCGAGTTGGACGAGACGCAGGCGCCCGCCGAAGTCGCCGTCCCGCTACTGCTTACGTCCGAAAAGCAGTAGCCGGTGCTCCGTCCAGGGAACATTGATCAAAACTCGGCCACAGGACTGGACTGTCGCACCGACTGTCGCGCACAGCCGCGACAGCCCATAAAAGATCCGTGATCTCGGGCGATCCGACGAAAACGACGCAAGGCTTGAAACCGTTAGACGGGCAACCCCGTCTCGGGGGTTCGAACCCCCCCTTGTGATGTCTCAGGAGATGCCGGACCCACGTCTCAAGAGATCGTGGACACTTGATCCTGCCCGAGGGGCTGATAGTTGCGGCTCGGATCGAGCGTCAGCTCGCGGATCACTGGCCCTGTCGCATCCTTCAGGCGTCCAGCGACCGATCAGCCTCATCCGGCGCGAGCCTCGGCCACCTCACGTGGGCATGAGCGCGAGTCGTCCATGCGGAGCCGAGCTGAGTCGTCCCAGTGCCTGCTGTTTTCGTGCCGGTTCCACGGGTAAGGCATCTTCTCGGCATAACAGTCGGCGCCGGCTGAACGAGCGCGGCCCGGAATCCAGGTGAGACATGGACGGGCCGCCGATACATGCCGATCGGTGGGGCGGTTCGGGAGAGATACCACCGTCCGGACCGCCCCCATCGATCGGGCGAAGATCATGAGCGACGAGCAGCATCCAACCCTGCAGCCTGTACGGATCGGCTGCTCGGGCTGGAATTACAAGACCTGGCGCGGCGAGATATACCCTCCCGACCTTCCGGCCAGCCGCTGGCTCGAACGGTACGCGGGCCTATTCGACAGCGTCGAGGTCAACACGACCTTCTACCGGCTGATCGGCCACGAGGCCGTCGCGCGATGGGTGCCGCAGACGCCCGCGGGTTTCGTCTTCGCGGTCAAGGCGAGCCGCTACCTGACGCATGTCAGGCGGCTGCGCACCATCGCCGACGGCGTCGCCACGTTCTCCGAGCGCCTGCAGCCGCTAATGCGAGCCGGGCGTCTCGGACCGGTCCTGTGGCAGCTGCCGGAGAACTTCCACAGGGACGACGAGCGCCTTGCTTCGGCTCTTCGCGAGCTTCCGGCGGGCCGTCACGCATTCGAGTTTCGCCATCCGAGCTGGTTCGTGCCGTATGTGTATGCCCTTCTGCGCGAGTACGACGTGGCGCTCGTCATCGGAGATCATCCGGAGCGGCCCTTCCAGAGCCATGAGGCGACCGCCAGCTGGCGCTACGTGCGCATGCACTATGGACGCCGCGGCAGGCGAGGCAACTACTCCAAGCGCGAGCTCGAGATCTGGGCGCGGCGCGTCCATGGCTGGCGGGCCGACGGCTGCGTGTACGTCTACTTCAACAACGACTGGGAGGCGTTCGCTCCGCGCGACGCGATCGAGCTGCGCCGGCAGGTGCGCCGTCTGGCGGAAGAAGGCGACGAGGCGAAATGAAGTGAAATGACGACGAGTCCCTCAGCCACCGGCCGCTAGACCTGGCTCGGAGGCCGGCTGCGAGACCCCCAGCGCGCGACCGCTCGCATCGAGCGCCTGCACCGCGACGTACGGACCGATGGTGCCGGTAGGCAGCATGACCGCGGTCTCAAAGCCGCCGCGCGGGGTCTGTGCGACGGGGCTCAACGCGGTCGGGCTCGTCCCGGCGAGCACCCGCCAGGAGCTGACGAGCGTGGCGCCGTTCCAGCTGGCGTAGACCACGCCCCCACCGCCGGGCGACGGCCGAAAGGCGAGCGACGGCGGGTGGGCGGGCATGCCGGTCCACGGAAGGCGAAAGCTGCGGTAGGACTGCGTCCAAGCCGGGAAGTGGGCGTCGAACAGAAGCTGGCCGCCGGCGCCGAACTCAGAGAACTGCGGTACCTGTCCCCAGCCGATGAACCAGTCTCCGTTCGGCAGCGCCTGCAGGTTGCCCTGACTTTCGGCGACCAGGGGTGGTCTGTGAACGAGTTCGCCGACGCGCGTGACGAGTTTTCGCTGCGGATCGACGCTGAGGATGAGTCCGCGCGACTGGCTGTGTACGGCCGGGGACGCGCCGTTGTCGAACACGCTGATCGTGCCGTCCGGGAGCTCGCGGGGGTCGTGCTGGTAGGCGATCCCCGTGCCCGGGCCCATCGCGAAGCTGCTTCGCTTGCCGCCTAGGCGCCAGGCGATCTGGCCGCTGCGCCCGTCGACGTAGTAGAGCGCTCGTGTGTTGCGCCCAGAGGTCAGCAGGCTCCCGTCCTGCTCGACCTCGATCGAGTTGATGTGGAAGAAGTCGAACGGCGAACTCGTCTTCGACCTTCCCGCCAGTTCGTAGGACTCGCCCAGCGCGACGTGATCGAGGCTCGTCCACTCCCGCTCGACAAGGCCGGTGCTTACGTCGATCTCTTGGATCATCCCGTCGGTGACGGCGCCGTAAGCCGGACCGCCGACGGAAGAGAGGTTGCACAGGACCGGAACATAGACGGTGATCAGCGCCGTGCCGCGCGGGGTGAGTTGGAACTCGTGCAGATCCGCCTGATAGCCGTTTCCGGCACCGACGCGCGCGACCTCCGTGTAGGTGCTGTCGTCGATCACGTCCTCGCCGCGCCCGAAGCCATGTACCGACGCGATCCCCTGCCACCAGGTGAGCACCTGCCGCTGCTGGTATTCCTGGACGCGCAGGTTCGTGGCCGAGCTGTGGGTGTGCAGCGGCTTGAACCAGACCAAGCCGCCCGTCTGGTCGAGGATCATCGGTCCGGCCTGGCCGGGGCCGGTGTAGGGCGCAACGAACTCATCGCCCGGCGCGACCGCCGGGGACTGCACGGTGACGACCACTACGGGTGGGCGCAGGTCGGGACGAGAGTTGAAGCTCTGCACCTCAGAGGCCACGCCCGAATGAATCGTCTCGGGCGGGAAGCTGATGGGGTCCACGTGGGCGACCGCGAACTGATCGAACAGCGGCGTGACAGACGCGCCCACTCGCAGCCGGCCGCGCACCGTCACCCGCTCTCCTTCGGCGAATGGCCGTGCGAGCACGAAGCTGCCGCCGTTGCCCTGCGAGTAGGGATGAAGCCGACCGGCATGCAAGCCGGTTCGCGATCCCCGCACTCGGATCGCGCTCAGCTCCGCAGGTGGGACGCCGAGGAAGCTGATCTGCGTGTGCGGGGACGCGTCGCGGCTGCCCGGCATCGGCGAGACCGTCACCGATCCGGAGAGCACGGCAGAATTGTCGATCGTGGCCGGCGTGCACCTGGGAGCCGAGCGTGACGCCGCTGCGCTCGCGATGGCCGGAACGAGTACCAGCGTCGCCGCCGGCCCTAGGATGAGAGCGCGCATGGCGAGCATGGATCCCAAGCAGGATAGGGCGATCGACCGTCGCACATTCCTGAGACGCGGACTAGCCGCGGGCGGCCTCCTGGCCGCCGGGGCCGCCATCGGCGAGCTCGCCGATGCAAGCACCGATTCACCATCCCCGCCGAACCCGAACGTGCGCGCGGGCTCACCGCCGGCTCGGCGCGCGGCGCGCGCACCGAACATTCTCGTGATCCTCGTCGATCAGTTGCGCTTTCCACAGTGGGTCGCGCCGAGCACCGGAGGCAACGGGCTGCCGCCCAACCTCGCCCGCCTCAGCCGCGAAGGCGTCTCGTTCGCGAGGCATTACACGGCCTCGAACGACTGCTCGCCGGCACGGGCAGCCCTTTTGACGGGTCTGTACACGCATCAGACCGGATGCATGATCACCGGTGGCAGCACACTCGACCCGGGCTTTCCCACGTGGGGCACGATGCTCCGCGACCGCGGCTACCGAACCCGATGGTTCGGCAAGTGGCATCTCACCCGCCACGACAACTGGTGGACGAAGGGCGAGGGCGAAAGGGCGCTCGAGCGTTACGGCTTCTCTGGGGGGATCTACCCGTCGCCGGACGGCGCGCCGGGGCAGGGCTGGCGCAAGGATCCCCACATCGCCGGGCGCTTCGCCGAATGGTTCGCGCACGAGGGCGGCGGCGCGCCCTGGTGCACGACCGTGTCCTTCGTCAATCCGCATGACATCGCGTGGTGGTATGTGTGGAGCGATCGCGTCGAAGCCGAGGCGAGCGCCGCGAGCGTAACGCGCCGGCTGCCGCCGAACTTCGAGACGCCCGAACGGTTAATCGAACAGAACAAGCCGCGGCTGCAACTTTCGTTGCAGGACACGGCCGCGAGCTCCTTCGGGCCGGTTCCGTTCTCAGGAGGAGAGGCGACTCGAGCGTGGCTGAGCTTCCTTGACCTCTACATGAAGCTCCAGCGCGAGGTCGACCGCCACGTGGGCAACGTGCTGCGCGCGCTGCGCAGCCGCCCGGAGGTCGCAGCCAACACCGTGATCCTGTTCACCTCCGACCACGGCGAGTACGGCGGCTCGCACGGGCTTCGCGGCAAGGGCGCCGGCGTGTACGAGGAGGGCATCCGCGTGCCGCTGATCGTCAGCGATCCCCGCGGCCTCGTGACCAGCGCGCCCGAGCTCCTCCGCACGCAGCTCACCTCCAGCGTCGACGTGGCTCCGCTGCTGTTGACGATCGCGACCGGCTCAGACGAGTGGAGGCGCGAACCGCACTACGCCCAGATCGCCGGCCGGCTCGACCTCGCCCGCATCCTCGCAGACCCCGCGTCGCCCGGGCGGCCGTACGTGCTGCACGCAACTGATGAGATCGTGACCGAGTTCGCGATCGAAGAGTACGCGGCGAGCGCGCCGCTGCATGTCCGCGGCCTCCGCACGCCGACCGCCAAGTACGCGACGTACTCCCGTTGGCCAGACGGGGTGCTCGACCCGCTCTACCAGGGCTCGGAAAGCGAGCTCTACGACTACCGGACACAGGCTGGCCGCCTCGAGCTCGCGAACGTCGCCGGCCGCAGCAGTCTCGAAGACTCGCTCCGCGCACAGCTCGAGCGTGCCGTGTCCGAAGAGCTGAGGGCTCCTCTGCCCTCGCACCTCAGCGGCCCGGAGCGACGAGGCTTGGCCGACTATCACTCAACGTCCGCGCGAGCCGCGAAGGGCGCTGCCGCGGCGCGCCGGCACCCGGAGCGCCAGCTCGGCCGCCTCAACAGGTCTCAGGGCCTGCTGGAGCCGCGAGCGGGCGACCTCACGCCCGCGCCACCGCCGAGGAGCCGATGACCGCGCCGGAGCGATCGAGGGCCTGGACCACCATGTAAAGGCCGTGGGCACGCGCCGTGATCGCGGTCTCGAAGCCCGTCCTGCGGACCGTCGCCACCGGCGAGAGCCCTCGTGGCGAGTGCCCCGCCAGCACTCTCCAGCGAGCGACCTCCGTCGCTCCGTTCCAGCTCACCTGCACCGCGACCTGTTCATGCCCGAGCAGCGTCGCCGCGAGCGAGGGCCGGGTCAGCGGACGTCCGCTCCAGGCGCCCGCCTCGACGCTGAAGTCCTGCACGTTGTTGCCGAGCGTGGCGTCGAACAGGACGCGACCCATCGGGTCGAACTCGGTGAAGTTCGGCAGCCTGCCGTATCCGAGCAGCCAGTTTCCTGCGGCGAGCCTGACCATCGACCCCTGGCTCGCGGATAGGAGCGTGCGCGTCGGGTTCACGAACTGCCGGTCAAGTGAGACGGAACCGGTGACGCGGCGGGTGGACAGCAGCAGGCCGCGCGACTGCTTCTCCCGCGGCGGTTCCGAGCCGTTGTCGAACAACGAGATCCCGCCCCCGGGCTGAAATTGTGCGTCGTGCTGCCAGTAGAACGCGGCGGCCGGGCCGAGCCTGAAGGTACTGTGCTTGCCGCCCAGCCGCCAGCGTACGCCGCCGCTGTGGATGTCAACGTCATACAGCGCCGAGGTGCTGCGGGCCGACAGGAGCACGTCGCCGGCGAGACCCGGATCGATCGAGTTGAGATGCGCATAGTCCCACGGAGAGCCGCCTTCGGCGACTGGGACCTGCGATTCGTCGATCGGTATGTGTCCGAGCGCGTGCCACTCCCACATCACGAGGCCAGTCCGCGTGTCGATCTCCTGAACGACCGGGTCCAGGAGGACGGCCCGTGTCGGGCCGTGCGCCGCGGAGAGGTTCGCCTCGACCGGGTCGAACGCGTCGATCCATGCCGTGCCGCCGGGGGTGAGCCGGATCTCGTGCAGGTCGGCCCGATAGCCGTTACCGGCGCGCACCGACGCGAGGTGGCGATATGAGCTGTCGTAGATGACGTCTTCGCCCTCTCCGTATCCGGCCTCGATGATGCGGCCCTGCCACCACACGAGCGCCGGTTTGCCCGCGTAGCTTTGGACGCCGAAGTTCGTCGCCTGCTCGCCCGCAGGCAGCGGGTGAAACCAAACGAGGTTGCCTCTCTGATCGACGATCATCGGCCCGGGCGCGCCCTCCCCCTGGTAGGGCGCGAGGAAGAAGTCGCCCTGCGTCGCTCCCGGCCGGGCAGGCGTCGTGACCGTGACCGTCGAGGGCGTTAGCCCGGGGGCCGATCGATAGCGCTGAACCGCCCGCGGATCGCCGGGGATGTGGGGAAACTCGGCCTCGCCCACCGCCGCCTGCGAGGCCACGACAAATGTGGTCGCGGCTCGCCTCCTCGGCGCTCCCACGCCAACAAGCGATACGACCTCGACGCGCTCTCCGGGGAGAAAAGGCCGGGCCGGCAGGAAACTCTCGCCCGTCCCCGTCGAGAAAGCGCGCAGCATGCCGCCGTGAACACCGCTTCGCGAGCCGACGACGCGGACATCCGCCACGTGGACGCCGCGAGCACCGAGGAAGCTGATCTGCGTCTGCGGCGAGGCGTCGGCCGTGCCCGGCAGTGGTGAGACCGTCACCGGGTTCGCGGCGGCTGCCCGCAGGTCCGCTTCAGGCTGGATCTGGCGAGGGCTGTGGGAGGACGCGCCGCATCCAAGGATCGCGGCCGCGGCGAGTGCGGCAGCGAGGCCCCCAGGCGCCGGGGGGGACGCCCGCATACCGCTAGGACGCCTGCCCGTCGCTCTCGTCGGTCGCCGTCGAAACGGTCATCGACCCGCGCGCGAGGGGCCAGCGTCCGGGGCCCGACGCCGAGAGCACCACTCGCGCGACCGGCTTGGACGGAGGGCGAATTCCGGGACCGAAAGGCGCCGCCGCGTCCGCGCCGGCGAGTGGGCGCCGGCTCCCATTCCCCGGCGGCGGGCTCCTAACCACCGCCGCCGCGACGGGCGTCGGCAGTATGTGGACGGAGGGCGAGCCCCCGGAGGTGGCGCGGCCGGTGCTCGCGCCCTGCAGCGCCACGAGCGAGGGCCGCGAGTCCTTGACCGCTTCGCCTGCCCCTGCGGCGGGAGCGAGCTGCCGGTCGGCGGGACGCACCGTCCCCGGGATGAATCTGAACGCCACGAGCGCACCCGCGGCGGCCAGGCCGGCGCCGAGCAGGAACGCCAGGCGAAAGCCGTCGTTGAGTGCCAGGATCGGGGCCAGATAGTCGGCGCTCGCGAGATGCTTGGTGTACAGGACCGCCAAAGAGCTGAGGACCGCTAATCCGAGCGCCCCCCCCATCTGGCGCGAGGTGTTGACGAGGCCGGAGGCGAGGCCTGCCTCGCCCGGCGCTGCGGTCGCGGTCGCGGCGATCGTCGATGGCACAATCGACAGGCCGATGCCGGTCGAGACGAGCAGGCTCGGAAGCAAGAAGTCGGAGATGTAGTCGCCGCCGACGGCGACGCGGCTGAACAGCGCCATACCGGCCGCCATCAGGCTGAGACCGAAACCGAGAACCGGCCCGGCGCCAAAGCGCATCACCAGCCGCCCGGCGTGCATCGCGCACGCCAGGATCGTCAGCGACATCGGCAGGAACGCGAGGCCCGCGTCGAGCGGGCCGAGGTGGAGCACGTCCTGCAGGTAGAGCGACGCGAAATACCACATCGGGAACAGGGTCGCGCTCAGCAGCACCACGGCGACGTTGGAGACACGCAGGAGCCGGTTGTTGAACACCTTCAAGGGCACCAGCGGGGCCGCGGCGAAGCGGGACTCGACGACCAAAAACGCAAGCAGCATCACGATCCCGAGGCCGATCGGGCCCAGAGCATCGAGCGATCCCCAGCCGTTTGAGCCCGCGGAGACGATTCCGTAGACGAGCGCCAGCAGACCGGTCGTCACCAGCAGGGCGCCCGCCAGATCGAAGCCGCCGGCCCGGCGCTCGCCGCGGCTGTCGGAAACGACGACGCGCGCGACCAGCGCCACCGCGATCCCGATCGGCAGGTTGATCAGCAGGATCCAGCGCCAGCTGAGCTCCTGCGTGATGATCCCGCCGAGCAGCGTGCCCGTTGCGCCGCCCGCTCCGTTCATCGCCCCCCAGAGGCCGATCGCGCGGTTGCGCTCCGGGCCCGCGGCGAAGGAGGACGTGATGATCGCCAGGGAAGCCGCCGCCATGATGGCGCCGCCGAGGCCCTGGAGCGCACGCGCGCCGATCAGCACCTGCTGGTCCGCCGCGGTGCCGCCGATCAGCGACGCCAGCGAGAAGACCAGTAGGCCGCACACGAACGTCCTGCGACGGCCGAACAGATCGGCGGCGCGCCCGCTCAGCATCAGGAAGCCGGCGAACGTGATCGTGTACGCGTTGACGACCCATTGGAGGTCCGGTGCCGAGAACCCGAGGCTCCGCTGGATCGACGGCAACGCGACGTTGACGATCGCGATGTCGAGGATCACCATGAACTGGGCCAGGCAGCACGCCGTCAGCAGCAGCGCTTGGCGCCGCCCGGCTGAGGACTCGGACGGACCAACGGCCGTTAGCGGCCGACCCGTGGTGGTTGCGGCCGCAGCGCTGCTCATGCGCCTTCGGCCTTCACCGGTGTGGAGGTTCCGAGCAGGCGGCCCGCAGCGTCGACTGCCTGCACGGCGACGTACGGATACGGGTCGGGCATGGTGAGCGAGCTCTCAAAGCCGCTGACGGGCATCGTGCCTCGGACGGTCAGCGCACTGGGGGAGGTCCCGGCCAGCACGCGCCAGGAGTCGATCTCGCTGGCGCCGTTCCAGCTTGCGAAAACAGCGGTCGAATCCTTCGCGGCCAGCAGGCGTGCGCTCACCTGTGGCTGCCCCAGGGGATGCCCCGTCCACGGAAACCGGAAGGCGCGATATGAGGAGTAGCCGGGCGGCGTGTGAGCGTCGAACAAGAGCTCGCCGGCGTTACCGAGCTCGCTCACGCTCGGTACCGAGCCCCAGCCGATCACGACGTTGCCGTCGGGAAGCGTCTGCATGTTTCCCTGACTGTCCGCGACCAGTGGGTTGCCGGGATGTTGATAGGTGTGGATCAGCCGAGCCGTGTGCTTGACGGTGTCGATCGCCACGCGCACCCCGCGCGACTGATAGTGCACACGCGGGTTCGAGCCGTCATCGAACAGCGTGAGCGTCCCGTCGGGCTGCAGCCTGGCATCGTGCTGCCACGCCACTTCAGCGCCTGGACCCATCGCGAAGCTGCTGTTGGTTCCGCCGAGTCGCCAGAGGATTCTGCCGGAGCCCGCCTCGAGCCGGTAGGTCGCCCAGGTGCTGCGGGCGGAGATCAGCAGGTTTCCGTCCGGCTCGCGGTCGATCGAATTCAGGTGGAAGCAATCCCATGGCGTGGCATTCGCCGGAACGGGAGCGTGGGACGCGCTCGCGGCGACGTGGTCGAGGCTGTGCCACTCCCAGCGAACGAGGCCAGTCTTGATGTCGAGCTCCTGCACGGCCGTGTCGACAACGGCTCCGTTGCGTACGCCGCCGACCGCGGAAAGATCGCAGCGGACAAGGTTGTAAACGGTCACATAGGCCACGTTGTCGGGCGCGAGTTGGAAGTCGTGCAGGTCGGCTTCATAGCCGTTGCCCGCGTTGACGGTGGCGACCGTCTGGTAGTTGGAGTCCATCACGATGTCCTGGCCCTTGCCAAAGCCCGAGGCGAACACGCGGCCCTGCCACCAGGTGAGGTCGTTCTGGCCTTCGTAGTGCTGGAGGCTGAGGTTCAGGGCGTTGAGCCCCCCGGGCACGTTGTCGAACCAAACCATGCGTCCCTGGGGTGTGTAGATGATCGGGCCGTACTGCCCGGGCCCTGGGCCCGTGGTCATCATCAGATCCCCTGCCGCCGGATCCCGGTCGGGGGCGGTGATGCTGAGAATCGGGGGATGCAGAGTTGGAGCCGACACGAAGCTCTGGTAAGCGGAGGGCGGAGCGATTGGGTTCGGGAATCCCGGTATCCCCTCCGTCGGGTACGGCGTCGCCACGTCGAAGCTGAAGGAAGCACGGCGTTCATGCCCGGCTGGCCCGAGCAGGGCGCTCACGCTGACGTGCTCGCCGGCGGTAAACGGTCTTTCCGGAACGAAGCTGCCGCCATCGCCCTGGAAGTAGCCGTACACGTGCCCGTGGTGATAGCCGCTGCGGGAGCCTTCCACGGCGACACCCTCGATCTCGGTCACGGGCATGCCGCGAAAGCTGATCTGCGTCCGGGGGTTGGCTGTTCCCGTTCCGGGCGCCGGCGAAACGTCGACGCGGGTGCCCGCCAGCGTGGCGTTGTGATCGAGCGTCGCCGGCAGGCACGCCGGCGACGGTCCACTCGGAGGGACCTGGCTGCGAGCGCCCGTCCCGCTACCCAGCACGATGGCGACCGTGACCCACGCGACGGCCGCGACCAATAGGACGATGTATCCGTTCCTTCTCATGTGCGGTTGCGCATCCCCTCGGGGACGGGGCTGCGAGTCGCGGAGCAGACAGTATCGGGGAAACCCGTGCCCCCACGCCTCTGACCGGCGCCGGATCTCCAACCGGCGCCGGTCATCGTCGTCATCGCTTAGGCTGCCGACGTGATCAGCCGACGCGTCTTGCTCCTCACGGCAGTGGTCGTTCTGGCGATGGGCGGGGCCCCTGCTCTCGCCGCGCCGGCGGATGTCGCGACGACGCGAACTTATGTTCAGGCCAACTACGCGCTCGTGCGCTACGCCGCCATGCGACTCGGGACGGCACGCTCCCTGCTGGACGGCGTCCTCAACAAAGCTAGAGCAGACTGTCCGAGTGCAGCCGCAGGGTCTCCTCAGAATCCCGAATCGACGATGGTCAGCTACGAGATCATCGGCGCGATGGTGCTTGCGGCCTACCACGCCGCCCAGCCTCAGATCAACGCATACATCCGCGTCGCCACACGCTCCCGTTGGAGCAGTCGCGCGCTCACCAGCTCGGTCCACGCGTACGCCGGAAAGCTGACGACGCTCTCGACGCTCGCGGCCCCCAACCTGTGCGCCGATATCAGGGCCTGGTCCACCAGCGGTTACAAGGCGTTGCCCGCGAGCACCGTTCGCTTCGATCAGCTATTCGTCCCGGCCTGGGTCTCGCTCGGCGAAGTTCCCGCTCAGCTCGCGTCCTACGAGCGCCCGGACGAGAGGGGTACGCTCCAGCGCAGCGGACAGGCCGAAGAAAAGCTGACCAACTTCGAAGCGGAAGCAGTGGAAACCTACAACACGCTGATGAACACGCTCGCGGTGAACCCCTAGCCCACTCGCAGTCGCGTCAGGCGTGCACCAGCTCATGCGACCGCGCGCAGGTGCCTGTACGGGGCGCCCCGCAGCTCACGGACGAGCGAGTCGAGAACACCCTCCTCATCCTCCTCGCGGCCGTCCGTCACGGCGCCTATAACCGCGCGCTTGCGCTCCAGCAGCTTCGAGATCGTCTCGTCGATCGTGCCGGCAGCGAGCAGGTACGAGGCGTTTACCGCGTCCTTCTGGCCGATGCGATGGCAGCGATCCTCGGCCTGGTCGTGCTTCGCGGGAGTCCAGTCGAGCTCGAGGAACACCACGTTCGACGATCGTGTCAGCGTAAGGCCCTGGCCGGCAACCTCGATCGAGCAGACGATCAGCTGGTTTCCCTCCTCGTCCCCCGCCTGGAATGTACGCAGCGCCGTGTCCCTGGCGCCTGGCGTGTCTGCGCCGAGGATGTGCAACGCCGCCGGGAACCGCTCGAGAACGGCACGCTGGATCTCCTGATGGTGTGCGAAGACCACCAGCCGCTCGCCCGAGGAGCAGAAGTCGTGGATCCAGCCCAGCGCCGCGTGCAGCTTGCCCCTTGCGGCGAGCAGCTTGAGTGCGTTCAGCCGAACGAGACGTTCGGCGCGAAGCGCGGCGGCGACCTTCGCGTCGAGCTCGCGCAGGTCAAGCGGCTGGCTCTGGAGCCACGCGACCACGTCGCGCTCGGCGAGCCGGTACTCCGCCTCGTTGTCGAGCTCGACCGGCACCACCGCGCGCGTCTTTGCGGGCAGCTGCGGCAGGACGTCCGCCTTCAGCCGGCGCACGAAGCAGCGCGATCGCAGGTGCCAGTGCAAGCGCAGATGCGCGTCGGCGCCGCGGAAACGCCTGCCGAACTGCACCCCGGAGCCGAAGTCTCCAAGCCGGCCCAGGATGCGCAGCTGCGAGATGAGCTCGGCCGGGCGGTTCAGAACCGGCGTCCCCGTGAGGGCGAGGACGAGGCCATCTCGGCAGACACCTGCGGCAAGCCTCTGCACGGCCTGGGTGCGCTTGGCCGCCGCGTTCTTGCAGTAGTGGGACTCGTCCAGCACGAGCGCCCGCGGCCCCAGCGCGCGAAGGCCCTCGAGCCGCGACGCCACGATGTCGTAGTTGACGACGGTCACGTCGGCGTGCGGAATTGGAGCCCCGGCGCCACCGCCGGCGAGTGCCTGGCTCGAGCGTCCGGGCAGCCACCGTTCCAGCTCGCGCATCCAGTTGAGCTTGAGGCTGGCCGGGCACACGACGATCGCCGGATAGCCGCCGTCCACCTCGACCGTCGCGATCGCCTCGATCGTCTTTCCGAGCCCCTGCTCGTCGCTGAGGAATGCCCGTCGCTGGGCGAGCAGGTACCTGACACCCGCCCGCTGGAACGGCTTCAGCTCGCCGCCGAGGCCGTGCACGACCAGTGCGGCGTCAGTGGCGGCGGACAGCGACACGAGCCCGGCGGCCTGCGCGTGCTGCTCGCGAACCTCCTGGAGGAGGACAAGCGTAGCCGGCTCCACCCACACGTCGTGTGCGGCGAGAAAATCGTCCAGTTCGGGCACGCAGAACGGATCGGCGCGAATCGCGGGTAGCCGCGTGTGCTCGCGCCCGCCGCCCTGTCGGGGGCGCTCGCGAACGAGCGTCCCTCTCATCCGAGCGAACTCCGCGAGCAGGCCCGGCGCGTGGCCGGGGGCGAGGACGAACGTGGCGTCCTCGTCGATGCTCGACAGTTCGAGGACGGCAGGTGGCGGCGGCCGGCCGTCCCTCACCGCCGCGACGCAGCGCTTGGCGGCGGGACTCATCCAGCCCTCTAGCTGTCCATCGATCAGGCGCCACGACTCAAGCGTGAGTGGGAGCGTCGCCCCGCCCGCCACGCTCGCCGCACGCTGGCGGATCGCCCGCGGTAGGCGGGCAACCTCCCCGAGGAGGACGAACAGCGGCTCCTCCTCGGAGCCGTCGACTTCAACGTGCCCGCGCCACGTGGTGGCTCGCTCGAGCCAGCTCGTGACGCGCGGGTCGACGCTCACGTCCTCGAGCTGGTCGAGCAGCTCAACGAGCAGATCGGCGTCATGCTCGACGGCGGCGAGCCCGAGCGTCCCCGCCGGACCGTCAAGGGCTCGCAGGCCCGCCTGGCCGGTGAGGACGCGTGCCAGGGCGGCGGGCCGGGGTGCGACAAGGATCCAGTGCTCGCCGCGACGGTCGCGCCGAAAGGCCACGTCGTAATGTCCATTCGGGCCGTGTTCATCGGCTTGGTTTCGGCCCGGCGACCGATCGTCGCCCTCGAGGCGTTCGGCCTGTGTGCTCAGAGCGCGTCGTGCACTATCCGTGAGCGCGATTCCGCCGTTGGGCGGGCGCACGCGCTCGATGAGCCGCACCGCACCGTCGTCGAGCGGGACCAGCGCTCGTCCGATGGCGGGCAACTCGTGGGCTTCGGGGTGCTCGAGCAGCGCCGCGACGGAATCAGGAGCGGCGTCGGTGGCGAAGCTGAGCCACCAGTTCTCGTCCGGCCGCGCGAGGTCGACCACGCACTCGCGGCGGTTGCGTCTGCGGCGCAGGCGCTCGATCGCCCGGGCCAAGGTCGGATCGATCTCGGGCTCGCCAGGCAGGCTCGCGAAGAGCCGCGCCAGCGCCTCCGACTGATCCGGCTGAAGTGGAACGCACCAGACGCGCTCGAGCGGGTCCCAGCGTCGTCCGGGGATCGCCCTCAGGAGCAGACGCAGGCGCTCGTTGTACGGGAAGCGGAGCACGGCCTCGTCACGGGCCAGCGCGGCGGAGAATGGGGCCGAGGACACGAGCCGCCCACGATAGGCCCCCTTGAGGATGTTTGGCTTCCGCGGGGTTTGGTTGGACGTACCGGTGGATAGCACGACAGGCGCCTGAAACCGCGACCGTGCCAGCAGGAGCGCGGTCGACAACACGGTAGGCTTCGATGCCAAGGGAGAGGAGAGTCGGTGATGAAACCTGTTTTGTTCCGGGACCGTCCACGGCCCGTCCAGATCGTGCTCGGTGGACTCATCCCGGCGGCGTTCGGCGCGGCGGCGGGAGTGCTCCTCGGTGTCTCCACGGCCGGATACTGGGCGATCGCCGCGGTGGTCACGATCGGGGGCTTCCTCGCCGGCTTCGAGCACCAGGATGGCTGGGGTGGCGCCGACCGCGGGCTTGTCGGAGGAGCGATCTACGGCACCTCTCTGCTCATCGCACACGCGATCGCCGGCACTCACGCGAAAGTCTCGCTCGGGAGCTTTCCCCCGTTCCTGGCGGTGGTCACCGCGATTCTCGGCATGCTCCTCGGGGCGCTGGGTGGCCGAGTGGCGCGCGCGCAGCGCGAGCATCGAGAGGAAGCACCGGTACAGGAGAACCTCGAGAACATCGACGTCTGAGTGAAGCACGGGCGCACCCGTTGCCGGAGCGGGCGCCAAGATGCAGCATCAGGTGCCCGCTCCCGACACGATCATTCGAAGCGCAACGCCCGCAGACGCCGCAGCTGTCCTATCGCTGTGGAGGGCGGCGGCGATTCCATCGGGCGTGAGCGACACGAGGGAGGGGCTCGCGACCCTGCTTGACGCCGACCGTCAAGCGCTGCTGGTTGCGGAATCCGAAAGCAGCGTGATCGGGTCTCTGATCGCCGCCTGGGACGGCTGGAGAGGTAGCTTCTACCGCCTCGCGGTTCACCCCTCGCGCAGACGCGAGGGGATTGCAACCGCCCTCGTGCGCGAGGGCGAGCGCCGGCTGCACGAGCGCGGCGCCTTGCGTCTGACCGCGATCGTTGCCGATGACGAGAAACTCGCGTTGGACTTCTGGCAGGCGGCCGGATATGAGCGACAGCCCCACCGGGCGCGTTTCCTGCGCCATCTGAGCCGTGACGCCGCTCGCTTGGGGTGAGCTCTCGATTAGCCCGTTGCGGCAGATGCGGCTGGCATCGCTGGATACGCCCTTGAGGAGGCACGTGGCAGATACGCGTGAGAGGATCAGGGGCATGGATGAGAGGCTGCAGCGTCGCGTCGCCGGAAACGAGGCACTATTCCGAGAGGTCAACGAGGCGATCGAGCGTGGGCAGTGGCCGGGCGAAGAGGATTCGCCGGCGGCCTACCGTTGCGAGTGTGCGCGTCTTGACTGCAACAACCTCATCTCGCTGACACCGCGCGAATACGAGCGCGTCCGAGCTGTCCCCCGTCGCTTCTTGGTGATACCCGGTCACGAGGTCAAGGAGCTCGAGACCGTCGTCGAGACCGCTAATGGCTACATCGTGGTCGAGAAGCGCGACGAGGCAGGCCGGCTAGCAGAAGCTAGCGACCCTCGCACCTGAAGGACCGCCTTCAGCGGAAGCCTCGACGAGGTCAAACCGCAGGCGGACCTCAAGCCCTCCGGAAGAGCGTGTCAGGAGCGTCAGGCCGTCGCTGAATTGTGCCATCCACCCCAGGCCGAGGCCCAGTCCCCGGTTCTCGCTCGCTTCGGCGCGTAGTCCCGCTCCTTCGTCTGCGATCAGGATCCAGAGTTCACCCGGGACCAACGCCGCCGTGACCTGGATCTCGCCCTGCTCTTCGTCGTAGGCGTGCAGCACCGCGTTACTGACGGCCTCGGAGACCACCAGTCGAAGACCTTCGAGCTGCTGCCCGCTCATTCCCGCGCCGGCGGCAAAGGCCGTCAGCTCCTTTCGGGCGTCAGGAACAGAGTCCGGCACAGCCGGATAGCGTTCGTTGAGGCTCGCGACCGCATTGGCGTTCTGCATCCATCCGGAACTACCCATTTCGCAGCGATCCGAATCAGGCGCGAGCGCCGATTCGGGGGCCAGGACCGGCCGGAGCGTCATGCCGAGGGCGATCGACAGGACGTGTCCGAATATAGACTTGCGCCCGTGAACTTCAGAATCACCCGCCATGCCGGCTGGGCGGCCCCCGACGATGCGCTGGACATGTTGTGGCAGCGGCTTGGCGCCGGTCGCGAGGAGGCCTCGTTTGCCAAGCGTGGCGCCGAGATCAGGGTGAGCTGGGGAAGCGAGGCTCCAAGCTCGGTCGATCGCTACGAACGCGAGGAGGTTGGCCGCATCGCGATCCTGGAGATCGTGCGAGACGTCTGCGAACAGGCACCTGAGCTCAGGTCGGAGTGGTTCGCCGTCGGCGCCGATCTCTAGCCGGCGGGAAGAGCCTCTGATCGGGACGACGCCGAGGCCGCGGGACGAGCGAGCAGCGCGGCGCCCGCGATCACGGTCGCAAAGGCCAGTATCCGGAGTACTCGCAGACCACCCTCGGGCAGGGTCTCGTTCAGCAGCACCGGCCCGGCCGCGATCGGCAACGCGTTCGTCAACAGCGTCGCGATACCGGCGATCGTCAGCGCGGCGCCGCGTTGGTAGCCGACCTGTAGCAGGGAAGTCCCCAGCACGTAGCCGACGACGGCCCCCACGGCGAACGCCACTCGTGGGCCTCCCTGGGTGGCGAGCTTGGTCGAGATATCGCCGCACGAGAACAGCAGGCCGCCTGCGATGCCAGCGGCGGTTGCTGCTCCAACGAACGCCCGGCCGACCGTCAGGACGAGTGCGGCCGCTGCACACGTACCTCCGAGCCACAGCACGCTCTCGACCACAGAGCCTGGTGCGCCCTGGTCCCCGCCGCCGATGAGCGAGATGGACAGGAAAAGTAGCCCGGCTACTGACACGCCGGCGCCAACGCTCTCGCGCTTGCTCAGGCGGCGGTGCTCGAGTCGAGCCGAAGCGACCGCGAGTATCCCGATCCCGCCGGCTGTGACGCTCTGCACCAGAGCCAACGGCGCCAGCGCGAGAGCGGTCACGTACAGCGCGAATCCGCATGACTCCATCGCGAAGCCCATGAGCCATGGACGACTCGAGAGCAGCAGGCGCAGCGAGCCGATCGGGCGCCGAAAGGAGAGCGCCGGCAGCACCCCGACCGCGGCGTGCTCGCGTAGGTAGGCAAAGCTGACGAGGGTCGTAGAAACGAGCGCGAGCACGAGCGCCACCGCGGTCTTGACGTGAGTACCCGCCATCACGGCCAACGTCTGCACCGTTCTACTCAATACCTTTTCCTCGTCCCGCGACCTGACGGCGCCTGCTTGATGCAATCGGCACATCCAGCGGCCGAAGCTGGACCCGGGGCCGTTCCGCGCCTGCGGAACCGCTTCACCTTGGTCGCTTCGTCCATCTCGACCGTGCCGACCGGTAGGCCGGCTCACGCCTGGCTAAGATCGCAGGCGCGTGATTGGGCGCACGTTCATCGGCCCGGCGACTCTCGCGGTCTGCGTTGCGATCGCTGGCTGCGGCGGCGGATCGCGCGGCGGCGGGCTCCACGAAGCGGCGCTTGATCCCCCGATTCGCGGTCTCTCGCCCGCCGCTCGACGCGCCGCGCCGGTCGCCGCCCGAACGGCGGCATGCAATCCTCATGCCCTGCCCGAGCACCAGCTCGTGCGGCGGACCTGGTTGTCGGACTTCATCGTCACCGAGTATTACCCGGTCCCGGAGCGTTGGTTTGACGGAATGCGGGTGCGCACCCCTGGGACTGGCTCACGTCACCGCGTCGACTGGTTGTACTCGGCGAGCGGAGTATCGATGGAGGGCGATGGCGTCGAACTGGGTGGTCGTCACATGCACATCGCAAACCTGGGCGCCGTCGGCTGGGTCAACTCAGGCGGCAGGTCCACCGTTCCGCCGCGGTGCGGCATTCGCTGGAGTCATGGCCCCCCTGCATGGCGAGCCGGCGGCTGGCGTAATCGCGACGGCCAGGTCACCTACCCGCTCGCTGGCGGCGGCTGGTCAGCGGGCGCCGGTCACTGGGTTGGGGGCTACGGCGGCGCGACGTTCGCCGCCGGGCCTTCGCTGCCGCTCACCTATTACCGCTCCGTGGCCGTCGACCCAAAGCTCATCCCCCGAGGCAGCCGCATCTTCATAGCGGCGTATCGCAACATCAACGGCGGCTGGTTCATGGCTCAAGATACCGGCGGCGCGATCATCGGCCGCCACATCGACGTCTACCGCCCCCCCACGTCCCAGCCCTTCGGAACGGGTCGCCTGCTGTTGCATGAGCGCGTCTATGTGATTCCGCCCGGGGCATAGGCGGGCTGACTTGCCCGGGCTGCGAGATACTCGTAAACGCGTGGATGGCCGACTCATAGCCCTGCTCGAGGAGCTGCACCGAGAGGGAGTCGACCATGACAAAGGCAAGGCCGACCGTCTGGAGCGGCTGCGCAACGTCGAGCCCGACACCGCCCGAGTGCTGGCCCTCCTCGTTCGCGCGACAGCAGCGCGACGAGTGCTCGAGCTGGGCACCTCCAACGGTTACTCGACAATGTGGCTGGCCGATGCCGTGCGGGGCGTCGGCGGACGGCTGCTCAGCGTGGATGTCGACACGAGGCGCAGCGCCGAGGCAGCCCAAAACCTCGATCGGGGCGGCGTGCGCGAGCCGGTGGAGCTGCGCGTCGAAGACGCCGCGATGACACTGCGCGCGGCGCCCGAAAGCACCTGGGACGTGATCTTCCTGGACGCGGAACGCTCCGCCTACGCGGGCTATTGGCCCGATCTTCTCCGCGTGCTCAGGCCGGGCGGACTGCTGGCCGTTGACAACGTCCTGTCGCACGCTGAGGAGGTCCGCGAGTTCCGGGCGCTCGTAAAGGCCGAGAAGCGGGTCAGCGAAGCGGTCGTGCCAACCGGAGCCGGTCTGCTTCTCGTAGTCCGCGAGCCAACCGGCGCTGCGCCGTCCGATTGAGCCCGTGGTGGCTATCAGCGGGTCTCACAGCTCCCACAACGATCCAAAAGCGATCGCGGCTCACTTCTCTCAGCGACGCCAGTTCCATGGGTGACGGTGGATCCGTCGCGATCGCCAGTCATGGTGAATCGCCCGTGGCCACAAGTCGTCGGCAAACAGCAAGCCAATCAAGAGCACTCCTGCCAAGATCAGCAGCAGTGCCACGCGTTCCAGCGACGGATGGGCGATTCCAAGCAAAGAGGGGCCGCCTGGCGAGGGAGTGCTCGCTTCCAGACCGGGAGCCGCAGTCGTCGCGTAGCGCGCCGCCTTGACGCCTCCGGCCGGACCACCTTCTTCGCCCGGCAAAACTGCGAGACCGCTGAAAGCGAGCGGACCGGTCGAGCCCGGTGCGGCAATGCCGCAGCTGTACGTGCGAGCTGCCAGTAGCAACCGCCGCAGCGCGAGCCTCTCCAAACGAGAAACCCGTCGCATGGTGACGTGAAGCTGGCCGGCGACAGCCTCGGGGCTGAGGGCAGTCGGTGCGTTGACGCCGGCGATCAGCTCCAGAACGCGCCGGAGGTTCTGGGGCAGATAGCTAAGACACCCTTCCAGGCGCCGCACCGTTGAGGCCAGCACGAGCGCAGCCGTCCGAGCCTGGTCGTGTCGGCTCAGCCCGCCAAGCGCTCGTGCTGTTTCCTCTTCCATTGCTACGAGCGGGCCGCTGTAGCCGCCGCCAAGGAACAGTAGGGCGGCGCCGGCCTGGCCACCCGCTGGGTGAACGGTCGCCGTGCTGGTGCCGCCCGTCGTGGCGGAGCCTTGGTGGGAAGAAAGGCTCGGAGAGAGCCCGCTCGCGGTGCTCGTCGCCTGAGCAGGAGCTTGAGAGATGCCTCCAAGGGTCGGCGAGGTGACCTTGACCGAGGGACCTTTAGGGGGGGTCGGAGCCGTTGTGACATTGCCAACGGCCGGTTTGGGGGCCGGCAGCACCGGGACTTTGACCACCGGCGGTTTGGGAACGGGCAACGTCGGGACCGTGACCACGGGCGGTTTGGGAACGGGCAACGTCGGGACCGTGACCACCGGCGGTTTGGGAACAGGCACCGTCGGGACCGTAACCACAGGCGGCTTCGGAACAGGCACCGTCGGGACCGTGACCACAGGCGGCTTCGGAAGCGGCACCGTCAGGACCGTGACCACGGGCGGCTTCGGAAGCGGCACCGTCGGGACCGTGAGGGTGGGCACGGTGAGGACCGAAAGCGTCAGCACCGCCTCCGTGGCCCCCTTCGGAGCCGACACGGTGGAAACCGTGACCACGGGCGGCCTCGGAAGCGGCATCGTCGGGACCACGACCGCGGGCTGTGTGGCCACCGGGGGCGTCGGAACCGTGACGGGCGCTTTCGGAACCGGCAGCGTCGGAGGGACCCAGGGCGTCGGGACCGTGACCACGGGCGGCGTCGGAACCGGCGCCGTGGCGACCACGACCGCAGGCGGCTTCGGAACCGGCACCGTTGGAACCACGACCGCAGACGGCTTCGGAACCGGCACCGCCGCGACCACGACCGCAGGCGGCTTCGGAACCGGCACCGACGGGACCGCGACCGGGCTACTCACCGTCGTCTGCCCGCCGGCGCCAGAGAGCAATGCCGCCCCAGCCTGTAAGGGCGCGGCCAAAGGGCCGAAAACGACGAGGAGTCCAGCTAGTGCAAACGCGCAAGCGCGCCGGGCATTGGTCTTCACTGGTTACGCCATCCCAAGATCCCAAGACGTCTGGCTGACGCCTCAAGAGGTGCGTTACCCAACTTGCGAAGATTCATGCGCGGCGGCTCAGTCTGGCTGCCACGGAAATGCACCGGCAGGATTCGCTCGCCGGTCTCGTTCGCGAGCCAGACGAGCGGTAGCTATTCCGCTTCTTCGGGGGGACCGTATCGGCGCCGGATTCGCTCGGTCTCTTCGTGATCGAGCGCGTCCTCGATTTCCAGGTGGCGGCGTTCGATCCGGTCGATCGCCTGTTCGACCGCTTTGCTGGCGGTCTCCACCGCCGCGTCGCGTTCGGCCCTGGCCGTTCGGCGCGCGATGTAGTAGTACCTTCGCGCAGGATCGGACTCTGATTGTTCGGCCGCCTCTTGCTCGGCTGCCTGGCGCCGGCTCTCGGCCAGCTCAGCCTCCTGCCGTCGCCATTGCTCGAATTGATCCCTCTCGGCCTTGCCGCTGCGCCGCCTTGCGACGCGCGTCATGACCGCCAGTCTGAGCAGCTCGTACCAGATGATGATCGCGACGATGTAGATGAGCGCAAGCGCGAGCGGCAGCCGGATCGAGACGTCAGCGGCGATTGGCAACACGTTGGCACCTCCGCCAAAGGCTCGCTGCGCGTCGCCGAGGACTTCCGGGCGCAGGACATGGGGACATCCGCAACACGGCTCTTTAATCGGCTGTGCCGGCAGGCGAGTAAAGGCGTGGTGACGTCATTACAGAGCCACGAGGACCGGTCGTGGCCGGAATGGTCGAAGATCGCGGGGACGAGCGCAGCTGGGTTGGACCTCTCGGGCGCAACCCTGGCTGCAGCTCTTGCACGGCTGGCCACGCCGCCTAGCCGATGTTTGGCCTGCGGTCCATACCCCGGCGCCCGGCCGCCGGCGACACTCCCGACAACGTATGGCCGGGCTTGGGATTGGACCTGTTCCCGGTCGTGCAACGCGAGCTATGGTCTACAAGTCGAACGTCCTGGTGGTGGCCAACCGCACCGCCCTGTCCATCGGCCTCGAGGCGGCGCTGCGGGCGCGCGTCGAGAGCGGGCCGGCGAGCTTCACGCTGCTGGTGCCGCTGGGGCGTACGCGCGACAGCGAGCAGATCGCGCGGAACATGGCTGCGCGCTTGTGCGAAGCGGGCTTCGAAGTTCAGGGCCGCGCCGGAGACACCGACCCCCTTCTGGCCGTGCTGGACGTCTGGAGCCCGGCCGAGTTCGACGAAATAATCGTCTCGACGCTTCCGGCGTCGACCTCCAGGTGGATGCGGGTTGACCTGATGCAGCGGATCGAGCGGCACACCGGTGCGCTCGTTCGCCACGTCGAGGCACGTGAGCAGCTGACTAGGCCCGGCGAGCGGCGGCTTGCCGGCAGCCGGCTGTAGCGGATCTGCAAGCCCGATCGCCCGAGGGTCGCGGCAGCGGCCGGGTGCGACTCAATGTGTGAAATATTCAACAAACGGCGGGGCGGGGGTGTACTTGTCGGGGCTGAGTCGCGGTCGCACGATTCGCTCCAGTGCGCAGGGTGCCGTCGCGGAGCAACTCGGGCTGTCGGCGCCGGGCGGCGCCGGCGGCGGGACGAGGCCGTAGATCACGCCGCCATCCTCTGCGAGGCCCAACACAATGTCGGTTAGTACGCCTGAGCTCGAGCGCTTGGCGCCCGCTCGATAGCTTCCAAGCACCGACGCAAATGAGCGGAAGCAGGCAAACCCCTCGAGCTCTGGGAAGAGGACGCTGCGCCCATCGGCAACGGGCGGCTCGGGCCATACATTTTCCAGGCCCCTCAGCGGACCAGTGCAGGCCTCGTGCCCAAACCCTGCTTCGGCGAGGCTGCTGTGCCCATTGGCCAGGTCGTCGACGCGAACTTCCCACGCCCCCTCGCTGACGACCCCAGGACTTTCGACTTGCCACAGGAACGTGACGATTGCCGCGTTGCGAGTGAGCGTCTCGACCCTGCCGTGCGCCGGCACGGTGCAACCCCCCGGTTCGAGCCGGCAGTGCGATGGGATCGCCCCATGTCGGAGCGTCTTCAAGACGTGGGGATCCTTTGGCGACCACATCATCACCTGCCAGACGTCACCGTGCCCGGGCGCCCGGCGCGCGAAGGCCACGCTCCCGCGCCATATTGACGGTGTCGTATCCGAGGCACCCGCGGGGTGGGGAATGGGCGTCTGGGCTTCGCGGCCGCTCTGCAGTTCTAGGACGTGGATTCGGCAGCCCGCGCCGGTCTGAGGCTCAAGGAGCGAACCGCCGGTGACCGCCGTTTCGCCGACATCGCGCATCTTCGGCGTGGTAGAGCAGCGCGAGAATGTCGCAACCGGGCCACCACGCGCGTCGGTCCCCACGCTGACGTCGAAGGGCTGCGGCCGCGTTGCAACTCGAATGGGATGCAACGTCCCCCCGTGGTATGCCTCGAGCCCCCATCCGCCGACGACCGGCACGCTCCACACAAGCCAACCCCCGCCGGCCGCGATCGGAGTCTCCGCGTTGACCGTCGCGATGACGCTCGTTTCCGCACGAGCGGCGCCGGCTCCGAAGCAGAGCACAAGCGTCACGATCGCCACAGCTGGTACACGCCGTCGCCCCATACTCCCCAGAACCTCGTGGCCCGTCGGGAGTTGCGCATTAACGAAACCCGCGAACCCTCAACTGCCCAACCCGGTTCCCACGGGCCCCTTCGCGGCAGCCGCTCCGCGTCGCAGGCCCGCGCAGACTAGTCGATAGTCCTTACGCGCTTTGCCAGGTTGTCTCCCTAAAACGGGGCGACCGGGTTTAGTGAACCACCTCCTGGGTAACTCCAAAGCATGGGATTACTACTCCTCGCAGCCGTGATAATTGTCGTTGCATTCGGCGTGGGTGCGCTGATCCATTTCCTGTGGCTGGGACTTATCGTTGTTGCGATCGTGTTCCTTGCCAGTCTTGTCATGCGGGCCTGATAGGTCGCCCGCAAACAAGGTCGGCCGCGGGTATTTCGAGTCGGTCGGAAAACCGAGATAGGAGTAACACATGAGCACTGCGGGAATAATCGCAGTTGTCGTCGGCGCGGTAATTGTCGCGGCGCTGATCACCGTCGTCGCGCGAACCGCGAGCGCAAGGCGCCGGACGGCGCATCGAAGCGAAGCCGCTGAGCTTCGCCAGCAGGCCCAAGCCCATACGATTCAGGTTAAAAGCGCCCGTGCCTCGGCCGACGAGAAGGCAGCGCGGGCCAAACGGGCAGAGGCCGAAGCCGAGGAAAAAGCCGCTCAGGCCAAAAGGGACAAGACGCTCGCCAAGCAGGCGGCCAATGAAGCCGAGCATCAGAGCGAGCTCGCGCGAACTCATAACGATAGGGCGAGGGCCATCGACCCCGACGTCACCGAGACGGCGAGCATGAAGCCCGCGCGCTGGACGAAAGGTCCGACGAAACCGCTGACGAGAGAGCCGTCAGGTCATCTTGAGTAGCCGGCTGCACGCTTATTGCCCCGGGGTTTATTTCCGGTCCGGTTCTTGGGAGAGCTGTGAAAGGAGCCGCATGAGCACATCATCTTTAACGCGGGAGACGCGCGATTTTCCCATGGGAGTTAGCGCCCGCCAAGCGATAGAAGCACGCGTTCTCGAGGCCCAGGCGGAGCTAAGGCGAGAATCTGGCCAGCGCAAGGCCGGGGCACACTCCGATGAGCAGGTTCGTCTCCAGGTGAAATCGACGGAGCCAGTTCGGACGGGGCCTCACGCAGTCGATTCTTGAGCGCGACAGCGTTCGTGGGCCATCGCGATCTCGCGTAACTTGATACCAGGACACCGTCGGGTCATGCAGACGTGACACCGGCAGGCGTTTTACCCAATTCTCTACTTAGTCCGGGCCCCGCGTTTCGCCGGGCGTCGTTTCGCTGGGTTGACATGTAAGCGGTAGAAGGGGCGCTCGGGTCTCACGTCTCACAGGCGACAGCCCGCGAGAGGAGTAGCTCGCGCTCGCGCTCGTTCTGGCACAGGTCAGCTGCGCGCTCAAACTCCTGGCGCGCCTCCGCCAGCCGTCCCAGGCGCACGAGGACGTCGCCACGCACGCCGGGCAGAAGGTGATAGCCGCGCAACGCAGGCTCATCGGCGAGCGAATCGACCAGCTCGAGCCCGGCCTCGGGACCGAAGGCCATCGTCACCGCCACCGCGCGGTTGAGCTCGACGACCGGCGAGCCGGTGAGCGCCGCCAGGCCGTCGTAAAGCGCGACGATCCGGGGCCAGTCGGTCTTCTCGATGGTGCGAGCCCGCGCGTGGCACGCGGCGATCGCGGCCTGCAACGTGTAGGGGCCCAGCGCGCCGCTGAGCTCCTCGGCCCGCTGCAGCCCGGCGAGACCGCGCTGCACGAGCAGGTGGTCCCAGCGCGCTCGGTCCTGATCGGCCAACAGCACCGGCTCGCCGTGCGGCCCGACGCGCGCCCGTAGTCGCGAGGCCTGGAGCTCCATCAGGGCCAGCAGGCCGTGTACCTCAGGCTCGCGGGGCATCAGAGCGGCAAGGATCCTTCCGAGCCGCAGGGCGTCCTCGCACAGCGCCGGCCGGATCCAGTGCTCGCCGGCCGTCGCTGCGTAGCCCTCGTTGAACACCAGGTAGATCACCTCGAGCACCGCAGACAGCCGCTCGGCGAGCTTGTCGCGACTGGGGACCTCAAACGGCACGCGTGCCTCGGCGAGCGTGCGCTTGGAGCGAACGATGCGCTGCGCGACCGTCCCCTCGGAGACGAGGAACGCCCGCGCGATCTCTGGCGTCGACAGGCCGCCCAGCAGGCGCAGCGTAAGCGCGACGCGCGCCTCGCGAGACAAGACCGGATGGCATGTCATGAAAATCAGGCGCAGCACATCGTCCTGCACGTCTTCGACCTGCGCGGCGAGGTCGGGCTGGTCGAGCTGCTGAAGGATTTCTAGCTCGCGCCCAATCAGCTCCTGCTTGCGCTCGAGTGCAACGCGCCGCCGCAGCGCGTCGATGCCCCGCCGCTTGGCGGCGGCCATCAGCCAGGCACCAGGGTTGTCCGGGATACCAGATTCAGGCCACTGCTCCAGCGCCGCGACGAGCGCGTCCTGGGCCAGATCCTCGGCCACCGCGACGTCGCGCACGATGCGAGTCAGCCCGGCGATCAGCCGGGCCGACTCGATCCGCCAGACGGCGTCGATCGTACGATGGGTGAACGACGACGGCATCCCTACTTCTGGGCGGCCTGCTCGCGCAGCCGCGCGTTGGCCTCGCGTAGCTCCGGCGTCAGTTGCTCGCCGAAGTCGTCGGCCTCGAAGATCTGGCGCAACTCGATCTCGACGCCGCCGCCGAACGGCGCTCGCTTGAGCCACTCGATTGCCTCCTCGCGCGACGCGCAATCCCAGACCCAGTAGCCGGCGACGATCTCCTTGGCCTCGGTGAACGGACCGTCGGTGACGGTGCGCTCGCTGCCGCTGAAGCGGACCTTTGCGCCCTTGGATGTCGGATGCAGGCCCTCGCCGGCAAGCATGACGCCCGCCTTGACAAGCTCCTCGTTGTACTTCGTCATCGCTGCCAGGATCTCGCTGCTGGGCATCTCGCCCGCCTCGGACTCCGGGCTCCCGGGGACCAGAACCATGAAGCGCATTGCTGTCTCCTTGTGATCGGTAGCGTGGTTTCTACTCGCACGTCGAACGAGGTCGGCCGAAATCGACACCACTCGCGAATATCTTCGCGGGCGTGCCGCTTAGCCGGATCTACTTACGCGACGATGACCCGGCCCGTTAGTCATGTCGAGCGCGCCGCGTCGCGCTCATAACGGTTGGCCAGGTAGTCCTCCACCCATGCTCGAGTGCTGCGCCAGGTTCCGTCGGCGGCCTTTGAGGCTCTCAGCCGCCCGCGCGTAGCCGCTACGCGTAGCGCGTTCGCGGAGATCCGCTCCGACGCGAGCGCCGGCAGCGGGACCAGGCGCGACGGTCCGGCTACCGCGGGGACGACAAACTTGTGGAGGTTGTGGAGGATCGCGCGGGCGAGCAGCTCACCAAGAGGGCCATCGTCACCCTGATCCGCGCGCCGAAGAGCTGCCAAGTAGCGGGCCCGATCCCCCTTATAGATGATCGCTGGTGGATAGCCGAGGCGTACGAGAAGAAGATTGAGAACAAGGCGCCCGGCACGGCCGTTCCCATCCAAGAACGGGTGGATCTGCTCAAAGCGCGAGTGCATCCTGGCGAGTGCCTCGGGCTCTGCGCGGTGGACCTCCGCACGCAGTTCCTGTACGTCTCCGAGCCACTCGCGAACGAGCGGCGGCACCTCCGGCCACGGTGGCGGCCTGATACCGCCCGGGAAGGGCTGGAGGTCGTGCTCGCGGAAAGACCCGGGGCGCTCGGAGTCGCTCGCGTGGCTGTGCGGCGCGATGTCCCACACGGGAGTCAGCGCGAGGCGGTGGACATTTCGGAGCTCGCTCAGCGAGAGCAGCTCGCCGCTCGTCCGGTCGCCGGGATCGATCGCTTGACCGTAGACCCAGTTGGCGGCATCGGCGTAGCCGCGTACCTCCATGTACTCGGCGAGCTGCTTGTTGCCGACCGCACGACCCTCCGCGAGCAGTTGCTCGACCTGCTTGAGCACAAGCGTGTTGCCCTCGATCGCTGTCGAGTGATGCGCCTCCTCGAGCCATATGCCCCGCCAGATGCCCTCGGCGTCTCCCGGTGGCGGCAGCCCGCCGAGGCGGTCGCGGAGCTCGCCGATCTGGATGCGCAGGCGGCCGTACACAGCCGCGCGCGCTGGGCGACCACGCGAGGACGAGGTGATGTTGTGCGGTTGAGGCACTTTGCAATTGTACCGAACACTTTGTCGTCCGTTAGCGCGAGATCATGTCTCCGCGCTTGGACTGTGGAGGGCACCCACCCAATCGCAGGTCGTTACCGCACCAAGCAGGATTTCATCCATAGTGCATTCGACCGGTGGGGCCCGATACTTCAGGGCGGCGTGAAACTGACGCTTGAGTCCATCTACGTCGACGGGGACACGACCATCGCGGAGCTGCTCTCCACCTCGACGAGTGTCGAGGGCGCTCCATTTTCGAACCGATACTGCTGGGTGTGCCGGTTCAGCGGCGAAACGATCGTAGAGGTGAGGGCCTACTTCGACTCAATGATGGTCACGTACACGATCCTGCATAATGAGCGGCCGCAGGACTGAAGGGCGGTCGCGCCCGTGATCTACGGGGCAGCTTCGCCTCCCTGCTGATGTGGCAGGGCATGAACGTCGTCGAGGATTTGGGCCGCTCGCTCGAAAGTGCGTCCTCGGAGCGTCCTCAAAATGGCGGCACCTGCGAAAAACCCAGAGCCGACGCGGGGACTCGAACCCCGGACCCCTTCATTACGAGTGAAGTGCTCTACCAGCTGAGCTACGTCGGCATATTCCCTGCAAATAAGCCCATGCGGGCGACCCGAGAAGCGGCCGTGTTTGTCCCATAGGCCCACCTGTGGGCCCACCCTGCGCCGAAGCGGTGCTCGGAACGGCCATTTCTGGGCCCGTGGGCCCACCCTGTGGGCCCACCCCACGCGGGAACGGGAACGGGCTGGAAGCAGCGAACATGGCGTCAACCTTAGCTGTCCGATGCAGCTCAGCGAGTCCCAGCGACGTCCGACCGGCGCCGCCCACACGGAAGTGCCGTTCGGCCGGTGAACCTTACGTCGCGGTCGGGCAATCACGGAATGTGCCCGACGTGCGAGGGTTCCCGCGAGGCCCGGTGAGTTTTGCCAATCGTTTCGGCAAACTCTTCGAGCTAGCGCCGTCCGCTCTTACGTCCGTGCCGCTGCGCGCTGCTAAGCCGCCCTTCTGCGCCTTTTCGCCGGCGGCAGTCTCGCGCCTACGGTCCCACTTGTTGATGCGGCCTGCGTTGCGGCTTGAGTCGGGCGGTAAGCAGTGAGCAGCGACAGGGCCTGGCTGTCCGCTGTGCGGTACTGCTCGGCGAGTCCCATCGCCTGGCTGCCCTCGTGCCTGCGGATCATGCGGCCGTATGTTCGGGAGATCATTTGGATGCTCGTCCCGCACCACGTCGCGATCGTGGCGAGCGAAATGCCCCCTTGTAGGCAGCTACTGACGAAGGTGTGTCGGCTGAGGTAGGGCGTGGCGTTCTGCAGCTCGGCGTATTGTGGGAAGTCGACGGCCACTTGGCGCGCGACTGGCCGGAACTCGCGCTCGCGCCAGTTACGCGCTTGATACTCGGACCAGATGCCGCCGTCGCGCGCGGCGATCCAGAAGTCCCCAGCTCCCATTGTTCGACCCGCGTCGCGATGGGCTCGCGCGACACGCCTGAGAGCGTCGCCAAGCTCCCTGCCCAGCGGGAGGTCTCGCCCAGGACCGGTCTTGGACCCCGGCGCGTACTCGCCCGAGGAGCTGCGGCCCTCGATGTGCAGGCGATCGTGGCGCACGTCCGCGCGGGTCAGCCCCAGTGCCTCTGACGGAAGGCGCAGTCCTGCCATGAACCCGAGGGCGAGGATCAAGGCGTCGCACTCGCGGTCGAGCGGATAGCGACGTACGCGGAGCTCCTCGCCCTTGATCGGCGGGCGTGTCGGCCGGCGCAGGTACTCAACGACGAGAAACCAGGCGACCGGGTCGATCGCGAGTGGCTCGCGCGGCGCGGGCATGCGCGCGAGCTTGCGCGCGCGTCCTCGTCGGCTGCCTATGGCGAGCAGCAGAATCGGGTTGTGCGGTATCTCGCCCGCTTCGGCCGCGGCGGAAAGCATCGAGGATAGGACGCGGTGGGCCTGTTGAACGACAGCCTGAGACTTGGTTTGTGCGAGCTTCGAGCGCCACCTCACCAGCAACTGCGGCTGCTCGACGAGCTCGCGAAGCTTTACATCGCCCAGCTGCGGGGCGATGTAGCAGGCGTAGATGTCCCGGTAGCCGTACTGGGTTCCTCGTGCCTTGCCGACCGTTACCTCCTCGGTCCACCAGCGTCGCCAGTACTCGTCGATTGTCAGCCGGGTCTTGGGTCTGCGGACCGGCTCGCCGCGCCGGCGAGCGGTACGCATCTCTTCCTCGTGGGCGCGAGCTTCCGATTCGGTTAGGAATCCGCTGCGGGACTGCCGCTCGCCAGTGCCAGTGCGCCACCGCGCGCGCCAGCGTGTCTGTCCTTGGTTGGTCGTGTAGCGAAGCGGCATGAGAGTGCGAACAGCGCTCGAGTGGGGATGTCAACCGTTCTTGACTCGTCGCCGCGGGGTGGGCATGACTGAGCGTGGCCGCGCTGTCAAGCGACGCGGCCGCGTGCCTGCGCCAGGTGCCGGCGGTGGCTCGGCCCTAGGGCTCGGTAGTCGAGGTGCGCGCCGTCGCTGCTCGAGCCATCCGCTCAGCCAGGCAGCAGTCGTCATGGGGGTGCGCCCCACGAGGACGTGCTCCATCTCGCGGACGATCAGCTCGCGGGCAGCGCGGCGGGAGCTCAGCTTCAAGGTGTGTTGGACGTCGGAGGGGTCGAGTAGGGTCGAGATTTCGGCCGATCCGTCGGGGAGCGGGAAGCGGTCATGCTGAGAGGACACACGACCAAATTAGCAAAGACAGCATAAGATCGCAAAGCCCCCACGCCCGCCAACTGGCTTCCGAGGTGTCGAGGCCGTAGAAGGCGCCACGCGGCGCCGCATACCAGCGGAGGTGAGCTACGAGCCTAAGCGCGCCTTGGGATGGATCCTTCAGGGGGTTGCTCGGGGCTTGACCGCGGTCGCGTCGACTCGCTTAGTCGACTTCGACGTCACGCGGTGCGATGCTCAGTCCGCGCCTAGCGACGAGGGCGAGCACCTCGCTCGAGACCCACGGTGTCGGGGCGCTCTTGCCGCCCTCGGGCAGCAACCCGATGCGGCGTCCGAGCCAGCTCGTCTCGCCGCTCTCGGTGCCGTTGCTATCGCGCTTGACGCGACCGCAGCGGATCGCGATCTCGCTCATGCTGAGTCCGCGTGTGTTGACCGCGGCGAGCACGGCTTCGCGCAGCCCGCGGTTGAGCACGATCCGGCTGGCGTCGATCCGGTGAAGCTCGGCCCGCAGTAGGCACACGGACACGGCGTCGTCGCGGTCATGGGTTGCCAGCGCTCTGGCAGTGAGGACGCGAGCTGGCTCGTAACTCTCGAGGTTGCCGATCACGTGGCGTAGGCTCACGATCTCCGGGTCGCCGCCGCCACTCGATGGTGGGTGGCTGTGCCAGCGCAGCTCTGGGATCGAGCTGCCCTTGCGAGTCGCGTGCAGGCTGTGGGCGTAGCCGCGCACGTCGATCAGTTGTCCCTCCAAGGTCTCGCTTGGCCGCTCCAGCGCCGGCGCCGGGTCGGTCGTGTGGCCGGAGGACGGGTCGTAGCTGAGGTCATCCAGCTGCAGGCGCCGGCAGTGGCGGCCCTCCGTGTCGGCGAGGTACAACGACGTAACGATGTCCGCGTTCTCGGCGGGCTCGTCGGCCGCGAGATGCGCCACGAGCCGCTCGTCGCCGCGCGTCGTGGCGAGACGGTCGATCACCAGTCGGCTTCCGTTCGCGCCGGCACGGCAAACAATTTCGCGTGGCTCGCCGCTGTCGGCGGCGTAACGGCCGAGAGCGCCGCTGGGGCGATGGCGCCTGACCCTCACTAGGGTGGGTTGGCGCGGACGACGTCGTTCTTGAGTGCTCGCGCTCATGGCGCTCCTTCCGAGAAAGCCCCAGCCGGGTGCGGGGCCGGTTGCCCGGCTCGGCGCACGCGGAGCGTGCGATCATCGGGAAGGGCAGGCGCCGCGCCAGGTGGTCTCCGGGGCGCTTGAGTCGTTCCGGTTCACTGCGCTTCGTGCTCGATCGTGTCTCGGATGGCACTCGTCGCCATGGGGACCTGGTTGAGCCGCTGCGCCTCGCGCTTGTACTCGTCGATGAGCGCCTGCAGGGCGGCGTAGCCGTCTTGCTCGAGGCCTCGCTCGATGAGGTACGAGCGGCCGCCATCGTCCGCCGGGCGGTCGGTCACACGAACCACCCCGTCAACTCGCTGGCCGAATATCACCCGCTCTTCCCCTGCTGCGGTGTAGCGCGCCAGCTCGGCGCGCTCGCCCACGGCCGGTCTCTTGGCCGCGGCGGCCTGCGCCGGTGGAGGGGTGGTCTTCCACCTTGCGTGGGAGCCCCACCCTTCGATCTCGTCGGCCTCCGGCGTCGTGCCATACGCGTCCTGCTTGTCGGCGCGGTCGTTCTCCGGGAGCTCGACATATCGGCCTCGCGCCTTCTTCAGCTCTGATAGCCGTTGGATTTCCCGGCTCGCCTGAGAGGCGCTGTCGGGGTTGGTGAAGCTCGTGCCGGTCTGCTCAGCCAGCAGGCGCAGGTAGCGCAGTTGCTTGGGGGTCGCCTCGCGAATCGTGCTCGTTAAGGGGTTCATTGATATCTCCCGTGAGGTGGTGGTTTGAGTACGCCCCCCGGCCAGAGCGGACCGGCAAAGGCGTGTCAAGCCCTGTCCCGTCAGGGATCGCCGCAGGCGACGCGAAGCGCAGGGCTTTACTCGCCGCAAGCCGGTCTGCTGGCCTGCAGGGGTGCGCGCAAACGCCGCTGCATGGGAGCTCGAGCCATCAAACCCGCCACGTGCGGTCGATTTGCGTGGCAGCTTCCGGGTTGACCGCTAGGATGGCCAAATGGCCAAAGACAGGGTCGTCGAGAGCGATCGGCAGATACTCAGTGACTTCAAGCAGGCGATGGCCGATTGGGGTAACGCGGTTGAGGCCCACAAGCAGGCACCCCCGGATCACGACTTCGCGGCTCGCCTTGCGGTGCTCGCGCGGGGGGCGAGCGAGGCCGCGCGTGTGTGTAGCGCGGCCGACGCGGCAGGCTTCGCGTGGCCGCCAGCGCGCAAGGCCGACAGCGAGCCGCCGTATGAGCTACGCCCCGGCACAGGCCGGCGCGGACCGCACCAGCTGTGGCGATCCTTCGACCAGGCGATAGCGCGGCTGAGCGCGGTCGCTGCAGGAGAGGACATGCTTGACGTGGCTCGTGCCTACGAAGCATTAGCGACGGCAGCCTCAGAGCTTTCAGACGCGGTGGCGGCTGAAGATCGCGCGAGTTCCGCGCGGCCGCGTGCCCGGGCGCGGCGCTCGGGCTAGCGCGCACGATTCGCTGTCGGAGCGTCTTGAGCGATTGACGTGCCGTCCCCGTTCGAGCTAGGAATGCGAATCTCGCCAAGTATCGGTATCCTCGGCACTGCGGGCCGCGCTTCGGCGCCTTTGCGGAGGTCCAGCACTAGACCAGCTCGGAGTAGGAAGGAATCTCTCCATGCCAGTCGTGCCCGACCCCGACGACGCTCGTCCTGATACCGGCGACATAGCCGCCTCACGTCGCCGT
>DASZFA010000002.1:0-59280 GCA_035940255.1 Solirubrobacteraceae bacterium
CTCGCGGGAGCCCGAGCCTCCGGGCTCCCGCGACTCCCCCCGTTCACACTTCTTCTGGCTCGCCAAGGACGGCGAGGCCGTGGATCACATATAGGCAGAGAGCGAAGATGCCGAGCGCCCACCATGGGTGCGCGCCGCCGACGTTCAACAGCGCGCCGATGGCCCCAAGGCTGGCAGCGAAGATCCCCACGAGGCGACCGTACGTGCCACCCGCGAAGAGTGAAAAGGCAGCAGTGAGCTCGATTACGCCCAGGATGATGGTGATCCACCCCCACGTGTGGAGGCTTGAGAACACGAACTGCGTGTCGTTGACAAAGAATTTTGAGTCGCTGACCGCAGCGATGCCGTAGATGATGTCGAGCGTGCCCGCCACCATCAACAGTATCCCGGCGAACAGCGCCCTACCCACTCCTCTCACTTGATCACTTCCCTTCGGTAAGCGGACGCCGCCAAGGGCGACCGTGTGAAACCGTTGAACAGCGTTCGACGGTGACGCCAACTACTCCTCCATCCGCAAGTCGCCGCTCAGGGGACGGCGAGCAGCTCCCGCTTTGCCGCGGCATACTCATCGTCTGTGATCGCCCCCTTGTCGTGTAGCACCGCCAAGCGCTCGAGTTCGTTGGCCTTGGAGGGTCCCGACGAGGAGGGCGTGACGGCGGCGCGCGCGCGGCTCATTTTGTCGCCGAGCGCGGCTCGCATCGAGATCGGCTGCGCGTCCGGGAATTCCCGCTCGATCTGCTCGCGGAGCACGTAGGCGCCCACCAAGGCGAGGATTGTGAACAGCAGCATCTCAAGCGGGTTGCGGGTTGCCGGGATCGGCCCCCAGATGAAGACCAGGGCAAGCAGCGTCACCGTGATCCAGTAGGCCAGGGCCGGACGCTCGCGCAGGCGAGGCGCGAAGAAGCGCCGAATCGCGGTCGCCCAGCGCGCCGGCCCGGCGAGCCATCCCGCGAGGATCACCGGCACGCCGACGATGATCGAGGCGCTGGCGACCTGCTCGAGGAGCGAGGTCGCGACGGAGTATGCATCGTTCGCTGCTGGTTCGATTGACGCGTCGCTCGTGATCGCCGAGACGAGCTGACCTTGTCCGATCTTGAGCCCGAGGATCACGAGCAGGCCTGCGAGCACGAAGCCCCAGCCCACCCACATGAGCGCGCGGCGCCGGTGCCCGCCCGCGAGCGCCACCGCCAGAGCGTAGAGGGCGATCACCAGGATCAGGAGCACGACAGCGAGCGCATGGAGCGCTTTGGCGAGATTGCGAACCAACCCGAGCTGGCTCGATGTCACGACCTTGAGGTTTGCGACCGACGGCGGCAGCTTGTCCGCGACGCTGGCCGGCAATCCGAGACGCGAAGCCAGATCGGAGACGATCTGGTGGAGATTGAGCGAGACCGTGCCGCCGTTGATCTGAACGCGAGACCCACCACCGTTGACGATCGCGACGAGCGTCTGATCCGCCGCCCGGTTTGCCTTCTCCCATGCGGCTTGCACCTGGGGTGTAGCGAGCGCTTTCTCGGCGGCTTCTTCAGCCACGCTGTGCAGCGCCCCCGCGACTGGGCCCGCAAGCGGCTTGAGCTGGGTGGGCAGACCCGTCTTCAGCTGTTCCTGAACATTGACGTTCGCGTACAGCTGGTCGACCAGATAGGTGGACAGGGTGCTCCGAATGGTCTGCTTCTGCAGCAGCGCCGTGCTCGTTTTGGCCCAGTTGCTCGGGTTCATGAGCTGACGGTTGGCCCAGATCGCGAAGATCGCGAAGACCGCGAGCACCGTCGCGACGATCAGGATTATTCGCACCCAGATGCGGCGGCCACGAGCAGCGTAGGCGACCGGAGCCGTCGCGGCGCCGTTGCCGGGGGGACTCGTGGGGCCGGGCGAATCAGGCTCAACGGCCATCAGGCACCAGCAGGAGGTTGGCGAATGAGCTCTCTGTCGATCTCACCGCCGCCGATACTCCCCCACGCAGCAGACGGATGCATCATCCGATCGAGGTGAAATGACCTGGACTGGCCTGACCGGGGCGCCCACTGACCTCCACGGCCTGGACGACGAATTCCTAAACGAGCGCCACCGCAGCTTCCCCGCTCGCTGTCGCGCCGAGCACAACGCAGACTCCGGCGACCAGCACCGACAACGCCCCCGCCAGCCTAATTTTCCCGGCGATCGGCGCGCCTCCGCGGAAGCGTTGAGGGATCAGCGCAATCGCCAAAAGGGGCGCGACACACACGAGCACGTAGACTATGAGCAGTCCCATTCCAGCGAACATGCCCGAGTGCGCGGCGGCGATCATTCCGCTAGCGGCGAGCAGCGGCAACGCAGTGGGGAGATCCGCCACGGTCGCCATAAAGCCCAGCGCTGAGGCCGATTTGGTGCTGGGAGTCGGGCGGGTGGCGCAGGGCTTGCGACCGGTCCAGGTTCGCAGCCCGATTGCGATGAGCACGCCACCGAGCACGATCTGCAGAGCGGGCACGGTTCCCGCTGGTGCGTTCTTGAACCCCATTCGAATGGCCGGTCCCACCGCGTACGTCAGCAGGACGGCGACCGCTAGATAGGTGATGTAGGCGGCCGCAACGAAGGCGAGGACGTCGACCTTGCCGCGCACGAACCGCAGATAGGCCGCGACCGCGAGTGACGTCGGATTCAACGAGTCGGCCAGCGCCAGCCCGACGATGGCAAGAAGGAGTGGGGTTTGCATCGCGACGGCGTCAGCTCGCCTTCACCGGCGTCTCGGGCTCGAGCTTTGCATGCGTTCGATCCTCGCCGTAGGTCCCAGCTGGCGCATCACCCGGTTCGGATGAGTCGCCGGCGCCAGCGGAAGCAGATAATCAGCGCGCAGTGAACTGGGTTGTGCCCATTCTGGCGCTCTCGGTCCTGGCCGTCGCTGCCGTGTCGCGGCGTCTGACCGGCACGCCGATCACGTCGGCGATGGTCTTTGTGGTCATCGGGGTGCTGGTCGGCCCGGAGGTGGGCGATGAGGTGAACCTCTCACCGGACGGATCCGCCGTCCGAACCCTGGCGGAGGCCACGCTGGCTCTGGTGCTGTTCAGCGACGCCTCGCGAATCAAGCTGTCCGCGTTACGCCGCGAGTACGAGGTGCCGCTGCGCCTGCTCGGCGTCGGCCTGCCTCTGACCATCGGGGTCGGGGCGGCGCTAGCTGCCGTCGTCTTCCACCAGCTGACACTCGCCGAGGCGGTCGTGTTGGCAGTCCTGCTTGCCCCCACGGACGCGGCGCTCGGCCAGGCGGTCGTCACCGAGGCCCGACTCCCCTCCCGGATTCGCCAGGGACTCAATGTTGAGAGTGGCCTCAACGACGGGATCTGCGTGCCGCTGCTCTTCATCGCGATCGCAGCGGCGGACGTCAACTCTCACGTCACGAGCGGGCATCACGCCGTCACGATCGTGGTGGAGGAGCTCGGCTACGGAATCCTCGGAGGGGTCGCGAGCGGGCTGCTTGCTGTCTCCGTCGTTCGGTTCGCGGGGCGAAGGCAGCTCATCACCGCATCGTGGATGCAGCTCGTACCGGTCGCGGGTGCCGCTCTAGCGTATGGGCTCGCCGCGGCGCTCGGCGGATCGGGGTTCATCGCAGCGTTCCTGGCGGGAGCCCTGTTCGGCACGCTGGTAGAACGGGAGTCCGAGGAGGCGACCCGACTGACCGAGGAGATCGGCCAACTCCTCAACGGGGTGACGTTCGTGGTCTTCGGCGCCGTTTTGCTTGGGCCCTCCCTGGCGCACGTCAGCTGGCAGATCCTGCTCTACAGCTTGCTCAGCCTGACGCTCATTCGCATGTTGCCGGTGGCGATCGCGATGTTCGGAAGCGGGGCGCGCCCGCCGACGGTGGGGTTCGTTGGGTGGTTCGGTCCCAGGGGCCTCGCATCGATCGTCTTTGCGGTCATCGTCGTGCAGCAGTCAGACCTCCCCCATGCCGGCACGATCCTGGTATCCACGTACATCACCGTTGGCCTCTCGGTCTTCGCCCACGGAGTCAGCGCGGCCCCGCTGGCGGACCGTTACGCGCGCTGGTACGAGTCCCATCCACGCGATCGCCGCCCGGCGATGGAGAGCGTCGCGGCGGCGGCGCATCGACCGAGGGGCCCGAGGGCCACGTCCGTTTAGGCGCCTCACCGGCGTCTGTTTGTGTGCGCGAGCGGCGCTGGCTCGCCCATGCGGTGCTTCCCGGCCAACGGCCATGGCGTCTTCGACATGGCTGGCAACGTTTGGGAATGGACCTTTGTGTCCCCAACTACTGCCTGCGCTTCCGGCCGGCGGCGCGCCAGGGCGAGGCGATCGACACATCAACCGGTCATCTCGGCTTCCGCTGCGCGGTGCGGCCCAGTCTGCTCGAGTTAGAGCTGCGCCGTGACCAAGGGAATGATCCGGCGTCGATCACCCGTTTCGGGCGATGCGGCAGCCCGATGCCGGGCTAGCTTCGGTGATTCACAATAGCCTCGAAGAGGAGGGCGCGCGAAATGAATAGCGAGACGACCCCCAACGAAGATCCGGCTCGAGGTGTGGATCGTCCGGCCGGGGCAAGCACCGACCCGGCAGGCGCAGCCGGCGCCCCAGATTCCCCGGAGACGATCGCCGCCAGGGCTGGCGCACCGACTGCCGGTGCTGCGGCGACGTCCGGCGGGGTTGGTACGCCCACCTCGGAGTCGCCAGACCCCGACGCGGACAAGCGGCCTCCGGCCTGGCGCAAGTGGGCGATCGGGGGGGCGGTCATCCTGGCGGTTGCGGCCATCGCATTCGCGATCGGCCTGCAATCGAGCAGCGACGAAGCCGAACAGAAGGCGAGCGCTGCCGGCGCCGTGGCTGTCGGAGCGGGGGTGGCCGCAAGCGGCGCAAACCAGACCGCGACCAGCGCTCAGAACAGCTCGTCGCAATCGGCGGCCGCCGCGGAAAAGTCGCAGAAGGAAGCCGAACAGGCCGCGAGCGCCTCCGAGCAGCAGACGAAGCAGACGAGCAACGAAGTGAAAGGCCTCGAGAAGCAGCTAAGCGAACTCGGTGGTGCGCTGAGCAGTGGTGCCAGTGAAGCCGCCAAGAAATTCGAGAAGAAGGCGTCCGAACTCGCCGCCAACCTCGACAGCCGACTGAAGGGCCTCGAAGGCAAACTGGGGCAGGCATCGAAGGCGCCCACCAGCACGCAGGCCCAGGAAGCACCGGCGAGTCCGTAGCGCGGTCAGCCATGCTCGCTCGCTGGGGAATACGGCTTGCAACGTCGCTCGCCGGCATCGCCGTCGGAATCCTGCTCTCGAGCGCGGTGCTGAGCAAATTCTCGGTCAACGCGACCGCGGTCGTCGAGGCTAGCCTCCTTTTCTGGCTCGTCCACATCGGTGTTTCGGTGCTCGCCCTGCGCGTACTCGTCCGTCAGCCCTCGATAGCGCTTGCCGGGCTGCTCGCACTGGCCTCGACGATCGTCTCCTTGATCATCGTCAACGCCATCGTCAGCGGGCTCACGATCCATGGCATTCAGACCTATGTCGCCGCGACCCTGATCATCTGGTTCACGACATCGGTGGGCGATATCGTCGCTCGTCAGATGATCAAGAGGCGACGCGTGGCAAAGAGCTAGGCGCTCGGCTGTAAGTCAGCCGCCGAGGGCGGCATCGCCGCCGCCGGCGGCCGTCCCCGGGGTTTCATCCGCGAGGAACATCAACGCCGCCTTGACGCGACGGCTGCTGACACCCTCGGACTGCGTGAGGCCGAGCTTCAGGAAGATCGAGTTCACGTGCTTCTCGACCGCCCGCTTGGTGATCACGAGCGAGTCGGCGATCGCCGCATTGCTCTTGCCTTGCGCAATCTGGGCCAGCAGCTCGCGCTCCCGAGGCGTCAACTCCGCGAGCGGCGAGCGAGCCTGGCGCGATTGCGCCCTGACGAGCGCCTCGACCACCAGCGCATCGATCCGCGAGCCTCCCATGGCCACCTCCTCGATGGTGTCGAGCAGCTCGCGCCGGTTGTGGAGGTTCTGCTTGAGCAGGTAGGAGCGTCCGCCGGCGCCCTCGTCCAGGAGCGCGAGCGCGTACGCGGGCTCGGCATACTGGCTGAGCACGACGACGCCGGTCTCGGGGTGCGTCCTGCGAAGCCGCTGTGCGATCCGGATGCCCTCCTCCCCGCCGGATGGCGGCATGCGGATATCGGTGATCACGACCTTGGGGTCCAAGGTCTCGATCTTGGCCTGCAGCTCGTCCCCGTCGACGCATACCGCCAGGAGCTCGATGCCGGGCTCGTCTGCGAGCATTTGGCTGAGGCTCTCCCGGATCAGATAGGAGTCCTCGGCGATCACCACCCGGATTGGGTGGTTGGCTGTGACGGTGCGATCCTCAGCGAGCCGCATCACGGCGACGTAAGCGGCGTTGAGACTCGCGTGGTGATCGGTACGCACCCTCGCACTGCGGTGCCGCGGCGCGGACGGGACCAAACGCTGACGCTGCCGCCCGCGGCCTCCATCCGGTCGCGCATGTTGATCAGGCCCTCTCCTGGCTCGACGGCATCTTGTGCGAAGCCGACGCCTTCGTCGCTCACTTCGAAATGAAGGCGCTCGCCGTCCTCCCACAGGTGGATCGCACCACCGACGGCCGGACCCGCGTGCTTCGTGATGTTCTGAAGCGCCTCAAGACAGCAGAAGTACACGGCCGACTCGGTGTCCGACGCGTAGCGTCCAATCCCGCCCACGTCAAGCGATGCCGGCCACGGCGAGCGACGGTTCGCCGATCTGATCGCCTCACCCAGGCCATGCTCGGGCAGCAGCGGCGGGTACACCCCCTTCGCCAGGTTGCGGACGTCCTCGAGCGCCTCGTCCATCTGCGCTGCGATTTCCGCGAGCATGCCAACCCCGCGCTCGTGGTCTCGGCTCATCAGCTCAGCTGCCATCTCGAGCCGGAGCCGCATTCCCACGAGGTGCTGTTGAGCACCGTCGTGGAGGCTGTGCTCGATGCGCTGCCGCTCGGCATCGGCCGTCTCGACAATCCTCGTTCGCGAAGCCTCGAGGTCGGCGATCGACGCCTTCAGGTCAGCCGCCAGCTGTGCATTGCGAAACCAGATCACACCCGCGGCTCCGGCCGCCTCGATGAAGCGTTTCTGGTCGGACAGCTCTACCTCGTGAACTACCACTGCGACAGGCCTACCGTCTCGCTCGATCGATGTGACGCCGAGCTGGGCGCTCGCAACGGGCTCCGCGACGGGCGCTCCAGCGGAGTCGACGTAGGCATCCACGGTCGGCCGCCGGTAGAGGATGCGCAGGGAGGGATCGTGCAAGGTCTCAGCCATCAACAGCTGCAGATCGGGAGAGGGCTCCTCGCCGAGGCGTGTTACGAACGACGAGAGCGCGCTGCCCATGAACAGGCTCTCTCTGGTGAGACCGAGCAGCATCGCCAGCGGAATCGCGGGCGCGACGGCCAGAAAGGCTGACCGGAAGCTCACCTCCACTGACCCCATCTGGCCCCCCACGAGAAGTGCGCCAGTCGTGGCCAGCGCGTAGACGACGCTCAGAAGCAGCACGGGGGCGACGCTCAACCCAACCGGCGCGCTCGCGGTGCGCGTACGCTTCGAAAGGCTGGCGGCGACACCCCAAGCGAGAGCGAGCCATGACGCCCTGATGATGTCCCACAAGACGGAGTCCGCACCCGTGGAGAAGCCGAGGAACAGCGCGTTGGGCGGACACTGCGGCGCGCAGCGAAGCAGAGGCGTCGCAAACGGCGGCTGCGCAGAGGCGAACACCGCGACCGTCCAGCAGACGGCGAGCGGAACGCCGGCGGCGATCAGCAGCCAGCGGTCGTTATGCGAATGCAGCCTTCCAGCAGGGTAGGCAAGGAACAGGTAGGCGGTCAGGGGTGGGAGGACCGCGGCGCCCAGCCATCCGACGCTGAACGCCAGGCTGTTGTTCGAGCCCAACAGCAGCATCAGGCTGAAAATGACACCGGAGTACACGAGCAGCCTGCCCATGCGCGAGCGCTCCTCGCTCGCCTGCATGTTCAGACCGACGGTGACCAACGCCACGACCGTCGCGGTGCCGACGATGACGGCCGATTCACCTCCTGACGAGGAACGGGGATAGGCAAACGCGCAGTAGCCGGCCAGCGCTACGGCCAGGGCGCCCAGGGCCCGCACGCCGAGGATCCTGGAGTCGAGCAGTCGCGAGCGCGCCAGCCATGCGAGCGCGAGCCGCGATTGCGTGGTCGCGACCAGCCGCGCCGGCAGGCGAAGCCGCCAACCCGCCAGGGATGGCTGCCGGTCTGCTGTCGACGATTGCGCGGGTGAAGCGTGGGCGGGGCTCGTTCCACCCGCCACCGCCTCACGAGCGGGGCTTGGCCGTCTCACCTACATCACTCCCCTCTTCCGAACGTTCACGTGGGTGGCACGCGTGGAGTCGTGCGGCGATCGGCTCAGCGCGAAGTCTAGCGTCGATTGCAGGTCCGGCGACAGTCGATCGTGCACATCACATCATCTTCACAGCCTCGCGAAACGCCGACCAGTCGTCCTCGCTGAACCAGCATCGTGCCGTTCACGCAAGCGTCGTGGGGGAGCTGTCGGAGGCCGTCGCCGAAACGAGCTCGCGCGCCTCAAGATCGTCCGCGGCCTCCTTGCCGCGGGCAGAGAGACCCCCGCCTGATCGCGGCGAGCCAACCGCTCTACACGTCGTTGGAGGTCGCGCTCCAGATCAGCCCCACGCGTGATGCCCGGGCGACAGCCTCGGAGCGCGAGGAAGCATCGAGCTTTCGGTAAACGGCGTGCGCCTGGCTCTTGACCGTGTTCGTGGATACGTGCAGGCGGTCGCCGATCTCCCGAAACGACAGGTGCGTGGGCAGGAACCGCAGTATCCGCAGCTCGGCCAGCGTGAGCAGCGAGGAGCCCTCGAGTGCGGCCGCGGCGCCCGAGTCGAGCTCACCCAAGGCCTCATCGAGCAATCCGTTCAAGACCGGCGCGTCGGGCACCTGTCGGGCAGCGCGACTAGCCTCGGCGAGCAGCGTGCGAGCACGTCGCATGTCGGTCAATCGCGCTGCGGCGCGCGCGAGCATGATGCGGGTCTCCTCCGCATACCACGGCGCGTAGTGGTCAGACGTGCGCAGGAGCCCAGTGGCCTGGCGCACGAGCTCCTTGGCCCCATCCGCCCGCCCCAGCTGGGCCCGCACCAGCGCCGCGACAGCGAACACGAGCGCGGCACTTGGGGTCTGCTCGAGATTGTGTCGCTCGATCAACGCCGTCGCCCGTCCCGATCTTTCCTCGGCCAGCTCCCAGTCCTGCTCGCCCAGCGCGATGATCGCCAGCTGGGTGTGGCACAGGGCCTCGACGCCCGGCATCTGGGCGCTCCGGTGCACGCCATCGTCCAGAAGCTCGCGAGCAGCGAGCGAGTCGCCCGTCAGGTGAGATGCGATGCCCTGGTACAGACGGCAGACCGCACGCCACTGGCTGTGCTCGGACTCGAGCTCGAACGCACGCGTCGCAGCTTCTGCCATGGCGAGCACCCCGTCCCGCGCCACAACGGCCTCGATGAGCAGGACGCCGGCATCAAGCGAATCCGCGTCTGGTGCCCGCTCTGATCGCGCGAGCACGGCGGCCGCCGCGTCCCCCCAATACTCCGCCTGAGCTAGGTCTCCCGACCTCAGATGCCTGTGCGCCGTGAACAGCGATAACGCGGGGTCGTCGGCGACCTCCGCTTCGGTGAAGGTTCCGAGCCAGCCCTCCACGATGTCGTCGCGCCCAGGGTCCATGTACCTAGGAAGGTGGGTCCACAACAGAGCGCCGGCGTGCGGCGCATCGTCTCCCCTGACGGCATGCGCGACGGCGCGGTCAGGGTCGCCGTGCGCCGAATGCCAGCAGCTGGCACGCCGGTGCAGCTCGCACGCTCCGTCCGGATCCTGCCGACGCATTTCGCGCACAAGCATCTCCCTCAGCAGCCCGTGGCATCGATACCAGTCGTCGGTCCGGTCCAGCGGCGCCAGGAGCAGATGCCGGCGCGCCAGGTCCTGCAGCAGCACGGCCGAGCCGGTCCGCTCGAGGACCGCGTCGCAGAGCGAACCCGAGAGCTGATCGAGGACCGACGTGCGCCGGAGGAACGTCGCGGCGTCGCCGGAGATGCCGCCGATCAGCTCCTCTCGCAGGTAGTCGGACAGGATGCCGTCGTCGCCGGCGAAGCGCTCCACCTGCGCTGCGCAATCGGGCTCATCGCGTAAGGAGAGCGCTGAGAGATAGAGTGCGGCCGGCCAACCCTCGGTTCGACGCACGAGCGTGGCGATGTGGTCCGGATCGAGGGAGAGTCCCGCTGTGCGGAGCAGCATGGCCGCTTCCGACTCGTTCATGGTGAGATCCGGTGCGTGCAGCTCAACGAGCTGGTGATGAGCACGCAGGCGACCGAGGGGCAACGGGGGCTGGACGCGCGAGCCCAGCGCGAGCTGGGAACCCCTCGGCAGATGCCGGGCGAGGACGCGCAGAGCATCGAGCGCGTCCAGCGAGTGCAGGACGTGGGCGTCGTCGAGCACGAGAACGAGCGGCGGCGCTCGGTCGAGTAGCCGCACGAGCCCCGGAATTCCAACTCCCGCGTCGCGAAACCGAATCTCAGAGACGGGACTGGCCGCGGCAGCGCCGGCGCTGTCAGCCGCGGCGACGGCCTGGACGATCCTCGCAGCCATCCCCGCCACGTCGTTGTCGCTCGCCTCGAGCGTCACCCAGGCAAATGGTCGCTCATCTACTTCTGACCACTCTGAGAGCAAACACGTCTTTCCGTAGCCGGTGGGAGCCGCCAGCACCACGAGCGGCGCCCGGCGGCTCGCGATCAAACGCCTGACCAATCGCCGGCGCGGGACGAATTCGTGCAACGCCGGAGGACGCCATAGCGCCGGGGCGTGGCAGGCGACTGCACTGGCCAACGCGTCAGACGAGTCGGGCGGCGCCATGGCGCCTGCCGCTTGTTGTTGGGCCGTCCGCATCTCTAGCTCGATCCGCCGGCAATATCCTTCAGCCCTGACGCGTGGCCCGCAAGGGCGTGGGCCTGCGTCTGCCGAGCAAGCTTGCACCACCGGACGGGGCGCATGATCTATTCACCCCGTTTGGGTGATGACACCCGCCTACGTTGCCCATAGCGTCGCATTCACCCTCGGGGAGCGCGAACGGAGACGGGTATGTCCTCCCAGAACCAAAATACGGAGACGTCGCCGCAGGTGGCGCCGATCCGGGTGCTCGTGGCGGAGAGTTCTCGCGCCATCCGCGAATTCCTCGCCGCCATGCTCGCCGAGTCGGACGCGATCGAGCTGGTTGGCGCATGTTCCGATCTCGCCGGCTTGGAGCTGGCGTTGGCCACCGAACAGATGGACGTCCTCGTCACGGACGTCCGCATGCCCCCCTCGCAGGGTGATGAGGGAATACGCATCGCCAGACGACTGCGAGAGAACGATCGACCGATCGGGGTCGTGTTGCTGAGCCAGTATGCGGAGCCCGCCTACGTCCTGTCCCTGCTCGAGTCTGGCTCGGCCCGCGCCTATCTGCTCACGGAGCGCCTCTCGGAGAAGGACGAGCTCGTTGACGCGATCGAGGCCGTCGCAGCGGGCGGCATCGTCGTGGATCCCCGGATGGTCGAGTCGCTGATCGAGGCGCGCGCGCGGGTAGCGAGATCACCTCTCCCCAGGCTCGATCGCGGCGAGCGCGAGCTCCTTGCCCTAATCGTCGAGGGCAAGCGCGACGCTGTGATAGCGAGCTCGCTCGACCTATCCGAGCGGTCTGTCGCGGCACGCGTCGGCGCGGTCCTCCAGAAGCTCGACCTGCCGTGGGCCGACGACGCGGGCCGACGTGCTCAGGATGTGCTGGCCTACCTCGCCGAGGAAGGGGACTAGCCCATCGCCAACAGCGGCGCCGATGTGAGGGTGTTGGTCGTCGATGACCAGGAGTTCTTCCGCAGCGTTCTCTGCGACCTTGTGACCGCGACGCCGGGGTTCACGGTTGTGGGCGAGGCCGCGTGCGGCGAGGATGCGCTGCCCGCGACCGACGCCCTGGCGCCCGAGTTCGTGCTGATGGACATCCGTATGCCCGGATGTGGCGGGATCGAGGCCGCTCGGCTCCTCACCCAGCGACACCCAGGCCTTGTCGTGCTGCTGGTCTCGGCACAGGAGCTACCGGCCTTGGCCGCGAGCGAATTCTGCGATGCAGCGGTCTCGTTCGTGAACAAGCGCGACCTGGGCGGCGTTGTGCTGCGCCAGACGTGGGAGCGCCGCGAGGCCAGCGGGTAGGTGCGCGGCCCAGACCTCAGCGGCGCAGACGGCCGGGGCCGTCGTCTGAGACGGGAGTGTCCACGACGACGGTGCGGGCGAGACGATCCTGCAGGCAGCGTCGCCGATCGTCCCACAGCATGATCAGGAACCCAGCGAGCAGAGGGATGGCCGCCAGGATCACCCCGCCGAAGCGAACGATCGCGCGCCGCAGCTTCAATGGTCCACGGTCCCGGCCATCGATCACCCGGATTCGCATCACCCGGTCGCCGGGCGTCTGCCCCGTCGTGGACCAGAAGAAGGCGAAGTAGCCGACCGTCCACAGGACCCACAGCCCGCCCAGGATCGCTGCGATCACGATGTCTGCCGCTTCCGGCAGATGAAGGATCGAGAGTCCGAGTCCCACCACCACCCCCACCACCAGGGCACAGCCGTTGACGATGGCCGAGTCCAGCGCGAAGGCAAGCGCGCGGGTGACAAGCCCCGAGTAGGCACGTCCTCCCGTGGGGGGTGCCTGCATGGCCGTCGAGACGCTCGACGTCTGGCGGCGCCGACGGGCTTGCGCCGCATGCTCCTGCGCCGTGTGGACCTCGGGTCGAACGCCGCTCATGGCGGGTCGGTGCTTGGGCGCAGTGTGGACGCCGGCGCGTCCTCGCCCGGCTTCAGCGGGTCGAACCCGGCGGCCTTGGGTCCCGCGTCGTTTTTGCGACCCCGTCCGAATCGACGCGCGGCGCGCTCCACCCAGGCGTCGGCGTCGCGCGAGCTGTCGCGCACGCGATCGGTGACCTGGCCGACGAAGCTCGCGCTCTGGCTTGTGATCGCCTCCGTGACCGACGGGCTGCGCGCGATCTCGTCGACGAGGATCCAAAGCTGCTCGCTTTCGAGCAGCCGCGTGACCGTCTCTGTCAGCAGGGGGCTGCCCAGCACCTGTGCGACGAGCCGCTCCCCGGCAGGGCTGCTGAGCAGGCGGTCAAGCAGGCGTTCGACCGCCTCGCTTTCCAAGACACGCGCCAGCCCGTCGCGGGTGCGCTCGCTGTCCACCGCGTTGGTGACGATCTGCTCGAGCTCGGGGCCCTGTAGCACACGTGTGACTATCTGTTCGGCGATGCCGTCTTCGAGCATGCGCTGCGCGACGTGCTGCGCGACACCGGCCGTCTCGATCCGCTCGAGCACGAGGTCGATCGCGTCGCTCGCGAGTACGGCGTCGAGCGTGTCAAGCACGAGCCGCCCGGCCACCGTGGTGAGTTCGGCGCGTATACGCCGCTCGATGTCAAGCCCCGCCTCGACGAGCACCGCCGCCCCGCTCAGGGGAAGCGTCACCCCCCGGGCTCCGACGCTAAGCAGCGAACCTATGAGGCTCATGAGTACCAATGCTGCCACAGTGGCCAAACGGCAACCGACTCAGAGTTCCGTCGGCGGAATGAGCGAGCCGCCAAGTCATTCGCAACTGATTGGGCCGAGAGTCTGCCTGTAGGCGGTGCCGAGCTGGCTCAGAGCGGATTTGAACTGTGTCAAGACCGTACTCGGAGAGACGTTGGACGCCAGGCTGGACGCAATCGCGTTGACCTGCGTCACGAACGTATGCGTGGCAGCTTCCACCTGCTGCCTGCGTGACGGTTCGAGCTTCGGCTGAGCGCTTTTGATCTGAGTGACGTCCTTGCCGATTGCTTCAAAGCTGGCCTTGGCCGTCGCTGCCGAGCTCGAGCTGAGCGTCAGGCCCTGCAGCGTGGTGATCTGCTTGGCGATGTCATTACGCGCCGTGCACACCTGCTTCTTGGCCTTGGCCTCCGCCGATTCACCGCAGCCGGCTAGCGCAAGAGCACCGACCATGGCGACCACGACGACAGCGCCGGAGGAGCCGGTGATGGCGAGACCTTGGGGTTTCATCGCGGCGGTCAAACTCAGGACGGCAATCCTCGCACGATTGGGCTTCGCTCGCACCCTCCGCTGGTCCTCGAAGCGAGCGACGGGATCAGCTCGTCAGCCCCACGATGCCATTTCGCAGCAGCGCTGCGGCGAGCAGCACGAGGATCACCGCAGCCACTGTGCGGGCGTAGCGTTCGAGCCAACCCCGCACGCCGTGCAGCACCTGCAGCGCGCGATCGTGGGCGAGGAGCAGCATCACCAGTGCGAGCGCGAGCGGGAGCAGAGAGACGAGCGCGAAGATCAACCAGTCGACGACGAATTCGCCCGCGTTCGGGTTCAGCTGCGAGACGTCCTTGAGCGCGATCGCCATGAAGCCTCCGGGATTCGCGAGCGCTGCGCCGGCTCCCACGATGGCGATCACCGGCGAAGAGGCGACCCTGCTCATGCGCTCGACCATGCTCGCCGTTTTCTTGGGGTCGACCGGCCTGCGGATCGCTCGCGCCACGTAGATCAGCAGCAGCACGCCGAGCACGACGTCGAGCACCGACACCCAGGTCTTGGGAGTCGACTTGCCCGCAGACGCGGCGGCGTTGCCGAGCACGAACGCTCCTACGACGCCGATGATGAGCGTGGCGCCGAAGGCGCCGAGGAAGAACCAGAAGCCCGTTCGCAGCGGCCGGTCGCCGAGGACGAGGGCGAAAACCGAGAACGCGAGCGTGGTCGGAGAGATCATCGCGGCAAGCGCCACCAGCCCGAACTCGACTTCGGTCGACGTCATATCCGGGCAGCCTACGTGGTCACTTCGCGCCCCGTCCTCAGATTGGCCGAGAGGCTGCACCGGTAGGGTTCGCGCGAACGGCGTCGTTCGCGCCGTCAGTTAGCGAACCGAGCTGTTCACGAGCGCAAGAACTTGCGAGTGCCGGCATGGCTGATCCATCATCCGAGCAAGTCAGTTCCACGATTGCGAGCAAGGCGTTCGTGGCGCTGCTCGCGATCGCGGCGGTCGTGGGCGTCGTCGTATCGCTGGCCGCCTGGAGCTTCCTCGAGCTCGTGTATCAGATCCAGCAGGGGGTGTTCGTCCACCTCCCGAGCGATCTCGGCTACCACAACGGCCCGCCACTGTGGTGGTCGCTGCCGGTGCTCGCGGTCGCCGGTGTCGTCGTTGCGCTCGCGATCGCGCGGCTGCCCGGTCGCGGCGGCCACATACCCGCCGAGGGACTCGCCGTTGGGGGCGGCCCAGCGCAACCGATCGAGCTGCCCGGAATCATGCTCGCTGGCTTCGCCACGATCGGGCTGGGAGTCGTGCTGGGGCCCGAGGCCCCGCTCATCGCCCTCGGATCGGGTCTGGCCGTCGCAACGATCGGACTGGCGCGAAGAGACGTGCCGCCGCAGGCGCTGGTACTGGTCGCGGCGGCCGGGAGCTTCGCGGCGCTGTCGTTCATCTTCACCTCGCCGCTGATAGCAGCCGTGATCCTGATCGAGGCGATCGGCCTCGGTGGCCCCAAGCTCACGCTCGTGCTACTCCCCGGGCTGCTTGCCGCCGGGATCGGAACGCTCGTCTCGATCGGCATGGGATCGTGGACCGGGCTGAGCACGAGCTCATACGCGCTCGGCTCACTGTCGCTACCCTCCTTTGCGCGTCCGGACATCGCGGAGTTCGGCTGGACGGTCGCGCTTGCGATCGCGATTGCCGTTGTCACGGTCGCGGTCATTAGGGGCGGAAGGGTGACCGAGCACGTGGTTGCGCGACGGCTCCTGATGCTGCTTCCCCTCATCGGGCTGATCGTCGGAGGACTCGCGATCGCCTTCTCGGAAGCGAGCGGGAAGGGCGTCAACGAGGTGCTCTTCTCAGGCCAGAGCGCGCTGCCGGGGCTGGTCGCCGGCGCCGGCACGTGGTCTGTCTCGGCGCTCGCGCTGTTGATCGCTTTCAAGGGCGTCGCCTACGCGCTCTCGCTCGGCAGCTTCCGCGGCGGCCCGACGTTCCCAGCGCTGTTCCTGGGAGCTGCTGCGGGCATCATGGCCGGCCACCTGCCCGGGTTCTCGATCACGCCAGGGGTGGCCGTGGGAATGGGCGCTGCCTTCGTGACGGTGCTGAGGCTGCCGCTCTCGGCCGTCGTGGTAGCCACGGTGCTGACGTCCAAGGCGGGGGCGGGTGTAGAGCCGCTGATCATCGTTGGGGTCGTGGTCGCGTACGTCGTGGCGACGCTGCTGTCCGACCGACGGACGGCTGTGGCGCGCGGCGCAGACGCGGCGAGCGACGCTCCGGCGGCCGTCGTCGCACCTCGATCAGCGACTCGTTAGTAGCCGTTCTCCACGACGTTCGCCAGCGGCTCCTCGCGGACGTAGCGGCGCACCTGCTCGCCCACGAGCGCGAACGCGCGCCGATCCGCAGCGAGCGTGTCTCCCGCGAAATGGGGGGTTATCACGACTCCCGGCGCATCCCAAAGGGGGTGGCCGGACGGCAGCGGCTCCGGATCCGTCACGTCGAGGGCCGCCCGGACGCGACCCTCTTGCACCAATGCCAGGAGAGCATCGGTGTCCACGATCGCTCCGCGGGCGGCGTTGACGAGCAAGGCCCCCGGCGCAAGCAGGTCAAGCTTCGCAGAATCGAGCAGCCCCGTTGTCGCGGGCGTGAGCGGAAGCAGCACGACGAGGACGTCTGCGCCCGGAAGCAGCGACTCGAGATCCTGCACGGGGTGGACGCCTGCACGCGCCGTCCTCGCCACTCTGATCACCTCCACGCCAAAGGGGTGCAGCCGGGCCTCGACGGCGCGGCCAATCGCTCCGTATCCGACGATCATCACGGTGCTGCCCGCAAGCTCGGCGGTCCTGCTCCACTCCCAGCGGTGTTCGCGTTGCTTGTCGCGCATCTCGGCCAGTGTCTTCTGTGCGGAGAGAATCGCGGCGAGCACCCACTCGGCGACCGCCGCGTCGCGGGTTCCGGCTGCATCGCAGATCGTGACGCCGTCTGGAGCGAACGGCAGTAACCAGTCGACCCCGGCCGACAGCGTCTGGATCACGCGCAACTGGCGCATCCGCGAGAGCAGCGCGAGGATGCTGCGGTCGCTCGCGCTCGGCACGAGGAACTCCGCGTCGAGGAGCTCCTCCTGCGCCTCGACCTCGCGGGGGATGAATCGCACAATCACGTCCTCGGGCAGGCTTCCAACCGCGTCGCTGCCAAGCCTGTCCGGAATCCAGAGATCCACCGCGACGAGCCAGTCTATGGGAGCCGCGAGCTGCTCCAAGCCGGCCTTCCCGTCGGGCGAGTCGGCCACACACGAACGTACGCTCTGACGCCGGCTCTCGTGTTGCATCTGGGGCGCACGTCACCCGGATCGGGGGATGTTTTAGGCGCAGTCGTGCTTAGGATCGCGCTTGCCTAGCAAGCTGCGCGTCCCGGCACCGATTGGGGAGTCTCGAGCATGACGAACGACCTTGCGCGCTGGCAGTTCGCGACGACGAGCATCTACCACTTCCTGTTCGTCCCGGTCACGATCGGGCTCGCGTTCCTCGTCGCGGTCCTGCAGTCAGCGTGGTATCGCAACGGCAACCCCGAGTACAGGCGCATGACGCGCTTCTTCGGGACTCTGCTGCTGATCAACGTGGCAGTGGGGGTGGTCACGGGCCTGGTGCAGGAGTTCGAGTTCGGGATGAACTGGTCGAACTACTCGCGCTTCGTCGGCGACGTGTTCGGCGGTCCGCTGGCCATGGAGGGACTGGCGGCTTTCTTCCTTGAGGCCACGTTCCTCGGGCTGTGGCTGTTCGGCTGGGACCGGCTTCCCAAGCGAGTGCACCTGGCCTGCATCTGGCTGGTCGCGGCCGGTTCGATGCTTTCGGCGCTGTTCATCCTCGCGGCCAACTCGTGGATGCAGCACCCGGTCGGCTACCAGCTCGACCACAATGGGATTCCCCGGCTCAACAACGTCTGGGCGCTGTTCACGAACCCGACTTTCCTGTGGGGTTACGTGCACGTGATCCTGGCCTCGCTCGTCACCGGCTCGCTGGTGATGCTCGCCGTATCCGCGTGGTACCTGCGCAAGCAACGTGAAGTCGAGGCATTCGTGCGCACGGCGAGACTGTCGGTGATCGTGCTGCTGCCCGTGATCCTGTTGCAGATCTTCGTGGGCAACAAGCTGGGCGAGATCGAGACCAGATACCAGCCAGTGAAGATCGCCGCGGCCGAGGCGCAGTGGGAAAACTGCCAGCCGTGCTCGTTCTCCGTCTTTCAGATCGGCGGTGGGAACAACGATCAGACGCCGTCGCAGTTCGTCGAGATACCTCACCTGCTGTCGTTCCTCGCCACGGGAACCTGGAACGGCGCTGTCGTGGGCCTGAACCAACTGCAAAAGGAAGACCAAAGGAAATACGGCCCCGGAAACTACGTGCCAGACGTGTTCATCCAGTACTGGTCGATGCGCGTGATGGCCTACCTGGGATCGCTGATCGCACTGCTCGCACTCTGGGGCGTATGGCTCGTGCACAAGGGGAGACTCGATCGCTCGAAGTGGTTCCTACGCGTGGGCCTGTTCGCCGTCGTAACGCCGTTTTTGATGAACACCGCGGGCTGGCTTTTGACAGAGAACGGCCGGCAGCCCTGGATCGTGCAGGGTCTGATGAAGACCGTCAACGCGAATTCGCCGGCAGTCAGCTCGACGGACATCTGGATCTCGCTGATCGCGTTCGTGCTCATCTACATCGCGCTCGGCGCGGCGGACGTCTTCCTGATGCTCCGCTATGCGCGCAAAGGCTTGGACGAGGCAGACGACGGCCGCGCTGGGGCCGGCTCGGGAACGACCGTGGCACCGGCGCTGACCTATTAGGAGGCCGATGCAGCTCCACACAATCTGGTTCGTGATCGTCGCCATCTTCTGGGTCGGATTCTTCGTGTTGGAGGGCTTCGACTTCGGCGTCGGGATGCTGCACACCTTCGTCGGCAGAACCGAGACCGAGCGACGCGTCGCGCTGAACACGATCGGACCATGGTGGGACGGGAACGAGGTCTGGCTCGTCGTGGCCGGCGCCAGCATGTTCGCCGCCTTCCCCGGCTGGTACGCGACGATGTTCTCCGCGATGTACCTGGCGATCCTGCTCGTCCTTGCGGCTTTGATCGCGCGCGGCGTGTCGTTCGAGTTCAGAGGCAAAAGCGACGCGCCGCGCTGGCGAGCGACGTGGACCTGGTGCACGACCCTCGGCAGCCTCTTCGCGCCGCTTTTGCTCGGCGTCGGACTCGGCGACCTCATCAACGGGCTGCCGATCAACTCGAGCCATGACTTCACGGGCAACTTCTTCGACCTGCTCACGCCGTACGGCGTATGGACTGGGCTGACGCTCGTCGGCCTGTCGCTCCTGCACGGCGCGACGTTCTTGAAGCTCAAGACCACCGACGCCGTGCGCGAGCGGGCGCGCACGCTCGGACGGCCGATCGGCGGGGCGGCAGTCGCGCTCGTAGTTGGATGGGTCGTCTGGACCCGGGTCCTCGTCTCTGGCTCCGATGTGCCCCAACCCACCGAGGTTCTGGCGGCGATCGCGGTGATCTTCGCCGCCCGGCTCGCGATATCAGCCGAACACGACGGTGCTGCGTTCACCGCGTCGGCGGTCGCGATCGCCGCCACGGTGGGAACGATCTTCATAGACCTCTACCCCACCGTGATGTTGTCGAGCACGAGCACCGCCTACAACCTCACCGTCAACAACTCCGCCTCGGGGTCCTACGCGTTGAAGGTGATGACGGTCGTCGCCGTTCTGTTCGTCCCGCTGGTGCTCGCCTACCAGGCCTGGTCCTTCCACGTCTTTCGCGGACGCGTCTCGGCGCCACCGGCGCGGCCCGAAGGCGCCTCGATCGTCGGGCCGGCTGCACCCCAGGCATAACCGCGTTGGCGCAGCCAAAGAGCGGCGTAGCGGCCACCGAGGCCGACGAGCTCAGCGTGGGTGCCCCGCTCGACTACCGCACCGTGATCGAGCACGAGCACTTCGTCGACGTCCTGCAGCCCGAGGAGCCTGTGTGTGATCAGGAGCGTCGCCCGCCCGCGCGAGCCGGCGAGCAGGTCGGCGATGATCGCGTCTGCAGTCGGCGTGTCGAGGTGCTCGCCAGGCTCGTCGAGCAGCAACACGGGAAAGTCGGCGAGCAGGGCCCGCGCGAGCGCCAGGCGCTGTCGCTGACCTCCAGATAGGCGCCCTCCTCGATCGCCGAGGTGGGTCTGGAGGCCGGCGGGAAGCTGCTCTGTCCACTCCAGCAGCCCGACCGCCTCGAGGACGCCGCGAAGCTCGTCGCAGGACGCATCGCGCTTGGCCAGGCGGAGGTTCTCCTCGAGAGTGTTGTCGAAGACGTGCGGGTCCTGCGAGACCAGCCCCACGACCCTGCGGTACTCGTCGCCGTCGATCCCGTCGATCTCGATTCCGTCGAGTGCGACCGACCCTGCCTGGTAGGGCAGGAACCTCATCAGCACTCCGGCGAGCGTCGACTTGCCGGCGCCGCTCGGGCCAACAACGGCCACGGTCCTGCCGGGCCCCAGGTCGAGATCCAGCCCATCCAGAGCCCAGCGGCTCTGACCCAGATAGGCGGTTCTGAGACCTCGAACGGTCAACGTATGCGGCGGGGATCCGATCGCCAACGGCCTCGCGGGCTCGGGGATCGGTGGCTGGGCATCGATCACCTCGAACACGCGGGCGGCCGCGCGCCTGACGCGCTGCATGCTCTGGCTCGCGGCCGGCAGGCCGGACACGAGCTCGAATGCGACAAGGGGAATCAAGGCAAGTCCCGCCAGCAGGACGCCGTCGAGTCGCCCTGCTCGAACGGCGGCGACGCCGACGAGCAAGATCCCCCACATCGCAAGCCCGGAGAGGAGGACAGTCAGGCCTTGACCGATGCCTGTCGTGCGCGCGCTCGCGCGAGCGAGGCCCGAGAGCTTCGCGTCGGCCGCCATCGTGCGCCGCAGCTGCTCCTCGCTGGCGCCGTTTACGAGCAGCTCGTGGGCGCCCTCCATGAGGTCGACGACCGAGGCTGTCAGCTCCCCCCGCGCAGCGGCCTGACCTGCCTCGGCGCGCCTGGCAAGCGCTGCCGTCAGGCACGGCACCAGAGCACCAGCGATGAGGAGCGCGCACAGCAGGATCACGCCGGCCGCCGGAAGCATCCACCAAACCAGCCCGACTGTCGCGGCGCCGACTATGAGCGCGATCGCAAAGGGCGCCAGCGCGCGCAGCAGCAGATCCTGCACGCAATCAATGTCATGGACGAGCCGTGCGAGGAGATCGCCGCGTCGGAACGCGGGCAGGCCGAGTGGGGCAAGTCGCTCGAGTCTTCGATAGAGCTCTACGCGCAACTCGCGAAGCACCCTGAAGGCGGCGTCATGTCCGGCCAGTCGTTCTGCGTAGCGAAACAGGCCTCGCGAGAGCGCGAAGAACTGCACGCCGACGATGGCAATTGCGACGGCGGACTCCGGGGGCCTCTGTGCGGAGCGTGAGATGAGCCATGCCGAGGTTGCGATCAGTCCGATCGATGCACCGCTGGAGCAGGCGCCGAGCAACGTGGCGAGGATCAGCCTGCCCGCAGCCGGGCGCGCAAACCCAAGCGTTCTCATCAGCGGAGCCCTCGGACCGGCGTCCTGCTCGACTCCGGTTTGAGGCTGCCGTGAAGCCTCGGTGCTCACGCCGGGACCTCGAGCATCGGCAGCTCAACCACGCGGTCGGCGAGCGCGAGCAGGGCGGGACGGTGTGCGACCAGCAACACCGTGCGGCCTCGGGACAGGCGCCGCACGGTCCGCAGGACGCCCTCCTCGGTCTCGCCATCCAGGTTGGCGGTCGGCTCATCTAGTAGCAGCAGGGGCGAATCGCGAAGGAACGCGCGGGCCAGCGCGAGCCGTTGCCGCTCCCCGGCGGAGAGCCCGGCGCCTCGCTCGCCGAGCACCGTCTCAATGCCACCCGGCAGCCCGGCGACGACCTCGGCGAGCCCGGCGGCCGCGAGAGCTTCCCAGACCTCCCTCCTCGACGCCTCACGGCGGCCGAGGCGTACGTTCTCGCCTATCGAGACACCGAACAGGTGCGGTCGCTGCGGCACCCACGCAAGCTTCGCGCGCCACGCGTCGGGATCGAGGTCATGCAGCTCGACGCCGCCGACGCGGATCGATCCGTGCTCGGGGACAACGAGGCCCAGCAGCACGCTCAGAAGGGTCGACTTGCCGCACCCGCTGGGACCCGCGAGGGCAAGTACCTCCCCCGCTTCGAGCGTCAGCGAAACCCCATCGAGCGCCGGCTCGAGGCGTCCTGGATAGGACACCCGGAGTCCATCGACCACGAGATTCGCGAGCGCCGGATCGGGAAAGTTCGTGCGGGTCCCAGCCGCGCGAGACTGCTCGAGCACCTCGAACACCTCCTCCGCCGCGGCAAGGCCCTCGGCGCTGGCATGGTAGTTCGCCCCCAATCGTCGGAGCGGCAGATAGGCCTCGGGCGCGAGCACGAGCACGAACAGGCCCGTGCGTAGGCCGAGCTGCCCGTTCATCAGCCGCAGGCCGATCGCCACCGCCACCAACGCCACCGAGATCGTCGCAAGCAGTTCCAGGATCAGCGACGAGAGAAAGCTGATCCGCAGAGTCGAGATCGCGGTTCGGCGGTAGCGATCACTGACCTCGCCAATCACCGCAGCCTGGGCCTTCGCGCGCCCAAAGATCTTGAGCGTCGGCAGCCCGGCCACGACATCGAGGAAGTGCCCGGCGAGGCTCTCCAGCGTGCGCATCTCGCTCTGCGTGCGCTCGCGCGTGCTTGCCCCGACGAGCGCCATGAACAGCGGAATCAGCGGGATCGTGACGGCGATGATCGCCGCCGATAGCCAGTCTTGCCAGAGCAGCACCGCCAGCAGCACGAGCGGCACGATCACAGCCAGGAAGACCTGTGGCAGGTAGAGCGAGAAGTAGCCGTCGAGCGCGTCTATCCCGCGGCTCGCGAGGATCGCGAGCTTGCCCGTTCTCAAGTCAGTTGACCCATCGGGCCCGAGAGTCGCGACCCGCTCGAGCAGGGCGGCCCGTAGCTGTGACTTGGCGCGGGCGGAGCAGCGACCGGCGGCGAGCTCAGCGCCCCAGGCGACCGTCGCGCGTGCACCTACAACCGCGAGCAGTATCACGAGCGGCGTGCGCATCTGTGCCAGTCCCCTGCCTGCGAGGAAGGCGCCTGTGACGACGTCGGCGAGCAGCCACGCCTGGTAGACGATCAGTAGTGCCCCGAGCACAGCAAGTACGACTGAGATGCGCAAGAACGTCCGCGTCGCCCGGGCATGAACGGCCAGTCTGGAGTCGACGGCCCTCACGTCGCGCGCGCCACCAGGATCGCCATCGCGAAGCGAACCACCTCGCTCTCACCCGTCGGCGTGCAAACCCACGGTGCTGCGCGTCGGCTGCGGGAGCTCTCCCTCGATCAACGCGCTCTGGCGCTCACCGAAGCGCGCGCCAACCCACCTGAGCAGCACCTCCAGGCGGCGGCCGGGAGCGCCGCCGAGGTAGTAGAGGTGGACGCTCAGATACATCAGGAACGCCGGGCGGCCCGACAGTTGCACGCCACGGATTTCGCAGATCGCCTTTCCCCGTCCAACGACCGCCAGCGCCCCCTTGTCGAGGTAGCGGAACGGCGTGGAGGCCCCCGGCGCTCCCGCGCGGATCGAGTGGGCCACGTGCCGAGCCTGCTGTATCGCGACCGTCGCCAGACCCGGCAGCGGTCTGCCGCCGGGCCCTTCCAGGCAGGCGACGTCACCGATCACTGAAATCTCCGGGTGCCCCGGAACGGAGAGGTCCGCGTTGACCTTGATCCTGCCGCCTCGGTCCGCCTCGGCTCCTGTCGCGTGTGCCACAGCGTCGGTGAACGGGACCGCGCGCACCCCCGCGGCCCAGATCACCGTCCGCGAGTCGATTCGCTCGCTCGCCCCGCCGAGATCGATCGTCACCCCCTGCTCGTCGATCGCGGTCGCGCGGGCTCCCTCGCGTACGGTCACGCCGAGCTCGTCGAGGTAGCGTGCGACCTTGCGAGAGAGCCTCTCGCTGAATGCGGCAACCAGGCGGTCGCCGGCATCGAGAAGAATCACCCGTGCCCGCTGCGGTTCGATCCGCCGGAAGTCGCGCTTCTTGGCTTTCGCGGTGATCGCGAGCTGGCCAGCCACCTCGACGCCGGTGGGACCGCCGCCCACGACGACGAATGTCATCCACTCGTTGCGAGCCGCCTCATCATCGGTGCGCTCTGCCTCCTCGAGTGCTCCGAAGAATCGCTCGCGCAACGCCACCCCGTCGGCGAGGGTCTTCACGCCGCACGTGATATCTGCCCACTCGTCGCGACCGAAGTAGGACGTCTGTGCCCCGCACGCGACGATCAGGCTGTCGTACTCGAGCCGCTCGCCCCGATCGAGTACGAGCTGTCGTCGCTCGGGATCGAGGTCGGTCGCCTCGGCCATCAGGACCGTGACGTTGGGCCCTCGTTTCAGGGAAGGGCGGATCGGCGAGGCACAATCGCTCGTAGAGAGGCCGCCCGCGGCCGCCTGGTACAGCAGCGGCTGAAAGAGGTGATGGTTCATGCGGTCGACAAGCGTCACATCGACGTCGGCGCGCCGCAGCTTTCGGGCCGCCGCAAGGCCGCCGAATCCCCCGCCCACGACGACGACGCGGCGGCGGCGCCTGCCGTTCGCGTCAGGGGGCACCTGCGGCCTCTCGCGCGGTGTGTCTCGCACCGAGCCGTTCGAGCAGGTGGTCGCCCACGCGAAGCCCGTTGGCCATCGCTGTCAGTGCCGGGTTCACCGCGCCGATGCTCGGGAAGAAGCTCGTGTCGACGACGTAGAGGTTGTCGAGCTCGTGCGCCTTGCAATCGGCGTCGAGCACCGACGTCTGAGGATCTATGCCGAAACGGCACGTCCCGGCCTGATGGGCCACCCCCGCTACCGGAATCGGGTTCTGGAGATAGGCATGCCGGCTGGCGTGCTCGTCGTGCATCCCGAGCCCCCCAAGCATCGAGCGGAGCTGGTGATAAAGCCGCTTTCGCGGCTCGGCGTTCGTCGCCGTGTAGGTCAGCTTCACCTCGCCTGCGCGGTTCAGCGTCACGCGGTTCTCGGCCACCGGCAGGTCCTCGGTCGAGAGCCAGAAGTCCACCGCATGCAGTGCGATGTCCTCGAGGCTCCATTTCGGCGCGAACTTCGTCTCCAACGGCTTCTCGCCGTGGAACATCGGTGCCTGGGACTTGCCGACCATCTGGATGTTGCCGAGCGGATAGTCGAAGTCTGGACCCTCGAAGTAGAAGTCGTTCAGCCCCAGCGTCTTCTGAAACACGGTCGGGTTGGGCTCCTTCGACAGCGCCAGCACCGCGACGCTGTTGTGGAACATGTAGTTGCGCCCTAGCTGGTCGGATCTGTTGGCGAGGCCGTTCGGATGCCGCTCGCTCGCCGAGGCGAGCAGCAGCTTGGCGGAGTTGGCCGCCCCGCAAGAGACGACGACGATGTCGGCGCTGAAGCTCTCGCGCTCGCCGTCGCGCTCCACGATCACCTCAGTGACAGTCGTGCCGCTGTCGTTCGTGCGCAGCGCCACGGCGCGGGCGTTTCGCAGCAGCGTCACGTTGTTGTACTCGACAGCCGGCCGCACGGCGATCAGCTCCGCGTCTGCCTTGGCGTGGACCAAGCAGGGAAAGCCGTCGCAGTCGGGACAGCGCACACATGTGCTGTATGCCATGTTTGCCTCGTTGAGCAGGATCCCGCAGGGGGCGTGGAACGGGTGGTGGCCCTCTGCGGTGAGGTCTTCTGAAAGCTGCTGGATGCGCGGCTCGTGGGACACCGCCGGGAAGGGATAGGGCGCGCTCGCGGGCGGTTCGCTCGGGTCCTCTCCGCGGGCTCCATGCACCTGATAGAGCTGCTCGGCCTGGGTGTAGTAGGGCTCCATCTCCGCGTAGTCGATGGGCCAGGCGGGCGAAATGCCCTCGTGGTGTCGTAGCTCTCCGAAATCCCGCTCGCGCAGGCGATAGAGCGCCGCGCCGTAGAGCTTCGTGGCGCCGCCGACGAAATAGTGCACCTGCGGCTGGAAGGGCTTGTCCTTCTCGTCGTACCAAGTCTCAGCGGACATGTAGCGACCGTCGACGAACACGTCCTGTGCGAGCCAGTTCTGCGGCTCGCGCGGCAGCCAGTCGCCGCGCTCGAGCAGAAGGACCCGCTTACCGGACGGTGCCAGACGATGGACGAGCGTGCCACCCCCGGCGCCGCTGCCGATGACGATCACGTCGTAGGAGCTCATCATGAGATCTCGGCGATGCGCTCCGTGATAATGATGCGTCCGGCGGCCTCGATCAACGCGAGGTGGGAGAACGCCTGCGGGAAGTTGCCGAGGTGCCTGCCTGTGCTCGTGTCGAACTCCTCGGCGTACAGCCCGAGCGGCGAGGCCACGCTTAACAGCTTTTCCATCAGGTCGCGTGCGCGCTGCTGCTCGCCTACGATCGCGAGCCCGGAGACCAGCCAGAAGGAGCAGATCAGGAAGCTCCCCTCCTTGCCGGACATCCCATCGTCCGTCTCATTGGTGCGATAGCGCAGAACGAAGCCGTCCTCAGTGAGGTCATCGGCGATCGCGAGCACGCTGTCGCGCAGGCGCTCATCATCCCCCGGCAGGAAGCCGAAGATCGCCGCCAGCAGGTTTGAGGCATCCAGCGCGTCGGTGTTGTAGTGCTGACGCAGGACCCCTCGATCGCTGAGCCCATGGCTGAGGATGTCGTCCTTGATCTCGTCGGCGATTGGGTGCCACGTCGCCTCGAGGCCCGCATCGCCCCTCATCGCCGCGAGCTTCGCGGCGCGGTCCATCGCCACCCAACACATGAGCTTGGAGGAGACATAATGCTGCGGCTTGCCCCGCGCCTCCCAGATGCCCTGGTCGGGTTCGCGCCAGACGCGGGTCGCACATTCGGCCTGCGACTGGACGAGCGGCCACAGCCGCCGCGGAAGACGTTCGCTTCGGCGCGTATGCAGCAGGATCGAGTCGAGCGCGGCACCGAAGACGTCGTTCTGGCGCTGGTCAAACGCACCGTTGCCGATCCGCACCGGGCTCGCTCCCGCGTAGCCGGAGAGATCGTCACGTGTGGACTCGGTGAGGTCGCGCCGGCCGTCGATCCCGTACATGATCTGCAGCGCCCCATCCTGGTTGCACTCCAGGTCCGCGATGAACTGCATGAACTCCTCGGCCTCCCAGTCGAGGTTGAGGAAGTGCAGCGCCTGCAGCGTGAACGTCGAGTCGCGCAGCCACGTGTAGCGGTAGTCCCAGTTGCGCTCACCGCCAGGAGTCTCGGGCAGGGAGGTCGTCAGCGCGGCGACGGTGGCGCCGGTCGGCATGTAAGTGAGCCCCTTGATCGCCAGGGCAGAGCGCTGGATCGGGTCGCGCCAGCGGTGGTCGGGTATGCGTGCGCCGTCCAGCCAGCCGCGCCAGAAATGGGCGGTCGCGGCAAGCCGCGCGTTCGCCTCGTCGATGTCTTCGGGAGCGGCGAGCTCCTCCGCCCAGCTGAGCGCGCAGAAGATCTGCTCGCCCTGCCGGAGTACGTGGCGAGCCCTTACCCAGTCGCCCTCGAGACCGACAGCCATGTCCGTCTGGAGCCTGAGTGTCAGGTCGCCGGCGCTCGCGTCGGCCCGGTGGCCGTCGTCGGCGATCACCCATTGGGCTGGGACCCTCCCGTAGTCGAATACCGGTTCGCATACCAGCTCGATCTCGAGCTCGCCCTCCAGGCACAGCGCGACACGCACGAGGAGGTGCTCGGCGTCGTCGTCGGTTGGGGGGCGGGTGTGCGGCGTGACGAGATCCTCGTGACGGCGTGGTCCTAGGGTGAGGCAGTCGCGCACTACCCCCCAGCCCTTCCCCGTCCTCCACGTGGTCATCAGGCTGTTGGTCCCGGGCTCATAGGCGCGAGCCGTCGGCACGTTGATGCCGAAGGGTGCGAATCGGAAGGCGCCCGCCTCGCGGTCAAGCAGTGTCCCGAACACGCTCGGTGAGTCAAAACGCGGCACGCACAACCAGTCGATCGCGCCGTCAAGCGCCACGAGTGCGCCCGTATGGCAGTTAGACAGAAATCCGTAATCGGCGATTGGCGGGAACGGCGATGGCGCGGCTGCACTTTGCGGGGCCGTGCCCGAGGCCGCACGCGCGCCCGCAGCACCGTTGACTGCGTCCGCGGAAGCCTTGGCTGTTCCGGCCTTCTTTGGCTTGACCGCGCTCACTTGACACCCACCTTCCTCGTTGACCGGTTTCTCATGACGGCAGCCACGGTCCGTGCCACGTGCTGTGTCTGCCGAGCAGCTCGTCCGCGACGGGCGGGCCCCACGAGCCCGGCGCGTACGCGTGGACCGGCGGAGGGGTGTCGAGCAGGGGCTGCATTATCCGCCACGTCTCTTCGATGCTGTCCTGCCGCGTGAAGCGTGCGCTGTCACCGCGCATCGCGTCGAGCAGCAGCACCTCATATGGGGTAGGCGCCTCGCCGCCCTCCTCCCCGAACTCCATGTCGAGTGTGATCGCCTGAGGGCCCGACTTGTCGGCCCGGTGAGCGTCGAGGATCAGCCTCGTGCCGGTGGACGGGTCGAGCTTGACGACGAACTGGTTCGGCTCCGGGCGGCGATGGCCGGGCTCCATGAAGCGCAGGCTCGGAGGCGCGCGGAACACTGCACGCAGCTCGGTCTGCGTGACCGGCAGACACTTGCCCGTGCGGATGAACCACGGGACGCCAGCCCAGCGCCAGGTGTCGATCTCCAGTCGCATGGCCGCATATGTCTCGGTCTGAGAGTCCTTCGCCACCCCATCGATGTCGCGGTAGCCCTCGTACTGCCCGCGGACGTAGTGAGCCGGATCTGCGGTTTCTATCGAACGGAAGAGCGCGTACTTCGCGTCCTTGAGCGTCTTCGCATCGTTGCCCGCCGGGGCCTCCATTGCCGCGACCGCCACCAACTGCATGATGTGGTTGACGACCACATCGCGAAGCGCGCCGACCGGATCATAGAAGTGACCTCGGTCCTCGACTCCGAAGCTCTCGGCCATCGTGATCTGGACGCAGGCGATGTGGTTGCGGTTCCAGATCGGCTCCACCATCGTGTTGCCGAAGCGGAGATACAGCAGCTCGTCGGTGCCCATCTTGCCGAGGAAGTGGTCGATCCGATAAAGCTGCGACTCGTCGAGGTAGGTATGAATTTCGTCGTTGAGAGCACGGGCGGAGGCGGCGTCATGCCCGAACGGCTTCTCGACGACGACGCGCGCGTCATGCGTGAGGCCGGCTTCGGCCAGCCCCTTGATGACCATCCCGAAAAGGGATGGTGGGATCTCGAGGTAGAAAACCGGGCTGTGCGCGTCGCCGATGGCCGCCGCGAGCTGCTCGTACGTCGCGCCGTCCGAAAAGTCGCCCGAGAGGAACGAAAGCCGCTTCGCGAACCGCTCGAACGCCTCCTCGTCGATGGTCTCCCCGCAGGCCTCGATCGATGTGCGCGCGCGCTTGCGCAGGTCCTCGACCGTCCAGTCGTCACCGGCCACGCCGACGATCGGGCAGTCCAGCAGGCGCCGCAGCTCGAGCCGGTACAGCGAATGGAAGGTCATGACCTTCGCCAGGTCCCCTGTGATTCCGAAGATGACCAGCCGGTCGGCAGCCTGGACCGCGCCAGAAGCAGGATCCTTCCCGGTCGTGCGCGTGTCAGCCTCGATCGCTGTGCTCATGGTGTTCTGCGCCCCTTCGATTCGTGTGCGGGTCGTTGGGCGCATTGTCTTGCTCGCCCAGTCGATCGCGCATCACCCGATCGGGGTGAATCGCTTACGGCACTGCGGTCGTCGGCGTCGTCGCCGTCGTGTTAGGCGAGCCGGTCGTGGCAGGAGTCGTAGGTGCGCTCGGTGCGGTGACGGTTTTCGTCGGCGCGGTCACGGTCGTCGTCTGCGTCGGCGCCGTGGTCGTCTGTTGGGTTATCGTCGTCTTCACGCTCGTCGTATGCCCGACGCTGAGCGACTGGTTGCTGATCGTCGGGCTATTTTTGGAGCTTTTTTCGGAGACCAGCAGAACGATCACCACGATCGCGACAATTGCGAGCAATGCGGCACCGACGAGCGCGAGGGTGCTGGCCCCCCTTCGCTGTTGCGGCTCGGGAGGGCCGGCATCCGGCGGTTGGCCTCCCGGCGGCGGCACCGGCCCGCTGGGGCCGTTCGGCCCGGCCGGCGGAACGTCGCCGTAGGGGTCGCGCTCCGGGGGTTCATGGCTCTCAGGCATCACTCACGCTACGCGCCGACCTCAGTCAGCCAGACGATCACCGTGTTCAGCAAGACTGGTGGGCTGCGGGCCGGCCGGCAAGGATGTCGGCCTGCGTGTATGGGGTGAGTCGCACCTCTTTCGGGCCTCGTGCGTGCATGTCAAGCGAGACACCGCTGATCTCTGCCGTAGCTGCGCCAGCCTTCCGGGCGGACTCCTGCGCGGTGGTCACCGAGGATCGGCCCGGCTCCAATCACATCACTCCCTCTGAAGCAGGCTGCTGGGTCGTGATCCGGCGACTGAACAGTAGTGCTACCAGGGCCACGATGGCCAGCACCGACAGCGCCGAGCGCAGCGCCGTGAGTCGCGCGCTCGCGTTTTCTTCGACGATGGCGTCCGAAGCCTGAGGGGCCACCCCGGCCTGGTCGAGCGCGCTTTTCAGCTGCGCGTCCGAGACGAAGGGAACACCGCCCGCCAGCATCGTCGTGGCCTTGGATTTGACCTCGTTGGGTACCGCCGGATTCTGCTGAACGCCGCTCAGGAACGACGTGCTCAGGGCAGCTATCAGGATCGCGCCCGTCAACGCCGTTCCGATCGAGGCGCCGAGGTTGGTGATCGTGTTCTGGAGCCCGCCCACCTCACCGGTCTGCTCATCGGGAACGGAAGAGACGGTGACGCTCCCGAGCTGTGAAGCCAGCGCCCCGACGCCGAGACCGGCGAGCAGCATGGGCCAAGTCACTATCTCCGGTCCCGCGCCTGCATCGAGCGCGCCGACCATGACCAGCAGACCGGCGAAGAGCGCGACGAAGCCGAGCTGGACGACCCGCCGTGGTGAAGCGTCGGGGAAGAACCTGGGGATGCCCGCGGCCGCCAGGATAAGCGCGATCGAGAGTGGCAGGATCCGCACGCCGGTTTCGATCGCCGAGAGCCCGAGCGCGACCGAGAGGAACAGTGGCACGGCGAAGAAGAGGCCGGCCTGAAGGAAGTACTGGAAGAAGAACGAGGTCAGCCCGCCCCGCAGCGCGGAGATGCGCATGATCGCCGGGTCGAGGAGCGGCTCGAAGCCCCGGGCAAGCCGTCGCTTCTCCCACTCCACGAACAGCCACACGACGACCCCACCGCCGAGCATGAGCCAGATCGCTGGCGACAGACCGAGCCATTCGGGGGCTCCCGGCTTGGCTTTGACAAATCCCCAGGCTCCCGAGCGCAGGATCCCAAACACGATCAGCCCGAGGCCGAGCGCCGACAACGCAGTCCCGGCCAGATCGAGCCGCATTCCGGTGTCGCGCGGGCCGTCGGCCATCCGGCGCGTGAGGGCCAGGATCGCGAACACCATCAGCACCTCGCCCACGAACACGTAGCGCCATGAGAGGTAGGTGGTAAACAGGCCGCCTACGATCGGGCCGACGGCTATCGCAATCGCGGCGGCCGCCGCTACGAGCCCATATGCGCGCGGTCGCTCGTCGCGCCCGAAGTTGGATGCTACGAGCGCGACGATCGCGGGCAAGATCAGCGCGGCGCCGATGCCCTCGAGGCAGGACCAACCGAGCAGGAGCACGCCGAGGCTCGGCGAGATGGCAGTGACAAGCGACCCTGAGCCATAGATGATGCATCCGATTGCGAATGCGCGCTTGCGGCCGATGATCTGGCCGATCTTCCCGCCGGTGATCATGAACGACGCCATCACCAGCGTGTACAGCGTGATCGCCGTCTGGATCCCCGTCACGGTCGTGTCGACGTCCTGTGCGACCGTCGCGATCGACACGTTCATCACGGAACTGTCGAGCATCATCAGGAACTGGCCGGCGCACAGCGTTAGGAGAACGAAGCCAGCCGCGCTCGCCTTGCGCTCCGTCGGTGCCGCCACCGCGCCAGGCTAACAGGACGGACGCACGCCTCAGAGAGAGGGGCCATCCGCTTGGTGCTCGCCGATCTCCTTGCCGACCTCAGACGCCGAGGGGCCCTCGGCCACTGGTCAGCTCCATCGCCGCGCCGCGGCGATGGCCGGTCAAGTAGCGTCCTGCCTCGCCGCCGTCCTGTCCTCCAATTTGTCCTGCTGGCCCGGCGCTCGCGTCAGGCGGCTGCCTCGGCGGCGTCAAGCGCGTCGAGCAGGTCCTGCGCGGGGATGCGCTCGCTGGCCACCATCACTCCTCCGTTGCGGCGAACTGCCGCGGCGAAGGGTGCCGCCCAGCGGTTCTCGTACACGATCATCACCGCCGCGGATCCAGGCTCGATCGCCGCCGCGGCCGTCTGCAGGTCCTCGTCGCCGAGTAGCCCGGAGGAAGCGCCCGAAAAGGCGCTGAAGTCCCCCACGCTGTCCTCGTCGAGGTCGGTCGCGTCGAACCCGGAGAACGTCCCATCGGCGTTCTTCGTCACGAACATCACGTCCAGCACGCGGACGATCCCGCGCTCGATCAGATCCATGAAAAGCGGAACCGCTTCGCCCGTCATCGGCGCGTCAGCCGGATAGGCGATCACGACGATGTCGATCGGCCCCAGCTCCTCTTCATGCGCATTCATCGCTATCTCCTTTCCTAGACGGCCGCCGTGGCGGGCTCCTTCGGCTTCAGTGCCTCCTGCAGCTTCGCCGTGTCTTCATCGGAGAGCGATGTCTTGATGACGGTGCCTCCGTACTGGTCAAGGGCCGCAATCGCCTTGTCGGGCGTGGCTTTCTCGATGATCATGAAGAGTGCCGAGGTGCCCGGCTTGACGTAGTCGCGCACCTGTTTTTGGAATGCGTCGTCGATCGCGTTTTTCCCGAGGTGCCCGAAGAGCGCCCCGAAACCCGCGCCGATCGCCCAGCCGGCGAACGGAATGAAGAACAGCAGCCCGAACAGCAGGCCCCAGAATCCTCCCCAGACGGCGCCGCCGGCGCCAGACGCGCCTCCGTGCGTCGTCGTCACGTGGTACTTCCCCGCGGCGTCTCGCGAGATCGCCGCGACCTGGTCGGCCTCGATGATCAAGTCGGCCTCGAGAGCTTGAACGGTCTGCCTCGCCCTCTCGGCCGTCGTTTCGTCCGGGTAGCCGATCGCAACAAGCGTTGCCATGTGGACCCTTTCTTCTCGTTTTCACCAATGAGACGATGCCCGGCGAGCGAGCAGTCTCCGATCCAAGTCGCGAGCAAGCCTCGTACAGCGCGCCGTCACGGTCATCACCCGGATCGGATGATTGGCGAGGATGGGCGTCACGAGCTCGCGCAAGGGCACCGGCAGTTTCTTCAGCTCGCGAGAATCCGGGCCTTCTCGGCCTCGAACTCCGCTTCTGTCAGCACGCCCTGCTCCTTGAGTGCCGCCAGATCCTTGAGTTGCTGGACGCGGTCCTCGCCCGCGGCCGGCGGCGGCGCTGCCTGCGAAGGTGGCTGTTCGGGCGCCTGTTCCTGCTGCGCCCAGCGGTTTTGCTGGCGACGGCCCACGCGACCGGAGACGGCCGTAGCAGTGCCCGCTACGACCGCGGTGCGCGCGCCCATTCGAAGTAGTCCTGGCATTTTTCGTCCTTTCGGTCAGGCCGGCCTGATTTGCGGCTCTAAGCTCACCATCAAACGGCGCGATGCACATCATCCGCAGGGGATGAAATCGTCAAACCGGTGCGGTCAGAGCAACGTCTGCTCTCCGGGCGCGAGGATGCGGACCTCGGTGCTCGGAGTGATGCTCGCGACGCGGCGCGCGAACAGATGAGGGGGGTCCCGTAGACGTGCCCGGCGGCGCCATGCGACGCCGACCGGCAACAGCGTTCCCCAATGAATGGGTATCGCGAGACGAGGGTTCAACAGACTCACGGCGCGGGCCGCATCTAGTGGATCCATGTGGCCTTTGCCGAGCCGTGACCCCCATCCAGCGACCGGTAGCAGGGCCACGTCGAGCTCCGGCGAGAGCTCTGACATCTGCTCGAAGACCTCCGTATCACCGGCAAAGTAGATCGTGCGCGGGCCCCGCACGACATAGCCGACCGTCTCGGCGCGAAGGCCGCCGGGGTGACGGCTTCCGTCGTGACGAGCGTGCACGGCGGTGACGATCAGGTTGCCGACGTCCGCGCGGTCGCCAACGCCCAGCTCTGTCACGTTCTCAAAGCCGCGGCGGCGCAGCCAGGCGGCGGCGCCGGCGGGGACGAGGACCGGCGTATCCCTACCGAGGAGTCGGAGCGAGGCGATGTCGAGGTGATCGCGGTGCACGTGTGAGATCAGCACCGCGTCGGCGGAGCTCGCCAGCGCCCTGTCCGCGGGCTCGGTCTGGCGGCGCAGGTGCGCGACGCCACGGCGAAGCAGTGGGTCGGTCAATAGGCGAATACCGTCGAGCTCAATCACGACGGTCGAATGGCCAATGAAGACGATACGGTCCGTTGACGTGCCCCCGTCGTGGACCATTCGTGTGAAGGTAGCAACCGGACAGGCCGGCGATGGACGCGCATAGCCGGCGAGGCATCACGCGCATGATCGTCGGCGTCGTGGCGCGGACGCTCGTGCTGCTCGCGCTCGAGGGGCTGTTGCTCATCGGGCTGACGGCGATCCTGCCGGGGGTCGAAAGGCTTTCATTCGCCACCGCGGTGGTGATCGCGCTTGCGCTCGCGCTGATCAACGCGATCCTCTGGCCCGCCCTCACGCGCGTGGCCCTCCCGCTCACGATTCTGAGCTTTGGCCTCGGCTCGCTCGTGCTCAGCGCCCTCGGAGTGGCGCTCGCGTTCTACGTGGTCGAAGGCGAGCTTCCCCCCTTCGGAACCGACATCGCTATTGCGTTCGCGCTCGCTCTCGCGTCGACGATGACCGTGTCGCTGCTCGACGTCGGGGGCGACGCCCGCCACCTGCGGGTGGTGCGGCGACGGGTACGACGCGCACGGGGGCTCAATCGGACGGATGTCCCCGGGGTGATCCTGTTCGAGATCGACGGGCTGGGCGAGGCGGTCCTGCGCGAGGCCGTGCGCGACGGCCACGTCCCGACGATCGCACGCTGGCTCTCGAAGGGAACGCACCAGATCATCGGCTGGGAGTGCGACCTCTCGAGCCAGACGGGAGCGAGCCAGGCGGGCCTGCTGCTGGGGAGCAACTGGGACATGCCGGCCTTCCGCTGGTATGAGAAGGAGTCGGGCCGCACGCTCGTCTCCAACCACCCCGCCGACGCCGCCGAGATTGAGCGGCGGCGATCGACGGGCCGGGGGCTCTTGGCCGACGGTGGAACGAGCCGCGGAAACATGTTCTCCGGCGACGCGCCCCGCTGCACCGCGACGATGAGCATGATCCGCGACCGCACCCGCTCGAGGGCCGCGGACTTCTTCGCCTACTTCTCCGATCCGTATGGCTTCATGCGGACGATCTGGCTCTCGCTGGCCGACATCGCGCATGAGCGCTGGGCGGCGATCCGCCAGCGCCGCAGCGGCGCTCAGCACGTCGATCGCGGAGGCCTGTACCCGCTGATCCGCGCTTCGATCACCGTCGTCATGCGCGACCTCAACACGGCGATGCTGATGGCCGACATCGTCGAGGGGGTGCCCGTCAGCTATGCGACCTTCGTCGGCTACGACGAGGTCGCGCACCACTCCGGAATCCGCGAGCCCGACGCGCTCGTGGTCCTGCGCCGGCACGACCGCCAGCTGGCACGACTGGAGCGAGCCGCCGCACAAGCGCCCCGCCCCTACCACCTCGTGGTGCTCTCCGACCACGGTCAGACGCAGGGCGCGCCGTTCCGCCAGCGCTACGGGGAGACGCTCGAGGACGTCGTACGCGGGGCGCTCGCCGGCGGCGACGTGCACGCCCCCGCCGCGGTCGACGAGGCCTGGGGTGACGTTGGAGCGGTGCTCGCGGACGCGCGCCAGGAGCCCGGCGTCGCGGGGCGGGCGCTCGCGCGTGCGACTCGGAGCAGATCCGTCGAGGGCACGGTGGCGCTAGGGCCGAACCGCGAGGCGCTGGCGGAGCGCAGCGCTCCTGCGAGCTCGGCAGGGCGAGAGGCGGTGGTGCTCGTCTCTGGGAACCTCGGGCTGATCTACCTCCCGCTCAGCGACGGGCGGCTAACGCTCGAGCAGATCGCTCGGGCGCACCCGCGCCTGATCCCGGCGCTGAGCGCGCATCCAGGAATCGGGTTCGTGATGGTTCGCTCGCGCGCCGACGGAGCGCTCGCGATCGGCGCAGCAGGTCAGCGGCGCCTGGCCGATGACGCCGTCGAAGGTGAGGACCCGCTCGCCGATTTCGACCCGACCGCCGCGGAGCATCTGCGCCGCCACGACCGTTTCCCTCACTGCCCCGACATCCTGGTGAACAGCATCTACGACCCGGGCACGGAAGAGGTCGCACCGTTCGAGGAGTTCATGGGCTCACATGGTGGTCTCGGCGGTCCGCAGACGAGGCCCTTCGCGCTCGTGCCCGCCGGCTGGAGCGAGCCGTCGGGACCGATCGTCGGCGTGGAGGAGATGCACGAGGCGCTTGCCGGCTGGGTGGCGATGTCGCGGTCCCCCTCGCCCTAGGGATCGCGGCGCTCACAGAGGCATGCACGCACCGTAGCGAATGCTCATGCCCGCAGGCTGGCCCTCGACGGCGTTCGGGACTATGGTGGGCGCATGGCGACCGCTATGGAGGCGGCAACCGAAGCAGCGAGGGGAGCTCCACACCTGTCGGTGGCGGAGCGGGTGGCTCGTGGGAAATCGGCGAGGGCCGAAGTGCCGCGCTCCAGCCACGCCGCGTTCGAGCCGCAACCCCGCCGGCCCGATCCCGTCAAGCTGCTCGAGCGCCAGGCGAAGACGCGCGTGCCCGAGCTCGTGCCGATCCGCTACGGGCGGATGCTGGTTTCGGCGTTCACCTTCTATCGGGGCGCGGCGCTGATCATGGCGAGCGACCTGGCGAACACGCCGCGCTCGGGCCTCACGGTCCAATGCTGCGGCGACGCGCACCTGTCGAACTTCGGCGTCTTCGCGTCGCCCGAGAGGCAGCTTGTGTTCGACCTCAACGACTTCGACGAGACGCTGCCTGGTCCATGGGAGTGGGATGTCAAGCGCCTGGCCGCGAGCATGCTGATCGGCGCGCGCGACAACGGTTTTCCCGTCAAGGACCAGGATCAGGTCGTGCTGGAAACCGTCGAGGCGTACCGAACGTCAATGGCCGCGTTCGCGGCGATGAAGGACCTCGACGTCTGGTACGCCCACATGGACATTGAGACCGCGTTGAAGGAACTGGGCTCGCAGTTGACGCCCAAGATGGCCAAGCGGACCGACAAGGCCCTGGCGAAGGCGCGCACACGCGACAGCATGTCTGCCTTCTCGAAGCTGACGCGCGTCGTCGACGGCGAGCGTCGCATCGTGGCCGATCCGCCTCTGATAGTGCCGATCGACGACCTCGCGGTGGGCAGAGAACGGGATGAAATCTTCGACTCGCTGCACGAGCTCGTCAGCACCTACCGTCACTCGCTGCAGCACGACCGCCGCATCCTCCTTGAGCGCTACCGCCTCGTCGACTTCGCGCGCAAAGTCGTCGGCGTCGGAAGCGTCGGCACGCGCGCCTGGATCGCGCTGATGCTCGGCCGGGACGGCGAGGATCCACTGTTCCTGCAGATGAAGGAGGCCGAGGCGTCGGTGCTCGAGAAGTTCGTGGCGGAGAGCGAATACGAGAATCACGGTGAGCGAGTGGTCACCGGGCAGCGATTGATGCAGGCCAGCAGCGACATCTTTCTCGGCTGGCTGCACGTCGATGCCGGCCTCGACGAGAAGGCGCGAGACTTCTACGGTCGCCAGCTGCGCGATTGGAAGGGCTCGGCGGAGATCGAGCAGATGGTCCCGAAGGGCATGGCCAAATACGGCGGCCTCTGTGGCTGGACGCTCGCGCGCGCGCACGCCCGCAGTGGCGACCCGATCGCGATCGCCTCCTATCTCGGCAAAGGCGCGAGCTTCGACCGTGCGATCGTCGAGTTTTCCCATGCGTACGCCGACCAGAACGAGCGCGACTACAAAGCGCTGCAGGCCGCGGTCGAGTCGGGCAGGATCGCCGCCGAGACGGGCCTTTAATCACCGCCGAGGGCCCCGACACGTCGTATCCCCCGATTCAACCAAGCGACCCTTCGGTGGGCATCATCCTCATCGGATGATTCGCTGGGGGAGTCGCGGAATTATCGTTGCCGGCCCGACCCGAGAGCGAGGAGAGACAAATGCCCTCAGCGCAGGCAACGCACGCTGACGAGTTCGAGGCGCTTTTCGTGCAGAGCGCGCAAGAGGTGACCAGCGACGATGAGGCCATCACGCTCCATGGTCTCGCCCCGTCGACGCTGATGTTCTCAGACCGGCCGGAGCGCATCGTCGGGCATCTCACCGCTGAGCAGTTCGTCGACGGCTGGGGGCACGGCGAGAACAGCTTCCTCGACGATCCGCCGAATGCCGTCCTCTCGTTCCTCGCTGCCGGGGATCAGAACCCGGAGGATGTGGTCGTCACGCTCACGAACCCACGCCTGGACGGCGAGGACCTGACATACAACGTCTCCGTGCTAGACGGCGAGCTGCCCAGCACTACCGGTCCGTGCTCGCTGTTCATAGACCCAGTCGGCAGACCACTCAGCCCGGTGTCGGTGATGGGCGTGCGGCGCCGATCGCGGCGACGTGCCAGACGCTTCTGAGGTTCCCGCAGCGCGTCGCCTGTGCTCGAGCCGGAGATCGGACGGGGTTGCAGAGTGACCTCGGTGGATATCCAGCTCGTCCTGGTCGGCCTTGTCGCGATGCTGGAACCGGCCACGCTGGCCTCCTCCAGCCTGGCTCTGGTCCTCGGCGACCGTCCGCTGCGCACCGGCTCCTGGTTCTACATCGGCGGTCTCGGTGCGACGCTCGCTGTCGGCGTCGTGGCTGCCCTCGTCCTTGGTAACGCCGCCGCCTCTCCTACGTCGACTCCGAGGACTTGGGTCTCCGTGTTCGGCGTGGTCGCCGGGGTGCTCCTGCTCGCGTATGTCGCACGAGCCGCACGACGGCCGGCCAACCCGGAGGCGATGGCAAGCAACATCGAGCGTATGGGCAAGGTCGCCACGGCCCCAGCGATCACGATCGTCGGCGCCGGCGCCTTGCTCGCGAACGCGGGCCTGTTCATGGTCGTCGCACTCAAGGACATCTCACAGCTGAATCCCACGGCGGGCCAGTACGTCCTCGATTGGGTCCTCTTCGCACTGGCGTCGATGCTCCCCCTCGGCCTCGCGCTAGTGATGCTGCTGCTCGCGCCCGACCGGACCATGCCGATTCTCGCCGGCGCCCGCGTTTGGATCGAGCGGCACGCGCGAACGGTGGCTCTGATCCTCGTTGTGGCGCTCGCCGTATCTCTTCTGCGCGACGGCATCTCCGGCCTCACGAGCTAGGCTCCGCCAGGCAGGGAACCACACGTGATGGTCGATCCCGCCGATGCCCCGTCCTTGGAGATCCCGCGGATCCCCGCCTCGGCGGCCGCGCTGATCTTCGACAAGACCGGCAGGCTGCTGATCTTGAAACCCAGCTACAAGGCGGGATGGACGATCCCCGGTGGGCAGATCGAGGCGAACGGCGAGTCGCCCTGGCAGGGATGCCGGCGCGAGACCTTCGAGGAGTGCGGCCTCGCGATCGAGCGCGGCCGGCTTGTCTGCGTCGACTTCCTGCGTCCGCGTGCCGGCCGTCCCGGCGGTGTGCGCTTCCTGTTCGACTGCGGCTCCTTCGGTGATCAGCAGCTGGAGGCGATCACGATCGACGACGACGAGATCAACGAGCACCGTTTCGCTGAGCTGGCCGAGGCCGCTTCGCTCCTCAGTGGCCCAGTGCGGCGTCGTGTGCTTGCCGCCGCCGGCCGCAAGCACTGCGTCTATCTCGAGCAGGGGCGGCGGGTCAAACGTGTGCGCGGCTGACCTCTACGCGACGGGGTGTCAGCGTGAGGCTGCGCAACAGCCTTCACCCGATCCGGATGATGTTGCTCGTGGGTCTGGGACCTAGGCTGCGTGTCCTAGGCGGCTTCGCCGCCCGTGAGAGGGAGTGTCGAGATGTCTGTTCTCGCTGTGTCAACGTTTGGATGGATCATCCTTGCCTTGATCTGGGTGGCCATCGCTTTCTGGCCAGCTCGTGTTGCTGGTCGCAAGGGTCACAGTTTCTTTGGGTATTTCATATTCAGCCTCTTCTTTTTCCCATTGGCGCTGATCATGGCCTACGTGGTTCAGGATCGCAGGGCATTGCCCGGCCCAGCGTGACGTGGCCGAAGAACCCTCGAACGGTCCCGCTCGATGACGCTCGACGCAGGACGGCGCGGGGTAAGCCGTCTGAATCGCGAGGAGCCGCCTGGCGTCGCCAGAATGCTCATCGGCGACGCGTACATCGCGACTTGCCTGCTGAAGGAGGCGCTGCGCCGCATCGCGGGGGTCCCGACGGGCGGGTCCTTCCTCACAACGATCTTCGCGATCGGCGTGCTGGCGAACGCATTCCGCCGCGTCGCAGCGCCTGCACTGAGAGCCTTTCGGCCTGCGCATCCATCCTTCGCAGGCACGGCGATGGCGGCCGCCGTCCTACGGGAGGCGCCCCGCGGCATTGCGGGAGCCCGCGCAAGGGACACGCGTTTCACCGGCACGATCATCGCGATGAGCCTGCTGGCGCCGGCACTCCGCCGCATCGCGCTGCCGGCGCTAAGGGCCCGGGCTGCCTTTGCCAGACAGTACGCCAGGGCCAGATGAGACCCGAACCGCATCGGCTTCCCACTCGACCGACGACGCTTGGTCGGGGTCCGCGCATGATGACGCCCAGGGTGTGACGTAGTGGCGATGCCCGACCAGCATGTCGCGCAGGGGGAGGCCCCCGGTCTTGGGCTCCTCGGGCCACGGAGCCGGCACCTGCTTGCGCTCGAGTTCGGTTCCAAGGCCCAGTTCGACGACCCGCGCTTGGAGTGGCGAAGGCTTTTCTCCGAGCTGCTTGGCACCTTCATGCTGGTGCTCGTGGCTGCGGGCGGTGGGATCCTTCACGGCCAGGGCCAGATCAGCCTGTCGGCGGCGGTGGTGGCGCCCGGGCTCATGGTCATGGCGATCATCCTCTTTATGGGCGCAGTCTCGGGCGCCCACCTGAACCCGGGCGTGTCGCTCGCGTTTGCGATGCGAGGGGACTTCCCCTGGAAGCGCGTCCCCGGATACATCATCGTCCAGCTCGTCGGCGCCACGCTGGCGAGCCTCTTTCTCCTGGCCGTGTTCGGCAACATCCAGCACCTCGGTGCGACCCTGCCCGGCCCGGGTTACGCGAACTGGCAGGCGCTGCTGATGGAGGTCGTCCTCACCGGCGTGCTGGTGAGCGTCATCTTGGGAACGGCCTCTGCCGCCCAAAACGTCGGCGCGATCGCCGCGCTGGGCGTCGGCGGCTACATAGCGCTCGCCGGGCTCTGGTCCGCTCCGGTCAGCGGCACCTCGATGAACCCCGCCCGCTCCTTCGGCCCGGCGCTCGTGAGCGGGGATTTCTCAAGCTACTGGGTCTACGTGCTCGGCCCCACCACAGGGGCGCTGATTGCTGTCGGCTTCGCCTATGTCCTCCGCGGCGGCGGCGGTGATCCGATCTCCTATGCCGCTGGGTCCGGCGCGCTGGACGCCGGCGCCCACCAAGAGAAGCAGCAGCTCTCGAGGGCGATCGACCGCGGCGAGGTGACCCCGCCCGGCATCACCTCGCCGGATGCCCCAGCTGCCGGCGCGAGCGAGCCACCGCGGAGCTAGGAGCGGGCCGATCGTCGCCCGAACGCTGCCACGCTAGACCGTGAGCCCGGCGACGCCGTTGCGAATCAGCACCACGGCGAGCAGGATCAGGATCGAAGCGGCGATCGTCCTGGCGTTGCGCTCGAGCCACTGCCGCGCGGCCGTGAGTGCCCGCGTGGTCGGGTCTGGCGCAACGGCGAGCATCACGAGCGCGACGGACAGAGGGAGCAAGGAGACGAACGCGAACCCGGCCCACTCCGCGATGTACTGGCCGGTGCTCGGGTTGGTCTCGGAGATGTCCTTCAGGGCCAGCGGGATCAACGCGCCCGGATTGGCCAACGTCGCCCCGGCGGCGACGATCGCGATCACAGGCGAGGAGGCCACCCGGCTCATCTGATCGATCATGGCGGCCACCCTCTTGGGGTCGCGCGGCCGCCGCAGCAGGCGAAACACGACGAGAAGCACCAGCACGCTGGCGACGACATCGACAACGGCCACCCAAGTTTTCGGAGTGTTGGGCTTGGTGGATGCGGCGTTGTTCCCGAGCACGAACGCTGCAATGACGCCGACGACGAGCGTCACGCCGAACGCGCCGAGGAAGAACCACAAGCCGGTCCGCATCGGTCGCTCTCCCACGACAAGCGCAAGCACCGACAGAAACAGCGTCACCGGCGAGAGCATCGCGGCAAGCGCCACGAGCACAAGCTCGGTATCGACCGAGGTCATCGCCGGAGCGCTTGCGACGGCCCCGCTCGGCGCACCTAGGTCGCGGCGGCCTGCTTCTCTGCGTCCTCGAGCTCTCGCCTGAACTCCTCGCCGTCGGCGTCAATCTCCTTCTCGATCGACTTTTCGGCCCGCGTGAGCGCCTTGTCGAGCTGCTCTTCCACGCGGGACTCGCCGATCACGATCAGCGCCGCCTCCCCCCCATCGAGGAGCTCGCCCAGCTCCCTCGCGTCCCCACGTGAGATTCCCCGCCGCAGGTGGCCGGCGACGCCGCCGACGACACCGCCCACGGCCGCCGCGCCCAGCACAGACGGAGGGAACAGGATCCCGACCACGGCTCCGACCGCAATCCCTCCCCAGGCGCCATGCTGCGTAGGCTTCTCGTGCTTCTCGACGTGCACCTTCCCGTTCGCGTCCTTAATGATCACGGCGACGTCGTAGGTGCCGATCAGCTTCGCCGCGTGGAGTTCGAGCAGGCTGGCGTAGTCGGCGATCGCATCCTCGCGGTCGCCGTAGGTGGCTGCGTATATGAAAACGGGCTTGTCGCTCATGTGATCTCCTCCGCTGTGTGTTCTGCCGCCTCTCCGATACCGGAGCGCGCATCCGCTTTGGCGACGGCCGCCGTGACCGCCGTTCGACGATCTCACTTTCCATCGCTCCACACCAGGCTGTACGCCCGCGCGTCGAGGGTGTGTGCGCACCACTCATTGGCGCAGCCGCGAAGGTCTTTAGAGGCGGAACGTGCGACCGCGGCTCACGCGGCGGCGCTCGAGGTTAGCCAGCGCATCGCCAGCCGCTGTTACGCCGTCAGCGGAAGCTCGAACCAGACGGTCGTCGGGCTCCTCTCCTCGACGCCCCAACGGCTGGCTGCCTTCTCGAGCAAGAACAGGCCATAGCCCCCCTCGACTCGCGCCGGATCGCGCTGGCCGGGTGTGAAGCCGTCGCCTGCGTCGGTCACGCTGACGTGGAACACGTCCTGCCTCACCGTCGCCGTAAGCGTGATCGGAGCGTCGGCCGGCCCGTCCGAGTGAAGCACGGCGTTGCTCACCACCTCTGAGATCAGCAGCACGAGGGTCTGGCGAAGCGAGCCGCCGAGGCGAAGGTCCTCACAGAGGCCCGATATCGCCGCGCGCGCGATCGCGGGCGCCTGCACGTTGCGCTCCAGTGCGAGCTCGAGCGGAGCGGAAAGCCCTGTCTCCTCGTCGTAGTCTCTCGACGTTGGCATCGTCAAGGCGAGCGATCGTCCTCGATGAAGGGCAGGTTCTGGTCGGCGCCCGTGATCTGAAACACGGAGAACGAGCGGGCGGACGGCCGGATCAGACCCAGCGTCCATGCCTCGGCGGCAGCGCGATCGTTCAGCGTGATGATCAGGCGCAGGCCCGAGGAGTCGACGAACGCGAGACCGCTCAGATCGACGATGACCTCACGAGCGCCCTTGGCCAGCACCGCGGCGACCGCCTCTTCGAGGCGCGGCGCCGTGGCCATGTCGAGCTCGCCGGCGAGCGTCAGCGTCGCAGCATCTCCGTTCAGGTCGGTGTGGATTTCAAATGGCGAGCCCCGAATCACGCTACTCGTGTCCCCCTGGCGCCTGAGATCTTCCCGTCGCCCCCGGACGTCGCCTCTACACCGGTGAAGCGCATGATCACGATCGCAGTGTCATCGGCCTGCGCACCCACCTGAAACTCGTCGAGGCCGGCGACCAGCCGCTCGCGAATCAGCATCGCCGACTCGTTCTGCGTCGCGGCCAGGATCTCCTTCACACGGGAGAGGCCGAAGCGCTCCTCGTCCTCTCCCACTGCGTCGGTGACCCCGTCGGTGAAGGCGACGAGCGTCTCTCCCGGCTGCATCTCAAACGGCACTTCGGGCCAATCGACATCGGAGAATGCACCCAGCAGCGTTCCGTGGCGCCCGACTTCACTCACGCCATGCTCGCCAAGATGGAGGGGCAGCGGATGTCCGCCCGAGGCGAGCGTCCCCCGCCCGAGAGAGAGCCGCAGGCATAGCGCCGTGCACACCGACAAGGATGGGCGTCGCTTGAGCGCGCCATCGACGCGCCCGAGAATCTCGGCCGGACGGGAATCGAACTCGGAGGCCGCCCAGGCGGTGTGGCGCAGGAGCGACGTCACGGTCGCGGCGCCGACTCCCTTGCCGGTCACGTCGCCGATCATCATCAGCCAGTCGCCTTCCACCTCCCAGAAGTCGTAGAAGTCGCCGCCCACCTCGCTCTCATGTCCCGCCGGGCGATAGAGCGCCGCGATCTCCCATCCTGGCAGCTCCGGCAGCGCCTCCGGCAGGAGGCTGGCCTGGAGTGTTCGCGCGACCTCGGAGCGCTCGCTGTAGAGCCGCGCGTTCTCGACGGCGAGCGCGGCGCGTTCGGCGATCTGGCCAGCGAACTCGACGTCGCCCTGGTCGAACGTGCGCCCCGATTCGGCGCTGACGAGCGTGAGCGCACCGATCGTGCGCGTACGGCCGACCATCGGAACCATCAGCACCGCCCGCATTCCGACGGCCCGAAGCAGCGCAAGGTGCTCCTCGTCGACCGCCGCGGCGACCAGGAGCTCGTCCGGAATGTCGTTGTAGAGCGTCGCCTCGCCCGTGCGCATCACGAGTCCAAGGCCCTGTTCGGGGTCGAGTTGCTCGGGCTCGAAGGCGCGCAGGCGCGCGGCCATCTCGAGCTTGCCCGGATCGATGTGCGCGACGGCGACCTGTTCGCGCTCGCCCTCGTCGTCGAACAGATCGACCCCGCACCAGTCGGCGATCTGGGGCACGGCCAGTCCGGCGACGTTGCGAAGCGTCTCCTGGTAGTCCAGCGAGGAGGCTAGGACCTGACTGGCACGCGCAAGGAACTCCATACGCAGCGACGAGCGCTTGGCGGTCGTCACGTCCTCGATGATCGTCACGGCCGCCTCGATCGAGCCCGAGGCGTCGCGAATCGGGGTCGCCTTCAGCAGCACCCAGTGCTCCTCCCCCGTGCTCCGCTCCACCGAGCGCATCATCAGCGGCTCGGGCTCCTCGCCTCGCAGCGCGCGGACCGACGGGAGATCCTCCATGCGGAGCTCGCGTCCGTCCTCGGCGACGGTCTCCCAGCCTGACATCAGCAGCCGCGGGTCGGCCTGGCGAAGCTCCTCCACCGACGCTAGCCCCAGCCGGTCGAGCGCGGCACGGTTGGCGTGGATGAGACGGTCGTCGCGACCACGGATCGTCACCGCCTCGCCGAGCGCGTCCACGATCACCGCGAGGCGCTGCTCGGTGCCGCTCAGAGCGAGCTGCAGCTCGTCGAGCAGCCGCTGGTGCTCCTGCGCTGCCTGCGCACGCTCCGAGATGTCGGCGACGAAAGCGTGGAAAGACCAGCCATCCTGCTCGGCGAGGGCGGAGATCGTTATTTCGACCGGGAACTCGCTTCCGTCGGAGCGCAACGCGCTCAGCTCCAGGCGCTTGTTTAACACGGGACCCTCGCCGGTCTGGAAGAAGCGTCGCAGGCCCTCCCAGTGGGTCTTGCGCAAGCGCTCGGGAATCACGGTGTCTGCGAGCACCCGCCCCACCGCCTCCGCGCGCGTGAAGCCAAAGATCTCTTCGGCGCGGATGTTCCAATAGGTGATGCGGCCCTCTTCATCCATCGAGATGAAGGCGCTGTGGGCGAGGTCAAGGATGGCGCGTGCCTGTCCCAGGTTCATTGCGGTGAAGTATCACCGAGACCGTCTGAGCCGCCAAGTCTTGCGCGCGTTCGGTCGCCTCCGCCCCACCGAGCGGGCAGGGTCCGGCGCGGCGGCGCCCGGGTCAGCCCGCGGCGTGGACGTCGCTGTGACCGTAGAACTCGGCCTCGGCACGCCCCAGCTCCGTGACGGGCTCATCGCCGTACATCCACTCGCGGGCGATCCTGTGCCAGTTGGCGCTTGCACGAAGCTGCGAGAGGACCGCGAGCGTGAGCATCTCCATCCGACGGCCGAAGAGATGCTCTGGACGCATGTCCTGGTGGCGCATCTCGCGGAAATGGCTCGAGCGCGGATCGGAGCTCTCGATCATCACATGCGTGGCGATCTCCGGTGTGAGGGTTACCGTTTCGTCGGCCGTCGTGTACCACCAGATTGCGTCTCTGATGAACGCCAGCAGGTGATCGGGGTCAACCTTCTCGGGCTCGGGCAAGAAGCCGGAGCGTGCGAGCAGCTCGTGAAGCGTGGCGGCGTCGCCCTCGACGACGGCGCGCTGGCATGCGAGCTCGAGCTCCACCGGCTCGGGCTCCATTCGCTTGAACAGTCCGAAGTCCAGGAACGCCACGCGACCGTCCTCCTGAAGGAGAAAGTTCCCCGGATGGGGATCGCCCGAGAATTGCCGGTGCCGGTACAGGCATCCGAGGAAGAAGCGAAAGATGATCTCTCCCAGCCGGTCGCGCTCCGCCTGAGGGCGGCCCTTGAGCTCCTCGAAGCCGACGCCCGACACATACTCGCTCACAAGCACCCGCTCGCGCGACAGACTGCTGATGACATCGGGGACGAAGATGAACGAGTGGCCGGCGAAGATGCGGGCGAGCGAACGCTGATTCTGTGCCTCGAGCTCGTAGTCGAGCTCCTCGCCGATCCGCTCCTTGATCTCTTCGGCGATCGCCTTCACGTCCATCCCGGGCGTCATCCGCTTGAGCACGCGCATGATCATCTCCAGGTTCTGCAGGTCGGCCCTGACCGCCCCGGCCACGCCCGGGTACTGCACCTTGACGGCCACCTCGCGCCCGTCGTCCTTGAGCCTCGCCCGGTAGACCTGACCGATCGAGGCGGCTGCGATCGGCTCCTCCCCGAAGGACGAGAAGATCTCTGAGATCGGCTCTTCGAGGTCGTCCTCGATGACCCGCCGCATCTGCTTGAACGACACGGTCGGGGCCGAGTCCCGCAGCTTCGCGAGCTCGCGCTGGAACTCATCCCGGTGCTCCTCCGCCACGAGGCCGACGTCCAGGAACGACATCACCTGTCCGAGCTTCATCGCCGCGCCCTTCATCGTCCCCAGCACGGCGACGATCTGCTTGGCGGTCTCCAGCTGGCGCCTCGCCATCGCCTCCTCGGAGGCCTCCTCGCCACGAGTTACGTTGGCGGCGCGGGTACCGAACTGCTTGACGGCCTCGCTCGCCGCGAGCGTCGCCACCGTCGCGGTGCGGCGCGCACGCGAGGTCGGGATCTTCTCGTTCTCACGCGCCATGCCATGCATGCTACGAGTCGAGTGAGCGGCTCACTGGCCGCGCTCGACGCGAGAGCCGGGCACGATGTCGTCCGAGCCGTCCTCCCAGCGCACCCACGCCTTTGTGCCGCCGTCGTAGTCCTCGCCCAGGAAAACGAGCCTTGCCGGCTGCCCGAGAGCTGTGCACGGCTCGGAGCCCTGCGGGTCGAGCCCGCGCCAGACGCGTATGAAGCCGTTTGCGTCCCACTCCCGCGCGACAGACGTCGCCTCGGCGTGGCCCGGGTAGATGATCGTGTCGGGCGGCAGCTCCATGAGCGTGCCCATGATCGAATCCTTCAGGTCGGTATACGTTGTGTGACCGGGCGCTTTCACACCGCCGACCGAGTTCCTGAACAGCGTGTCTCCTGTGAAGACCACCGCCTCGGCGCCCGTGAAGCCGCCCGGCGCTGCGCCGCGGTGCCCGCCGGCTGATCGTCCGGCCGGAGACTTCGCCTCGCCGGGTTCGATCTCGCCGACGAGGAACGAGAGCATCCCCGCGGTGTGCCCCGGCGTGTGCAGGGGACGCACCTCGAGCGCGCCGAAACGCAGTGTCTCGCCGGCTTCGACCGTGCCGAGCTCGGCCGCCGCGCCATTCGTCCCGGCCCCGGTTCCCCCACCGAGGAGATCGCGCTCGAGCGGGCTGATCAGGACTTCGAGCTTGGGCCAGCGCTCGCGCAGCGCGCCGACCTCCGAGACGTGGTCGTAATGGTGATGGGTAAGCAACACGTGCGTGGGCGTGAGCCCCAGTCGCTCGGCCGCCTCGATCAGCGGCTCGACTGGGCCGCCCGCGTCGACGAAGAACGCCGGCCCGCCCCGGCCGTCGGCGACGAGATAGGTGTTCGATACGAACTGGGGGTGAGTCGAGTGCTCGACGATCATCGTGACGCCATCCTTGCACGCGAAGCCTAGATCGCCTCCGAGAGCAGCGAATGCTCGCCGGCGGATCGCCCTCGATCGACGAGCCTGCTCAGCCCGTTCAGATAGCGCTCGTCGCCCACGTCGCTGCGCCACTCGAGCAGCGGGACGGAGGCCGCGCAATCGACGACGCGGGCCCGCGCCCGCTCCAGCGTCGGGGCCGTCGTCGCGAGGGCGAGCGCCCGAGATGTCCCAACGGTGCGGTAGCTGTTCTCACCGGTCTGGATGGCCGAGGAGAAGAACACGTGACATCCCTCCCGCTCCAGCTCGGCTGGGTCGATCGTGAACTCGATCGGGGGACCCTGCCGCAGCGCGTAGTCCGGCGAGACGAGGTAGAGGACGAGCGAAGCCTCTCTCCGCAGCGGCACGTCCGCGGCGGTGAGACTGCCCGCGGAGATGCTCTGCATGACCTCGGGCCAGTTGCCCTCGAAGAGGCTCAATATGTTCATGCACTCGGGGTCGCCGAAGCGGGCGTTGAACTCGATCACCTTCACCCCGTCGGCGGTGGCGAAGAAGCCGCTGTTCATGACGCCGCTGAAATGGCGACCCTGGTGCGTCAGGCGGGCGATGATCCGGTCGATGATCGAGCACGCCTGCTCGTAGTGAGCGGGGGTCATGAAGGGCAGCGTCGGGTCCGGCATCGAGAGCGACCCCATGCCGCCGGTGCCGGGTCCCTCGTCGCCGTCGTATCGATACGGGTAGTCATAGGTCGCGGGCGGGAAGACCACGGTTCTGCCGTCGCTGATCGCCTGGATCGTGAACTCGGCACCGACGATCTTCTCCTCGACGAGCACCGACTCCCCGGACCTGGACTGCGCGAGCAGGCTCCTCGCGTAGTCCTCCGCCTCGGAATGCGTGGACAGATGCGGCCCCATGACCTTGACGCCCTTGCCACCGGTCAGTCCCGAGGGCTTCACGGCAACCGGCGTCGAGCCGAACGACGCGACCGCCTCATGCACCTCGCTGGCCCGCAGCACGATCCGCATCCTCGGCACAGCCTCCGGCGCGATCTCCGCGAGCAGCGAGCGCGCGAATGCCTTGTTCCACTCGATCTCCGCTCCGGCGCGTGTCGGGCCGACCGTCCTGATGCCCTGGGCAAGCAGTGCATCCACGACTCCCGCGGCGAGCGGTTCGTCGGCGCTCACCATCGCAAGATCGATCTCCCTCGCCCGCGCGAACGCCGCCACCGCATGCGGGTCACAGACGTCTCCGGTGGCAAAGCCACCTCCGGACGCCAGCGCATGCGCCACGATCGACGGATTCTCGTGGCCAATGAACGCGAACAGCTCGCTGTGCTCGGCCATACGCAGCGCGAGGGCGCTCTCGCGCCCTCCGTGACCGACGATCAGTGTCCGCACTCCAAACATCGTAAGGGGTGCCGATCATGGTGCCGGCGCAAGCGTAGGAGCAGAGGGTCTCCTCCGCGTAGACTTCCGGGCCATGGCCCTGATCCACACCTGCTACCGCATCACCGACATCGACCGTTCCGTGGCCTTCTACAAAGCGCTCGGATTCGAGGAGGTGGGCCGCCTGCCGATCCGCGATGAGGCGGTCAACGTGTTCATGAACCAGCCCGGCGACGGTGACATGCCGCGTCTCGAGCTGACCTACAACGTCGGCGTGGACACCTACGACCTCGGAAGCGCCTACGGCCACATCGCGATCACCTCCGACGACCTCGACGCCACCCTCGAGCGCCTCGCCGAGCAGGGGATCACACCGGAGAAGCCTCCCTACTCCGTGCGCGACGGTGGCTCGCGCCTGTGCTTCGTCAAGGATCCCGACGGCTACAGGGTCGAGATATTGGAGATGTCGGCCTAGAGCGTTCGCTCGACCCGATCGAGCACCGGCGCCGCCCGGGTCCGTCAGCCGAGGATCATGTTGTGAATCTCGACGACCGCCGGCTCTCCGGGGTCGGCTCCGAGCTCGTTCATGATCGGCACGAGCGTCTCGCCGAACTTGTCGAAGGACTCCTGCGACTCCCACACGTCGAATACCTCGATCTCGCCGTCCTGACCCGCCCACGCGAAGTGATAGGAGCGTCCGGGCGGTGAGCCTGCGCCTGCCTGCTCGAGGCGTCGCAGCGCCTCGTCGTATCGCTCCTTCGTGAACGACTGAGGTTTGAAGTAGAAACCGAGCGCCACTGGGCTCCCCTTTCGGTTGGATGTGGGGCGACTGTATCGGGATCGAGCGAGTGGGGCGTGTGAAAATGGGCGTATAGACCAGGGTCACGCCGAGTCGTCGGTCGACCTCGCCAGTTTTGGCCCGACCGCGCTACCCTGCCCTCGAGCGATGGCTGACACGGGCAAGATCGCGAAGAACCTCGAGCGCTTTGCGCAGGCGGTCGCCGCACACGACCGTGAGAACCCGACGCATACCGCCTACGGGATCGGTCTCGCCCACTTCGACATGGAGCGCCTCGGCCTGGACGAGGGCGAGGAGATCCTGCCGGGCATCACGATTCACGGCGACAGCGGTGTCACCGGGAACTTCCGAGTTCTCTGCGACGGTGAGCACGACGAAGGAAAGACCGAGGTCGAGGAGGAGGAGGTCGTCGAGGCGATCGCGACGCAGTCGCTCCCGGCGATCAGCCCGGGCCGGGACCCGTAGGGCGCTGATCGGGCGAGCGCCCAGACGTCGCTCAGGGGCGAGGGACGACGGGGAGCGCAACCCGTGCACGCTCGGCGATCATCGCCACGAGCCGCTCAATCGTCGGGCAGCGCAGCTGATGCCGCGCCGCCGCCCGCAGCACCGACCCCGGGATCGCGTCAAGCTCCGGGACGCGCCCCGCGGCGATGTCTCGCTGCATCGAGCTGCCGAGCGTTGCATGGGCTCGATCAAGCTCGGAGATAGCCGTCGCCGGGTCCACGTCGTGCGCTCCCTCGGCTCGCCCGACCCTGCATGCCTCCTCGATCGCCCCCTCCAGGTCGGCCCGCAGCGCTGGCGTCGAACGGATCTCGCCGAGCAGCTTGTCGTAGGCGCTCGTCGTGCAGGCGAGCGCGTTGAGGCGCACGAGCTTCGACCACATTACCTGCGGCTCTGAGTCCAGCACGCGTGCCGGAATGCCGGCGTCAGACAGCGCGCGCGCGAGGTCCTGCATTCCGGGAGCAGCCTGGGGGTTCGAGCTCGCCATCTGCACCAGGAGGAACGGGCTCGTGTGCACGACCACGCCCGGGCTCGGCCGGTCGGCCTCGACGCGGATCGATCCCGCAAGAACGGAGCCCGCGCTGAAACGCTCGCGAAGGACCGCGATGTGGTCGAGCCCGTTGAGCAGTGGAAGCACGAGCGGAGGCTCGACGGCGATTCGCTCGAGCGCTGGCTCGAGCCCCGACGCCTTCGTCGCCACGACGAGCGCGTCGACGGACTCCTCGAGGCGCTCGACCGCCCTCGGACGGGCGACGAACTCGCCGAGGCTGACGCTGCTCACGCGCAGGCCTTGCGCGGAGATGACCGCCGTGGTCTCCGCACGCGCCACGACGATCGCGTCCGCGCTCCCGGCGTGATCGAGCGCCCCGGCCACGAGCCCACCCACCCCGCCGGGCCCCAGAACGGCGACCCTCATCTTGGGTCGAGGAGCACGCCGGGGTTCATCACGCCCGACGGGTCGACGGCTCCCTTTGCGCCGCGCAGGGCGGCGGCGAACGGCTCTGGGCGCTGCAGGTCATACCACGGACGGTGATCGCGCCCGACCGCGTGATGGTGGGTGATCGTTCCGCCCTCTCTTACGATCACGTCCGACACCGCTCGCTTGATCGCGCTCCACTGCTCGAGCTCCTCGCCCCGGCGCGCAGGGGCGAGGACGGTGAAGTACGGTGCCGGCCCGTCCGGATAGACGTGGGTGAAGCGGCAGAACACGTGCCCTCCCTCGCCGCACACTTCGCGTGCCGCCTCCGTCGCCGCATCGTGAACGCGAGCGTGGAAGCTCGGGAACCGCTCCCAGGTGATCGCCGTCTCGAACGTCTCGCTCAAGACGCCCATTGCGACGAGGGTGTCTCGGAGGTAGGGCGCGCCGAGGAAGGCCTCCCGCCACGAGCTCACGGCGTCGCCCGCGCCCGCGTCCCGTCGCGGCGAGACCTCCCCACCGTGACGCGCGCACAGCTCGAGCGCGCGATTCATCGCCTCCTCGACGGGATGATCGGTGGACTCGAAGCCGAGCACCAGCACGGCACTCGCGCCGTCCCCGGCCGAGGTGAGCCGCGCCTCGCCCGCGTCGAGCAGCCGGCAGTTGGACGGGTGAAGGCCGGCTTGCGCGATCTCTCTCACACACTCGGCGCCCAGATCGAAGCTTCCGAACCGCACTCCGGCCGAGCGCCTATGCTCGGGCCGCGGCTGCACGCGGACCCACGCCTCGGTGATGACTCCGAGCGTTCCCTCCGAGCCGGCGAGCATCCGGTCGGGGCTAACACCTGCGCCCGATCCCGGGAGCCGGCGCGACTCCCACACGCCCGCCGGCGTGAGGGCGCGCACGGACTCGAGGAAGTCCTCGATGTGAGTCCAGACCGTGGCGAAATGGCCGGCCGCACGCGTCGCGATCCAGCCTCCGAGGGTCGAGAACTCGAACGATTGCGGGAAGTGGCGCAGCGTGAGTCCGTGCTCGCCGAGCTGGCCCTCGAGCGCCGGGCCGCAGGCGCCGCCCTGGATACGCGCGGAGCGGGAGATCTCATCGACCTCGAGCACGCGATCGAGCGCTCCGAGATCGATCGCGATGGCGCCCTCGTAGCCGCGCCCGACGACCGGCGTCACGCCGCCGACGACCGACGTCCCTCCGCCGAAGGGGATCACGGCCACGCGCTCGCCCGAGCACCACTCGAGCAGCTGCTCGATCTCGCTCTCCTCGCGAGGTCGCGCCACGAAGTCGGGCGGGTGCTCGAAGCGGCCGCGAAAGCCACGCACGACATCCGCGTAGGACTTGCCGAGGGCGTGCGACGCGCGCGCGTGCACGTCGCTCGCGCAGATGCCGGCGAGCGCCGGCGGCGGCGCCACGCGCGGCGGCGCCAGCTCGACGGCCTGCAGGGGGAGCGGCTCCTCGATGTCTCCCAACCTGAAGCCGAGATGATCGGCCAGCGTGCCCGCAAGGGCCCGCACGTCGGTCACGGACAGCTGCTGGTCCTCGAAACCCCAGCCCCAGTGCTTGTGCCGGCGGACGGCCATTGGCGGCGAGTCTATTGGCGCGCCGTGGCACCGACGCGCGCCTGCGGCGTGCGGGGCGGGGTGCAACAACGCTGCGCGCGTTGCCACTAGCCTTGTTCGAGGATGTCCACCGCGCAAGAACCGGCCACGGAGCCGCCCGTCATCCTCGCCCGCGGACCATGGCCGATCGAGCAGGTGAGGGCTCACTGGCACGAGCAGGAGTTCGAGCCTCCGCCCGCCTACACCGAGGCGGCTGACGCGGCGATCGAGGGCCTGCAACGACGCGGTTCACCCAGTCATGACGGCGTCGCCGCACGCCTCGTGGACTACCGGCTCCAGGGGGAGGGCATCGCGATCGAGCTCCAGCCCCTGCGCTGGGCCCTGCGGCTGGTCGCCGGCGACGCATCGCTCAGCATGGCCGCGCTGTGCGTGACGCGCTCGGCCGACGGCCGCTGGCTGGCCGGGCGGCGAGCGGCGTGGGTAGCCTCGTGGGCCGGCCGCTGGGCGCTCGGTGCCGGGGGTGCGGTCGACCTGCGAGAGAATCCCGCCGACACGCTCGTCCGCGAGCTCCGCGAGGAGTGGTCCGTCGTGCCCGAGCTCGTGCGCGGCGAGGCGCTTCTGAGGCTGCCGCACGGACTGGTCATGTTCGTCGGCCAGGCCTGGCTGCCAGAAGGCGCCGAGGATGCTGTGATGCCCGATCACGAGCACGACGCCTTCGCGTGGTGGCCGCGCGACATCGACGAATGGCCGCCCGAGGCGGGTGAGACCCTGCCCCGGATGGCTCGCTGGCTCTCCGCATGAGCACACCCGCGCGGTCCGCCGCGGGACCGCTGACGTTCACGCGCCTGAAGTGGACCTCCTTCATCCACTCGTGCGTCTATCTGGCGCTGCTCGTGAGCGCGTTCGCCGCCGGAAAGCCGGAGCCGCTGACCTTCATCCTCGGCCTGACCCACGGCGTGATGTGGATCTTCATGTCACTGGCCTCGATCACCGCCGCGCGGCTGGGCATCGTGTCCTTGAAGACCGCCGTTGCCGTGGCGGTGCTGGGGGGCATCGCGCCGTTCTTCGGCAGCTACCAGTTCGCCCGTGAAGCGCGCATGCCCGCGCGATAGAGTGAGGATTCGATGGCAACGGGCACCACGGCTCAGCAGACTGTAGATGTGGTGACTCCTGCCGCCGGGGAGTCGGTAAGCGAGGGAACGATCCTCGAATGGCGCGTCAAGCTCGGCGACTCCATCAAGGCAGACGAGACGATCGTCGAGATCTCGACGGACAAGGTCGATCTCGAGCTGCCGTCTCCCGCGACCGGCACCGTTAGCGAGATCCTGGTCGAGGAGGGTGACACGGTCACAGTCGGGCAGGTGATCGCGCGTATTGCGCTCGACGGATCCGCCCCCGAAGGCGCGGCGGCGGACGGCGCGCCCGCGGAGGGCTCAGTTGCAGAGGCCCCAGCCAAGGATGGCCGGGATCGGCCGGCCGGCGACGGCAACGGTGCGCTCAAGGAGGCAGCGGCACCGCCCGCCCACGACGCCGCCGCCCCGGACACGCCCCTCGAGCAGACGATCGACGTCTTGACCCCCGCGGCCGGCGAGTCCGTGAGCGAGGGAACAATCCTTGAATGGCGGGTCAAGCTTGGCGATTTCATCAAGGCCGACGAGACGATCGTGGAGATCTCCACGGACAAGGTCGACCTGGAGATCCCCTCGCCCGCCAGCGGTACGGTGAGCGAGATCCTCGTCGAGGAGGGTGAGACGGTGACCGTCGGGCAGGTCATCGCGCGTCTCTCGGTGGGGGCGCCCGCGGCTGCGGCTGACGGCAATGGCGCGGCCGAGCAAGGGGCTCCCAAGGCAGCGGGAGCGACCGTCGCCGAGCTGCCCGAAGGCACGAAGGTCTCTCCCGTCGCCGCCAGGGCGGCCGCCGCCGAGGGCATAGACCTCGCCGACCTCTCGGGTAGCGGGCCTGCGGGGCGGATAACGAAGTCGGACGTCCTGTCGGCTGCCGAGAGCGCTCCCGACGGCGCTTTGGCCGCGCCGGGCGATCTTCGATCGGCCGCTCCCGAGGTGCAGTTGATGAAGGGCAGTGCGGCGGCGCTCGCCCGTTACATGGAGGAGTCGCGTGCGATCCCCACGGCCACCAGCTTTCGCACGCTCACGGTCACGGTCCTCGATGGCCGGCGGGGCGAGCTCAAGCAGGCCGGCCTCAAGGTCTCCTTCACCCACCTGATCGCCTATGCGATCGCCCGCGCGGCCGAAGACATGCCCGTGATGGGCAACCACTTTCTCGAGATCGAGGGCAAGCCCAATCGCGTCGTCGACGGGCAGGTGAACCTCGGGTTGGCCGTGGACGTCGAGAAGCGGGACGGCTCCCGGACGCTGATGGTTCCCGTGATCCGTGACGCCGGACGGCTCGGCTTCGGAGACTTCCTGAGCGCGTACGACGCGCTCGTCGAGAAGGCGCGCACGAACACGCTCACCGCCGATGATCTCGTCGGCGCGAACATCACCCTCACCAACCCCGGCGGCCTCGGGACCGTCGCCTCGGTGCCGAGGCTGATGCCAGGAGGGGGGACGATCGTGGCGACCGGTTCGATCGCCTACCCGCCGGGGCTCGCCAACATCGGCACGACGATCGGGGCGGAGAAGGTCATGACGATGACCTCGACGTACGACCATCGCATCATCCAGGGAGCGGAGTCGGGCCGCTTCCTCGCCCGCATCGAGGACTACCTGCAGGGCGAGGACGGATTCTACGAGGACGTGTTCGCCTCGCTCGGGGTTCAGCTCGCAGCACCACCGTCGCCGCCGGCCCCGGCCCCGGCCGCTGCCGCCGACTCGGCGGCCGCGGCGGTACCCGTGGGGGTGGAGCTGTTGCAGGCCGTGCAGGCCGCTACCGCGCTGCTCAAGGCTTTTCGTACTCACGGCCATCTGGCCGCACGTCTGGACCCGCTCGGCTCAGAGCCCGAGGGTGACCCGGCGCTTGAGCCGGAGCCACTCGGGCTCACGCCTGAGCTCATGGCGCAGATCCCCGCCACGATCTTGCGCATGTGGGTGCCGGGGGCGACGCTGGCCGAGGCGCTGCCGCACCTGCGCGAGACCTACTGCGGGACGATCGCCTATGAGATCGAGCACATCGCCTCCCACCGCCAGCGCGTGTGGCTGCGGGAGCGCATCGAGTCGGGCGCCTTCCGCCAGCAGCTCACCGCCCAGGAGCGCACGAGGCTGCTCAGGCGCCTCGTGGAGGTCGACGCGCTCGAGCGGTTCATGCACAAGGCCTACCTGGGTCAGCATCAGTTCTCCGTCGAGGGCCTCGACATGACGGTGCCAATGCTCGATGAGCTGATCGAGCTGTCGGCCGCGCACGGAGGCCAGGAGGTCGTGATCGGGATGGCCCACCGCGGCCGGTTGAACGTGCTCGCCCACAACCTCGGGCGCGCGTATGACACGATATTCGCCGAGTTCGAGGGGGCGTCGACGCTCGAGGCGGTGACGACGATCCCACAGGGGGGCACGGGCGACGTCAAGTACCACCACGGCACCCAGGGCCTGTACAAGTTGCCCGACGGTGGCGAGATCCGCGTCAACCTCGAGTCAAACCCCAGCCACCTCGAGTATGTCTCGGCGGTCGTCGAGGGTGCGACGCGCGCCGCCCAGACCTCGCGGCAGGGCCCCCACGCACACCAGGACACCAACGCGGCGGTCCCGATCGTGATCCACGGGGACGCCTCGTTCCCGGCCCAGGGCGTCGTCGCGGAGACGTTCAACCTGCAGGCGCTCGACGGTTACAAGGTCGGGGGCACGGTCCACATCATCATGAACAACCAGATCGGCTTCACGACCGATCCGGACGACGCGCGCTCGACCCGCTGGGCCTCCGACCTGGCGAAGGGCTTCGACGTTCCGATCATCCATGTCAACGCCGACGATGTGGCCGCCTGCGTGAGCGCCGTGCGACTCGCCTTCGCCTTCCGCCAGGAGTTCGGCCACGACGTGCTGATCGACCTCATCGGCTACCGGCGCTTCGGCCACAACGAGTCCGACGAGCCCGCCTACACGCAGCCCGAGATGTACGCGAAGATAAAGACCAAGAAGCGCGTCGCCGAGCTGTGGGCCGATCACCTCGTGCTCGACGGCGTGGTCTCCCAGGAGGACGTGGATCGCCAGGAACAGGAGGTCTGGGACAACCTCACGCTGCTGCACCAGCGCCTGAAGGCGAAGATCGCAGCGGCCACCGAGCACGAGGGCGAACACAAGACCGGCGAGTACGAACTCGACCGCTCGCCCAGCCCGGAGGTGGATACGGCGGTGCCCGCGGCGCGTCTGCGTCAGCTGGGTGAGGAGCTGCTGCGGGTGCCGGAGGGCTTCACCGTCCACCCCAAGCTCATCAAACAGCTCGAGCGCCGGCGCGAGGCCCTGGCGCAAACCGACCCGCCGCCCCAGAGCATCGACTGGGCGCACGCCGAGGCACTCGCGTTCGCCTCGCTGCTCACCGAGGGGACGCCGCTGCGCCTGACGGGGCAGGACACCGAGCGGGGCACGTTCAGTCAGCGGCACCTGGTCCTGCACGACGCGAAGAACGGCCAGACGGTCTGTCCAATACAGAACATGCCGGACGCGCTCGCGCCGATCGAGCTGCACAACAGCCCGCTCTCGGAGCTCGCGTGCATGGGCTTCGAGTACGGCTACAGCCAGGAGGCGCCCGAGACGCTCGTCCTGTGGGAGGCGCAGTTCGGGGACTTCGTCAACTCGGCGCAGGTGATCGTCGACCAGTTCATCGTCTCGGGCCTCGCCAAGTGGGGCCAGACGTCGCGTTTGACGCTGCTGCTCCCGCACGGGTACGAGGGCTCCGGGCCCGAGCACTCCTCGGCGCGCCTGGAGCGCTTCCTGGCGCTCGCCGCCGAGGGCAACGTCCGCGTGGCGAGCCCGACGACCCCGGCTCAGTACTTCCACCTGCTGCGCCGTCAGGCGCGCATCGCAAAGCAGCGCCCGCTCGTCGTGATGACGCCGAAGTCGCTGCTGCGCCTGCCGCAGGCGAGCAGCTCGATCGCCGACCTGGCCGAGGGCACGCGTTTCTACCCTGTGCTCGCTGAGCCCGGCGTCGTCGACGAGCAGGTCACGCGACTCGTGCTGTGCACGGGCAAGATCTACTACGACCTCGTCGGTCATCCCGAGCGCGAGTCCCACAAGGGACTCGCAGTGGGACGCGTCGAGCTCCTCTACCCCTTCCCCGAAGGCCAGCTGCTGGAGCTGATGGGACGCTACCCGAAGCTCCGCGAGGTGCTCTGGGTCCAGGAGGAGCCGCGCAACATGGGCGCGCGCGCACACATGTTCCCGCGCCTCATGCAGATCATGCCCGCGGGCATGCACTTCGGCTTCATCGGGCGCCCGGAGCGGGCAAGCCCGGGCGAGGGCTACCCGGCGGCGCATGTCGACGAA
>DASZFA010000003.1:0-12149 GCA_035940255.1 Solirubrobacteraceae bacterium
TTCTGCGGGCGCGCACGATACACTGCGGCCGCGTTTGCACCGGGTGGGCGCTCGCGCTGAGCGGCCCGGCCTAGCAAATGTGCGCGCGAACATCCTCGCGCGGCACGCCAATCAGACCGCGGAGGATTTCTGTTGAGCAGCTTTCTGACGAACCATGGGGTCGTCGTCGCACTCGTTTGCGCGGCCTGCGCGGTCGCCTATGGCCTGCTGACCGCCCGCTCGCTGCTCGCGCTCTCGCCGGGCAACGAGCGCATGCAGTCGATCTCGCTGGCCGTTCAGCAGGGCGCGCGCGCCTACCTGAACCGTCAGTACACGACGATCGCCGTCGTGGGGGTCGTGCTGTTCGTCGCGCTGATCTTCATCCAGAACATCGCCGTCGCCTGCGGCTTCGCGATCGGGGGCCTGCTGTCGGGCTCGACCGGCTACATCGGGATGAACGTCTCGGTGCGCGCCAACGCCCGCGTCGCAGAGGCCGCGCGGGGCGGGGTCACCCCGGCTCTCCAGGCCGCCTTCCGCGGCGGTGCGATCACCGGCATGCTGGTGGTGGGCTTGGCCCTGTTCGGCGTCGCCGGCTATTACGGCGCGCTCACGTCGGTCTTCGACGACAGCCCCAAGACGGCCGTCGACGCGCTGATCGGGCTCGGTTTCGGCGGCTCGCTGATCTCCGTGTTCGCACGTCTCGGCGGCGGCATCTTCACGAAGGCGGCCGACGTCGGCGCTGACCTCGTCGGCAAGGTCGAGGCGGGGATCCCCGAGGACGATCCCCGCAACCCGGCGACGATCGCCGACAACGTCGGCGACAACGTCGGCGATTGCGCCGGCATGGCGGCGGACCTGTTCGAGACTTATGCGGTCACGGCGGTCGCGGTGATCCTGCTCGGCGTCCTCACCTTTCACGAGGCCACCCGCGTGGCGCTCTACCCGCTGGTCATCGGCGGGGCTGCGATCATCGCATCGATCATCGGCACTTACGCGGTGCGCTCGAGGTCCGGCAACGTGGAGCGCGCGCTCCTGCAGGGGATCGTCGTCTCGGGCGTGATCGCCGCAGCTGCGTTTGCGCCGCTCACCTACTGGCTGATGCGCGACCTCAGCTTCACGCAGGTGGGAAGCACCGTGAACACGCCCGCATGGTGGAAGTTCTACCTCTGCTCGCTGATCGGCATCGCCGTCACCGCGCTGCTCTTCGGACTGACCGAATACTACACGTCGACCCGTTTCTCTCCGGTCAAGAAGACCGCCAAAGCGTCGATCACCGGCCACGCCACGAACATCATCCAGGGGTTCTCATCGGGCCTCCAGGCAACGGCGCTTCCGGCGGTTGTGATCGTGCTCGGGATGCTCGGCGCGTGGAAGCTGGCGGGCGGAGGGATCACGGGCATCTACGGGATCGGCGTCGCCGCGGTGGGGCTGCTGTCACTGACCGGCCTGATCGTCGCGCTGGACGCCTTCGGTCCGATCACGGACAACGCCGGCGGCATCGCCGAGATGGCCGACCTGCCAGAGGAGGTCCGCAAAGTGACCGACCGTCTCGACGCCGTGGGGAACACGACGAAGGCGGTCACGAAGGGGTACGCGATCGGCTCAGCGGTGCTCGCCGCGATCGTCCTGTTCGCGGGCTTCCAGAAAGAACTCGAAAACAAGCTCGGACACTTCATCTCCTTCGGAATCAACGAACCGCCCGTGCTCATAGGCCTGCTGCTGGGCGGCCTGATGGTGTGCCTGTTCGCCTCGCTGTCGATCGAGGCCGTCGGCCGCGCCGGCGGCGCGGTCGTCGAGGAGGTGCGCCGGCAGTTCCGCGAGCACCCCGGGATCATGGACTACACCGAACAGCCCGACTACGCGACGTGCGTCGACATCGTCACGAAGACCGCGCAGCGCGAGATGATCCTGCCCTCGATGCTCCCGATCGGGCTGACCCTGATCGTCGGCCTGATCGATCAGCAGGCGCTCGGAGGGCTGCTGATCGGCGTGATTGTGGTGGGCTTCTTCTTCGCGGTCATGATGACGGCCGGCGGTGGAGCGTGGGACAACGCGAAGAAGCTCATCGAGGACGGAGCCTTCGGCGGCAAGGGCTCCGACGCCCACGCGGCCTCCGTGACCGGCGACACCGTCGGGGATCCGTTCAAGGACACGGCCGGTCCGGCCATCAACCCGATGATCAAGGTCGCGAACATAGTCGCCATTCTCATCATCCCGTTGATCGCCTGAGCCCGATGGGGCAGTGGGCTACCGCGCCCCGCCGGGCGCACCGGACGGCCCAAGTCCATCGCCCACGGCCTAACCTCAGCTGAGATGAGCGGAAGACAGGTTCATCGCACGGGAACGCTCGTCCTCTCGCTGCTGATGGTCGCGATCGGCGTCGCGCTGACTGTCCAGGGGCTCGTGGGGAAGGGGAGCCCGCTCTCCGCACGGCTGTTGCTCGGGGTGCTGTTCATCGCGGCGGGGGCCGCAAGGATCTACCTCGAGGTCAGGAGGGGCCGACGGGCATGAGCACACCGGGCGGGTCCCCTGGCCCAGACGCGCCGGACGGCCGCGACGCGGCAGTGGGCGGCCGCCAGGGAGGGTCAGGAGGGCCCGAGCAGGCACGGATCGCGACCGAGAGGGAGCGGGCGGCGGAGCTGGCGGCACGCTCGCGTATGGTGCTGCGGCGCAGCATCGGTTCGCCGCTCGTCTTCTCAATCGTCTACACGTCTCTCGCGAGCGCGATCTACTTCTCGCTGGGAGTGATCGCCGGTCATGCGCTCGGACTGACGCCCGCGGTCTTCCTGGCGGCGGCGCTGCTGTTCACGCTGACGGCGCTCACCTACGCCGAGGGCGCCTCGATGCACCCGGAGCGCAGCGGCTCGACGGTATTCGCCCGCTACGCCTTCAACGAGCTCGTCAGCTTCATAGCCGGGTGGGCGATCCTCCTCGACTACATCATCTTGATCGCCGTCACGGCGTTCTCCGCGACGCAGTACCTGCGAGTGTTCTGGAGCCCGCTCGGGAACCGGGGCGAGGCGCTGGCGCTCTCGCTGGCCTTCATCGCGCTCGTGGTGCTGAGCAACATCCGCGGCTTCACATGGCGCCGCGCGCGCAGGATCGGGGTTCTGGTGATCGCCGATCTCGCGTTGCAGGCGCTGATCGTGGTGCTGGGACTGGCGCTGTTCTTTCACCCGCGGACGCTCGTCAACTCGATCCATCTCGGCAGCGCGCCGACATGGTCGAATCTGATCTTTGCGCTCACGATCGCGGCAATCTCGTTCACCAGCCTGGAGTCGGCCGCCGGGCTCGCGGGGGAGGTCAGGATCAGCCGGCGCGAGCTCAAGCGTGTCGTCGGCAGCGGAATTGCGACCGTCGTCGTCCTCTACACCGGCATCGCGCTCGTCGCCGTGATGGCGCTGCCCGTCCACAACGGGCACACAGAGCTCGCGACGCGCTACGCGAACGCGCCGATGGTCGGCGTCGTCGCGCACATGCGACCACACTGGCTCGCCGAAACGCTGCGCTACGTCGTGGCCGGGCTGGGCACGCTCACGCTCCTGGCGGCCGCCAACTCGGCGATGCTCGGCCTCTCGCGGCTGGCCTATTCGCTGTCGACGAATCGACAGATCCCGAGCGCCCTCGGACGTCTGCATCCCAGGCGCTCGACCCCATACGTGCTGATCATCATCGCCGGGCTGATCGCCGCGGGGCTTGTCGTGCCCGAGGACCTCGATTTCCTGATTGGCATCTATGCGTTCGGCGCGATGCTGGCGTTCACGATCGCCCACCTGTCGATCATCCGCCTGCGCTACTCCGAGCCCGACCGCGACCGGCCGTACCGGGTGCCGTGGGGCGTGAAGTGGCGCGGCCGAGAGCTGCCCCTGCCGGCGGTGGTCGGCGCGTTGACCGCCGCGGCGGGATGGGTCGCGGTGGTGGTCGTGCACGAGCCCGCGCGCTTCGTCGGCTTCGGATGGATGATCGTCGGCATCACGCTCTACGTCGTGTACCGGCGCGCGGACGAGACCTCGCTGCTGCGCCGTGTCACGGTCTCGCCGCAGGTCCTACGAGCCGAGCCGCGGCGCGAACGGGAACCGGATTACGGGTCGATCCTCGTGCCGCTGTTCGGGACCGATCTCGACGACGACATCGTGCAGACGGCGGCGCGGCTGGTCTCGGGCGAGCCGACGGACGAGGCGGCGATCGACACGGCGACGATCGAGGCACTGTGGGTGTTCGTGATCCCGATGTCGCTGCCGCTGGACGCGCGGCTGCCCGACGAGCAGATCAAACATGCGCGGCAGGTGCTGGCGAGGGCAAAGGCGGTGGGGGAGGAGTACACGGGCGTTCAGGTCGCGACTGCCACCGTGCGCACGCGCCGCGCCGGATTCGCGATCGTCGACGAGGCACGGCGACGGGGGGTGGAAGCGATCGTGATGGGCGCCGAGGAACCGTCGCGGATCCGCGGGGGGGCGCGCCTGGGAGGGCGTGGCCCGCTCGAGGGACCTGTGGGGGACATCACGAAGTACGTGGTGGACAAGGCGCCGACCCGCGTGATCGTTACCGCGCCGCCGGCGCGAAGCGCAAGCCGGGCGGCCGGTGAGGCCGAGGTAGACCATGCGGCCGATGCGCAACGGGCCGGCGCCCGCATCGTCTAATCTCCGGGGCTATGTTCGTCCTCATAGTCGGAGCCGGCCGTGTCGGCGCGGCCGTCGCCAAGTCGGCTTTGGCGGCCGGTCACGAAGTGTCGGTGCTCGACGAGGACCCGCTGTCCCACGAGCGCCTGGACGCGGGCCAGGACAAGAGCTGGGAGGACTCGGGCGGCCAGTTCACCGTCGGTACGGCTCTCGAGACCGATGCGCTGATCCAGGCGGGGATCGAGCGTGCGGATGTCTTCATCGCGTCGACGGCCGGCGATAACACGAACCTCGTGATCGCACAGATCGCACAGAAGCGCTTCGACGTGGAGAAGACGATCGTCCGGGTGATGGACCCGGCGAGGGCGAGCTGGTATGGCGAACAGGGTCTGCACACGATCTCGCCGACGAAGCATGCGATCGAGATGTTCGAGCGTGCGCTCACGCCCGAGCCGCAGCCGGAGCGGGTCTAGCAGCCATGTACGCGATCATCGTCGGTGCAGGGAAGGTCGGGCGGAACCTCGCGAGGGAGCTCATCACCAAGGGACACGAGGTCACGCTGCTCGAGTGCTCACGCCCGTGCTACCTCGCGATCGAGGAGGAGTTCGAGCACGCCGCGCAATACGGCGACGCCACGGAGCTGTGGGTGCTCGAGCGGGCCGGTATCCAGCGCGCCGACTTGGTGATCGCCGTCACGGGCGACGACGAGGACAACATCCTCGTGTGCCAGGTCGCCAAGGAGAAGTACCTCTGCGACCGCGTGATCGCGCGGGTCAACAATCCTCGCAACCACGACCACTTCAGGCTGCTGGGGATCCAGCCGGCGGTGTCGGCGACCGACCTGATCCTGCGTCTGATCGAGCACGAGGTTCCGCGCTATGGCCTTGTGCACCTGCTTGCGCTCGAAGAGGAGCGCCTCGAGATCATCGAGCTCGAGGTCAGCGCCGACGCCCCGACCGTCGGCCGGCGAGTCGCCGACATCTCACTCCCGGAGGGAAGCCTGATCATCTCCGTGCTGCGCGACGGCGCGGGCTTCGTGCCGAAGCCCGACACGGTGATCGAAGCGGGCGACGAGGTGCTGCTGGTGCTCGACCCTGGGCTCGAGGATTCGATCACCTCATACTTCGCCCCGAACGGGCAGCCGGCGGTGCTGTAGCCCGCCGGCTGTTGCGCCCGCCCCAGCTGTCCGTCTGGCTGTGGCAGTTGGGGCAGAGCAGGGCGAGGTTCTCGAGACGGTTGTCCTTGCCGTCGCCGTTGATGTGGTGAAGCTCGAGCGCGAGCCTGCGGCCACGCCACCGCGTGAGCCCACATTCAGCGCAATACGTCGCGAGCAGACCTGCTTCCACTAGCCGACGCTTCAGGTTGGTCCGATTTCGCGAGTCGCGCAGCAGCTTCTCGATGGGCATGGCGGTCGGGCGCGCGACGGCGTCTCCGCGTCTCACCGCGCTGGACCAAGTGGCGTTGCTGAACCCGAAATGTTCGGCGCATTCACGCACGCTGTGTCCTGCGTCGTAATGCGCCTGGACGACGTTCCAGTCGTAGCGCCGTGCCGCACGATCGTCCATCGGCATTCCGGCGCGCCGCGCGTGGTAGCTCACTGTCGCCCTCGAGACATCCAGCCGACGGGCAACCTCTGCTCGGGAGCATCCTGCCGCTAGCAAGCGAAGGACTTCATCTTTGGTGCTCGCCTGGACGCAGGGGCTTCCTGCGGGCCCATCCCCGTACGGCGCACGCTGCGCAGCCGCGCCTTGGCCGCGTAGCCCGTCTCGCTGGTATCGGACAACGGTGTAGGGGATACCGGTGCGTCGCGCGACTTCCGCCGGAGAGACGCCGGCGTCGAGCAGCGACCACATACGAGCATCAATAGAGGACACGAACATATGTTCGCGTTCGAACGGGATGAAACTCCGCGGCGCGGGATACTGATCGAGATCCCTACCACCAGCATTCTTAGCGCGCGCCGCGCTGTGGTCGAAACTAACCGCCGTTCACGAGTTTCCCGGCTCGGAAGCGACGATCTGAGCGGATATCCTTGGCGCGACCGTCCAATCCGGGATGGTGTAATCGGCAACACGTGACACTCTGGATGTCAAGTTCAAGGTTCAAGTCCTTGTCCCGGAGCTCGACAGTTGGCTGCTTGTTGCGCGGTCCTACACCCCGGCCTGCGAAGCCCAATCGCGATACAGCTCGAAGTAGCGGCCCTCGGCGGCGATGAGCTCGTCGTGCGTGCCCTGCTCGGCGATCCGCCCGTGCTCGAGCACGACGATGCGGCCGGCCTGACGGATCGTCGAGAGGCGGTGGGCGATGACGATCGCGGTGCGGCCGGCTAGGAGTCGGCGCAGCCCCTCCTCGATACGCCCCTCGGTGTGCAGGTCGACGTTTGAGGTGGCCTCGTCTAGCACCAGGATGCGGGGGTCGGCGATCAGCGCGCGCGCGAAAGCGATCAGCTGGCGCTGGCCGGCCGAGAGCTGGGCGCCGCGCTCGCCGACCTCCGTGTCGTAGCCATGCTCGAGTTCGGCGATGAACTCGTCGACTCCAACCGCGGCGGCGGCCGCGCGGATCTCCTCATGGGTCGCCTCCGGTCGTCCGAAGGCGATGTTCTCGCCGATCGTGCCCGAGAACAGGAACGCCTCCTGGGGAACGATCCCCATCTGCGAGCGCAGCGACGAGCTCGAGATCCCCCGCAGGTCGTGCTCGTCCACGAGCACCCGTCCTTCGGTCGGGTCGTAGAAACGGGCAACGAGCTTGGCCATCGTCGACTTGCCGGCGCCTGTGGCCCCCACCAGGGCAACCGTCTCCCCGGGTTCGATGTGGAGGCTGACGCCGTCGAGCGCGAGCACCGGAGGCTCGCCGTTCTCCGAGCCGCGCCGCCGCGCGTAGGCGAAGGAGGTGTCCTCGAAGCGGATCTCGCCCTCGATGCGCGGGACCTCGAGGGCGTCGGGCCGGTCCTCCAGGTCGGGCCGGACGTCGAGCAGCTGGAAGATCTTCTCCAGTGCCGCCATCCCAGACTGGTAGGTCGTGTAAAGCTGGGACAGCTGCTGGATCGGGTCGAACAGGTAGGAGAGGGCCGCGATGAACGCGACCACGGTTCCCGCCGTGATCGTCCCGTTGATCGCCTGGTAGCCGCCGTAGAGCACGATCACCGCGATCGCGACCCCAGACAGCGCTTCCACCGCCGGGAAGTAGGTGGCGTTCAGGCGCACCGTCTTCATGTTCGCGTCGCGATTGTCGGCGTTGAGCTCTGCGAAGCGCGCCTCATGGTAGGGCTCCTGCCCGAAGCTGCGCACGACGCGGATGCCCGACAGCGTCTCCTGCAGATAGGCGGTGATCGACCCGATCGTCTCCCGCGTCCGGCGAAAGGCCCCGGCGGAGGCCAAGCGGAACCAGAGCGAGCCGGCCGCGAGCACGGGGAAGATGCCGAACAGGATCAGCGCCAGCTTCGCGTCGAGCGTGAGCAGGATTATCGCCGCGCCGATCAACGTCAGCCCCGCCTGGAAGAGCGTCACGACCGAGTCCGTCACGAGGCTGTCGAGCGCCTCGATGTCGTTCGTCATCCGAGAGATCAGCACTCCCGCCGGGCGGCTCTCGTAGAAGCCAATCGGCAGCGACTGCAGGTGGGTGAAGATACGGATGCGCAACTCGGCGAGCGCGCGCTGCCCGACCCAGCCGACCAGGTAGGTCTGGAGATAGGTCATCACCCAGACGAGCACGGCCGAGATGAGAAAGGCGATCACCACGAGCACGAGCGTCGTCGTGTCGTGCCGGACGATCCCTTCGTCGATCGCGACCTTGGCGAGCAGCGGCGGCGCGAGCGAGGCGGCTGTTCCGACGAGCAGTGCAGCGAGCAGTGCGGCGCAGCGCAGGCGGTAGGGACGCAGCAGCGCCAGCAGGCCACGAAGGTTGCGCGCGCGGCTGCCCCTCGAGGCGCGCTCGCCCGCCCACTGCGCGCGTCCGAAGCCTGGACCGGACGGCCCCCGTCCGACGGCCGGGCTCACAGGCCACTCACCTCCGGCTCGCGGGTGTCGCGGGTCAGGAAGACCTGGTCGGGCAGTCCCTTCGCGACAATTTCGCGATACAGCTCGGAGGTCTCCAGCAGTTCCGAGTGATCGCCGTGGTCGAGCACGCGCCCGTGATTGAGCACCACGATCTCGTCTGCGAGCGCGATCGTCGAGAGGCGGTGGGCGATGATGAAGGTCGTCCGACCGGCCATCGCCTCGTCCAGCGCCATCGTGATCAGGCGCTCGGTGGAGGAGTCCACGGAGGAGGTCGCGTCATCGAGGATCAGCACCCGGGGGTCGGCGAGCAGCGCTCGCGCGATGGCAAGCCGCTGCCGTTGACCACCCGAAAGGGTCAGGCCGCGCTCGCCGACGCGCGTCTCGTAGCCCTGCGGCAGGCGGGCGATGAACTCATGCGCCTGCGCGCGGCGGGCTGCCTGTTCGATCTCGGCCGCCGAGGCGCTCGGCCGCGCATAGGCGATATTCTCAGCGACCGTCGCCGAGAAGAGGAAGGGGTCGTCGCTGACGACCGCCACCGCCTGGCGCAGCGACCGCAGCTCCACGTCGCGCACGTCGGCGCCGTCGATGAGAACGCTCCCCGAGCTCGCGTCATAGAGCCTCGAGATGAGCGATGCCAGGCTGGTCTTGCCCGACCCTGTCGCCCCGACAAGAGCGACCGTGCGTCCGGCCGGCACGTCCAGGTCGAGGTCGCTGAGCACGGCACGGACTCCGCTCGCGCCGACTGCCGTGCCCGCGCCATTCGCCGTGGGAGGAGCCGCTGAAATTGCCGGTCCGCCGTTGCTCGCGACTGGCCCGTTGACGCTCGCGCTCTCCGGCGCGTGCGGCGCCAGCTCGGCCCTGCCCTCCTCTCGGCCATCCTTCCCCCGGTACGCGGCGCCGAAGTCGTCGGTGTCGTCGTATCGCAACGTCACGCCGCGCAGCTCGACATGCCCGCGTCCGGGCGGGAGCGGAGGCGCGTCTGCTCGAGACACGAGTCGCGGCTCGCGATCGAGCAGCTGGAAGATTCGCGCGCCCGAGGCGGTCGCTCGCTGGGCCAGCCCAAGCGTCACGCCGAGTGAGCGCATCGGCGAGATCAGCATGTTCAGCAGCAGGTAGAGGGTGCTGAACTGCCCGAGCGAAAGATGCGAGTGGATCACGCTCTCTCCGCCCACGAGCAGAACTGCAGCCAACCCGAGCTGCGGCAGGAAGCCGATCATCGGGTTGTAGCGGGCCTCGAGGCGCGTCGCCACCATTGACTGATCGAACACGCGCGAGACACTGTGGCGGAAGCGCTGCAGCTGCAGCTTCTCGCGCGCGAAGGACTTCACGACGCGCACGCCCGAGATGTTCTCCTCGGCATTTGCGGTCAGCTCGGCGATCCTCTGCTGCACCTCCTGGATCGCCGGGCGCGCGCGACGGCCATAGCGCTGTGAGATGAACACCACGAACGGGGTCGGGGCCATCGCGATCAGCCCCAGCCCCGGATTGATGATCAGCATCACGGTGCCGGCGAGGACCAGCGTCAGCGCCGACTGGATGATGAAGACGAGGCCGTAGCCGAGGAAGAACCGCACAGCCTGTAGATCGACCGTCGCGCGCGACATCAGCTGGCCGGTCTGCTGGTGATCGAAGAACCCGAGCTCCAGCCGCTGAAGGTGGTGGTAGATCAGCTCGCGCAGGTCGTACTCGATACCGAGCGAGACGCGTCCCGCGATCATCCGCCGCATGTACGTGAGCAGCCAGCGGACGAGCACGGCACCGACGATCGCGAGCGCGACGAGCAACAGCGTGTTCCGATCGTGGTTGCGGGCGGCGAGCTCATGGCGCTGGGAATGGACGGCCCCAGTCCTCAGCGCGTCGACCGCTATTCCCGTGAGGACGGGCAACGCCACCGTGACGAGTATCGCGGCGCTCGCCAGGGCCCAGGATGCCGTCAGACCGCGCTTGTACGCACGCAGGAAGCCGAGCAGTCTGTAGAAGGTCGTCATAGTTGTATGGACAACGATTATCGCAGGCGCCCGGGGGGCCGAGCCGGCGCCGCGGCGAAGGCGCCGGTCCTAACCTCCCCTCAATGGTCGACCCTCAGCGCCAGGCCGCCGCACGCGGCGCCGATGCGGGACTGTGCGATACATGCGTCCACCAGCAGCTCGTGCGAAACACCAGGGGTTCGACATTCTCCCTTTGCCGGCGCTCGCGGGACGATCCGTCCTATCCCCGCTACCCTCGCCTGCCGGTCCTCGCCTGTCGCGGCTATGAGCCCGTCGAGCTCGAGCCGCCCGGATGAGGTGCGCGGCAGCCACAGGCGACGCCGCGTCAACCCGCCGGGACGCCGAGGGGCGCGCCCTCATGCGGGCGCTCGGGCTGCTCCGAGATGACGAAATCGCGGCTTCTGACGAGCACGAACGCGGCGACTGCGCCGGACACCGCCACGAGCGCGGCGATGATGAGGATGCTCGTCAGCGCCTCGGTGAAGCCGGCGCGGTAGGCGTGCCCCAGCGCGGCGCGAGCCGCCGACGGGAGTGAGCGCGCCACGGAGGCCACGTCGCCTGAGACGAGCGCGCCCGCGAGCCTGCCGTGTGCGGCGATCAGGACTTCATGTCCCGCATGGCTGGCCGCCAGCGCCGAGGTCGTGTTGCGAGTGACATCGTGCTGAAAGATGGCGCCGAGTCCTGCGATGCCGGTCGCGATCCCCACCTGGCGAAACGTGTTGTTGATCCCTGACGCCATCCCGCTGCGCGTGTAATGAACCACGCCGATCGCGGTCGACGCCAGGGGCGGGTTGACCATGCCGATCCCTGCGCCGGCGAGCAGGAACCCCGGGATCAGCGTTGTCCACCCGGTGCTGGGGTCGATGGCGGTCATCGCGAACAGCCCCGCTCCCACGAGCAGCATGCCGACACCGAGCAGCAGCCGCACCGGCACGCGCACGCTCAGCCTGCCGGAGAACGGCGCCACGAAGAACGACAGCAGCGTGATCGGGAGAAATCGCAGGCCGGCCTGCAGCGGGCCGTATCCGAGCACGTCCTGGACGTAGAGGGTCAGGTACAGGAACATCGCGAACATCGACGCCGAGATCGTGAACGCCACGATGCTCGCGCCCGCGAACGCCGGACGGCGAAACAGCGTCAGGTCGAGCATCGGCCTGCGCTGGCGACGCTCCACGACCACGAACAGCACGATCAGGATCGCGGAGCCGATCAGATAGGAGAGGATCCGCGTCGAGCCCCAGCCCTTTTCGTTGCCCTGGATCAGCGCGAACACGAGCAAGAACAGCGAGCCCGAGAACGTCAGGAATCCCATCCAGTCCACGCCGGACGCCTCCGGGTCGCGCGACTCGGACACCTGAGTGAGCGTCAGGAACACGGCGCCGATACCGATCGGAACGTTCACGAAGAAGATCCATTCCCAGCCGATGCCCGACGTGATCACGCCGCCGACGACCGGCCCGACGGCCACCGCCGCTCCGATCACGCCGCCGAACACGCCGAACGCTATGCCTCGATCCTTGCCTTGGAACGCGCTCGCGATCAGTGCCAGCGAGGTAGCGAACATCATC
>DASZFA010000004.1:0-18975 GCA_035940255.1 Solirubrobacteraceae bacterium
GGCACAGGAGTTGGCGGGAGAGCTGCTGGGCCTCTACGCCGAGCGCCGCAGGAGGGCCGGGCACGCGTTCGAGGCGGACTCGGACTGGCAGCGCGAGTTCGAGGAGCGCTTCCCGTTCACGGAGACCGCCGACCAGCGCGAAGCGATCGAGCTCGTGAAGGCGGACATGGAGGCGCCACGGCCGATGGACCGGCTGATCTGCGGCGACGTCGGCTACGGCAAGACCGAGGTCGCGCTGCGCGCCGCGTTCAAGGCCGCGAACGAGGGCAAGCAGGTCCTGATGCTGGTGCCGACGACGATCCTCGCGCAGCAGCACTACGGCACGTTCGTAGAGCGCCTCGCCGACTACCCGTTCACGATCGAGCACGTCTCGCGCTTCCGCACCGCGGCGGAGCAGAAAGCCGCGATCAAGGGCTTCGCCGACGGGCGCATCGACATCCTGATCGGCACCCACAGGGTGCTCTCCCGCGATGTCCGCGCAAAGGACCTCGGCCTTCTGATCGTCGACGAGGAGCAGCGCTTCGGCGTCAAGCAGAAGGAGCTGTTGCGCCAGCTGAAGCTGAAGGTCGACGTGATCTCGATGTCGGCGACCCCGATCCCCCGCACGCTCCAGATGTCGCTCGCAGGGCTGCGCGACATCTCGGTGATCGAGACGCCACCCGAGGGGCGCCGTCCGGTCAAGACGTACGTTGGCGAGTACGAGGAGGAGCTCGTCAGGCGCGCGATCATGCGCGAGCACGAGCGCGGCGGCCAGGCCTTCTTCCTGCACAACCGCGTGGAGAGCATCGACGAGACGGCCGAGCGGCTGCGCGCCCTGTGCCCCGGCGTGCGTTTCTCCGTCGCCCATGGCCAGATGGGGGAGGGGGAGCTCGAGAGCGCGATGATGGACTATCTGCGCGGCGGAGCCGACGTGCTCGTGTGCACGTCGATCATCGAGTCCGGGATCGACATCCCGCAGGCGAACACATTGATCGTGGAGAACGCGGACACCTTCGGGCTCGCGCAGCTCTACCAGATCCGCGGCCGGGTGGGGCGCAGCCGCGAGCGGGCGTACGCGTACCTGCTCTACGACTCGGCGGCCGCTCTGACCCCCGAGGCGGCACAGCGGCTCGCGGCGCTGTCGGACTACACCGAGCTCGGCGCCGGATTCAAGATCGCGATGCGCGACCTCGAGATCCGCGGCGCCGGAAACCTGCTCGGTGACGAGCAGTCCGGCCATGTGGCGGCGCTCGGCTTCGAGCTCTACATGCAGATGCTCGACGAGGCGGTGCGGGCGGCCGAGCCCGTCCAGGAGGGCGAGGCGCTGGCCGAGCCCGTGCGGCTGGACGTGAACGTCGACGCGTTCGTGCCGGCCGACTACATCCCCTACGAGCAGGCCAAGATCGAGGTGCACCGGCGGCTGGCGGGGGCGCTCGAGGTCGCCGAGGTCGAGCGCCTGCGCGAGGAGCTCGAGGACCGCTTCGGCGACGTGCCCGAGCCGCTCGAGAACCTGCTGGCGCTCCAGCGTGCGCGAATCAAGTTTGGCCAGGCCGGAGCGTTGACGGTCAGCTTCCGCGGCGACCGCCTGGCTGTGGTCCCGATCGAGCTGGACTCAGCACGGGCGAAGCGGCTGCGGGAGGAGCTGCCCGAGGCCCTCTATGAGTCCGGCCGCTCGCAGGTCTCGATGCGGGTTCCGAAGGACGGTAGCGAACGGTTTCCCAGAGTCGTGAGGGCTGCGGACGTGCTGCTCGCGATCATGCGCGAGGCGGCCTGAGCCGGAACCTACCCCTTACCCTCCGGGTTTCCGCTAGAGTACCGCCGTCGATGTCCAGGACGCTCCGCTTCATTCCGGCGCTAGGCGCCGTTTTATTTGCCCTCGTCGGCCTCGCCGCGTGCGGCGGAATTCCCGGCAACGCAGTGGTTCAGGTGGGCGGCACGCCCGTTACAAAAGCCACCTTCGAACACTGGATGGGGATCGCGGCGACGGCCAGTTCCGCGACGGCCGGAGCCGCTGCTGCGAAGCCGGTGTTACCCGAACCGCCAAACTACAAGGCCTGCATCGCACACCTTCAGGCGGTGACGCCGGCTCCCGCCAAAGGACAGCCTGCGCCAACGGCCGCGCAGCTGAAGTCCCAGTGCGAACAGCAGTACAAGCAGCTGCAGCAGCAGGTCCTCGGGTTCCTGATCTCATCCGACTGGGTCCTCGGTGAAGCAGGGTCCTTGGGGGTTAAGGTCTCCGACGCGGAAGCGCATAAGCAGTTCGCCAAAATCAAGAGCTCGCAGTTTCCGCGGGCCGCCGAATATGAAAAATTCCTGGCCTCCACGGGGCAGACGACGTCGGATCTCCTGCTGCGAGTGAAGCTGAACCTGTTGTCCTCGAAGATTCAGGAAAAGGTCGCCAAACGGAAACACGCCGTCTCGAAGGCGGAAATCGAAAAGTACTACAACGAAAACAAGCAGCGTTTCGGCACACCGGAAAAGCGGAACGTCGAACTCATCCTCGCGAAGACCGAAGCTGAAGCCAAGAAAGCCAAGCAAGAAGTCGAATCGGGAACGAGCTTCGCAAGCGTCGCCAAAAAGGTCTCGATCGACCCCACGAGCAAGGCGAACGGCGGCCTGCTCACGGAAGTCGTCAAAGGGCAGCAGGAGAAAGCGCTGGACGAAGCGCTGTTCTCGGCAACACCGAACGTACTCAGCGGCCCCCTGAAGACGGCCTTCGGCTACTACATCTACAGGATCAAGAGCGCCACGGCTGGAAACCAGCAGTCGCTCTCCCAGGCGGAAGCGGCGATCAAATCGCAGCTGACGGCGACACAGTCGCAGACCGCGCTCAGCAGCTTCGTCAAGGAATTCCGCAAGAAGTGGATGGCGAAAACGGAATGCCGCTCGGGCTACGTCGTCAAAGACTGCCAGCAGTTCAAGGAACCGAAGACGAGCACGCCGACGACCGGCGTGCCCTAGCCGGGCGCGAAGAAGCACGCTCGCCAACGTGCCACCGGGGCGCGAAAGCAGGGACCTGCCGAAGCTCTCGCCGGCGACGGCCGGCGGAAGGTCTGACCGATGAGCGAGATCGAGCGAGTTCACGCCCGCCAGATTCTGGACAGCCGTGGGAATCCGACCGTCGAGGTCGACGTCGAGCTGCGCTCCGGCGCGCGCGGGCGGGCGGCCGTTCCAGCGGGGGCCTCGACCGGAGAGTTCGAGGCGACCGAGCTGCGCGACGGCGGGGAGGCGTGGCACGGCAAGGGGGTCACGCGGGCGGTCGCGAACGTCGACGGTGAGATCGCGGCTGCCGTCGCCGGTCTCGATGCCTCCGGGCAGGCTGCGCTCGACCGGGCCCTGATCGAGCTCGACGGCACGCCCAACAAGTCGCGGCTCGGCGCCAACGCGATCCTCGGCGTCTCGCTCGCCGTCGCTCACGCGCAGGCGGCCGACGAGGGCCTTGAGCTCTGGCGCTACCTGGGTGGGCAGGCCGCGAGGGTGCTTCCGGTCCCGCTGATGAACGTGCTCAACGGCGGAGCCCACGCCGACAACAAAGTCGACTTTCAGGAGTTCATGGTCGTGCCGAGCGGTGCAGAGACTTTCTCGGAGTCTCTGCGCATGGGCGCCGAGGTGTTCCACGCGCTCAAGCGGACGCTCCATGAGCGTGGGCTCGGCACGGCCGTGGGAGATGAGGGCGGATTCGCGCCGGACCTGAGCTCCAACGAGGAGGCGCTGAAGATACTGATCACCGGGATCGAGGCGGCGGGATACGCGCCGGGCGAGCAGGTGGCGATCGCGCTCGACCCCGCTACGAGCGAGATCTACGAGGACGGAGCCTACGTGCTCGAGCACGAGGGCCGCACGCTCGATGCGGGCGAGCTGGCCGACTACTGGGCGGACCTGGCGGAGCGCTACCCGATCATCTCGATCGAGGACGGCATGGACGAGGAGGACTGGGCGGGCTGGAGGACGTTGACCGACCGTCTCGGCTCGCGCGTACAGCTCGTGGGCGACGACCTGTTCGTGACGAACACGGAGCGGCTTCGCCGCGGCATCGAGGCCGGCGTAGGCAACTCGATCCTGATCAAGGTCAACCAGATCGGCACCCTCACGGAGACGTTTGAGGCGATCGCGATGGCCCGCGAGGCGGGCTACACGGCCGTCATCAGCCACCGTTCCGGGGAGACCGAGGATGTGACGATCGCTGACCTCGCCGTGGCGACGGGCTGCGGGCAGATCAAGGCCGGGGCGCCGTCGAGGTCGGACAGGGTGGCGAAGTACAACCGACTCTTGCGTATCGAGGAGCAGCTGGGCACCAAGGCGGTGTTTCCCGGGCGCGCCGCCTTCGCTGGCCGTTAGGTCATCGGCTCCCCGGCGGAAGGAGGTTGTGAGCGGAGGACGAATGCGACTGGTGCATGGCCGCCCTCTCGAGCACCCGATCCCGCGCCGGCTCAGCGCCAGCCCGTGCGCGTGCGCCACGTTCCGGCGCGTCCCGCGACGCTCGCAGGCCGCGCCGCCGCGCACCCGCGCGAGCGCGGGTGCGCTGGGACCGCGTCGGGCGCCTTGCGATGCTGTGCGTGCTGGTGACCCTCCTTTACCTGTACCTGAGCGCCGGCGTGCACATGTTCTCGACCTGGCGCCAGTCGAGCCACGACAACGCCGCCGTGGTGGCGCTCGAGCGCGAACACGTCTCGCTGGTGCGCCAGCACGAAACGTTGACCAAGCAGGCGACGCTCGAAGGCGAGGCGCGCCAGCTCGGGATGATGAAGAAGGGCGAGCAGCCGTACGTCGTTGGCGGGCTGCCTCCAAACTAGGTCGGGGGGCAACCGATCTGCCGCCGGCCGCTGCTAGCCTCGGCGGCGATGTCGTTCGAGAACGCGATCTACCAATGGCAGCAGGGCGAGCGACGTCTGAAGGCGGCGCCTCCCGAGCGCAGGGTCGTGCTGGAGCGCGTCGTCGGCGCTCTCGTCAGCGAGCTGCGACGGCGGCTCGGCGGCCGTTTCTCCTCGCAGGAGCTCGCCGAGCTGTACGAGCAGGGCACGGCCTGGTCGTTGCAGCTCGCGATGAAGACGGCGCCCGAGGATCCGTGGGCGTGGGAGGCGGGCCTGGTGGTCGATGCGGCGTTCGCGACGTACCTGCGCGAGGCTTCCGACTACGCCGGGGGAAGGCGGGCGCTCTCGGAGGCTTGAAACGGCTGCGGCTGCGCGGGCGGCAGCTCGCGGGGGCGCCGCCGGCCTTAGTCGTCCTCGGCGATGCGCCGGATCACGATCCGGTCCTCTTCCACGGCCACCTCGACCGGACGGTGGCCCGCCCAGTGCTCGGCATAGATTGGATTGTCCTGGATGGCCGGGTCCAGCCACAGGCCGTATCCCTCCTCGCCGTGGTCGAACGTGCCCTCGAGCGGGCCGGCGTTGCGCCCCCCTCCGCGCCGGCCCCGGCCCCCACGCCGGCTGCGCCGGCGGCTCGGCGAGCCGACCGGCTCGTCGGCCTCATCGCCGTTCTCCTCCGCTTCCTCCCGCGCCCGCTCGGCCGCGATTTCAGCGGCTTCAAGCTCGGCGGCGATGAGCGCGTCGTCCTCAGCCCGCAGGTCGATCTCCTCGGGATATTCGGGCGAGATCGAACCCTCGGAGAGCGCCTCGTCTCCCTGGAGGTCGTTCATGCGCTTGAACTGCTCGATGTCGCGCACGGACACCTCGAGCTGATGTGCGATCCACGCGTCCGTTCGGCCCTGTCGTACCCAGGAGCGGATCTGATTAAGGTGCGGGCGCAGGGATTTGCGAGGCATAGACGGTCCGGGAGACTAGCGCATAGCACCCGCCGAGCGCCGACGTCGGCACGTGGGCGGCGACGCTCAACACTTGACGTCTTGCCGGTAGTTGCGTAATTGAGAGGGTCTAGCCTGCGTTCCCCCGGTGGTGGGACTATGCTTGCCTGACCGGTGCTTGGGGAGCTGCCTCGGTCGCCTTGTCGACAAATAGGAAGGTCAGCAAATGCTGGTTCTGACTCGCAAGTCCAACCAGAGCATCATGATTGGGGACGAGATTGAGGTGTCGGTGCTGTCGGTCATGGGCGAGAAGGTGCGCATCGGCATCCAGGCCCCCCAGCGGATCCCGGTCTTCCGCAAGGAGATCTATCTCGAGATCCACCGCGAGGACGGCGCGGTCACGGCAGAGAACGAAGGTCACTCGCCCGAGGTCCGCGAGTCGCTGGAAAAGCTCGGCGATTCCTAGGGTTCCGCCGGACGGTCCGGCTGGCGCTCCACGCTAGCCGAGAAGCAGATAAAGCGTGCGGAACATGGCGACGGTGACGATCGCCGCCGTCAGGACCAGCGTCAGGACCAGGAGCACGAACCGCACCGAACCCCGCTTGTGGCGGCGCTCGACCTCGCGTTTGAGCGCGCGCTGCTCGGCGGTGCGCCGCAGCGAGGCACGTCGGCGGCGGTCGAGCGAGGCCTCGCGGGCGAACGCGCGCTCCCACTCGGCCAGGCTCTGTCGCATCTTCATCGAGCTCACGCGTCCCAGCGCCGGCTAAGAGGCAACGGGCGCCTTCGAGCGCTCGTAAACGGAGACGAAATGCAGAAACTTCTCCGCAATCCTCCGCGCGCCCGCCGCCCGCTCGATCTTGCCATCGACGTAGGCCTTCAGCGGGTCCCACCAGATCGAGCGGCCGATCGCGAACCCCACGAAGCCGTCCACGGGCGCAGCCTGCATCAACCAGTGGTCGACCTTGGCATCATCGGCGGCGCGGCCGAGGACGATGCAGACGACGTTGTCGCGGCCCCCCGCGCGCGCCTGGGCGACGAGCGTCTCGCAGTCGGAGCGCTTGTCGACACCCTCGATCTTCCACACGTCGACCTCGATGCCTGCGTCCTGGATCTCCGCCATCGCACGGCGCATCAGCTCGGGGCGCAGCTCGGCGTCGTAGCGCTCAACGTCCCCACCGACTGAGTCGAGTTGGAAGTCCTCGGCCGGCACGAGCAGCTCGAACAGGAACTTCGGATCGTGCGCTTCGAGCCAGTCACTGAGCCGCTTGAGCTTGCCGAGCTGCTCGTCGTTGCCGGCCCTGTCGCCCTCGGGGTTGTAGCGCACGAGCACCTTCGAGAAATCGGGGCCGAAGCGTTCGATGTGCTCGCCGAACTCCTCCCCGTACTGGAAGTCGAACATCGTCTGGCCCGAGCGCTCGACGGGCATCGCGAGCTTCAGGCCCCGCTCGCGTGCCTCGAAGGGGACCGTCGAGCCGAATTGCTCGTCGACGAGCACGCCGGTCACTGACGGGTCCGCTCCGGCTCCCACGGCTTGGAGCAGGCCCTCGAAGATAAGGTGCTTCGCGTCGGCGATGATGGCCGTCTGCTCGGGGTCGGGATCACCCTCGATACCGAAGAACTTCTTCTGGAACGAGCCGCGGTGGTCGAACGCGAGGATGTAGAGCTTCTGGTCGTAACCGGGGGTCATGGGCGTGAGTATTTCAGAGCCATGCGGGCCGGGGTCGGGAGGTCCTTAGAATGGGTCGTCATGTCTTCCGGCGCCGATCTATTCGTGGTCTGCAAGCAGTGCGGATCCGAGGTTAGCCCGTACATCACGGAGTGCCCGTACTGCGGACACCGACTGCGCCGCCGCGCGCCCAAGCTGCCGCGGGCGCGCCCGGGCGGCGGTGCGCCCCGACCTCCCCGCCGCCCGATCTTCGGCCGGCTGAAGGCGAGTCCGCTCGCCGTTCGCCGCCGGCGTGGGCTCGCCTCGGGGGAGGGCCGCTGGGCCGCCTCGCGGCCCTACGCGACGATCGTCCTCGTGACGGCCGCCGCCGCCGCGTGGATCGTGTGGCACGCCGAACCGCTCGCCTACATCGAAATGGCGATCTTCGGTCCGCTGCACGGCGACTGGTGGAAGATCTTCACGAGCCAGTTCATCTATCAACACGGCCTCTACGCGTTCCTCACGATCGCCACCATCGCGATCTTCGGCTGGCTTCTGGAGCGCCGTCACGGTCCGCTCGTCGTGCTGGTCCTCTTCATCGGCGCGGGCGCCGTTGGCGCGCTCGTCGCCACCGCCGTCTACCCCTTCCCGGTCGTCGCCGGTGGCAACGCCGGCGCGCTCGCGCTGCTGATGGCCTGGGCCGCGCCGGACCTCGTGGCCGCGCGCAGGCGCTCCTACTACGAGGGCGACCTTCTCGGCGCGGCCGCGCTGGCTGCACTGCTGCTCGCGATTCCCTATGCCTATCCCGAAGCGAGCTGGCTCGCGGGCGTCACGGGCGCTGTGATCGGCCTGCTGATCGGCCTCGGCCTGCGCCGCGAGGACCCGGACTACCTCTAGCTCTAACGACGGCGAGCGGCGACTGCGGGGTGTCCTCGCCCAGACTTGCGCGGCGATCGTCGAGCGGCCCCGTCGGGCCTCTGCGCTGTCCTTATGATGCTGTGGCGATGACGATGACCAACGCCGTGGTCCTGATCGAGGCCGAGCGCGACGCGCTCTCGACCCTGGGAGGCGCGCTCGCGGACATCGAGGGCGTGGCCGAGGCGTACTCGGTCACCGGGGAGTGGGATTTCGTGGCGATCGTGCGCGTCCCCGACCACGAGCAGCTCGCCGATGTGGTGACCGTCGGGATCGGCGGCATCTCTGGGGTCGCGCGCACGCAGACGCTCGTCGCATTCGCGGCCTACTCGCGACATGACCTCGAGGCGTTGTTCTCGATCGGGGAATGATCGCCTGATCTGAATGGTCGCCGTGCCGATGAAGCCGGAGTACGGGCCGACGCTCGGTCGGCTGCTCTCCCCACGCTGGCGGGCTGCGTCTCCGCTCCTGCGCGCGACGTCGATCGTCGCTGGCGTCGGCCTGCTCGCGTTGCTCATCGGTGGGGCGCTGACGCTCGAGAATGCGAGCTACTCGCGTGGCGGGAAGGTCCCGTTCAGCTTCGCCTACAGGGGCCTTTACAGGGTTGCGCCCGACCCCGGCGGATACGTCAAGGTCCAGCGTCATCGGGCCGACGGCGAGCTCGAGGACTCCTACGCCGTCGAGCCTCTGAGCCTTCCGCCCTACTCGGGCGAACTGTCGGGTGAGCTGCCGCTGTATGCATCCGGATACATCCGCGCGCTGGCGCAGCGGCGCGTTGGGTTCGTGCTGCGTGGTGAGGGGAAGACGAGGGTCAACACGGTTCCCGCCTACCAGGTGCTCTACACGGCCATCGTCGACGGGCGGCCGATGTACGGGCGCGATGTGATGCTGCTACCGGAACGACGGGGAGCGCGCGAAGGTGTCGAGATCGTGATGCTGACCTCGCCGACGGCCAACGCACAGGTCGACTCGCCGCTCGAAGTCGCCGGGACGGGAGTGCTGCTAAGGCCGCTAAAGACCTTCTCGTTCGGCTAGCCGCGCCTGGGCAGGAGCGCGAGATCAGCCGCCGGCGGGCGCGGGCGAGTTCGCTTCTGCTTCCGGTTCCTCCTGCGCCGTCGAGGCGCTGGGGCTGGCGCCGCTCGATGATCCCTGCGCGGCTGGTGGGCTGGGCGTGGAGGAGGGAGGGACCGGTTCGGCGGTGGGGAGATCGGGTGGCGGGGGCGCGGGGGTCGCTGTTGTCGGCGTCGAAGAGGGAGGGATGGCGGGAGTCGCCGGCGGCGTCCCGCCGGTGGTCGCCGTCGGGGGAAGTTGAGTCGTTTCGGAGGTGACCTGCGTGACCGGGGCCGGAGGCTGCTTGGCGACCTCGGGTTTGGCCGCCGGAGCGACAGCGGCGAGCGGAACAGCCCCGGTGGCGGGGGGCGCTGCCGGGGCCGGGGCGCTGACGGGGTCGTGCTTGATCGCCTTGACTGTCGCGTTGGCGTGAGCGGCGACGGGCCGACGTGCGGCGCGGGCCGCTCCGCCGTAGCTCACCGGCTGCGCTTCCTCCTTTACGACGACCGGTTCGGCGGGGTAGCGGGAGACCTGAGGCGCGACGGACGTGGTGGCAAGCACGCGATGGGTGTGACGGGTGGCGCTCGGGCGCTCGACCGCCACCGCGCCGGCGGTCACGATCGCCGCCGCGGCAAGCCCGGCGGCGGCCTTCGTGGCGAGCGCCCCGGCCCCTGCCGTGAGCAGCCCGCCGCCGACGCCCGCTCCAGCCGATGCTCCTGCGCCCGCGAACGCTCCCGCGCCCACGCTCGCGCCGGCGCCCACCGAGGCACCCGCGCCACCTGCGACATGTGCGCCTCCGGCCGAGCCGAGCTTGGCTAGGAGCAGCTTGTGTATCAGCACCAGCGGGCCGACGGGGAAGATCGCCGCGAGCGCGCGGTTGTTGTCCTTGAGCTGCTTCTTGAAGCGCCCGCAGCGTTCGCAGCCGCGCACGTGGCGGCGGGCGGGTGTGCTCAGCTTCGCAAGGCCCTCGGCCGCTCCGCCGAGCTCCAGACGGACCTGCTCGCAGCTGAGCTTGCGCGCCTCGGCGGCCTCCGCCAGGGAGATGCGTGCCCGGACGAGCAGCGACTTCACCGAGGGGACTGTCGTTTCCATCGCGTCGGCGATCTGCTCATAGGACAGCGCGTCGATCTCGCGCAGGAGCAGCGCGGTGCGCTGGGTCTCCGGTAGCTCGTGAACGTCGGCGATCAGCTCGCGAAAGCTCTCGCGGCGGAGCACCCGGTCGCCCGTGGAGAGGCCCTGGTCCGCGAAGTGGACATCCATCGAGTCCACGCCGATCGCGGACGCTCGCCGGAGATGGTTGAGTGAGCGGTTGCGCGCGATCCGATAGAGCCACGGCCGCACGTTGATCGTGCGATCGTCGGCGAGCACAGCCTTGTAGGCGGCCGCGAACACCTCTTGCAGCACGTCCTCGGCGTCCTCGCGCGAGGCGAGCAGGTGCCGGGAGAAGGAGAGCAGGCGTGACTGGTAACGCGCGCAAAGCACCTCGAAGGCCGCAGGCTGACCGCGGCGGGTGAGGGCGATCAAACGGTCGTCTGATTGCAGTCGAAGCAGGGGCGATGGTCCGCGCAGGGCCGGCGTGCGATTCGAACGTGTTAGCGCGGAGGCCTCCATGACGGTCTCACCCTCCTCGGGCTTATAGACACCGTACCAGCGCCGAAGTTGCGTGCAGATAGCACGGTTGCGCGAGGCCAGGTTGCCTTTCGATAGCGGTGTTTTAGGCGCTAGGACTGCGCCTCGGCCCCAGTCTCCCGCCCAGGCTCCTCTACACGGCGCCTCGTTACGCAGCCGGCCCCTTGGACCAATGAACGAGACGGCGCCGGGCCATGGGCCGGCCGCGAGCGTTTTCGCCGGCATGCGGCGCTACGATCGCGATGCCCGGGTAGACAAACTGGCAAAGTCAGCGGACTTAAAATCTGCCGCTCGCGAGAGCCTGCGGGTTCGAATCCCGTCCCGGGCACTTTTTTCGGTCGTCCACGCCGGGCAGGCCGCCAGGAGATAAAGTCGCGCTGATGTCCACCGAGAGCGCGCAGGAGACGATCACCTTCCATGGCGGCAGGCTGGTCGCGCGGCGGCTGGCCGCGCACGGCGTCAGCAAGCTGTTCACGCTCTCGGGCGGGCACCTCTTCTCGATCTACGATGGCTGCCGGGAGGAGGGCATCGACATCGTCGACGTGCGCCACGAGTCCACGGCGGCGTTCGCAGCGGAGGGGTGGGCGAAGGTCACGCGTGAGCCCGGCGTGTGCGCCCTCACCGCGGGGCCGGGCGTGACGAACGGGATGAGCGCGATGGCGGCTGCGCAGGCGAACCACTCACCGATGGTCGTCCTCGGCGGCCGCGCGCCGGCGCTGCGCTGGGGGCAGGGATCGCTTCAGGAGATCGACCATGTCCCGTTCGTGCGGCCGCTGACGAAGCTCGCAGCGACGCCGGAGAGCACGGCGGAGATACCGGGCCTCCTCGACGACGCCTTCGCCGCCGCGCTGGCTCCCCATTTCGGACCGGCCTTCGTGGACTTCCCGTTGGACTACGTCTTCATGGAGGGCCCCGAGCCCGAGCCGCAGAACGGCCACGCCGGAGTCGTCACCGCGGCGAGGGGCGGGGACGCGGCTGCGATCGAGCGCGCGGGCGAGCTGCTGCAGGGCGCCGAGCGCCCGGTGATCATGGCCGGGACCGACCTTTACTGGGGACACGGCGAGCAGGCGTTGCTGGATTTGGCCGAGACGCTGAGGATTCCCGTATTCCTGAACGGGCTCGCGCGCGGCTGCGTCGCAGCCGACCACGAGCTGTTCTTCTCGCGCTCGCGCTCCGACGGGCTGAAGGGCGCCGACGTCGCGCTGGTGGTGGGCGTCCCGATGGACTTCCGCCTGGGCTTCGGCGCGTCGTTCGGAGAGGACACGGAGATTGTCGTGATCGACGTGGCGGAGCCCGAGCGGCGGCATCCGCGCGCGGTGGCGGCGGAGTGCTACGGCGATCTGGGGGCGACACTCGCCGATATTCAGACCGCCGCCGGCGCCAAGGCGCTGGGCAGCCAGCGCTGGATCTCGGAGCTGCGAGCCGGCGAGAGCGAGCGTCGCGAGTCCGAGCGGGAGGAGCTCGAAGACGAGCGCGCGCCGCTTCACCCGATGCGGTTGTACGCGGAGCTCGGGAAGATCCTCGACCGCGATGCGATCGTCGTCGGCGACGGCGGCGACTTCGTGTCCTACGCGGGGCGCGTGATCGACAGCTTCCGGGCTGGCTGTTGGCTTGACCCGGGGCCGTTCGGCTGTCTGGGGGCTGGACCGGGATACGCGCTCGCGGCGAAGCTCGCGCGACCGGAGCGTCAGGTCGTGCTCCTGCTCGGTGACGGGGCGTTCGGCTTCGCGGGAATGGAGTTCGACACGCTCGCGCGCCACGGCGTCAACGTGGTCGGGGTGATGGGGAACAACGGTATCTGGGCGCTGGAGAAGCATCCGATGGAGTTCCTCTACGGCTACTCGGTCGCGGCGGATCTGCGCCCGGCGACCCGCTACGACCAGGTCGTCGAGGCGCTGGGCTGTCACGGCGAGCTCGTCGAGCGCCCCACGGACCTGGGGGGAGCGCTCGAGCGCGCGTTCTCGGCCGGCCGGCCGGCGCTCGTGAACGTGCTCACCGATCCCGCCGTCGTGTACCCGCGCAGGTCGAACCTCGCCTGAGGCCACGCGTCGCCGCCAACGGCCTACGCAGACGCACGGCGGCGAGGCGTCGCCAGCGGCTCTCAGCCCACGCCGGCCAGGCGCAGCGCGCCGCCGTGCAGGATGTCGTGCTCGGAGACCTCGACCTGCTGGAGGTCGAATGCACGGAGCGCCTCAGCTAGCAGGATCATGCCGGCGACGATCGTCGGAGCGCGGTTTGGATCGAGGCCGACTACCTCCCGGCGCTGGTCTTCGGTCATGTCGGCGAGGCGGGCGAGCAGCATCTCGACGGTCGCCAGCATCAGCACGTAGCCGTGCACGCGAGCAGGATCGTAGGGATCGAGCTGCTGGTCGATCGAGGCGGCGGAGGTCGCGGTGCCGGCCACGGCGATGCCCTGCTTGACGGAGGCCCTCTGCTCTGAGGGCAGCCCCTGCAAGAAGACCGTGCGCGCGTCGAGGGCGAGGCTCTGCAGCTCCTCGGGCGCCGGCGGGTCGGAGTGGATGTGGCGCTCACTCATGCGCACGACGCCGGCCGGCAGGGAGACGTGGAAGCCGGCACTGTGCTCCCGTCCGATGACGAACTCGGTGGAGCCGCCGCCGATGTCGGTCACGACGGTGGGCTCGCCAGTGGCGCCGCGCCCCGACATCGCGCCGAGGAACGTGAGCTGCGCCTCTTCGTCTCCGCTCAGCACGCGCGCGTCGAGGCCGAAGTCGTCGCGGACGCGCGCCGCGAACTCGGCGCCGTTGGCGGCGTCGCGGACTGCCGAGGTGAGCACGGCCAGGTTCGCCTCGCATTGGTGCGAGTCGATCTCGGCGCGGTAGTCGGCGAGCGTCGCCAGCACTCGGTTGATCGCCGCGTCGGATAGCGACCCCCTCGAGTCGACCCCCGTGCCGAGGCGCGTGACCTCCGAGCGCCTCACGAGTTCCTCCAGTGCCCCGCTCTGGGGATCGACCTCCGCGATCAGCAGGCGGGTGGAGTTGCTCCCGATGTCGACGACGGCCACGCGCACGGGCGGGATGCTAGAGCTGTGTGGGTCCACTATGCGAAAGGGAGCACGATGAGCGAGCAGAGCAACGGGGGCGTGGCACTCGTCACGGGGGCGAACCGCGGGATCGGTCGGGAGGTGGCACGCCAGCTGTCAGAGCGCGGCTATGAGGTCCTGCTGAGCGCCCGAGATGCCCAGCAGGCTCACAGCGCCGCCGAGGAGTTGACGCGGAGCACCGGCGCGGCTCTAATGCCGCTCACGCTCGACGTGTCTGACCCGCAGAGCATCGCCGCGTCAGCCGAGCGGGTGCGCACCGAGCCCGGACGCCTGGATGTGCTCGTCAACAACGCGGGCATCGGCAGCGACTTCGGCGTCTCTGGCGTCGAGCCCGACTTCGCGCTCATTCAGCGCGCGCTCGATACGAATTTCTACGGCGCCTATCGGCTGACGATAGCGCTGCTCGGCCTCCTGCGCGAGAGCGCGCATCCGCGCATCGTGAATGTTTCGAGCGGCATGGGCGGCGTAGCGGAGATGGGCGGCTGGTCGCCGGGGTACCGCGTCTCGAAGGCGGCCTTGAACGCGATGACGCGGATCCTCGCGACCGAGCTCAAGGACGCCCGATTCCTCGTCAACTCCGCCTGCCCCGGGTTCGTGAACACGGACATGGGCGGCCCGATGGGTGCCACCAAGCCCGTCGAGGACGGGGCGGCCGGGATTGTGTGGCTCGCCACGCTGCCTGATGACGGGCCAACCGGAGGCTTCTTTCGCGACGGCCGGCCGGTCGCGTTCTGAGCGAACAAAGCTGGCCGATTTGGGCGTTCTTTGCTAGAACATAGTTAGCGACGCGGGGTGGAGCAGTCTGGTAGCTCGTCGGGCTCATAACCCGAAGGTCGCGGGTTCGAATCCCGCCCCCGCTATGCGAAGGAGCCCCGCTCAGGCGGGGTTTTTTCGTGGGTAGCCCTGGCGCGATCGTCGCGGAGAGGTCGAGCGTCTGCTGGCCTTGTCGTGGGTGATCGTCACGTCGAAGGCTCCGAGGATCGCGGCAAGCTCCTCGCCCGTCGCGGTTTCGACCGCCGGCCGTAGGTCTGGCACGGCATCGAGCATCGCCTCGATGGTGACGGGAACCCTGAGACTGGCCCGCATCGCGGCTGGACTCCTCGAAGACCGACTGCCCGACGAGCGGTTTGAGTTTGCGTTCAACTGGGCCTTGTTCTGGGATGCCTGTGGCGCGGACCCCGATCAGAAAAACGATGATTTTTGCGCGCCGTGCTGGTCTGTATGCCGAAAACCGACTCACGGGAGACTGACGCAATGCGGAAACTGACCTTCGGCATGAACCTGACCCTGGACGGCTACATCGCCGCGCCCGGCGACGACCTCGGCTGGAGCGCGCCGAGTGACGAACTGTTCCAGTGGTGGTCCGACCGGGTCGTGGCGACAGGCCTCGCGCTGTACGGGCGCAAACTGTGGGAGACGATGAGCTCCCACTGGCCGACCGCAGACCAGCAGCCCGGCGCCACACCGGCGGAGATCGAGTTCGCCCGCCGCTGGCAGGAAATGCCGAAGGTGGTGTTCTCCTCGACGACCAGCACGGTCGACTGGAACACCCGTCTGGTCACCGGCGACGCAGTCACCGAGATCACCAGGCTCAAAGCCGACGACGGCGGCCCCATGGACATCGGCGGTGCCACACTCGCTGCGGCGGCCATGCGGGCCGGGCTGATCGACGAGTACGTGATCGTCACCCATCCGGTCCTGGTGGGCGGCGGCACGCCGTTCTTCACGGCCCTGGACAACTGGGTGAACCTGAGGCTGGTGGAGACCCGCACGTTTCCCGACGGCGTGGTGCTGACCAGGTACGAGACCAGGCGTTGGTAGAGGGCTGTTGCCTGGCGACGTCAACCTCGCCCACGGCGTGTTCCGTTTCGCCATGAAGCGTGGCTGGGCTACCGGCGGCGCGGGTACGGCTGCGCTAACAGGCCGACAACCGCCTGGCGAGCCGGTCGGCCGAAAGTGTTTCGGCGTACGGCGAGCCATCAGGTTCGAGCAGCTTCCCTGTGGCGAGCGGGCCTCCGTCGACCGGGTCGAAGCCGAGCCGGTCGATCAGGCGCATCACTGCGCGCACCGCGAGCCGGTCGTCGCCGACCGCGGCCACCGCGATGCGGTCGGGTGCGTCGGGAGCGCGTGTGTAGTCATCGAGCTCGTGGTAGCCGAGCTGGTTGAGGCTCTTGACGACTCTGGCGCCGGGGAAATGTGCTTGCACTACTACGCTTGAGCCGCCGTCTGCTGCTGTTAGCTCGGGATCTTCGCCGTCAGTATCGGGCCAGTAGTTCATCGCGTCGACGAGGATCTTGCCATCGAAAAGGTCGCTCCGGAGTTCACGGAATCGGTGGACAGGTACGGCGAGAACGATCACGTCGGCGGAATCGGCGATGTCCTCTACGGTCGACGCGACAGCGCCGGGGGCGAGCACGTCGACCGAGAGGGCGATTCGTTCGGCCGGGCGGGAGCTCGCCACGGCTACCTCGTAACCGGCGGCGAGCGCGGTGCGTGCCAGCGTCATCCCGAGCTTCCCCGCGCCGATGATTCCCACTCGCTTCGTCGCTGGCAGGTCGGTGGCAGCAGCGGCTGCATCCGAGCCGACCCTCCGATCGTCGTGGCTGCCGCTCATCGCCGCAGGTACCAAAGTCAACGCCCTACCTCGCGACCGGCGCGTGGGTGGAGCGGACCGGGCTCGCGACCTCTCCGGGCGCGACAGAGCCGGCCATGACCTTGTGGTCGCCGGGGTCGGACGCAAGCAGTTCCCGCACACGCGGAAAGACTTTGCGTCCGAGCAGCTCGATCGATTCCCTCCGCTGCACGGCCGGAATCTGGCCGAGTGCGTAGTGCAGGTCGATCCGGTCGACATCGAGGGCTCGCATCACGGGCGCGATCCGCTGGGCGACCGTCTCCGGCGAGCCCACGAACATCGCACCGTGGGCTGTCTCGGCGTCGAACTGCGCGCGCGTCGGCTGGCGCCAACCCCGCTCGCGCGACGCGCGATCGAAGGTTTGGAGCCAGTAAGGCCATTGGGTCTCGATCGCCTCTTCGTCGGTGGCGGCGACGTACCCGAGCGTGTGGAGGCCGACCGGAAGATCGGTCGGATGCCCGTACTCAGCCAGCGCGCGCCGGTACAGATCGACAAGCGGGCGGAACCGTTCCGGCCTTCCACCGATCACTGCGAGCATCAGCGGCAGCCCATAGCGGGCGGCCCGGATCACCGAGTCCGGGCTGCCGCCGGATCCGACCCAGGTCGGGAGATGGCCGGCCGGGAGTGGGGGGGTCAGCACGACGTCGCTCAGCGGCGGCCGGTACTTCCCGGACCAAGTGATCGCTCCGCCACGGCGCAGCTTCACGAACAGCTCCAGCTTCTCCTCGAAGATCTCCTCGTACTCGCGGAGGTCATAGCCGAACAGCGGGAAGGACTCGATCGCCGAACCACGCCCCAGGACCAGCTGCGCGCGGCCACCAGAGACCGCGTCCAGCGTCGCGGAGTTGTTGTACAGCCGCACCGGATCCTGGGTCGAGAGCACGGTAACGGAAGTGCCCAGCCTGATCCGCTCGGTCCGCCCGGCGATCGCCGCGAGCACCACGTGCGCCGCCGAATCCATCATGTCGTCGCGGTAGTGCTCGCCGATGTTGAACGAGTCGATCCCGACCTGCTCGGCAAGGACACCCTCCTCGACGGTGTCGCGAACGACCTGATCGCCGCCGATCGGCTCACCATCTGGTCCAACGGTGACCGTCATGAATGAGTCAAGCCCAAATTCGTATTCGCGTTCTTCCATCTCTCACAGAGCTCCTTCGGACGGCTGGGTGCCGGACAATGGATTGACAATGGTTGCGATCAACAGACGCTCAGTCGAGACTCGTGAACCGGCGGCGGGCCGGCCTAGCTGCCCGGGATGAGGTCGAGCTCGCCGTCGAGGACCACGTCGCCGCGAATCATTCCGGCCCTATTCCACAGCATCCCGACGTCCTCACGGGATACGACGCCGGTGGCTTTGAGCCGCAGAATCCCTTCGTCGGCCTGGGAGAGCTCGAGTGGCAGTCGCAGTCGCGCGATCTTCCCGCCGACGTACAGGTCACCGGTGATCTCCTGTGCGCCCGGTGCTGTGCTGAACGCGTCCACCACGAATCGCACCGTCGGGTGAAGCTCCTTGTGGAAGAAGTCCGGCGAGCGCAGGTGCTCGTCCCGCTTGGCGTTCTTCGTGTCGAGGCTGTCGACGGAGACGACCAGCTCGCCGCTGGCGTTTCCCCGCCCGTCGATGTTCAGGGTGCCTTCGTAGGTGTCAAAGGTCCCCTTGACGGGGAGAAGGCCCCAGAACGTCTTCACCTTGAACTGGAGCTTTCCAGCAGAAGGGTCCACGTGCCATGGCCCCTGAAGCGTTGGTGCGGCAGATCGATCGACTTGCTGCGTGGACATGGTGTACCTCCCAACTCGTTCCGGACCGAGGTCCGCTTGTGGCGACCATACTAGCAGTAAGCGGACCTCGGTCCGCTTACGTTGGGCTTGAGCCGCGGGCTGGCCGTACGATCCAGGCCACCCGTGGACGGTCCACTCGACCGTCACCGCGCGGTTACCGGTAAGGCCTGACTGTTCCCCCGCTATGTCAAACATCCGCGACCGCTCTTCGGGGCGGTCGTCCTCGTTTGGGTCGGTGAGGAGCGCGGGTGCGATCGTCGCCTGATTCCTCCCGGCTTGACGTATGCCGATATCGGTATATGATTGGGCCATGGCACGAGCAGCGACTACGTCGGACGTCTTCAACGCGATCGCCGAGCAGCAGCGCCGGGAGATCATGATGCTGCTGCGGGCGGGTGAGGGATCGGTGACCGAGTTGGCCCAGGAGCTGGGGATGACCCAGCCGGGGGCGTCCAAGCACCTGCGGGTGCTCCGGGAGGTCGGACTGGTGCGGGACCGCAAGGCAGGCAAGCAACGCCTGTACGGCCTTGACGCCCGCGGGCTGC
>DASZFA010000005.1:0-14747 GCA_035940255.1 Solirubrobacteraceae bacterium
GTTCGCGGCTCTGCCCCAGGGCAAGCCCTGGTTCGTCGCTCCACTTGCATGTGTTAAGCACGCCGCCAGCGTTCGTCCTGAGCCAGGATCAAACTCTCCGTGAAGAACTTCACGAAAAGCTGTCATGGCGTGCCGTCGGGACCGGCCGAAGCCGGACCGTTCGGCGGCCGAGACCTATACACCGTGGTCTCGAACCATGACGGGGTACTTCTCTACTTGACTCTTGTCCGCCACCGAGAATGCTGGTCGATCTCTGATCGGTCGATCTTTTGATCGGTGCCCTCCCGCTGGCGGGTCGAACCTGGACGCACACCACGATCGAGGTCGATCGTAGATGCGCATGCTGTTGAGTTTTCAAAGACCGCCAAGCCTCGCCGAAAGTGCTTCCTTCAGAGGAGCCCGATCCGACCCGGCGCCCAGAGGCGCCTGCGGGCCGACCCAAGAGTATAGCGCGAAACAACAGTCGCGCTCGCTCGGCGGACGCTAATCCGACTATCCAAACGGCCGGCGAGACGCTGCCGACGACGAGCAGTATAGCGGCCTCACTGTGGTGTCAAAGGCCCGCGGCGAGCCCCAATCAGCCGGCACGCAGGCGCCTGAACCGGCGCCTGCCAACCTTCAGCACCTGCCCGTCGGCCCGCTCAAGGGAGACGTCGTGTTCACCCGCGGCGAGCTGGGAATCGCCGAGCGTGACGCCTCCCTGGTCGATCAGACGACGGGCCTCAGAGCGCGAGACCCCGAACTGCGAGGCGATCAGCGCCGGTAGGTGGACCTGGCCGTTGGCGCTCTCGAAGCGTGCCTCCTCGATCTCCTCCGGAGCCTCGTGGTCGATGTGAACCCGGTCAAAGCGGTGCTCGGCGGCGACAGCGTCCTCGGGTGAATGCAGCCACGCGACCAGGTCGCGGGCCAGCGCGCGCTTGGCGTCACGGGCCGAGAGCCCGGCATTACTGCCGTCATCCAGCGGCATGTCGCCGCCCGAGCGCGGATCGAGCAGCAGTCGGCGGTACTCGGCGATCGCCTCGTCGGGGATCGCCATCGTCTTGCCGTACATCTCCTCGGGCGCGTCCGTGACGCCGATCTCGTTCCCGAGCGACTTGGACATCTTGCGCCGGCCGTCGGTGCCGACAAGAATCGGCATCGTCATGATCGCCTGCTCGGGCTGGCCATAGGCCCGCTGGATGTCCCGCCCCAGCAGCAGGTTGAACTTCTGGTCGGTGCCCCCCAGCTCGACATCCGCCTCGATCGCGACCGAGTCGTACCCCTGGAGCAGCGGGTACAGAAGCTCGAGCACGGAGATCGGCTGCTCCGCCGCCATCCGTTTGGCGAAGTCGTCGCGCTCGAGCAGCTGCGCGGTGGTCGTCGTCGCCACCAGGCCGAGCAGGTCGACCATCGGCATGTCCAGCCACTCGCTGTTGCGCCTCACCTCGAGCCGCTCGGGGTCATCATCGAGGATCTTCAGCGCCTGTCCCTGGAAGGTCGCGGCGTTGGCGTCGATCTCCGCCTCGGAGAGCACAGGTCGCTGCTCGGACCGGCCTGACGGATCGCCGACACGCGCCGTGTAGTCGCCGATGATCAGCACCACCTTGTGACCGGCGTCCTGGAACTCGCGCAGCTTGCCCAGCACGACCGCGTGACCGAGGTGGATGTCGGGCGCCGTCGGGTCGATGCCCAGCTTCACTCGCAGCGCACGAGCCTCCCTGCGAGCCTCGCGAAGCTTCGTCTCCAGGCCGCCGCGCGGGAGGTTGTCGACCGCGCCCCGCGCCAGCCGGCTGGCGAGCTGGGCAGCTTCCTCAGCGGCCGCGTCATCGGCGTTCGGCATCAGAGGGCAATGCTAGACTCTCGCTCCTCGGTGGGTCCCACCGCTCCGCCCTGTGGAGGCGCGCTACCGCGACCCACCCTCCACCGCTAGGTGGGCTCTGCCCCGCAGAAGCTGAACAAGGCGCCGACGATTTCCACTGCGAGCAGAACCAGCGACGAACCTCGCCCCGCGACCCCACCCGCGCCGCCAAAGCCCAAGCCGCGGCTGAAACGTCTCCGCTTCCTGGCAATCCTGTTCGCGGCCCTGCTGCTCGGCCTCGTCTCGTTCGTCTTCGGCATGTTCATCGCCGTCACGTCGGACCTCCCCTCGCTGACGCGGTTCGCCCTGCTCAAAGACGCGCAGAGCTCGGTGCTGCTCGACGACCTCGGGCACCCGATCGGGATCGTCAGCCAGCAGAACCGCGTGATCGTGACGCCCAGCCAGATCCCGCAGATCGTCAAGGAGGCCGTCATCTCGATCGAGGACAAGCGCTTCGCGACCAACAGCGGCATCGACATCCGCGGCATCGCCCGCGCCTTCATCCAGGACACCCTGCACAAAGGCACCGTTCAGGGCGCCTCGACGATCGAGCAGCAGTTCATCAAGAACGCGCTTCAGGCACAGTCGCACCGCACGATCTTCGAGAAGCTCCGGGAGGCTGCGCTCGCCTACCAGCTCTCGCACAAGTGGTCGAAGGAAAAGATCATCACCGCCTACCTGAACACGATCTACTTCGGCAACGGCGCCTACGGGATCGAGTCCGCGGCACAGACCTACTTCGGCGCCGACGTGAACCATCTCGGCTGCGGACTCCCGAGCCACCCGCTGTGCGTCGAACAGCTGAAACCGTGGGAGGCGGCGCTGCTCGCGGGCGTGATCCAGTCTCCCACCGCGTTCGACCCCGCCAACCATCCGGTCGCGGCGAGGACCCGCCGCAACCTCGTCCTGCGTGAGATGCTCGAACAGGGCTATATCGAAAGGCCCGTGTACGAAGAAAGCATCAACCAGGCGCTGCCCTCCGCCAAAGACGTGCAGGCTCCACACCAGCAGGCGATCGAAGGCGTCGACGTCGGCTACTTCACGAGCTGGGTGCGCCAGGAGGTGATCGAACGCTACGGCGCTCCGCGCGCCTTCGATGGCGGCCTGCGCATCACCACGACTCTCGACCTCGAATTGCAGCGCTCAGCCGAACAGGCGATCAACGGCTACCTGGCCAGTCCCACAGGGCCGGCGGCGTCGCTCGTCGCGATCGAAAACTCGACCGGCGAGGTCCGCGCGATGGTCGGCGGGCGCAATTACGACGAAAGCGCCTTCAACCTCGCGACGGACGGCGAGCGCCAACCCGGCTCCTCGTTCAAGGCCTTCGACCTGGCCGCCGCGCTCGAGGACGGGATCTCGCCCGAATCCGTGTGGAGCTCGAAGGCAAAGACGTTCTACGTCCCCAGCTCGCGGGGGACGGAAAAGTTCGTCGTGCACAACGACGAAAACGCATACGCGGGGTCGAACACGCTCACGGGCGCGACCGCCTACTCCGACAACTCCGTCTACGCCGAAGTCGGCCTCAAGGTCGGCACCCACCGCATCGCGCTGCTGGCCCACAACATGGGCATCACCACGCCGCTCTCGACCAACCCCGCGATGACGATCGGCGGCCTGACCGTGGGCGTAACGCCACTCGACATGGCCCACGCCTATGAGACGATCGCCCACGGAGGTCGCCGCGTCAGCGGCACGCTCGCCGAATCCGAAGCTCCCGTCGGCATCCAGGAAGTCGATGCGGGCCGCCAAACGCTGCCCGACGGTCACCATCGCGATACGAACCAGGTGAAGACCCGCGCGATCCTGCCTGCCGCGGTCGCCTCGACTGAGACCTCGATGCTCGAAACCGTGCTCCAGTACGGCACTGCGCGCGCGGCGGCGCTGGGTCAGTTCGCGGCCGGCAAGACCGGCACGACGACCAACTTCGGCGACGCCTGGTTCATCGGCTGGGACAGCAAGTACACGGTCGCCGTCTGGGTGGGCTATCCCAACAGCCTCGTTCCGATGACCACCGAGTTCAACGGCAAGCCCGTGATGGGAGGGACCTTCCCCGCGCTGATCTGGCACGACTTCATGACTGCGGCGATGCAGGTCGACAGGGCGCGCGCCGAACACGCGGCCGCCGGTCACTCGAGCACCGGCGGCCAGGGGGCGACCGGCGCTGGCGCATCCGAATCGACCACGCCGTCCTCGACCGCAACAACCGGCTCGAAGGCGCCTGCCGCGGGCGGCCCAGCCAACGGGAAGGCGCCGGCTCCGAGCGCGGCGGGCAAGGAAACGGGCGGCGGAGCCGCCACCCCGAGCCCCGAACATGCCGCAGCGCCGCCAGCTCCACCCGCCGGCCCGCCTTCGAGCACTACGCCGTCGCCGCCCGCGAGCCCAGCCCCACCTTCCTCGAGCGGAGGATCGCCGACGGGCGGCGTGAGCCCGTCCCCCTAAGCCGCCCCGAGCGCCGCGCCCGCCTTCCCCGCGCGTCGCCTGCGCGAGTCGCCGCTCGGGCGCGGTCGCGAGACGTTCTCGTTGCCCGCCCCGCAGAAGCGCCAGGGCAACTCGACGGCGGCGCTGATCCCCACTCGGGTGCCCACAACCACCTTCGCCGCGCGCCACTCGGGTGCTGGCTCGCAGAACCTGACCGGCCCGTCGAGGAGGCTGCCACCGTTCTCCCTGAGCCAGATGCCCAGCGCCTGCGTGAGCTTGCCTGGCCCAGAGCAGAGCTCGTCCTCACGCGGCGTGCGTTCGCCGATCGGGCCGCGCCGGGCGCGCATCAGATCGATGCCCGTCTTCGGCTCAAGCGCCCTGATCAGCACCGCGGCGCCGATGCCTTCGTGCTCGCAGACCGCGTTCAGCAGCGCATGGATGCCGTAGGAGCGGTAGACGTAGGCGCGGCCGGGCTCGCCGAACAGCGTCGCCGTGCGCGGCGTCAGGCCCGCGAACGCGTGACAGGCCGGCTCGCACTCGTGGTAGGCCTCGGTCTCGACGATCACGCCGGACGTGGCGCCATGCTCGACCGTGCAGCCGATCAACTCGCGCGCGACCTCGACCACGGGCCGGTCGTAGAAGTCAGGCCGAAGCGGCTTCACCGAGCACCGTCCTGGCGAGGGCGAGTTGCTGTTCGACGCGCTTCAGGGAGGTCCCGCCCTCGGAGATCTTCGACTCGAGCCACGAGTCCTCTGAGAGCACCTCCTGGTACTGCTCAGCGTGGGAGCCAAGCGTCGCGCTGTGCTCGGCCAGCTCATCGGCGGTGAGCTGCGACAGCGTCCTTGAGCTCTCGAGGGCCGTGCGCACGAGGCCCGCGACGATCCCGTGAGCCTCGCGGAAGGGCGTGCCGAGGCGCACGAGCAGATCGGCCACCTCGGTCGCCGCGATCAGCTCGTCGGAGGCCGCCTCGCGCATGCGCTCGCGATTGAAGCTGACTCGCGCGACCATGCCCGTGGCCGCGGCCAGCGTGAGCTCGAGCGTGTCGACGGCGTCGAACAGGTGCTCCTTGTCCTCCTGGAGATCCTTGTTGTAGGTGAGCGGAAGCGCGTGCATCACGCCGTGGAACGCGGCGAGATGGCCGACGACGCGCGGCGCCTTCGCCCGCAGCAGCTCGGCGGCGTCGGGGTTCTTCTTCTGCGGCATGATCGAAGAGCCCGAGCTCCAAGAGTCGGGGAGCTCGCTGAAGCCGAACTCGGCGCTCGACCACAGCACGAGCTCGGCGCCGAGGCGCGACAGGTGCGTCGAGCATGTGGCGGCTGCGCCGAGATAGTCGAGGATGAAGTCGCGGCCTGAGACCGCGTCGATCGAGTTCGGGACCACGTAGGAGAAGCCCAGCTCGCGGGCCACCTGCAGGCGGTCGGTGTCGAAGTTGACCCCAGCCAGCGCGCCCGCCCCGAGCGGCAGCCGCCCGGCCTCGCGCTCGGCGAAGGCGAAGCGGGTGCGGTCGCGCGCGAGCATCCAGAAGTACGCGAGCAGGTGGTGGGAAAGGTAGACGGGCTGAGCGCGCTGCAGGTGCGTGTAGCCCGGCAGCGGCCAGTCGATGTGCTGCTCGGCCCGAGCGATCAACTCCTTCATCAGGTCGCTGATCGAGTCGCGCGCGGCGGCTGAGCGCTCGCGCGTGTAGATCGCGAGATCCGTGACCACCTGGTCGTTGCGCGAGCGCGCAGTGTGGAGGCGTCCACCCACCGGGCCGGCGATCTCCGTCACTCGCCGCTCGATCGCCATGTGAATGTCCTCGTCCTCGGCGACGAACGGGAAGCGATCCTCGCGCAGCTCCTGCTCGACCGCGTCGAGGCCCACCAGCAGCGCGTCCCGGTCCGCACCCGCGATGATCCCTCGCTCGGCGAGCATGCGCACGTGCGCGCGCGACCCGGCCACGTCCTGCGGCCACAAGCGGCGATCGACGGCGAGCGAGTCGTTCAGCCGTCGGAAGTCGGGGTGCTGGGGTTCGCGGAAGCGAGACACGGGCGGTCAGTCTAGGACCAATCGCCCGCCCCTCGGCCGGCGCCGCCTCCACGCGAATCCCAACCGTACGCGTTTGGGTGTGTCGGTCAGGAGCGCGGCTGCACACTCGCGCCGCCGGCCACGACAGCGGCGAGCTCGCGCGCCACTCGAGCGACCTGGTTCTCGGTCATCTCCGGAAAGAAGGGCAGCGCGAGCGAGCGCGCGGCCACGTCCTCGCACACGGGGAACTCGCCCTGCCGATGACCAAAGCGCTCGCGGTAGAAGCTCATCAGGTGGATCGCCGGCAGGTAGGGCTTGCTCTGGATCCCCGCGACCGCGAGCGCCCGTACCGCCTCGTCGCGATCGAGGGCAAGGGGCAGCTGCACGACGAACACGAACCAGCCCCGGGTCTCTCCATCCGCGTCGGGGCAGGGCAGCTGCAGGCCCTCGATCCCGGCCAGAGCGTCGCGATAAAGGGCGGCGACACGTGCGCGCGCCGCGAGCATGCCGTCGAGCCGCTCGAGCTGCGCGATCCCGAGCCCGCACGCGATCTCCGAGAGCCGGTAGTTGAAGCCCAGGCGGTCATGGTCGAGCCAGCCCAAGTCCGGGGCGCGGCCCTGGTTGCGCTCCGAGTCGATCCGCTGCTTCATCGCGGGCTCCGCGAGCGTCACCATCCCGCCCTCGCCCGTCGTCATCTGCTTGTTGGCGTAGAAGCCGAACACCGCCGGATTGCCGCGCCCGCCGACGGGAACGCCGTCCCGATGCATACCACCGAGGGCCTCACAGGCGTCCTCCACGAGTGCGAGCCCGTGCCGCCCGGCCAGGCCCTCGAACGCGGCCATGTCGGCCGGGTATCCGAAGATGTGCACCGGCAGCAGCGCTCTCGTGCGCTCGGTCACCGCCGCCGCGGCGGCCCGCGGGTCGAGGTTGAGCGTCACCGGATCGACGTCGGCGAAGACCGGTCGCGCGCGCTCGTACAGGACCGCGTTGGCCGATGCCACGAACGAGAAGGGGCTCGTGACGACCTCGTCGCCCTCCCCTACGCCGACGGCCCGCAGCGCCAGGTGCAGCCCGGCCGTGCCGCTGCTCACCGCGCACCCAAGCGGAGCCCGGACCCGTGCGGCGAAGCGGCGCTCGAACTCCTCGACCCGCGGGCCGAGCGACAGGCGGCCGCTGCGCAGGACCTCGATCACGGCCCGCTCCTCGGCCTCGCCCAGCACGGGGCGCGCCAGCGGAATCACATCCTCCGCGACACCGCCGGGCGAAGCCAGCGCTGGCCCCCGTCCGGCCGCCGCCACTAAACCCTGCCAGGCGAGCTCAGCGGCGAGCCGGACGCGGGCCTGCGGCCTGGCTGCATCCCGTACTCGAGCGAATCGACGAGCGCGTCCCAGGAGGCGGCGATCACGTTCTCGGAGACGCCGATCGACCCCCACACATCCTGCCCGTCGGAGGCGTCGATGAGGACGCGGGTGACCGCGCCGGTGCCCTTCGTCTCGTCGAGGATCCGCACCTTGAAGTTCACCAGGTCGATGTCCCGCAGGTGCGGGTGGATCTCGCCGATGGCGTCCCGCAGCGCCTTGTCCAGCGCGTTCACGGGGCCGTTGCCTTCCGCCGTGCGCACGTAGCGCTCGCCGCCGAGCCAGATCTTGATCGTCGCCTCGGTCTCAACCTTGCCGTCTGCGCGCTTCTCGACCATCACGCGCCAGGACTCCAGGCGGAAGAGGGGCTCGTAATCGCCCGCCTCCCTGCGCATCAGAAGCTCGAACGAGCCATCGGCCGCCTCGAACTGGAAGCCGTCGTGCTCGAGTCCCTTCACTCGCTCGAGCACCCGCTGGGCGAACTGCTCGTCGGCGACGACACCCGCCTGGCGCGCCTTCTCGAGCACGCTCGCGCGGCCCGCGAGCTCCGAGATCAGCACGTCGCGGTCGTTGCCCACGAGCGCGGGGTCGACATGCTCGAAGGTCTGCGAGTCCGCGCTGACGCCCGCGGCGTGCATGCCGGCCTTGTGGGCGAACGCATGCTTACCGACGTACGGCTGCGCGGGATCGGGCGAGCGGTTGAGCAGCTCGTCGACGAAATGCGCCGTCTCGGTCAGCCGCGCGAGCCGCTCGGCAGGCAGCAGTTGATAGCCCAGCTTCAGCTGCAGGTCGGCGATCACCGTCACCAGGTTCGCGTTGCCGGTGCGCTCACCGATCCCGTTGATCGTCCCCTGCACCTGCGTCACGCCCGATTCCACCGCGGTGAGCGTGTTGGCGACCGCGCAGCCGGAGTCGTCGTGCGTGTGGATCCCTAGGGCGACGCCGGGCAGCGCTTCGGACACGACGGCGATCGCAGTGCGGACCCGCCGGGGCAGGGAGCCGCCGTTCGTGTCGCACAGGACGACCCGCTCGGCCCCGGCCGCGGAGGCGGCGCGCAGGCAGGCGAGCGCATAGCCCGCGTCGAGTTCGAAGCCGTCGAAGAAGTGCTCGGCGTCGAACAGAACCCGCTTGCCGGCGCCGACGAGGAAGGAGATCGAGTCGCCGATCATCGCCAGGTTCTCCTCGCGCGAGGCCCGCACGACCTTCTCGACGTGCAGGACCGATGCCTTGCCGACGAGCGTGCACACGGGCGCGAAGCAGTCCGCGAGAACGCGCAGGCCCTCGTCCTCCTCGGCGATCGCGTCGCGGCGCCGGGTCATGCCGAAGGCAACCACCTGGGCGATCTCGAAGCGCTCGCGAGCGAGCAGGCCGAAGAGCTCCTGCTCCTTCGGGTTGGACGCCGGGAAGCCGGCCTCGACCATGTCGACGCCGAGCTCGTCGAGCGCGTGAACCACGCGCAGCTTCTCCTCGGCGGTTAGGGTCAGGCCGCCTCCCCCCATGCCGTCGCGCAGGGTGGCGTCGTATAGCTGTATGTCGCCCACCGGCCTAACCCGCGGCGGTCGTCTGCGCGCTTGGGGCGGTGCCCTCGCCCGACGGCGTCTGCAGCGGCGAGCCCCGGACGACATCGAGCCACTCGCGGTAGCGCTCGCTGCGCCCGTGGATCGCATCGTCGAAGGCGGCCTGCAGCACGCGCGTGATCTCGCCCGGCTTGCCGGCGCCGATCATGTGGTCGTCGACCTCGCGCACGGGCACGAGCTCGGCGGCGGTGCCGGAGAGGAACATCTCGTCGGCCAGGTACATCTCCGCTCGGGCGACGTTGCGCTCCACGACGGTGTAGCCGAGATCGCGCGCGATCTGCATGATCGAGCGTCGCGTGATGCCGTCGAGGATCGAGTTGTGCTGGCCGGGCGTGGCGATCTCGCCGTCGCGGACGATGTACACGTTCTCGCCCGTTCCCTCGCAGACGTGGCCGTGGCCGTCGAGCAGGATCGCCTCTTCGTAGCCGGCCTTCAACGACTCGACCTTCGCGAGCACGCTGTTCAGGTACTGTCCGGACGCCTTCGCATGCGGAATCAGCGAGTCGGGGCCGATCCGCCGCCAGGAGGAGACCTTCGCGCGCACGCCGTTGAGCTTGCCCTCCTCGCCGAGGTAGGAGCCCCACTCCCAGCAGGCGATCGTCACGTCTACGGGCGCCTCGAGCGGGTTGAGGCCCATCTGGCCATAGCCGCGGTTGACGATCGGGCGGATGTAGCAGGAGCGCAGCCCGTTGCGTGCGACAAGCTCGAGCGTCGCGGCACGCAGCTGCTCGGCCGAATAGGGAACCGGCATGTAGTAGAGCTCGGCGGAGCGCAACAGCCGGTCGATGTGCTCGGTGTTGCGGAACACCGCCGGTCCGAGCTCCGTGTCATAGCAGCGCATGCTGTCGAACACACCGGTGCCGTAGTGCAGGCCGTGCGTCAGGACATGGACCTTGGCGTCCTCCCAGGCGACGAAATCTCCGTTCATCCAGATGAGGTCGGTGGGCTCCACGTTGACTTCAGCTCCTAGTCGAGGTATTCGAGCACTGCGCGCGTCGCCTGCGCCGTGCCGGCGTCACCGCCCAGGTCGGGGGTGCGCAGGCCCGCCTCGAGCGCGCGTTCAACGGCCGATTCTACAGCCGTGGCCTCGCTTTCCAAGCCGAGCCCATGGCGCAGGAGCATCGCCGAGGAGAGGAACATCGCGAGCGGGTTGGCCACCCCCTGCCCGGCGATGTCCGGCGCCGAGCCGTGCACGGGCTCGAACAGCCCCGGCGATCGGGCGCCGGCCGCCCGATCGCCCTCGCCCGCGCCGCCGCCAAGCGATGCGCTTCCCAGCAGCCCGATCGAGCCCGTGAGCATCGCGGCCTCGTCGGAGAGAATGTCGCCGAACATGTTCTCCGTCAGGATGACGTCGAAGCGGCTCGGCGAGGAGACCAGCTGCATCGCCGCGTTGTCGACGAGCACGTGCTCGAGCTCGAGCTTGGGAAACTCGCGCGTGTGCAGCGCGCTCACGACCTCGCGCCAGAGGCGGGAGGTCTCGAGCACGTTGGCCTTGTCGACGCTCGTCACCCTCGAGCGCGCCGCCTTGAACGCCGTGCGCGCGATCCGCTCGATCTCCGCCGTCGTGTAGGAGCACACGTCCGAAGCCGAGTCCTCGGTGCGCGTCTTCTCGCCGAAGTAGATCCCTCCCGTGAGCTCACGTACGACGAGCAGGTCGGTGCCCTCGATTCGCTCGCGACGCAGCGGCGAGGCGTCATACAGCGCGGGCAGAGGCTTGATCGGGCGCAGGTTCGCGTACAACCTGAGACCCTTGCGCAATCCCAGCAGCCCCTGCTCGGGCCGTGGCGCGTGTGGGTCGGTCGTATCCCACTTGGGGCCGCCGACCGCTGCCAGGAGCACCGCGTCGGCGCCACGGCACGCCTCAAGGGCCTCGTCGGTCAGCGCCGTGCCGTAAGCGTCGATCGAGGCGCCCCCGATCGGTCGCTGCTCGAACTCGAAATCGCCGACGGCGCGCAGCAGCTCGAGAGTAGGCGCCATGATCTCCGGCCCGATGCCATCCCCGGGCAGCGTGACTATGTGCGCGGCCATCTCAAAGCGCCGTCGTGACCGGTCCGCTGCGCTCGCGCTCGCCTTCGTAGGCCTTGATCAGCGCCTCGCTGTCGAGGGTCACGCCGGTGTCATCCAGACCGGCGAGCAGCCGCCGGCGGATCTCGGGGTCGATCTCGAACGCAACCGCGACCAGCTCGCCGTCGGGGCGGGTGGGGTCTCGATAGCGGACCTCCTGGGCCTGCAGGTCCACCTGCCCCTCGCCCGCGCGCGCCAGCGCCTGGCAGTGCTGCTCGTCGAGGACGATCGGAAGCAGGCCGATCTTCGTGCAGTTCGAGTAGAAGATGTCGGCGAACGACGGCGCGACGATCGCCTGGAAGCCGTAGTCCTGAAGACCCCAGGGCGCGTGCTCGCGCGAGGAGCCGCAGCCGAAGTTCTCGCCGGTCACGAGGATCGGGTTGGCGGGCAGATCCCAGCCAGGCTCCTTCGCCCAGTCGAAGAAGAGGAACTCGCCGAAGCCGGAGCGCTCTACCCGCTTGAGGAACTGCTTGGGCATGATCTGGTCTGTGTCGACGTCGGCGCGGTCGAGGTGGCTGACCTTGCCCGAGATCTTGTCGATCGGTTCCATCGCGCCTCCCTCGCTCACGACCACGTCCGGATGTCCACGAAGCGCCCCTCGATGGCTGCGGCGGCGGCCATCTGGGGAGAGACCAGGTGGGTGCGGCCGCCGCGCCCCTGGCGGCCCTCGAAGTTGCGGTTCGAGGTCGAGGCACAGCGCTCGCCCGGCTTGAGGATGTCGGGGTTCATGCCCAGGCACATCGAGCAGCCGGCGACGCGCCAGTCGAAGCCGGCGTCGCGGAAGACGCGATCGAGTCCCTCCGCCTCGGCCTCGGCCTTGACCTGCTGGGAGCCCGGCACGACCATCGCGTTGACGCTGGCCGCAACCCGGCGCCCGGCGACGACCTCGGCGGCCGCGCGCAGGTCGCCGATGCGCGAGTTCGTGCAGGAGCCGATGAACACGCGGTCGATGGCGATCTCCTCGATCGGAGTTCCCGGCTCGAGCGCCATGTAGTGCAGGGCACGTTCGGTCGCCTCGCGCGCGGCGGGGCTCTCGAAGTCCTCGGGCGAAGGCACCCTCTCGGTCACGGCCCGGACCATGCCGGGGTTCGTGCCCCAGGTGACCTGCGGCGAGATCGCGGACGCGTCGACGACGACCTCGCGCTCGAAGCACGCCCCCTCGTCGGTGCGCAGCGCGCGCCAGCCCTCGATCGCGGCGTCTAGCTCGGCGCCTCGCGGCGCGCCGGGTCGCTGCCGGGCGGCCTCTGATCGCTCCGAGAACCAGGCGAAGGTCGTCTCGTCGGGAGCGATCATCCCCGCGCGGCCGCCGCCCTCGATCGTCATGTTGCAGACGGTCATGCGGCCCTCCATCGAGAGCTTCTCGATCGCGGGACCGGCGTACTCCACGACGTGACCGGTCATGCCGCCCACGCCGAGCTGCCCGAGCGTGCCGAGGATCAGATCCTTGGCGCTGACGCCGAAGCCGAGCTCACCCTCGTAGCGGATGCGCATCGAGCGGGGCTTGCCCTGGACCATGCACTGGGTCGCGAGCACGTGCTCGACCTCGCTCGTCCCGATGCCGAACGCAAGCGCTCCGAAGGCGCCGTGCGTCGAGGTGTGGGAGTCGCCGCAGACGATCGTCATGCCGGGCTGGGTGACTCCGAGCTCGGGGCCGATGACGTGGACGATGCCCTGACGGTCGGAGCCGAGCGAGTAGACGGGAACGCCGAACTCCTCGCAGTTGCGCTCGAGCGTCTGCACCTGCACGCGCGAGAGCTCGTCCTTGATGCGAGCGGCGACGGGCGTGCCGTCGGTCGGAGTGTTGTGATCGGCCGTCGCGAGCGTGCGGTCGGGACGGCGTACGGAGCGGCCGGCCAGGCGCAGGCCGTCGAAGGCCTGGGGGCTCGTGACCTCGTGGACGAGGTGCAGGTCGATGTAGAGCAGGCCGTCGGCGACCTCGTGGGCCTCCCAGATCTTGTCGAACAGCGTCTGTGGCATCGTCATCGGTCTCTCTCGTTGCGGGTCGTCGTGTTTTCCATGAAGGGGACCCCTTCCGGGGTCGGGATGGGCCGGCGTGTGTCGTTCACCTAGCTCCTGCGCAGTCCCGCGGAGACGAGCGCCAGGAAGGCGGCCTCCTGCTCGGTGGGGTTCTCGAAGTGGTGGGGCAGATCGGCGTCGAACGTGACGCAGTCGCCCTCGCCCAGCTCGTGGCGCTGTCCGTCGCAGACGAGCACGAGCGATCCCTGCTCGACGAGTGCCGTCTCACGACTCCCGGGCTCGTGCATGGGCGGGTCATCGGCGGCGCCCGTTGCGCCTCCCGGCGCGAGCGTGTGTCGGGAGAGCTCGGCGCGCTGACCGGGCTGGGCGGCGGTCATCACCTCGAAGCGGTGCCCGCGCCGCGTGTTGCCGCCGCGCTGGCGCTGTGAGGCGCGCACGACGGTCACGCTGCTGCTCTCGTCCAGGCGCAGCAGCTGGGAGAGGCGCAGCTCGAGGCCCGCCGCGATGCGCGCAGCGACCGTGAGTGTGGGGCTCGTCTCTCCGCGCTCGACCTGCGAGAGCATGGGCGCACTCACACCGCTGCGCGCGGTGAGATCCCGCAGCGAGAGGCCTGAGGCCTCGCGCAGGGCCTTCACGCGCGCGCCAAGCACCGCCGGCTCGAGCCGGTCGTGTGGCGCCTGAACCGTCGATGTCGTCATACACGCGTACGCTATCACAGACGCACGGCGCGGTGCGTGGCGTCAGCCCGACGTCGTCTCCGGCAGGCCGATCGCCTCGCCCGCATGCGAGCGGGCGACGGCCACCGACAGCCCGCGCACGTACGCTCGCGCGGCCGCGTCGATGATGTCCGTCGAGACACCCTGTCCCGCGCCCGTGTAGCCGTCGACCTCGAGCACCACCGAGACCTCGCCGAGCGCGTCCTGGCCCTCGGTGACCGCCCCGATCGTGAACTCGCTCAACTTCGCTTCGATTCCGGTCGCCGAGTTGATCGCCCGGAAGACCGCATCGATCGGGCCGTCTCCCGTGAACGTTCCCTGCGCGCTCTCGCCGTCGGGCAGAGTCACGGAGACCTTCGCGTGCGGCGGGCGCCGCGAGGAGGCGTCGACCTCGAACCAGTCCAGCGCATAGCCGGGGATCTCCTCGCGCAGCTCGTCCGTGACCAGCGCCTCCAGGTCCATCGCGGTGACCTGCTTCTTGCGGTCGGCGATCTCCTTGAAGCGCTTGAAGGCCGTGTTCAGCGCCTGGCCGTCGAGCTCGAAGCCCATATCCTCGAGCGCTTTGCGCAGCGCGTGGCGGCCGGAGTGCTTGCCAAGCACGATCGAGTTCGTCCGCAACCCCACCGTCGTGGCATCCATGATCTCGTACGTGGTTCGCTCCTTGAGCACGCCATCCTGATGGATGCCCGACTCGTGCGCGAAGGCGTTTCGCCCGACGATCGCCTTGTTCGGCTGCACCGGGTAGCCCGTGAGCCTCGAGACCAGCCGGCTCGTGCGAGCGATCTCCTGCGTGTTG
>DASZFA010000006.1:0-65801 GCA_035940255.1 Solirubrobacteraceae bacterium
TCTCGCACACCGGCGCGACGCTGAACGCGACGGTCAACCCCAACGGCGGCGAAGTCAGCGAATGCTTCTTCGAATACGGCGCGACGGTCGTGTACTTCTTCACCGCGCCGTGCTCGGCGCTCCCGGGGTCGGGCACGAGCCTTGTGGCGGTGTCGGCGTCGGTGGGGACGCTCAGCGAAAACAGCACTTACCACTACAGGATCGTCGCGACGAACGCCGGGGGGACGAGCAATGGGTCAGACCAGACGTTCAAAACGTTGCCGAAAGCGCCGACGGTCACGACCGAACCCGCGTCGGCGGTCGCGTCGTCCTCGGCGACGTTGAACGCGAAGGTGAACCCGAACGGTGGGGAAGTCAGTGAATGCAAGCTCGAATACGGCACGACGCTGTCGTATGGGTCGAGTGCGGCGTGCGCGCCGCCGCCGGGGTCGGGCGAAACCGCGGTCGCGGTGTCCGGGGCGGCGACGGGCCTGAGCGAAAACACGACCTATCACTTCAGGGTCGTGGCGACGAACGCGGGCGGGACGAGCACGGGCTCAGACCAGACCTTCAAAACGCCGCGAACGCCGCCGACGGTCGAAACGAAAGCGGCGTCCGCCGTCACCCAGACCTCGGCGACGTTGAACGCGAGCGTGAACCCCAACGGCTCCGAAGTCAGCGAATGCAAGCTCGAATACGGCACCACGCTCTCCTACGGGTCAAGCGCGGGGTGCACGCCCGCGCCGGGATCGGGCACGAGCCCCGTCACGGTGTCCGCTTCGGTGACGGGCCTGACCGTGAACACCACCTACCACTTCAGGATCTCGGCCACGAACGCCGGCGGCACCAGCTTCGGCTCGGACCAGACGTTCAAGACGCTGCCCAACCCTCCGACGGTGTTGACCGAAGGTGCCTCCTCGATCACGCAGACCTCGGCGACGCTCAACGCCACCGTCAACCCCAACGGCGGCGAAGTGACCGAATGCAAGCTCGAATACGGCACCACGCTCTCCTACGGGTCAAGCGCGGCGTGCGTGCCCGCGCCGGGGTCGGGCACGAGCCCTGTCGCGGTGTCGGCGTCGGTGGGGACGCTCAGCGAAAACAGCACCTACCACTACAGGATCGTCGCGACGAACGCCGGGGGGACGAGCGACGGGTCAGACCAGACGTTCAAGACGGCGCCCGCACCGCACTACTACAGCAACGGCCTGCTGGTTGGGTCACAACCGACAACGGTGATCTCGTGGGGTACGCTCGCGCTGAAGACCGTGGTCGGCGGAAGCGGTGAAGTCATATGTCACACGGTAGGGGCGGGCACGATCGAAAACCCCAGCGGCGGCCTTGCCGGTGTTGGCTCGACTCAGGTGTTCGCCACGTTCGACTGCGAAAGCACGAGTTGCCCCTTCACCAGCGTGGTCACGGCGCAGGCGCTGCCGTGGTCGTCGGTGCTCGAACCGGAAGGCAGTCCAGTCAGGGCTAAGACCATAGGCATCAAGGTCACGAGCGACTGCCAGAAAGAAGGAAATTCCGAAGGCCGCATCGCGTTCGTGGGAACGAATGCGCCTAGCTTCAAGAGCGCCACCGGATCGCTACATCCGAGCTTCCTCGAATACGGCGCGGGATCCGGCACGCTGGAACAGGAAGGCTCCAAAGGCGCCGTTCTGGCGGCGACGGAAGCCGAAGTCAAGCTGCTCGGCTACGGAGAACAGGAACTCATCACGGTCAGGGCCCCCTAGCTTCAATTTCTGTTTCAGCGGACGCCAATGCGGGTAACGCCGACCTCGCGAGGGATCTACGGGTACGACGCGAGGTGAGACGCTTGAAGGGAACGGGGCTCCGCGACGGAGGTTGCTGGCGCTTGGCGGCAACCGCTGTGTGCCTTTTGGCGGTGAATGGACTTGCGGCTCAGCCTGCCGTCGGCGATCAGGCGTCGCCGACGAGTCAGTGCGTAACAAAGCAGGGGCCCGTCGGCAACCCGTTCGTCGACTGCAGCGGAGGTCAGGTCTTCAACATCGTCCCGCCCGGGGAGACCGGAACGTATAGCGCCGAAGACTACGCCAAGGCGAAATTGGGTCAGGGCTTCCCTGCTCACACGCGAGACCAGGAGCCGCTGTACGCAAACCTGATCAAGGTCGCCCCGAACCTCAAAGCAGCCGACATCAGCGCCTTCTACAAGGACGCCAGCTTCATGGCCGACCTCTCGCAGGCGGAACGGGTCGAGACCTTCCCCGCCCCGCACGAAGGCACCGTGATCGTGCGCGACAAGCAGTTCGGCGTGCCTCACATCTTCGGCAAGACCCGCGCCGACACGGAGTTCGGCGCCGGTTACGCCTCGGCCGAGGACCGCCTCTTTCTGATGGACGTGCTGCGGCACGTGGGCAGGGCACAGCTGACGTCCTTCATCGGCCCGTCGGAAAGCAACGAGAAGATGGACTGCAGCGTGGCCTCGGCCGCGGGCTACAGCGAGGCCCAGCTCCAGGAACAGGTCGACAACTTCCCCACCGAGCACCCCGATCCGATCACCATCGAAGGGAAGGCGACGACCGAGGGTCAGCAGATCGTCAACGACGCCAACGCGTACGTAGACGGCGTCAACGAATACGCCACGCAGGCCATTGCCGGCGGGGGGGCAAACCACGCCAAGCTGCCGGCCGAGTACGGTCTTCTCCAGATCCCGCCCCCGGCGCCCCATACGCCGACGGAATGGAAGAGCACGGACATCGTGGCCACGGCCACGCTGGTCCAGGCCATCTTCGCGACCGGTGGCGGCAACGAGGTGGCCAGCTCCCTTCTGTACCAGTCGCTGGTCAGCCGCTACGGCCAGGCCAAGGGGTCGAAGATTTGGAGCGACCTGCGCGCCCAGAACGATCCCAACGCGCAGGTCAGCATCAAGACGCCCTTCAACTATGAGCAGGTTCCCTCCAATCCAGATCCCAATTCGCTGGCAATGCCCACAGCTCCGCACTCGGATGCATACGCCTTGGGCCATGAAAACTGCCAGCCCTCGCTCATGGGCACGCTGCCAGGACAGTTCAGCACCGCGGGCGTGACCGTGGACATGACGCCTCTGCTGAGCTCCCTGGGCCATGGGTTGCCTCACGCCAGCAACGAGCTGGTCGTCGATGCGGCACACAGCGCGACAGGCCATCCGATCGCAGTCTTCGGCCCCCAGACCAGCTACTACGTACCGCAGCTCCTGCACGAGGTCGACCTGCACGGCCCCGGGCTGCAGGCGAGGGGCGTGTCGTTCGCCGGGACCGAGGTCTTCGTCGAGCTGGGCCACGGCGTTGACTACGCGTGGAGCGCGACGTCGGCCGGTGCCGACATCGTCGACCAGCGAATCGAGAAGCTCTGCAACACCGACGGGTCGCCGGCCAGCATAAAAAGCACCGCCTACATGTACAACGGCGTCTGCACTCCCATGTATGAGCGCACAGACACCGAGCTTGGCAAGCCGTCCGCAGGGGCGCCGAACCCGCCCGTGCTGCTGACGATCCAACTCGAGCGAACCGTCCACGGGCCTGTCATCGGCAGGACGTACGCCAAGGACCCGACCACCGGCCAGGTCATTCCCGTGGCAGTCTCCTCGGAGCGCTCCACCTTCGGCGACGAGCTCGGGTCCGCGCCCGCATTCCTTGAATTCAACGACCCCGAAATCATCCACAGCGCCACCGACTTCCAGCGCGCGGCGGGCAAGGAGACGGGGACCTTCAACTGGGCTTACGTCGATTCGAAGAACGTCGCCTATTACATGGCCGGGAAGCTGCCGATCCGCGACCCCCGCGTCAATCCCAACTTCCCGACCTGGGGAACGGGTGAATGGGAATGGCAGGGGTTCGTCCCGGGCGACCTCTCCGCGGCAGACGTGCATCCGCGCGCCAGCACGATTCCCGCCGGCCCTGGGATCGTCAACGGCACCCTGTCGGGCGGCTTCCTCACCAGCTGGAACAACAAGCCGGCACCCGGCTTCTCAGCGGCGGACAACCAGTTCGGCTACGGCCCCGTTTATCGGGTGCAGTCGCTCAGCGATCGCCTCAAAGCGATCCTCAGCCAGCGCCTCGCCACCCCAGCTGACGTCATCAACGCAATGGAGGATGCCGGCTCGGTAGACCTCGATGGCGCCCAGCTCGTGGGTCCGATCTCCGCCGTGCTCAGGGGCGCCAGCCTGACGCCGGCGGAGCAGCAGGTGCTGGGCATTCTGCAGGGCTGGTCCCAGGACACGTTTTGGGGCTCAGGCGTTCCCGGGGCTCATCGGCGTGATCGGAGCGGCAGCGGTAGCTACGAGCAGGGGAACGCGATCGCGATCATGGACAAGCTCTATCCGCGCCTGGCGCACGCGATCTTCGATCCATGGCTATCGCCCCGCCCCAACAGCAGCGACGCCGACAGCTTCGCTCAGCTGACCGGTCTGAACTCCCTGAACGACATCCCGAGGGCGCAGGGCTCGGCCTACGACGGCGGCTGGGAGGGATACCTGCAGCGCTCCCTGCAACAGGCGGTGAACCCGTCGCTGGCCAACGGCTACTCGCAGGTCTACTGCGGTGGCGACGGCAGCGGTGGCGACGGCACCCTGGCGTCTTGCCAGGCCGCCCTGAAGAGCGCGCTGGATTCCACCATCAGCCAGCTCACGAGCCTCTACGGGAGCAGCGACCCCAACGCATGGACGTGCTCGCGCAGCAACGAAACCGGTGGCCGTGCCCCGGGCTCGGGCCAGGCCGACAACGCAAGGTGCAACCCAGCACTCGACGACATCCAGTACAACGAAGTCGGTGTTGGATCCGTGCCTTCCATGCCCTGGGTGAACCGGCCGACCTTCCAGCAGGTTGTCCAATTTCCGGCTGGACGAGCCCCGGGTAAGCCGGGCGAGTCCTGTCACGAGGGAGACGGCGGCGGGCAGATCGGAGATTCCCAGTCAGGGACCGCCAGCTTCACGTTCGATGCTGACCCATGTGACGACGGTGCCACCGAAAGCGTTTCTGAGCAAGACTCCGGTTCTGGCACCGATTTCCACTCCACACAGGTGCAGTCGGTGACGTTCGACGATATCGCCCACTCGGTCACGGTTACCGGGCTCGGCACCGACAAGGGGCTTCCGGTGACCTTCGCGATGATCGCCGTCGACAGCGAACTCGTGCAGGGCGGGCTGTACAGCCTTGTCCTGAGTGACGGCTACAGCCGCAGCGGCACGCTCACGTCAGGGGTAGTGAAACTCCACTAGGTTACTTATGGGCGTTGTAGACGCTCGTGTCGAACGCGAGCAGTCCTTGCGCGCCCGTGTAGCCCAAGTGGCTCAGGCCGAAGAGGTCCTCGACGGAGGCAAGGAGCGAGAAGTGGTTGTATTCGCCGGTCACGTTGATACTCCCAGGCTTGACGTACTTGGAGATCAGTAACAGGCCAACTCGGCCCCCTCCAGCCGACGTGGCGGTGGTCCTGCCCGTCGTCGTTGTGCCCGCTTCACCGGTCGCGCCGGTTGCCCCCGTCGCGCCCGTCGTGCCGGCAATCCCGGTTGCGCCCGCGGTGCCGGTCGCGCCCGCGGTGCCGGTCGCGCCGGTCGCGCCCGTCGTGCCGGGCGGCAGATTCGGATATGCGGGCGTGATGCAGCAGGCGCTCGAGTCGGCGCCGACCCCGCTTTGCGGCGCCTGGTCGAACGTGATCGCGATCAGTCCTCCCATCTTGTAGGCGGTCGAGCTCTCGATCTGGGGCACGACCTTGGCAAGGAAGGCGTCTGCCGCGACGAGGCCCGAGGCGCGTCCCGGTGCACAGGGTTCACTGGAGCCGTCTTCGCAGCGGTTCGGGATGATGTAGGAGAGCGACGGTGTCTTGCTCGTCGTCGTGAGGTCGGGGCCAAGCTGACCGAGCCCGACGACGCTGTTGGCGCAGGTCGTGTTGTCGATCACGCTGTGAAAGTAGACGAACGGGTCTCGCCAAGTCACGTAGGGATCTTGGGGGTTCGGAGCCTGATTCTGGTCCGCGCCACCAAGCGTCGGGTGGGAGCAATTCGCCGGTTGTCCCGGGCCGCTGCCTCCGATCCCTTCTACATACGCCTTCCACGTCCTGCCGCCGTCCGCGAGCTGATCGGCGAGCGTCAGGGACTGGCGCGGATACACACAGCCGTTCCCGAGAACTTGACCCTGTGCTCCGACCGTTCCCGGAGTGACGTCAGCGTACTGGGGACAGTTCGCCGACGTTTGCGGCGTCGGGCCCTGACCGCTTATGAGCGCGATCTCGTTGGCGAGCTCTCCGCCCGCTACCGCGTAGTAATTGTCTAGGAGCTCGCCTTGGCGCGTGAGTGTCTTCGACAGGTAGCTCGCTTGCGAACTCGGACCGAACGCCGCGTTGAAGCCCTGGTTCGAAAGCACGATCAAGAACACGTGCGTGATCGGCGGCAACCTCGGCGCGGTCGATTCGCCTCCGGGCTGCGGGTTCGGGGTGGTGCTCGTGGGCGTCGTGCTTGTGGGAGTCGTGCTTGGCGTGCTTTCCGGCGTCGTCGAGCTGGAGCTCGTTGACACGGGAGTCACTTCCGGCGCCGGCGATGGCGGCGGCGTCGAGGCCGGAGCGACGACTGGCTGGCTCGAAGCCGTCGTCGAGGGTGAGACCGCGACCACTAGCGGAGCGACCGCACTGCTCTCCTGCGCCGGGCTGAGCGCCGAGCCGACGAGCACGCCGAACGCGAGCAGTGCCATCAACGCGACCCCGGTGATCGACAGCGAGGGCATCGGCGAGTCGCCGAGCGAACCCGCCTCCTCAGGCTCGCTGTCAGCTGCAGCCTCCGACCCCCGCTCATACGCTGCTGGCTGGGCCTGGCCAAGCTCGTCGTGCGCCACGACGCCGATCCGTTCGGTGATCGCTAATGGCAGCGGCCCGCGCCGCGCGCCGCACTCCACGCAATAACGCTGGTCGCATGCGAGCGCCGCGCCGCACTCGTGACAGCTCAAGATCCGCGACGTGTCGCGGTGATCGCCGGAGGTCGGGTGACTGCCCATCTTGATCAAGTATCGCGTCCGCCCCGATCCCGCCAGGCGATCGCGATTTCCAGTAACAGGTTGTTAACAACTCGAAGCCGCTGCTTGCTGATACCGTTTGACGGCGAGCACGGCCATGGAATCGACCACTCCCACCGGACAAATCGACCCTGGGAGCATCGAGAGCGCGAGCGAGCCGGCGTGGGACAGTGTGGATACCCCACAGGGCCGCCCGAGCATGACCGTCTCGATCCGCGAGCAGTGCTCCGCGTGCGGCGCCGGAATGGCCTCCGACCAGCGCTACTGCGTCGAGTGCGGGCAGCGTCGTGGCCCTGCGCGTGTGCCATTGGTGGACGGGACGGCGCACCGCGCCCCTCAGGTGCCCGCCGCCGGCCGCGCCGCGCGGCGAGCGAGCATGTCGGTCAACAGCACGTTGATCGCCATCATCGGCACGCTGCTGCTTGCGATGGGAGTCGGAGTGCTGATCGGGCGCTCGGGCAACAGTGTGAAGAGTCTTCCCGCCCAGGTTGTGACGGTCGCGGGCGGTGGCGGGACGGCGGGCACGGCGGCGGCCACTGCACCCACGTCATCCTCGAGCTCTGCCCAGGCGTCGAAGTCCAGCGGGGCGCCCGCCACCTCCCCTGCGAAGGCGGCTGCGAAGAGGTCCGCCGTGGCTCCTCCGAAGACTGTCACGGTTGGCAGCGCGGGCAAAGGACCTGGTTACCAACATGGGCATTTCACCGGCAACTTCTTCGGGCCAGAAGCGGAATGAGCAACCGCTTCGTGAACTCGTCGCACGGCGATCATGCCGCGAGCGGAGAGGCCGCAACTGAGCCACTCAGCGCAGGCGCGCCGGAGGCCCACGGGGCCGACGCAGGAGCATCCGGCACAGTGGCCTCGACGCCCGCGACCGAGCCGCTGACCGCCACGCCCCGGGAGGAAGTGAGCGTCGACCTGGCGCAGCGCCGGGATGAGTTGACGGCACGCTTTGCTGAGTTGCAATATGACCTCGGCGGGCTGCTGTACGAGATGGCGATCCGCGATCACATCCGGGTTGAGGTACTGGTGCGACAGGCGGCGGTTCTACAGGACGTCGACGCCGAGCTGCGCGAGATCGAGCGCATTCTGCTCATGGAGGAGACAGGGACCGCGGGCTCGTGCGGCTCCTGTGGAGCGCCGCACAGCAGTGGCGCCGTCTATTGCTGGCAGTGCGGTCAGCCGCTGCTCCAGCATGTTGCGAGCCACACAATCGGTGCGTAGCCCCTAACCTGGCTCATCCGAAGCGGCCGGTGACGTAATCACTGGTTCGACGATCGGCCGGACGAGTGAACATCACGTCGGTGTCGCCATACTCTACGAGCACGCCGGCGCGCCTGTCGCCGCTCGTATCGAGGCTGAAAAACGCAGTGCGGTCGGCGACACGGGCCGCCTGCTGCATGTTGTGCGTGACGATCACGATCGTGTAGCGCTTCTTGAGCGTCTGCATCAGCTCCTCGATCGAAGCGGTCGCGACCGGGTCAAGCGCTGATGCCGGCTCGTCCAGCAGCAGGACATCCGGTTCGATCGCGATCGCACGCGCGATGCACAGCCTCTGCTGCTGCCCACCCGACAGACCGAGTGCGCTCTGCTTCAGCCGGTCCTTGACCTCGTCCCAAAGCGCCGCGCCCCGCAGCGCGCGCTCGACCCGCTCATCGAGTCCGGCCCTCATCTTGAGGTTGCGTGGAGCCCAGGCCACGTTGTCGTAGACCGACTTAGGAAACGGGTTCGGCTTCTGGAAGACCATCCCGATGCGCCGCCGCACCTCCACCCGATCGACGCCGCTGGCGTAGATATCGTGCCCGTGGTAAAGGATCTGCCCATCGAGCTTGAACCCGGGGATAGAGTCGTTCATCCGGTTGAGGCTGCGGAGGAAGGTCGTCTTGCCGCAGCCGGAAGGGCCGATGATGGCGGTGATCAGGTTGCGGTGGATCTGCAGCGTGACGCCGACGATCGCGTCGGAGCTTCCATAGGAGACGGACAGGTCTTGCACGTCGAAGATGGCTTCACGCCCAACGATGTTCGCGCTGTCAACGGCGTCGCCTGCAATCCCCGGAATACGTGTCTCGGCTCGACGGCCGTTGCCGTGAAGGAGCGCCGCCTCAGGCGACAGCGGAGCAGCGTGAATCCGCACTCGCGGCCGAACGCTCGCGGCTTTGGGATCGTCGCTGTCGGGCGGGTTCGGTGGTTTCATCCGGGCGACATCGAGTGTCTGCGACTCAGTGCCCTGGCGCCCAGGCTCGCCAGGAGGATGAACGCGAGTAGTACGAACGCCGCTCCCCAGGCGCGCGCGAAGCCGTAGGGGTCCGCGGCCTCGGACGCGGTGAAGATGTACACCGGGATGTTCGGCAAAGCTTTCCCGCCGAACGGGTTGACAGATACCGTGTTCGCGAAGATCGACGTGGTCAAGATCAGCGGTGCGGTCTCGCCCGCCGCGCGCGCGACGGCCAGCACCGTGGCGGTCAGAATGCCGCCCCGCGCCGTTGGCAACACGACGCCCGTCACGGTACGCCAGTGGCTCACGCCCAGCGCATCGGCCGCTTCCCGCAGGCTCGGAGGTACGAGCAGCAGCACCTCCTGGGTTGCTCGGGCGATCAACGGCAGCATGATGATCGCAAGCGCGAACGAGCCTGCGAACCCGCTCTGGTGGTGACCGACGACGAGCAGTCCGAAGACGAACAGGCCGACGACGATCGTGGGCAGCCCGTTCAACAGGTCGAGCGCAAGTCGGACCGGCGCCCTGGACCTGGGCCCGGCGAACTCAGTTAGATAGAGCGCCACGAGGATTCCGATCGGCATCGCGATCGCGGTCGCCGTTGCGACGATCACAGCGGTCCCGACGATCGCGGGTGCGATCCCGCCACCGGCGGTGCCGATGAAGGTTGGCGGGTCCTTCGTCAGGAAGTCAACGCTCAGCGCGCTCGCGGCACGCGAGGCGACGGAGTAGACGACGATTGCCAGGACGCCCACGGCGAGCAAAGCCGACGCTGTCTGGCTAGCCTCGACGAGCCGGCTGACGAGCTGTCGCCGGCGCAGATGACCCGTCGGGGTCAGCGGACCGGATGGGTCGGTGAGGTCCATCGCCGGCGGCCCCAAGGGGTCGAGTTCCTGTGCCGGGGGCTGTGCGGCGACGCCCGCGAGGCCGGTCGGCTCGGGGGAAGGGCCCAGGTTCTCGCTCATTGCGCGAGAACCCGGCGGACGTCGAAGCGGCGGGCGATCAACTGTGCGGCGATGTTGGCAAGCAGCCCGATCACCAGGAGGATCAGGCCGAGATTGAACAGCGAGGAGATCTGCAGCTTCGTCGTCGCTCCCTGGTACTGGTCGGCGATCCGGCTGGCGAGGGTGTCGCCGGTCTGAAACAGCGACGCGTGGATGAGGTTCCCGGCGCCGATCACCTGCGTTACCGCGATCGCCTCGCCGAGCGCTCGGCCCAGTCCGAGGAACGCCGCGGCGATGACTCCCGATGCTGCCGATGGGATGACGACGCCGCGAAGCACCTCCCAGCGTGTCGACCCGAGCGCGGTGGCGCCATCCTGGAGCTCTTGTGGAACGGTCAAGAAGAGATCGCGACTGACCGAGGCGATGATCGGGACCACCATGATCGTCAGAATCAGGCTGGCGTTGAAGAGGCCGGTGCCGGTCGTGGCGGGCGCTCCGAAGATTGGCAGAAAGCCCAGCACACTGTGGAGGAACGGCTCGAGGTGGGCCTGCAGGAAGGGTCCGAACACAAGAATGCCCCAGAACCCGAGGATCACGCTCGGGATTGCGGCCAGCATCTCCACCAGCGGTCCAATCACGCTGCGCAGCCGCCGCGGCGCCACCATGCTCAGGTAGAGCGCGATCGAGACTCCGATCGGAACCGCGAGCAGCAGAGTGATCAGCGACGTGACAGCCGTGCCAAACAGGAACGCGCCGGCACCGAAGATCCCGAAGTTGGGCTCCCAGGTTGTGTGAGTGAGGAAGCCCAGGCCGAACCGCGAGATCGATGCGCTTGCGCCGTGTATCACCTGGTAGGCGATCGCGCCGATTGCGAGGACGGCCAGCAGCGCCGCGACTATGCAGAGGCCGTAGAGGAGCCCGTCGCCGATCCGGTCGGCCTGTCGTCGCTCGGATCGCCCGCGACCGGGTAGAGGGCTCGCAAGTCTGATGCCTGCGCTCATGCCCTGGAGCCTACGCGATGCGTCTCCGGCGCCGCGTGCTTTCACGAAATGTTCACAACGATGACCCGGCGTGTCGTCACGATCTTTCTACGCCGAGACTTCGCAGGCGTGACTTTTGCGTTCCGCGATTTAAACGTAGCTGTTCACAACATCGTTACAGCTGGGTGCAGCGTCGGCGTAGGCTGCGGTGCGCCGAGAACCCCGACACCCTTCGAGGAGGACGCTTCATGCCCAAAAGATTGCCAATCGTCGCAGCCATCGCGGCGATGACGTGCCTGACGGTGGGATTCGTCAGCCCCGCCGGGGCGAGCGCCTATTCGCTCACCGGTGCAGGTTCGACGCTCCTTGCGCCGCTCGAGGCCTATTGGGCTTCGGACTTCCAGCACAGGTACGGCGACACCATTACCTATGCTGGTGTCGGGTCGGGAGCCGGAATCGCCCAGATCTCTGCGCGGGCCGTTGACTTCGGCGCCTCAGATGCTCCGCTCACCCCGACTCAGGCAGCTGGGTGCAAAGAATGCCTCCAGATCCCTTGGGCGCTGACGGCGACCGGTGTCGCCTTCCACCTCGAAGGCATCCGCCGGCTGAACCTCACCGGCCCGGTGGTCGCGGAAATCTACCTCGGCAAGATCACAAACTGGAACTCGCCAGCGATCGCAAAGCTGAACAAAGGCGTGAAGTTGCCCAACCTGAACATCACGCCCGTCTTCCGCAGCGACGGATCGGGTGACACCTATGCCTTCACGGACTACCTCTCCCGCGTCAGTCAAACATGGAAGAGCAAGGTTGGCTTCGCGACCTCGGTCAGCTTCCCGACCGGTGTGGGCGGCAAGGGCAACCAGGGCGAGACCGCGATCGTGTCCTCGACCAATGGTGCCATCAGCTACATCTCGGCCTCATACATCATTGCGCACGGCCTCGGCGCGGCCGCGATACAGAACGCGGCCGGAAAGTTCGAGTACCCGAACCTCAAGAACATCGAAAACGCGGCGAGCTCCGTCAAGCATGTTCCGGCGAACAACGAAATGCACATCGTCAACCCGCCGAAGAAGTACAAGACCGCCTACCCGATCTCGACGTTCACCTACTGCATCGTGCCGAAAGGCGCGGGACAGAAGGCGGCGCTCGCCAGCTGGGTCTACTACGCGATGACCCTCGGTCAGAGCTTTGGCGCGACGCTTGACTTCGCCCCGATCCCGAAGGTCGTTCTCAACGCCGGCATCAAGTCGGTGAGGGAACTTCAGAAATAGCGAGGACCCCTACCGCTGTGCGTGCGGGCCGGTGTAGCTGCATTGCTGCTGCACCGGCCCTGCTGGCGGTTGAGCGCCGAACGAGTCTCATTTGCACCACGGACAGCTGAGCGGCTCCTCCGGTTCGGGAGCCGGCAACTCACCGGCTCCCAGGAACCGCGCCTACCTGCTTGCCGAGCGAGCCTCGGTACTTCGATCCGCTCGTCGCGGCAAGCGTCCCGGCGCAAACGACGGCGGCGAGCGCGAACGGGACCCAGTCGCCGGTCGCACCCGCGATCGCGCCCCCAGCTGCGGGGCCGATCACGGCGCCCACAGCCCAGGCGGCGTTCATCAGGCCGAACGCGAGTCCCTGTGCGAGCCCCACATGTTCGGCGCCGTCGGCGATCAGGGCGAAGGCAGGCGTGAAGAGCGCCCCATAGGACACCGAGGCGATCAGGAGCAGCGGCGCATAGACGAGCGGTTCACCGCCGAAGGCGAGGCCGACCGAGACGATCACGCCCACGCCCAGCGCGGCGCGCACGGGCAAGAGTGCTCCGCGCCTGTCGCTCAGGCGGCCAACGAGGGGAGACCCGGCGGCCTCGACGCCGGCGCTGAGGAGCCACACCGCGCCGATCGCCGTGGCGCCCCAGCCGACGGCGGCGAGATGCAGTGGAGCGAGCACCGAGAGCACACCTGCCAGCACCGAGGCGATTGACAGCAACGCCAATCCGCCGGCGAAGCGGGGGTTGCCGAACGCACGCGCCAATCTCCCCGCGGATGGTCTCTCCGGCGGTGGCGACTCCAGGCGCACGGTCCAGACGGCGAGCAGCACAGCGACTGCACCCACGGCCGAGAAGATCGCGATGCGCCCCACGAGCGCGGCCGCGGCGCCGACGACGGGTCCGAAGAGCGCGCCGACGACGGCCGCTCCCATCGCGGCCCCGATCAATTCACCACGACGCTCGCGCGGCGCCGCGGCTAGCAGCCACGCGAAGGCGCCGGACCACGTGAAGGCGCTTCCGAGTCCCTGAAACAGGCGTGCGGTAAGAAGGGTCGCAAAGCTTTCCGCGACCGCGAAGCCGACACTCGACGCCCCCATCAGGGCGAGCCCAACGAGCACGGCCCGCCGCGGGCCGATCCGCACCGCGGCGAACCCTCCCGGCAGTCCACCTATCAGCGCTCCGGCTGCGTAGGCGGCGACGAGCGTTCCGGCGACAGTCTTCGAGAGCCCGAATTCGTGTGCGAAGCGGGGGAGCAGTGGCGTCAGCGCGGCGAACAGCATCGTGTCGACGAACACGAGCACCGCGACGAGTAGCAGCAGTCGGCGCATAGGCGCCACGCTACCAGCGGTCAGCCGCGCTCATTTCGTGACATAGCCCACGCCGGCGCCGCGCCAACGACCGGCGGGCCGGGCTCAGGGACCAGTGCCCGGCCGCGATTGCCGCGAAGCAAAGTGATCGACGAATCGACGCGCGTAGTATTGCTCCCACGGCTCATCGGGACTCTGGCCGGAGTAGTCCATATCCAGCGCAACGAGCAGATAGGTGACCTCGCTGCGCACCGGCTTGGAGCCGAGCAGTTGCGACAGCTCCGACAGCTCGGTCAGCCACCACGCGTACCACGACGCCCAGTCGTCGTCGGCGCCATCCACGATCCGGTAGACCCGATGATGGGTCTCGGCGGCCTCGTGCAGCAGCTCGCTCACTCGCCCGACCGCGTCGTCGCTGGCGCCCATGTATCGCTACGTTACTCCGCCAACCCTCGCGAGGTGCGACCATGCTCGCTGATGACTTCTCGCTGGGAGGGAGGCATATGTACGAGTCCATAGTCGTCGGCACAGACGGGTCCGAGACGGCCCAGCATGCGCTATCCGAGGCTGTCAGCCTGGCCGACGCGCTGGGTTGCGGCCTGCACGTCGTCTCTGCGTACGAGCCAATGCGCGGGGTTCGGGCCGAGGGTGCAAAGGTCGGCACCGTGCTGCCCGACACGAAAGTGCAAACCGTCGTCGAACAGGCGGCCGCGGCGGCACGGGTGCGCGGCGTGGCTGTGACGACCCATATGGTCACAGGCGACCCTAGCGATGCGTTGCTCGACGTCGCCGGGCAAGAGGATGCAGACCTGATCGTGGTCGGTAGCCGCGGCATGCACGGCATGGCGCGCATGCTCGGGAGCGTCCCCAACAAGGTTTCCCATCACGCACGCTGCAGCGTCCTGATCGTCTGTACCGAGGATGAAGCTAGCGCTCGATGAGCGCGGAGGCCGCCCGCTCGATCATAGGTCCAAGCTCCTGCCAGTCTCGGCTCAGGGCCGCGCCGATGAACACGTTCGTGTATTTGCGTCCGCTCGCGATACATGCGAGCTCGGTGTAGGGGTTGGAAGCCACCCGTGAGAGATAGGCGTCGATTACACATGAGCCGCTCGCGGCGGCGAAATGCAGACCCTCCGCGGCCGCTTGCTCACGTACTTGCCGATCACCCTCCGCACGATTGCGATTTATTCGGAAGCCGGCCCAGCCGGCCAGCCGCTCCGCACCTTGCCGGGGGGTGACGTTGAGATAGCCACGGTATAAGCCCCTACCATCGCGCAGGGAGAACGACACGGTTCCCTTGTCACCTGGGATCGCTCTCCAGCCCGGCGGGTGAAACAGGACGGCGGCGCCCGATGCGATCGACGTCCCGGCCCACCCGGCAGGCGCGGCGCGCGGCCGCAACCAGGAGAAGGCGTTCGCGGGCCGCGATGCCTGCGTTCCGGCCTTGACGACACGCGAGTCTGAGGAGCTCGGCGCCCATGAGAGCAACAGGATCGCGGCTGCGCCAACGAGCGACACCCCGGCGACGACGCCCATCAACCTGCGCGCGTCAGACGTTGCCGTCACCATCACTCGGTCCGCCGTTGTTGTCGGGGTCCATGTCGCCGCCGTTGTTCTGCGGGATTCCGGCCGTTTCCGAGCTCTGACCCGACTGCTTCGGTTCCGCCGGCGCGGCCTTCCGTTCCGGAGCCGGGACCTTCGGTTCGGGAGCCGCAGCGTTCCCTTGGGGAGCGGCGGCCGCGACCTGCGGCGCAGGGGCGGAGGTCGCACGTTCGGGGCCCCGATTCGCGGCGGCCGGCACGGGAGCCTGGGCCGGCGCCTTGCGCGGAGAGCTGTGAGTCGCCGCCTTTTGCGGGGGCATCGGAGCCGAGGCCTTGGCGGGCAGGGCGGCGGCGGGCAACGGTGAGCCCGAGGTCTGCGTCGAGCTCTTACCCGATCCGCCACAGGCGACGATCACCACAGAGAGGGCGATTGCGGCCACTCCCACCAGAGCCGGTCGTACGCGCCGGGCGAGATGGTTAATGTTGCGGATGGCGTTGATTACGTTCACACGGATGTAGACACGCACCCACCAAAAACCTTCCTAAACGGTGGATAATTCTTCCTCACGCCGATTGCAGGATCGCCCCGCTGCGGTATGGACGGCACCACAGCGCGCGGCAATCATGAAACGGTGAGATCGCGACCCGTCCTGCTCCCACTCGATCCTCGGCGACGCTCGGTCAGGCGATGATGGAGCCGGACGGCGGACCCCTGGATGCGGTATCGGCCGCGGCGCTCGTGGCGCGCGTCGTCAGCCAACTCCGCCGCAGCAGCGAGGAGGACCAGGTAGTCCTGCTCTCGGATCTGCTTTGCGCGGCTTGGCCAACCCGCCGCGCTCAGGAACAGTGAGCGCCCCGTAGGGCCGCGCTCACCGCCTGACCCGCTCTCCCTTGGGGTCGAACAGCGGCTCGCGCGCCACCTCGCCGGCGACCCACTCCCCGAAGATGTCGACCTCGACGGCCGTCTCGAGCGGAACCTCCGCCGGCACGTACGCGTAGGCGATCGAGCGTTCGACCGTATAGCCGTAGCCGCCGCTCGTGACCCGGCCGACGATCTCGCCGTCGACACGCACCGGCTCGTTTCCGAGCGCGACCGAGCGCGGGTCCTCCAGCACGATGCAGCGCAGACGGCGGCTCGGCGGCCGGTGGCCATCGGCCGAGCCGATTCCGAGAGCCGACGCGCCGACGAAGGTCTCCTCCTTCTTGACGCAGAAGCCCAACCCTGCCTCATAGGGCGTCTCCTCAGGTGTGATGTCGGCGGCCCAGACCCGGTAGCCCTTCTCGAGGCGCAAAGAGTCGATCGCACGGTAGCCACCCGCGACGAGCCCGTGCTCGCGCCCCGCATCCCACAGCGTGCGCCACAGGCCGGCCCCGTACTCAGTCGGACAGTAGAGCTCCCAGCCCAGCTCGCCGACGAACGTCACGCGCAGGGCACGCGCGGGAACATCTCCGACCGCCAGCTCGCGCATCCGCATGTAGCCGAAGTCAAGCGGATCGTCGGTCAGCGGCGCGAGGATCTCACGCGCGAGGGGTCCCCAAAGTGCGAAGCAGGCCCAGCGCGCCGTGACGTCCGAGCAGCGCACGCTGCCATCAGCCGGGGCGTGGCGGCGGATCCAGCTCAGATCATGATTGCCGAACGCAGTCCCGGTGACGATCGAGAACAGCTCCTCCTCCACGCGCGTGACCGTGAAGTCGCACTCGATCCCGCCGCGGCTGTTGAGCATCTGCGTATAGGTGATCGCGCCGACGTCCCGCGCCACGTGGTTATCGCACATGAGCTCGAGGAACTCGGCGGCGCCTGCTCCCGCGATCTCGAGCTTGGCGAACGAGGACTCGTCGAACAGGCCCGCGCGCTCGCGTGTGGCGCTGTGCTCGGCTCCGATCGCCGGCGACCAGTGCATTCCCGCCCAGCCCCGCGGGCGCAGCGCCTCGTCTCCCGCCTCCGCGTTCGAGTCATACCAGTTGACTCGCTCCCAGCCCGACTTCTCACCAAACGCCGCACCGTGGGCCGTGTGCCACGGGTAGGCGCTCGACGTCCGCAGCGGCCGGCCCGCCACACGCTCGTGCCCGGGATAGCGGATGTCGTAGTAGGTCTCATAGACCTCCTTCGCGCGCTTGAGCGTGTAGCTGGGCGAGCGGTAGTGCGGGCCGAAGCGCCGGATGTCCATCTCCCAGACGTCCATAGCAGGCTCTCCCTCGAGGATCCACTCCGCCATAACGCGTCCGATTCCGCCGGCGCCGGCGAGGCCGTGGGCGCAGAAGCCCGCCGCGACGAACAGGCCCCGCACCTCGCTCTCGCCCAGGCAGAACTCATTGTCGGGCGTGAACGCCTCTGGTCCGTTGATCAGTCGCGTGACCGTGACCTCGTCCATCACGGGGACGCGCCGGCAGGAGTTCCGGGCGATCTCCTCGAAGCGAGGCCAATCCTCCTCGAGCAGCCGCCCGTTGAAGTCGGGTGCAATCGCATCCAGGAGGTGCTCGTCGAGCGCCCACGGAGCGGAGTCGCGCTCGTAGCCGCCCATCACCAGACCGCCGCCCTCCTCGCGGAAGTAGATCAGGAGGTCGGGGTCGCGTAGCGTCGGGAGATGCTCGCCCGGAACGCGCTCACGGAAGGGCTGGGTGACGAGGTACTCGTGGGCGAAGGGCACGACCGGCACGCGCACGCCGGCCATCCGTCCGAGCTCGGCCGCGAACATGCCGCCGGCGTTGACGACGACTTCGGCCTCGATCGGGCCCCACTCGGTCTGCACGCCACGCACGCGTGGGTAGGTCGGATTTTCATCCACGTCGATCCCGGTCACGCGCGTGTGCGTGAAGACGCGGCAGCCCCGATCGCGCGCGCCGTCGACGAGCGCGGTGGTCAGCAGCGACGGATCGAGGTAGCCGTCGCTCGGCAGGTAGGAGGCGCAGCGCACGCCGGCCGTGCTCATCAACGGGAACAGCTCACGGGCCTGCTCGGGCGAGATCAGCTCGAGCGGCAGGCCGAACGTGCGCGCCCACGCGACCTGGCGCAGGACCTCCTGCTCGCGCTCGGGGGTGCAGGCGAGTCGGATACCACCGCACTGCACCCACCCGCAGTCGAGCGTCCGGTAGAGCTCGACGGAGTCCATCATCATGCGCGTCAGCGAGACGCTCGAGCGCAGCTGCCCGACGAGTCCCGCGGAATGAAACGTCGAGCCGCTCGTCAGCTCGTTTCGGTCGAGCAGCACGACGTCTCGCTCTCCGAGCCTGGTCAGGTGGTGGGCGATCGAAGCACCGCCCACGCCGCCCCCGATGATGACCACGCGCGCGCGGTCGGGAAGCTCACGTGCTCGGGCCACTGTGCGGTCTCGCGTCACCCTCGGCACAGGCAAGCCAGTGCTCGAACTGCGGCTGCTCGACGGTCGCCTGCAGTCGCTCGAAATGCTCGCCGCCGTAGCCCTCGAAATCGAAGTCGAGCTCGGAGACCTCGCCCTGCACTACTCCCCAGGCGGCCTCGCGCGCATCCGACATCACGCGCATCAGCTTCAGCGCCGCCCGCGTCGCGTCCGACGGGGGCGTGCCGTAGTAGGCGCTCAGGAGGCGGTCGTCGGTGGCCTCGTCGAAGCCGTTGTTGATCGAGAGGTTGCCGAGATCGAAGCGGGGGTCGCCCATCCCCGCGTACTCCCAGTCGACGATCAAGATCTGCCCACCGTCGCGTGCGCGGATGAGGTTGCCTGGGAGGAGGTCGTTGTGACATGGGCGGGCGCCTGCGGGGGGCAAGGCTGTCTCTATCCGCGCCGCGATCGCGATGGTGCGCATGTAGGCCGCCGGCACGGCGCCGCCCCGCTTACGGACGATCGCCGTGTATCTGGCGAGCAGGTCGGGCACCCGGAAGCTCGTGGGCAGGATCGTCGCCGACTCGTGGAAGCGCCGCAGGGCCTGCGCGATCTCCTGCACACGCTCGGCCAACTCCCGCGCCGGGAGCGGGACGCAGGCGATGAACCGCGTCACGAGGCAGTCATCGAGAGCCGCCGCCACCGCGGGCGCGATACCGAGGACCGCCGCCGCCTCCGTCGCAAGGCGCTCTGCCTCGCGGTCGATGCCAAGCAGGTCCGTGTCCTTGCCGGGCCTTCGGATCACGTAGTCGACGCTCCCGAGCGTCACGCGGAAGTTGCGGTTGGTGATCCCGCCGCCGAGCTCGGACGGCTGGCCGGTGAGTGGACCCAATGATGCCTCGAGGCGCTGCAGGATGTCGTTAAGCTCGCCCACCGCCAGAACGTTCCCTTGCACGATAAGGAACACAACCTATACCTTCAGCCTCTGTGACCGAGCAGGAACAGACGGCAGCCGCGTTGATCGCCGGCGCCGACCCGGACTTGGCGCGGCGCGCGATCGTGGGCGTGGCCGTACACACGCCAACGATCTCCTGTCAGGACCTAACCGAGGCCGCGGGGTCTGCGGTGGCGCTGAAGGCTGAGTGCCTTCAGGCCACAGGATCGTTCAAGCTACGCGGCGCGCTTTACAAGGTCGCCGCGCTCGGCGAGCGCGCGGACGCCGGGCTGGTGACCGCGAGCGCGGGCAATCACGGTCGCGCGGTCGCGCACGCGGCCCGCGTGAGGGGCGTGCGCTGTGAGGTCTTCATGCCGCGCGATGCCAGTGTCTCCAAGGTTGCGGCGGTACAGCGCCTGGGGGCGCGAATCGAGCTCGGCGGCGCGTCGGTGGAGGAGGCATTGCAACTGGCCGCCGAGCGGGGAACGCAGACGGGCGCCGCGTTCGTGCATCCGTTCGACGATCTCGACGTGATCTCCGGTCAGGCGACGCTGGGCCTCGAGCTGCTCGAGGATGTGCCCGACCTGGCGCGCGTCGTCGTGCCGGTCGGCGGCGGCGGTCTCGCGAGCGGGGTGGGAATCGCGTTTCGGCGTGCCGGCGCCGACGTCGAGCTCGTCGGGGTTCAGGCGAGCGCCTGCGCCCCCTACGCGCGAGCGCTCGAAGGCGCGTCGAGCTCAGTCGGCGAGGAGGCGTCGACGGGCGCGACGATCGCCGACGGCATCGCGATCAAGCAGCCTGGCGAGCTGACGCTGCCCCTCCTGCGCGAGCTGCTGCACTCACTCGTGACCGTCGCCGAGGACGAGATCGCCGAGGCGATGGTCTTCCTGGCCGAAAACGCGAAGCTGATCGCGGAGGGCGCCGGCGCCGTCGCCGCGGCTGCGCTGTTGAGCGGCCGCCTCGAGCCCGTGAGCGGGACCACCGTGGCGATCGTCTCGGGAGGCAACGTCGACAGCGGACTGCTGGCCGGGCTCCTGCTTCGTCATGAAACCGAGGAGGGCCGGCGGGTGCGTGTCTTCACCCGCGTGCCCGACCGTCCCGGCGGCCTCGCCGAACTCCTCAACCTCGTCGCGCGAGCCCGAGCGAACGTTCTCAGCGTGGGCCATGTGCGTGAAGCGGTGCGCCTGCACGTGCGCGAGACGGGCGTCGAGCTGACGCTCGAGACGCGCGGCCGAGGCCATACCGACGAGGTGCTCGCCGCGCTACGCAACGCCGGCTACGACCTAGACGTCGAGTAGTCCTAAAGGCGCGCACCTGCATCGACGAAGGCACGCCACAGCTCGCGTCGACGGACGCGCTCGCGGGGAGCTCCGGAAGGAGTGACAAGGCGCCCCGAGGGCAGCCGCTGAGCCGCCTCCTCGACGCTCCCGAAGAGCCCCGCGCCGACGCCCGCCAGCATCGCCGCTCCGAGGACTGTCGAGTCGGCCCGACCGACCGAGAGCGGAAGACCGAGCGCGTCGGCCTGGATCTGAAGCAGCGTCCCGTTGTTCGTCAAGCCGCCGTCGACGCGCAAGCTCTCGACCGGCACGACCTCGGCCATCGCCTCGACGATGTCGGCGACGCGCCAGGCGATCGCCTCCAGCGCGGCCCGCGCGATGTGCGCCATCCCGGTCGCGGCGGTCAGCCCTGCGATCACTCCATGCGCCTGGGGACGCCACCATGGCGCCCCAAGCCCCGCCAGTGCAGGCAGCACCAACACACCGGCGCTGTCGGGCACGCTTGCTGCGGCTGCCGCCAGAGCCGGAGCGTCGGGCGCCAACCCGAGCCCCTGCGCGAGCCACTCGAGCAGCGAGCCGGCCGCGAACACCCCGCCGTCGAGCGCGTATGCCGCCTCGCCAACGTTTCCGTCCTCGTCCGGCGCGGCCCACGCGACGGTGGGCAGCAGGCCGCGTGCGAGGGCGGGGCCTGCGGTTCGTCCCAGCACGAATACGCCGGTGCCGTACGTGGCCTTGAGCTGCCCCGGCCCGACGGCACCCGAGCCGACTAGCGCGGCCTGCTGGTCGACGAGCTGCGCGCGAAGCGGGACCGCCACCGGCCAGTGTCCGCAGCGGAGCTCGGCCAGCGGGCCGAACGTCGGGCCGACGCTCGGCAGCAACTCACGCGGCACGCCGAACGTCGCGAGCAGCTGCTCGTCCCAGTCGCGGCCCCCGACGGCGAGCAGCTGCGTGCGCGAGGCTGTCGAGAGGTCGGTAGCGAAGCGGCCCGAGAGTCGATCGGTCAGGAAGGCGTCGACGGTCCCAAGGCGCAGCGAGCCCGCATCACGGGCTGCCCCCACGGCCCGGTCTCTCTCGAGCAGCCAGGCCAGCCTGCCCGCGGAGAAGTAGGGGTCCAGCGGCAGCCCGGAGCGCTTGACCGAGCGCGCGGCGATCCGCGCGAGCAGGGGCTCGTGGCGCTTGTCCTGCCACACGACGACCGGCGTCAGGGCGCGTCCGCCGTCGGCATCCCAGGCGAGAACCGACTCGCCCTGATGATCGAGTCCGGCTGCCAGAACCTCCCTCCCGCGCGCATGCTCGAGCACCTCGGCGACCGCGTCGATGACCGCCGCGAGGATCAGCTCTGGATCCTGCTCGACGAGGTCCGGCGCCGGATGGGTGACGGGGACAGCTCTCCGCGCCTGGGCCACCGGCCGCAACTCCGCGTCGAAGAGCCCCGCCTTGACAGCGGTCGTCCCCTCGTCGATGCCAAGCAGCAGCGGCGAGCTCACCGCGCGGCCGGCCCCCGCTGCGATCCCTCTCGGTGCCGGGAAGCTCGCTGCCACCAGCGCCCCGCGCCCGGGAGCTGGGGCGTCACCCGCAGTGGCCGCGGACGTCGCGGCTCGATCACGCGCTGCTCGGCCAGCATGCCGACCACGTGCTCCGCGATCCCCAGTGAAGCCGACAGCCCTGTCGAGCGGATCGCCGCAACGTGGAGGAGGCCCGGCAGCGTCCGGGAGGGCTGGATCACGTAGTTGGCATCGCGCCCGGCCGGACGCAGTCCGGCGTAGGAACCGATCTGGGTGGCGCGCTCCAGCGCCGGGTACATGCGCCTCGCCCGCGGAAGGATCAGCTCGCCTGCGTCGGCCTCCACCGACCAGTCCTGCTTGTTCTCGCGCTCGCGCGCCGTCGGCCCGGCGACGACGTCTCGATCGAGGGTGGGAAAGACCAGCACACCCTTGCCGAGCGCCGAGGGCACCGGCAGCAGGATCTGATCGAGCGCCTCGCCCGCCGGCGCCGAGAAGACGAGGAACTCGCCCTTGCGGGGATAGATGCGCACCGGATCCTCGCCCGCAAGGCGCGCCACGTCGTCGGCGAACAGGCCGGCGCAGTTGACCGCGGCGCGAACACCCAGGAGCTCGCCTCTTTCAAGCTCCAGGAGCAGGCCCCCACCGGGCGCCCCTGACAGGCCGCTGACCCGCGTGCCGAGACGGATCTCTGCTCCGCCCGCCTGGGCCGCGGCGGCCAGCGCCTGAACGAAGGCGACCGGGTCGGTGACCGCCTCCCCCGGCACCGTGAGCGACCCGTCGCGGTGCAGTTGCGCCTCAACTCCATTGGCGCGGGCTCTCTTCCCAAGGCTTCTCACGGTGGACTGCTCGTCATCGCCGTCCGGCGCCAACCTCGCGCCGCAGCGCCAGACCGGCACTCCGAGCTCGCCGAGAAGCTCCTCTCGCAGCACAGCCGAGCGCACGATGAGCCTCGTCTCGAGCTCGCCCGGCGGGGAGTCAAACCCCGTGTGGAGGATTCCGGAGTTCGTTCCGCTCGCGCCGAGCGCGAGCGCGGTCTCGGCCTCGAGCAGCACGGCCTCGACGCCGCGCCGCGCCAGCGCATGCGCGACGGCACAGCCCACGACGCCGCCTCCGATGACCGCCACGCGTGTGTCGCCCGTGGACATGACCGCCGGGGACTCTACGGCGAGGCGATGGCGACGCGGTCGCGAGCTCACGGTCGCGCCCGATAACCGAGGACCCCGACGGGCCGACCAGGGTGCCCCGATGGCCGTACATGCCCTGATGGCCGTAGAGTTACGCAAGTGGCGCGCTATGACCTCAATGGCAAGGTGGCGCTTGTGACGGGCGGGGCGCGTGGAATCGGGTTTGCGACGGCCCGGGCGCTGATCGCGCGGGGGTCTTCGGTGGTGATCGCGGACCTCGATCCGGACGCTTGTGCTGGCGCCGCCGCCCAGCTTCATGACTCCCGAGCTCTTGGAATCGCCAGCGACGTGACGGACCGCGGCGCGATGCAGCGGACCGTCGCACAGGTGGCCGAGCGGTTCGGCGGGGTAGACGTCGTCGTGGCGAACGCCGGCGTCGCCTCGCGGGTCGCGACCTTCCGCGCAACCTCGACGGAGAGCTTCGAGCGGGTTCTCGACGTCAACCTCATGGGTGTGTGCCGCACCGTGGACGCCGCGCTGCCGGAGATCGTACGGCGCGCCGGGCACGTCGTCGTCATCTCCTCGATCTACGCTTTTACGAACGGCGTCGGTGCGATCCCCTATGCGATGAGCAAGGCCGCGGTCGAGCAGTTCGGCCGCGCCCTACGGATCGAGCTGCTCCCCCACGGCGCCAGCGCGAGCGTCGCCTACTTCGGTTTCATCGACACCGAAATGGTCCATCAGGCGATCGACCGCGACCCGCTGGCCACCGAATTGCTTGCGACGTTTCCGAAACCGCTGCACAAGCGCTTGGCGCCGTCCGCGGCCGGTGAGGCGATCGCGCGCGGGATCGAGCGCCGCCAGGCGCGAATCATACGCCCACATCGTTGGGTGCTGATGTCCGTGCTCCGCGGCGTGTTGGGCCCGCTCGCAGACGCGCAGGCGGAGCGCGACGAGACTGCGCTCAAGCTGATCCGCGAGCTCGACGGCCGCGCGGGAGAGGATCAGCCGCTCACGGCCTGAGACGGGCCCGCCGGCGGTGCGCCCGGGCCGATCAGGCCGAGCTCGTGCTCGTCGCAGACCCGGCCGGGACCGATCCGGCGGCCCGCCGATGCCGTCCGGTGAAGGCGTCCTCGACCACGTCGGCCGCGCAGGGGCGGCCGAGCAGATAGCCCTGAGCCTGCTCGCAGCCCATTTCTTCCAGTGCGGTCAGTTGAATCTGCGTCTCGACGCCCTCGGCGACCACCGTGAGCGAGAGGGCCTGGCCGACGCCGAGGATCGCCTCGAGCAACTCACGACCCTGGCCCGCGTCGGCCAGCGCTGCGACGAAGCTGCTGTCGATCTTGAGGATGTCGACAGGCATGCGTTGCAGCTGCGACAGCGAGGCGTAGCCGGTGCCGAAGTCGTCGATCGCGACGCGCACACCCAGCGCCTTGATCTCCTTGAGGCGCTCGCCGGCGGCCGCGACGTCGCGCATCAGCGTCGTCTCCGTGATCTCGAGCGCCAGCAGCGAGGGGTCGATTCCCGAAATCTCCAGCGCGCGGCGAACATCCCCTGCGAATCCGTCCCGGCTGAGCTGCTGCGCCGACACGTTCACGAAGATCGAGACCAGATGGCCCCGGGCGTGCCACCTCGCCGCCTGCTTGCACGCCTCGCCGAGCACCCAGCGACCGATCGAGAGGATCAGCCCGCTCTCCTCGCTCATCGGGATGAACTCGTCTGGAAGCACCACTCCGCGAGCGGGATGGCGCCAGCGGACGAGCGCCTCGACACCCATGACCTCGTGCCTGGACAGATCGAAGATCGGCTGGTAGTGCAGGAAGAGCTGTTCCTCGCGCAGCGCCGCGCCGAGGTCGCCTTCGAGCTCCAAGCGCCCCTCGGCACTCGTGTTCATGCTCGCGTCGAACAGCGCATAGCGGTCCTTCCCGGCCGCCTTGGCGGCGTAGAGGGCGAGGTCTGCGTCGCGCAGCAGCGCATCCGGGGTGGCGTACTGGCCGACGGCGATGCCGAGGCTCGCCGTGAACGACTGCGTCCTTCCAGATCCGTCGAGATCGATCCCTCGCCGAAGGGCCTCGATGATGCGGTCAGGAAGGTCGAGCGGACCCTCGCGGGTCGTCGACTCGACGAGCACGACGAACTCGTCGCCGCCGAGACGCCCTACCGTGTCCTCGTCTCGCACGACGCTCTGCAGTCGCTCGCCGACGATCTGCAGCAGTTGGTCTCCGACCGCGTGCCCGAGCTTGTCGTTGACGTGCTTGAAGCCGTCGATGTCGATGAAGAGGGCTACGGCCACGCTGCCGTGCTGCCGCTCGACCCGCGCGAGCATCTGCTCGGCACGGTCCAGCACCAGCGCACGGTTTGGCAGTCCCGTCAGTGCGTCGTGCAGCGCCAGGTGGGAAAGCTCGCGCGTCTTCTCTCGAACCAGCGACAGGGCCCGGGTGCGGCCGGTCCCGAGGACGAGGACGAGCAGGCCAAGCAGCACGCTCACCAGGATCCCGCCGACGAGCACCGTCAGCGCCCGTCCATCGGCCAGCACCCCGGACGCCGCAGCGATGCCGAGGCTCTGCACACTCCAGCCGTTGTGCAAGTCGATCCACGCGCTCTGTGCGTGGCGCGGGACGACGCCGCTCGTGAAGACGACGCCGCTCGAGCCGTTCCCGTAGCGGAACGTGACGGCGGTGTTGGGGTGACCCTGCAGGGCTCGGTGCAGGACGACCCCGGGGACGAGCAGCTCCCCAAGCCAGCCGACGAACGCGCGCCTGCGGGCGGCGACGGTCGAAGGCACGACGCCCGTCTTGTAGACCGGCGTCTCCACGCCAAGGGTCGTGACCGAGCCCTGAACGAACGGGGCGTAGCTGCTCAGCCCGGTGTCCGGTGCGGAGGCGAGCGTGTGCGCGACGGCGCAGTAGTCCAGGCCAACCGGGAGATAGCTCGCGAGGCTTCTGGCCAGGCCGGCGACGGCGAAGCAGTAGTAGCGCCGCGGGCCCGGCGGCAGCACTTGGAAGCGTTCCTGTGGGCCGGGCGCGGAGAGCCCGAGCGGGCGCAACGGGTTGGCCCTGAGGTGCCGTTCAAATGCGGCGAGGCGCGAGGCCGGTACCCTGGCGACGAGTCCGATGTTCTGCAACTCCGGGTAGCGCTGAAGCGCGCGGACCGATTCGGCCCACTTGTCGAAGCCTGTCGGAGACGCGTCGCCGTTCGCCGCCACGTACGCGCTCGCACTGACGACGAGATCTTCCTCGTGCTGGATCGCCAGCGTCAGCGTCGAGGCGATCTCCGCCGAGTTGAAGTGGAACGCCAGGCGTGCCTTCTCGGCGTCCGTTCCCGCAAGCGCGCGCGCTCCGAGCACGGAGCCGACCGTTCCCACTGCGACGAGCATTGCCGTTACGGCCCAGATGCCGCGACGACCTCGGGCGACCCGTGTCATGCGGCCCAGCCGGCCGGTGGCTGGCCTGGGCGACCGCGCTCGGGGCGCCGGCGCCTGGGATGTTGGCTCGCTGTCGGGCAATGTAGCTCTCCTCCGCGCGCAGAACGCGGGCGGTCACCGGCGGATCGACCCGGTGGTCACCTTTTGTCCGAGTTAGGACGGCCGCTGGACGAATATCTGAGAGGTGTCGGCCCTACCCGCCGCGTAGCATCCACCAGTGGACATCCGGCCCTTTGCCATCGAGCGCTTCTACGAGCGCTGGGAGTTCCGCACCGAGCTGATGCTCTCGAGCAGCGACTGCGAGTCGCTGTCCGTCCAAGACCTTCTGGCGCTTGAGCCGGACGCCGGCGAGAGGCTCCGCGATCTGGGCCTCGGCTACACCGAGGTTGCAGGCTCACAGGAGCTGCGCGCGGCGGTGGCGACGCGCTACGAGGGCATGGGGCCCGAGGACGTGCTGACGCTCGCCGCCGCCGAGGAGGGGATCTTCACGACCTACCATGCGCTCCTCGCCGCAGGCGATCACGTGGTCGTCGAGGCGCCCTGCTATGGGTCGGCGATCGAGGTCGCTCGCAGCACAGGCGCGGAGGTCAGCACCTGGCGCCGCCGGCATGAGGAGAGCTGGGCGTATGACCTCCCCGCGCTCGAACGGCTGCTGCGAGCCAACACGAAGCTGATCTACGTCAACAGCCCGCACAACCCCACCGGCTCGCAAATGCCGGAGGCGGCGTTCCGGCGACTCGTCGAGATCGCGCACGAACGCTCGATCGTGCTGTTCAGCGACGAGGTCTACCGTGGGCTCGAGCACGACCCGGCTGCACGCCTGCCTGCCGCGTGCGACCTCTATGAGCGCGCGATCTCCCTGAACAGCGTCTCCAAGGCCTACGGCCTGCCGGGGCTGAGGATCGGATGGCTGGCGAGCCGCGACCCGGCACTGCTCGAGCGCGTTCGCGAGCTAAAGCTCTACACGACGATCTGCTCGAGCGCGCCCAGCGAACTGCTCGTGGCGCTGGCCCTTCGCCACGGCGACAGCCTCGTCGAGCGCAGCAGGCAGCTCGTCGTCTCGAACCTGCCACTGCTCGAGGCCTTTCTCGACCGACGCCGTGATCTGCTCGAGTGGGTGCCTCCGACTGCCGGGCCAATCGGATTTCCGCGCGTCGCGGGCAGCTTCGACGTGCAGGCGTGGTGCGAGGAGGCGGCGATGAAGGCCGGCGTGCTGCTGCTCCCCGGTGCGGTCTATGAGGAGCCTCGCCACGTTCGGCTCGGGTTCGGAAGGGCGAACCTGGGCCAGGCGCTCGAGCGGCTCGACGAGCACCTCGGCTGAGGGACACGCTCGCGCGGCGGCACGACTGCTAGAGCACCTTGGAGAGGAACGCGCGCGTACGCTCATGTCGCGGGTCGCCGAGCACACGGTCAGGGTCGCCGGCCTCGACGACGATGCCATCGTCCATGAAGACAACCGTGTCCGCGACCTCGGCCGCGAAGCCCATCTCGTGCGTGACGACGATCATCGTCATGCCTTCGCCGGCGAGCTGCTTCATCGCCTGGAGCACATCGCCGACCAGCTCGGGGTCGAGCGCCGAGGTCGGCTCGTCGAAGAGCATCAGCTTCGGCTCCATCGCGAGCGCTCGCGCGATCGCCACGCGCTGCTGCTGGCCCCCCGAGAGCTGCGCGGGGTATGAGGCGACCTTGTCGGGGAGCCCGACGCGCTCGAGCAACTCCCGCGCGCGTGCGTTCGCCTGGTCTCGCTGGATCTTCTTGACGCGGATCGGCGCGCAGGTGACGTTCTCCAGTGCGGTCATGTGGGGGAAGAGGTTGAAGTGCTGGAAGACCATCCCGATCTCGCCGCGCTTGCGGGCGATCTCGGGCTCGCGCAGCTCGTGCAGCTTGTCGCCGGCTTCGCGATAGCCGACGAGCTCTCCGTCGACCGAGAGGCGCCCGCTGTTGATCTTCTCGAGGTGGTTGATGCAGCGCAGGAACGTCGACTTCCCGGAGCCAGAGGGGCCGAGCAGGACCATCACCTCGCCCGGCTGCACCTCCAGCGTGATCCCCTTCAAGACCTCGAGACGGCCGAAGCGCTTGTGCACTCCTTCGGCCTTGACCATGGGCTCGCTCATGAGCGCGCGCCCTCCCGGCGCAACGAGAACAGACCCCGGCGGATGCGCTCGAATGGCGTGGCAGGAAGCTCGCGCGCCGCCCCGCGAGCGTAATGGCGTTCGAGGTAGTACTGGCCGACGTAGAGGACGCTGGTCATCGCCGCATACCAGATGCTCGCCACGATCAGCAGCTGAATCGGCTTGTAGTTGACCGAGAAGATGTTCTCTGCAGCCAGCAACAGCTCGGTGAGCGCGATCACGCTCGCCAGCGAGGATGTCTTGAGCATCGAGATCGTCTCGTTCCCCGTCGGCGGGATGATCACCCGCATCGCCTGCGGCAGGACAATGCGCCGCATGATCTGCAGGCGCGACATTCCCAGCGACTGAGCGGCTTCGGTCTGGCCCTCGCCGACCGAGATGATTCCGGCGCGAACGATCTCCGCCATGTAGGCACCCTCGTTCAAGCCGAGCCCGAGGAGCGCGGCGACGTACGTCGTGATCACGGTGTTCGCGCTGCCGTGTGCGAACTCGACTCCCACGAACGGTAGACCCAGCGAGATACTCGGGTAGATCGCGGCAATGTTGAACCAGAAGAGCAGCTGCACGAGCACCGGAGTTGCTCTGAAGAACCAGATGTACAGCCAGCTCGTCCCCGACACGAGTGGGTTTGGCGACAGTCGCATGACGGCGAGCATCACGCCCAGGATCACGCCGAGCGCCATCGCGCTCACGGTCAGCTCGAGGGTCACGACCACGCCTTCGAGGATGCGCTGGTCGAACAGGAAGTGCCCGACGACGTGCCACTCGAGCAGCTGGTTCGTCGCCACCGAATGGATCAGCGACGCCCCGAACAGCAGGATCAGAGCCGCGGCCACCCAGCGGCCCGGGTGGCGAACCGGGACGGCCCGGATGTCGTCGGGCCGTCCCGCGGCCGGCGGTGTCTCGATGCCGCCCCAGCCGGACACCGCTAGCTCACGTCTGGCCTAGCTCTTGGCCCCGTTTATGACGGGGTTGCTGATCGCGGCGCTCTCGAGTTCCCATTTCTTGAGGATCGCCGTGTATGTCCCGTTCGCCATCAGCACCTTGAGCGCTTCCATCACGGGCTTGGCCATCCCGTTTCCCTTCGGGAGCGCGAGACCATACGGCGCGGCGCCGAACGTCGGCGAGCTCCTCACCGAAACGCCCAGCTTCCTGACCTGGTAGGCGATGATCGGCGAATCGGCGTAATCGATTTCGGACCGGCCGCTCGAGAGCGCAAGGTTCGCGTCGTTCTGACCCGGGAAGACCAGGAGCTTGATCGCGGCCTTGCCTTCCGTTTTGCACTTCTTGTTCTGCTTTTCCGCTTCTTCGAGCTCGACCGTGCCTTTCTCGACCGACACGGTGTGGCCACACAGTTCGCTCAGCGTGTTCAGCGCCGGGCCACCGTTGGCCTTGCTCAGAAACGCCTGACCGACCGAAAGGTAGGTGACGAAGTCGACGGTCTTCTCGCGTTCCTTGGTGTCCGTGAAAGACGATGCGCCCAGGTCATACCTGCCCGACGCCAGGCCCGGGATGATGGCTTCGAAGGTCGAGTTGATGACATTGACTTTCAATCCCATCACAGCGGCGAGCGCTTTCACCAAATCCGGGTCCATCCCGATGATCGTGTGTCCGTCGGGAGCGACGAACTCGTTCGGTGCGTACTGGGCTTCCGTTGCGACGTTCAGCGTCCCTTTCGATTTGATCGCCGCAGGCACCTGCGCGGCGATTGCCGCGTTGGTGCTCGGCGTTGACACGCTGGAGCCCGTGGACGTGGCGGACGTGCTGCTGCTGGAGGAGCTGCTACCGCAGCCCGCGATCGCGAGCACCGCGAAGACGGGAACGCCGATGCGGGCGACCAGCTTGCTCATCGAAACCTCCTGGAGTTGACGATGGTCCGCGAGACCCGGACCGGTCTGGGGCCGCCCAAGTATATGAGCGGCTGCGCATGAACCGATCGTGCTGCGCCGCTCGGGCCAGGCGTGCGCGTCTAACATCGCAGCGATGTCCCGATGCGGCGCCCTGATCAGCCTCGCGTGCACGCTCGCGGCGGCGTTCACGCTCGCGGCCTGCGGATCCGGGAGCACGCCGGCGCACACGGGCGCGGCCGCGTCCGCCACCCAGAAAGGCGCGAGCCGGACCGACCCGGCGTCCGCTTCTGCGGCTCCCGGCTCTTCCCCTCGCTCGGCGAGCCACCCCACCGCAGCCGCCAAGCGGTCGCTACCTCTGCCTCCGAGGAAGCCCGCGAGCGAACTCGACAGGAAAGAGGTCTCGGGCAAGGTGGGCAAGGTCGACGCCCTGCCCGCCGGGGCGAGCTCCGGAGGCAGTTACGTCGCGCCGGGAGCCCCATCCGACGCGCAGATCCGCGCCGAAATCGCGGCCGCCCGCAAGGCCGGGATCATCCTGCCGCAGGGGAACTCGGCACAGTCGTTCGAACAGGGCGCAACGTATGTCGGAGGCGGAGGCGGAGGGGTATGGGCATTCCCGATCCAACCGGTCGCGCTCGCGCTCGGGCCGCAGACGTGGAGCGAAGACCAGGGCATCGACATCGCGACCTCGCACGCGGCGTGCGGCAATGCCGCAATCGAGGTCGCGCTCACTGCGGGAACGGTCGTGCGCGAGGGCATCTCGGGGTTCGGACCGTATGCGCCCGTGATCCGCATCGACGCCGGCCCGTACGCGGGTTGGTATGTCTACTACGGTCACGCGGCCCCGGCACTCGTAGCGGTCGGCGAACACGTGCAGGCGGGCCAGCCCGTGGCCGAGGTCGGCTGTGGGATCGTCGGCCTCTCCTCGGGGCCGCACCTGGAGATCGGGCTGACGCCGCCCGGCTCCTCGACGTGCTGTCCGGCTGTCGGTGAGACCTCTCCGGTCATGAGCGGCCTCCTGCGCCAGCTCTACCAGGGTCCTGCCTGAGCGGCTGAAGCGTTTCCTGCACGCTCGTCCAGCGCTTCCGATACTCTTTTGCGCGCCTAATCCGGGACGGGCGTCCCGGAGCGGGGGAACCAGGTTGTTGGGGCGAGTTCCGCGGTAATCCGCGGAAGGCGCAAGTCGCTAGCCCGTCAGCTAACTCCGTCGGCGAACGAAAGGGTCAGTTTGCTGCGCCGACGGACGTTTGCGATAGGCCTCGTGCTAGTTTCGCTCGCGGGCATTTCGAGAATGGTGGGCATCGCCTTCGCTGGGAGCACCGGCGGCACGGCGATCGCCCCAACGACGCCCGCAGCGCCCGCGTCTCCCACCCCGCGTGTGCCCGGTGGCGCGACGGGCGGCGCGACCCCCAGCAGGCCTGCCAGCGGTCCGGTGCAGGTCTTTGTGCATTCACCCTATCCACCGAGCAGTCATGGCTGGGTGTTCCCGCTCTATCCGCTCGGGCGCGTCGCCGCCAGGAGCTCGTGGTCACTCGACCAGGGAGTGGACGTCGGCGGAAACGCGAACCAGTGTGGCCCGAAGCTGCTCGAGCTCGCCGTTGCGAGTGGGACGGTCGTCCACGAGGGGCTCGACGGCTTCGGCTCCTTCGCGCCGGTGCTGCTGGTGGAAAGCGGCCCTGACCGCGGGCGCTACATCTATTACGGCCACGCGGCGCCCGCGCTCGTGCCGGTGGGCGCACACGTCGGCGCCGGCCAGGCGATCGCCGAGGTCGGCTGCGGCACGGTGGGCATCTCCTCGGCCCCGCATCTCGAGCTCGGAATGGATCCCCTCGGCGCCTCGAACCCTGAGGAAATGCCATCGGTCGGCGAGACGTCCCGCGAAACGTTCAGCGATCTCGTCGCCGCCTACCGGAGCGCCGCGGCCGCGATGAAGGCCCGGGCGGAAGCGGCCAGGGCTCACAAGCAGCGCGCGGTTCACGGCCACTAGCGAGTCGCCTGGCGGGCGCGTCGGCGCCCGCAGCTCGCCACAAGCACACCTCAGCGGGCGCGGACGCTCACAGGTTCGTCCACCGCGCTAAGGCATCCGCTCGCCCGTGCCGATAGGCCCATCGTGACGATCTTTGCCCGCCTGCTCCTCCGCTGCGATCACGCCTACCCGCGCCTCCTGCAGCTCTTCGCGACCGCACTCGCTGCGTCGGCCGCTGCCACGGCGCTCCTCGTGATCGCGCCGCCAGCGCGCGCGGTCGTGACCGAAGTGGGAGGCACCACGGTGGGCCTGCAGGCGACCAATCAGTCGTCCTTCGTGCAGGGTTCCTTCGAACAAAGCTTCAACGAAACCTCGGAAAAATTGGCGGTCGCAGAAAACACGGGTCCGGCATCGTTTCGCAACCTCAGCGCCTACCCCGTTGTGCACGGCGCGAACACCTATGCAATCTACTGGGACCCGACGGGCCACTATAACCCCGACTGGCAGCACCTGATCAACACCTTCATGCAATCGATGGGCGCCAGCAGCGGCTCGCTGGCCAGCGTGTTCGCGGTCGACACGCAGTACACCGACTTCAGCGACAAGCCGGCCTATTACCAGTCGCCGTTCCGCGTCGCCTATACCGATACCCATCCCTATCCGACAAAAGGTTGTGCCAGCCCGAGCGTGCTCACGTGCCTCACGGACGCTCAGATGCAGGCCGAGCTCAAGGAATTCATCGCGGCTCACAGCCTTCCCACGGGCATGGGCACGATCTACTACCTGATGACGCCCCCTGGGGTGACCGTGTGCGTCGACGGGGCCGCGACGCGCTGCACTGAATTCGAACGCTCGCCAGAAGAAATCGAAAAAAACCGCTATGAAAGCGCGAGCTTCAAAAAAGCCATCTGCAGCTATCACTCGGCGATCAACCCGGGCGGAAGCCCGCTCGGCGACGGCAACACGATCCTCTATGGCGTCGTGCCGTGGATTGCACGAAACGCCGGCCAGGGCAAAGCCTCACTGATCGTGGGACAGGCGGCGTACTGCCAGGACGGGGGCTGGAATCCCGGCAGCAAGCCACCGATGGAACGAGAGAAAGTCAAGACGAGGACCGCGCAGGAACAGAAAGAATTCGAAGCGAAGACGCCGGAAGAACAGGAACAGCTCGAAGCGCTGAAAGCCCTTCAAGGCCCCCACGACCAGGAGCCCAACCAGCTCCCCTGCCCGAACATCGAGGACGGTTTCTGCGACGCGGGCCTTGCTGACGTGATCGTCAATCAGATCGCCGTTGAGCAGCAGAATATCGTGACCAACCCGCTTCTGAACGCATGGAAGGACAACAAAGGCAAAGAGGCCACCGACGAGTGCCGGAATTTCTTCGACCGCGGCGCAATCGGCGGCGGTGCCTCGGCCGGTCCTGAATCAGGAGCTGGCACGCTCTACAACCAGACGCTCAACGGCCACAACTACTACCTGAACATGGCGTTCAGTCTGGCGTCGGTCCTGGTGCCCTACCCGGGCGTGCCGTGCATTCCGGGCGCCAATCTCATCCCCGAATTCACCGCTCCCAACACGGTCAACAGTGGTGAAACGGTCGGCTTCGACGGGATGGAGTCAAACATCACTCTGAACGCGCAGTTCACCTTCACGGAAGGCGCCGCGGTCAAGACCTACGCGAAATACAAATGGGACTTCGGCGACGGCACGGCGCCCGTTGAAGGGTACGCGCCAGGTGCCCCCGCCTGCGAAGCGCCGTGGCTCACACCCTGTGCGGCGAGCCTCTTTCACTCATACCAATACGGAGGCACCTACCACGTGACCCTGACCGCGACCGACACAGTCGGAGACGTGACCAGCGTCAGCCACCCGCTCACCGTGGTCGGACCGCCGCCGCCGGTACCGCCCAAAGAAGAAGCTCCGGGCGGCCCGGGCGGCTCCAGCTCCAGCGGCGGCGCGGCGGGCGGCTCGGCCGCGGGCGCGGGCGCGGGCGCGGGTCCTCGTCTACCGGCCCCGGTGGCGGCTGCCGCCGTCGTCTCGCGTTCGCTTCGACGCGCTGTGCGCAGCGGCCTTACGATCCGCTACTCCGTCAGCGAGCAGGTCGCGGGACACTTCGAGGTGCTCCTCAACCGCTCGACCGCGCGTCGGCTGGGCATCGGCGGCTCGCCGGCCGTCGGGCTCCCCGCGGGCACCCCGCCGCAGCTGATCATCGGACGGGCCTTTCTCGTCACGACCTCGGCCGGGCGCAGCACGGTCAACATCCAGTTCTCCAAGCGGACCGCCTCGCGCCTGGCGCGGCAGCACAAGGTTTCGCTCATGCTCAGGCTGTTCGTTCGCAACGCCTCCTCGCGCAACCCTGCAACAACGACCGTCCTCAGCACGGTCACGCTCAGTCACTAAGCGTTCGAGCCGGGCCTCAGTCCGACCTCTTCCGCCTTCGCCGCGCCCGCGAGGAGTCGCGAAACACGAAGTACCAGAGCGCCGCGATCAACAGGTAGCCGGCGACGATCGAAACCACCGAGATCACCGCGATGCCGGTGCTTTCGCCCCCGGCCGATTCGCCGCCGAGCGCCAGGGGGACCGACAGCATCGCGGCGCCGATTGACATCACAAGCGCCGTTCGCCGCTACAACCCGGGCCAGTGACGCACGACAAAGCCGCTGCCATCTGCCGCGCCGACCTGCCAGCGGGAGGCGTAGGCGCCGCTGCGCCCGGCCGTGTTGTACATGATGCCGTCCACGTACATGTACGTGTGGCCGGCCGCTGCGTAGACGGTGATGTAGCGCCCGGGCCCTGGAGCGCCCCAGCTCTCCAGTTCTCCCGAGGTCTCCGGCGCCGCCAACAGGCCACCGGCCGCGAGCGCGTAGCTCACAGAGCCAGAGCAGTCGTAGGCGTTGTCCACAAACGACGCATGGCCGCCGCCGAAGACGTACGGAAAATCGGCGATGGCGTTGGCACCGGCGATCACCTTTTGAACTGGTTCCGGGACGGCCGTGGGGATCGTGATCGTCCCGTTTCCGCCGATCGAGCGGCCACCCGCGATGGGTGTGAGCTGCTGCTGTTGCGCGCGCTTGGCACTTTGTTCCACCGCCTTCATCTGTGCAAGCTCGCTCCGCACTTCGGCATCCGAGGGGGCGCCGACCGCCACAACCGCTTCCCCCGCCTTCGCCGGCGTTGTGGCCGCGGAATGGTGCACCTTGCCGGCGACCGGGAAGCTGCTCGCTTCCTGCGGGTCGGCAACCTCCCGTCTGACGCCGCCCGACGTGCTCACCACGACCGCCGGCGGAAGATGGCCCGCAGCTGCGGTCTTTGGCGCCTGTGAGGCGCCGTCGCCCGCGCCCACCGCAGAGGACCCGCAGCCGGCGAGCGCCGCCAGCGCCAGCAGGTAACCACACGCGGTCGTCGCCCGGCGGCGCAGCGATGCCATCCAGCAAGGCTAGCGCGAGCGTCCGCCGGGCCGTCTCGCTACCCTGGACGGATGCCTGAGCAAGCCAGCGCCGTCCAGATGCGTACGCATCTGCGGCTACTGCACGGGATGCGCCGGCCGGCCAACTGGCTGCAGCTGGTGCGCTTCGGGCTCGTCGGCAGCATCGGCTTCGCGGTGAATCTCGCCGTCTACGCCTTCTGCGTCCACGTCCTAGGGGTCGATTATCACGTCGCGGCCGTCATCGCCTGGCTCGTCGCGGTGATGAACAACTTCATCCTCAACCGCCACTGGACGTTCGACGCGAGCGACGGCCGCGTGCATTTCCAGGCGATGCGGTTCCTTGTCGTCAGCCTCGTCGCCTTCGGGTTCAGCTTGTTGCTGCTCACGCTCTTCGTGGAGGTCGCGGGCATCGCGAAGGTCCCGGCGCAGGCGCTCGCGGTGGCCGCCTCGATGCCTCTCAACTTCCTCGGCAACAAGCTGTGGAGCTTCCGCAGCGAGGTCGCGATGATCACGACAGAGGCCTGAGCTGGGCGCCTGTCGGGCTATTGGCCGGCGCCCAGTTCGTACCTATACTCTGGCTCCACCCCTCGGAGGATCTTGTGCAGGAGATGGTCATCTACGGCGTCAGCTTCGACATGGTTGGCAAGCAGCCGATCGTGCTCCTGAAGACAGTTGACGGCAACAAGTTCCTCCCCATCTGGATCGGTCACCCGGAGGCCGCGTCGATCCTGATGAAGCTGCAGGGCGCGGGGACGCCCCGGCCGATGACCCACGACCTGCTGTGCGACATCCTCGGCGAGCTGGACGTCAAATGCACCCAGGTCTCCGTCACGGAGCTGCGCGAAAACACCTTTTTCGCCTCGATCACCCTCAGCGTCGCCGGGCGTGAGCTCGAGATCGACTCCCGCCCGAGCGACGCGATCGCGCTCGCCGTACGCTCCGGCGCACCCATCTACGCCGCCGAGGAGGTCATCTCCGAGTCGGCGATCGAGTTCGAGCACGACATCGAGGAGTCCGAGGACGTCGTCGAGAAGTTCAAGGAGTTCCTCGATCAGGTCTCGCCAGAGGACTTCGCCGCCGGCGACTCCTGACGCGTGAGGGCGCTTGCGAGGATCCGGCCGACGAGCTCGTCGAAGCCGATCCCAGCCGCATCGGCCGCTTGTGGCAGCAGGCTCGTTTCCGTCATGCCCGGTATCGAGTTCGTCTCCAGGACCGAGAGCTCACCACTCTGCTCGTCGAGCATCAGGTCGACTCGCGCCACGCCGTGGCAGCCGAGCAGCCTGTACGCGTCCAACGCCAGCCGTTGCGCGCGCGCGGTCGTCTCGGCGCCGAGCTCGGCCGGACAGACGAACGTGGTCATCCCGATCTGATAGCGGGACTCGTAGTTGTAGAAGTCCTCCTCGCGTGGGATCGCCTCGACGATCGGGAGTGCCGATGGCTCCTCCCCCGGCGTCGCCGCGTCGAGCACCGAGACGGCCAGATCGCGGCCCTTGACATACCTCTCGATGAGGATCTTGCGGTCATAGGAGAAGGCTCCCACCATCGCCCCCGGCAGCTCGTCGGCCGAATGCGCGAACTTGACGCCCAGCGCCGAGCCCTGTCCGGCCGGCTTGACGACGAGCGGGAACTCGAGCGCCCGTTCGATCGGCCCCACCGCTGCGCCGGCGCCCAGGGCTTTGACCGATGCCTCTCGCAGCACGCGGAACTCCGGCGTCGGGATGCCGGCCTCGCGCATCAGGAACTTGGCGAGCACCTTGTCGGCGCAGCGCATGCACGCGGAGGGCCCGGAGCCGGTGTAGGGGATGCCAAGGGCCTCGAGGAGCTCCTGTACGGTGCCGTCCTCGCCGTCCCCTCCATGCAGTGCCACGAACGCGGTATCGGGGCGCTCGTCACTCAGCCGGGCGACGAAGTCCGGGCCGGGGTCGATCGCGACCGTGTCGAAGCCCAGGCGCCTCAGCGCCTCTTGAACGTGCGCGCCCGAGCGCAGCGAGACGTTGCGCTCGAGCGAGACGCCTCCCCTCAGTATCGCGACGCGCCCGGTGTCGGAAGTCGAGCTGTCAGAGCGCTCGGGACGGTCGCTCATCGATCCCGGCGCCGGCGCGTCTTGTCATCGTCGTGACGGCGGGGCAGCTGCAGGACGTCGGCCAGCCCCGGATCCTGCTCGGTCTGGGGCGCCGGCGGGGAGGGAGCCGCGCCGCCCGCGATCGTGGGCGAGACTCCGCTGAGCGCGCCGAACAGCCCGGCCTGGCCACCGAGCGCCTCGCCAATGCGGCGCACCCCCTGACGGATGTCCTCGTCGGCGACGCCGGCGAAGTTCAAGCGCATCGAGGAGGAGCCGCTGCGCCCGTCGGCGTAGGCAGCGCGACCGGGGACGAACGCGACGCCCTCGCTGCGGGCGAGCAGGTCGGTCGTGTCGACGTTGCCCCCCAGCGTCGCCCAGATGAACAGGCCTCCCTGCGGCCTCGTCCATTCCGCCCTGCCGCCGAAATGCTCCTCCAGCGCCTCGAGCATCACATCGCGCCGGCGGCTGTAGAGGGACTTGAGCGTCTCGAGATACTCGCGCCAGTCGCACTGCGAGAAGTAGGCCGCCACGAACAGCTGGGTCATTGGCGAGCTGCACAGATCTGCGCCCTGCTTGCCGAGGTTCAGCTTCTCCAGCACAGCCCGCGGCGCCACCGCCCAGCCGAGCCGGAGCCCGGGCGAGAGGATCTTCGAGAATGTGCCCAGGTAGATCACGAGGTCCGAGGCGCCGCCCCGACCGGCCGCCTGTGCATCGAGCGAGTAGAGCGTCGGAAGCGGCTCGCCCTCGTAGCGCAGCAGCCCGTAGGGATTGTCCTCGAGGACCAGCAGCTCGCGCTCGCGCGCGACCTCGACGAGCCGGCGCCTGCGCGGGAGCGACATCGTCACGCCGCCCGGATTGTGGAAGTTGGGGATCGTGTAGATGAACTTCGGCCGCCGACCCTGCTCCTGCAGGCGGTCGAGCACACTCTCCAGAGCGTCGATCGGCATACCGTCCGCGTCCATCTCGATCTGCTCGACCTCAGCCTGGTACGCGCTGAAGGTCGGCACGGCGCCAGGGTATGTCGGAGCCTCGGCGACGATCACGTCGCCGGGGTCGATCAGCGTCTTGCAGACGAGGTCGATGACCTGCTGGCCGCCAGTCGTGACTATGACCTCGCTCGGATCGACCGCCGTTGCCTCGGCTGCCATCACCTCGACGATGCACTCCACCGTCGCCTCCATGCCTTCCGTGGGCCCGTATTGCAGGGCGCGGGCGGTGGACTCGGCCGCCACCGAGGCCATCAGCTTCGCGTACAGCTTCGGCGGGAACGTGGTCGTGTCGGGAAGGCCCCCCGCCAGCGAGATCACCTCCGGCCGTTCGGTCAGCGCCATCATCTCCCGCATGGCCGAGCTTTTCATGCCTTGCGTGCGTGCTGCGAACAAGCCCTCGTAGCGCGCGAGCTCGTGCGCTGTAAGCCGGGCGCGTCGCCCGTCGCCCCCTCCGCTGGTTGATCGCGTCATGGTCTGCCGCCTATATTCGCCGCCGAGCCCCGGCAACCTCGCGGCCACGGCCCTCTTGGCCGCCTGGGGAGTCGTCTATCGTCCTGGCCGATCGCAGATCCGCCAGCACCGCACGGTAGCGCACCTCGCCACCCACATCGCATGCACGGAACCTTCTTCTACATCGGCCTTGGCGTCGGGCTGGCGGCCGCATGCGGGGTTCGACCGTTCCTGCCGGTGCTGCTCGCGGGAGCGCTCGGCTCCGCCGGGGTGCTCGGCGTCAGCTTCGCCCACGGACGCTTCGACTTCCTCCAGTCCAGCTGGTGGCTGCTCGTGGTGGCCGTCGCGTTTGTGCTCGCCTACGCCGTGCAGTTGGGGCTCGGCCTCGCGCCGACGCTTGACCCGGGTGCCGAGCGCTCACGCGTCGACCCGCTCGCCGCGGCGCTCTCGGGCATGGCCTACGGAACGGGCGCGCTGCTGTTCGCCGGAACGCTCGCAGCCCACGGGGACCTCTGGTGGCCAGGCCTGCTCGGCGGCCTCGCGGCGGCCGGCCTCGCCCAGCGCGCGGTCGCTCCCGTCGTCGCCCGCGCCCGCGCCCGGCTGGCGGACCGCGAGGCCCGCGAGGCCGTCACCGTCTATCTCGACTCGGCCTCGCTGCTGCTCGCCGCCTTCGTCGCGCTGCTGCATCCGCTCGGCTACGTGGTCGTCGGGCTGTTCGGCTGGCTCCTGCTGCGAGCACGTGCACGCACTGGCGCGAAGTATGCGGGCCTGCGCATCCTGCGCCGCTAGATGCCGCCCAAGCTCGTCCTCTGCGTGATCGATGCGATGGCGCCCGAGATGCTCGAGCGTACCGTCGCCTCGGGTGCGGCTCCCGTGCTCGAGCGTTTGATGGAGCGCGGGCGCTATGTGCCCGCCTGTGTGGCTGCGTTCCCCTCGGTCACGCCGGTGTGCGCCGCCTCGATCGTTACCGGAACCGGCCAGGACGAACACAGGATCCCGGCGATGAACTGGTTTCACCGCGAGGAGGACCGCTACATCGAGTACGGCTCGAGCTTCCGCGCCGCCCAGCGGTTCGGTATCGCGCGGCAGCTGACCGACACCGTCTACAACATGAACCGCGTCCACCTCTCCTCCGAAACGCCGACCGTGTTCGAGTCGCTCGACGACGCCGGCGTGCGCACGGCGGGCACGACCTACCTCATGTACCGTGGCCGCTACCGCCACGAGCCGCAGCGCGACACGACGCTCACGCGCGTTGCCTCGCGGCTGATGCGCCACCCGGTGATGGGCCCCCGCGAGCTCTTCTATGCCGACATCTTCGCCTCGCGCCGCACCAGCTGCCGCTCCGGGCTCGGCATGCCGGGGGTGCGCGACCGCCATTCGGGATGTGTCTCGAGCTACCTGGTCGAGAACGACCTCTTCGACTTCCTGCTGCTGTCGCTTCCGGACAACGACTGGTACTCGCACAAGTACGGCCCCGATGCTCAGGTGAGGTCGCTCGCCCAGGCCGACCTGCAGCTCGCGCGCGTGATGAACGCCGCGGGCGGCGTCGATCGTTTTCTCGACGAGCACGCCGTGATCGCGATGGCGGACCACTCCCAGGCTCCGATCACAGCCACCATCGCCCTGCAGGACGAGCTCGGCGAGCTGGGCGTCCTCGGCCCCGCGCGGTCCTCGAGCGGCTCGGGCGGCGAGGAACCCCGTATCGCGGTCTGCCCCTCGCAACGGGCGGCGATGGTCTACGCGCTGCACGAGTCCGAACGTGACTCGATCCGTGCGCTCGTGGAGGCGCGTGCGCTCTGCGTCGACGGCGTCGACCTGGTGATGTGGCTCGAGCGCGACGCGCACGACGCACCGCGCGAGGGCGTGATCTCAAGCCCGGAGCACGGAGAGCTGCGATTCAGCCCCGGCGACTCCGTCGTCGACCCCCGTGGCGGCAGCTGGAGCGTGGACGGCGCCCTGGCTGGCATCGACGGCGCGATAGAGGACGGCGTCCTGCACACGCCCTCCTACCCCGATGCGCTGTCGCGCGTATGGTCCGCCCTCACGTGCCCGACCTCCGGCGAGGTCCTGCTCTCGGCCACCCCCGGCTATGAGTTCCTCGACTGGGGCCGCCAGGCGCACGTGGGCGGTGGCAGCCATGGCTCCCTCCACGCCTCAGACTCGGTCGGCGCGCTGATTCTCAGCGGCGTCTCGCCCCCTGAACGCGAGCCCCCGCAGTGGGCGATTCGCGACGTCGCCTCGCTGATCCTGCGCCACTTCGAAGCCGAGTGAGACGACGGTAGCGGGCCCGGCGTTACTCTCGGCTCGATGCGCCTGAAAGCAACCGTCGTCCTGCTGGCCGTTCTGGCGCTGCCGGCGTCCTGCGCGACAGCGGCAACGACGAGCCGCCCCGCCCCCGCGTCCGTGCCCGCGTCCCCCCGTGCCACCTCCCGCGTCTCGAGCGCCTCAACCAGCTCGACGACCCCAATCCCTGTGCCGCTCTCGGACACCCCGCCGGCCGGGCGCCGACTGTCCGCGAACCAGGTGATCGCGATCGCGAGCGCGCTCCCGAAGATCCGGGCGGAGCGCGCCAAATATCGCGGCTCGTTCGCAGGCGCCTACCTGAAGGCGCCGCTGCGCTGGCAGGTGAGCTTCTTCTCGCGCAACGGCAAGAAGGAGATCGGTCAGGTGATCATCGACGACCTCTCCGCACGCGTGCTCGAACAGTGGACCGGCTTCCAGGTGCCATGGTCGATGGCGCGAGGCTACCCGGGCGCCTTTGGCAGGCACGTCAACGCGCTCTATATCTGGCTGCCGCTGTGCCTGCTGTTCGCCCTCCCCTTCTTCAACTTCCGGCGGCCGTTCTCGCTGACGAACCTCGACCTGCTGGTACTGCTGTCGTTCTCGATCTCGCTCGCCTTCTTCAATCACGCGAACATCTACGCCTCCGTGCCGCTGACGTACCCGCCGCTGCTCTACCTGCTCCTACGGATGCTCACGCTGCTGCGTCGGACGCGGTCGCACGCGACGCGCCGGCCGCCCCCGCTGCGGCTGCTCGTGCCCGCTTCGTGGCTCGCCGTCGCCGTCGTCTTCCTGCTGGGATTTCGCATCGCGCTGAACGTGACCGACGCGAACGTCATCGACGTCGGCTACGCAGGGGTGATCGGAGCTCAGCGGATCACGACGGATCGCCCGCTGTATGGCTCCTATCCGTCGGACAACGAACGTGGCGACACGTATGGACCGTTCAACTACGAGGCGTATGTTCCCTTCTTGGAGCTGTTCGGCTGGAGCGGCAAGTGGGACGACCTGCCAGCGGCGCACGCCGCCGCGATCGTCTTCGACCTGCTCGCGGCCGGACTGCTGTTCCTGCTGGGCCGGCGCATGCGCGGGCCGACGCTCGGGATCGCGCTCGCGTACGCCTGGGTCTCCTATCCATTCACGCTCTTCTCGTTGGAGAGCAACTCGAACGACTCGCTCGTCGCCGTGCTGATCATCGCGGCGCTGCTGTCGGCGACCTACCGCTCGCGGCTCGCGCCCGCGGCGCGCGGCGCGTTCACTGCTCTCGCGGGCCTGACCAAGCTCGCGCCGCTCGCGCTCGCTCCGATCCTGGCCACGCATGAGCTCATCGGGCAGCCCTCGCTGCGGCTGAGCCGTCGAGCCGGTGCCGTGGGGCTGTTCACGCTCGCTTTCGTTGCGACGGCGGCGCTGGCGCTCGTGCCGGCCGTGACACACGATTCGCTGCACACGATCTACGAGCGCACGATCGCCTACCAGGCGAATCGCGGCTCGCCCTTCTCGGTGTGGGGGCTCTATGGCGGTCTCGGCGGGCTGCAGCTCGCGGTGCAGATAGCGGCCGTCGTGCTCGCGGTCGGGCTTGCGCTCATTCCCCGCCGAGCGGACCTGGTTGGCTTGGCGGCGGCGTGCGGGGCGGTGATCATCGCCGTTCAGCTGGGGATAGAACACTGGTTCTACCTCTACATCCCCTGGTTCTTCCCGCTCGTGATCGTGGCGCTGCTGGGGCGCTTCAGCGAGCCTCCGAAGCGGAAGGCGGCTGAGGCATCAGCACCTGCTCGATCGAGTCGGCCCGTAGCGGTGCTGAGCACCTGACCAGCACACCCATCAGCCATGAGTCCTCCTCGGAGGTTTCGAAGCGCACCGGCATCTGCGTCAAGAGCGACTCGATCGCCTGCTCGCGCTTGACCCCGATGACCCCGCCACGGGGCCCGGTCATGCCGACGTCGGTGATGTACGCGGTGCCGCCGGGCAGCACTCGCCCATCCGCGGTGGGCACGTGCGTGTGGGTGCCAACGACGACGGTCACGCGGCCGTCGAGATGCCAGCCCATCGCGACCTTCTCCGAGGTCGCCTCGGCGTGCAGGTCGACGAGGATGTGATCGACCCCCGCGAGTTCCCCCAGCGCCGCCTCGATCTCCGTGAACGCCGAACGGCCCGCTCTCAGGTAGAGGTTGCCGCTCAGGTTGACGACGCCCAGCGACAGCCCGTCGCGCTCGACCACGCAGGTGCCGTGACCAGGCTGGCTGCGCAGGAAGTTGGCCGGCCGCACGATTCGCGGCTGGGAGTCCAGGTATGGGTAGATCTCACGGCGATGGTAGGTGTGGTTGCCGAGCGTGATCGCGTCGACGCCCGCCGCGAACATCTGATCGGCGATCTTGGGCGTGATGCCAAGGCCGCCGGCCGCGTTCTCGCCGTTGACGACAACGAATGTCGGCGCGTAGCGCTCGCGCAGGATAGGAAGCGAGTCGAGCAGCGTCCGCCGTCCGATACCGCCGACGATGTCGCCCACGAACAGGATGCTCGCGCCGGATGGCGGGCGCTCTGCCGACGCCTCGAGCTCAGCCATACTCTGCCGATGGTGGGAGGAAGGTGACAGACGCTTCCGGCAGCGCGCCGCCCGCGGCGCCTCCAGAGGAGGAAGAGCGCGAGCTCGCAGACTCCGGCGAGATCGAGGCGCCGGAGACCCCGCGCGTGGTCGTCCCGCGCTGGATCCAGCTCGTCGCGCTGCCGCTGACCGCGCTCGCTGCCTGGGCGCTCGCCAAAGCCGCCGGCAAAGTGCTGCTGCTGTTCATAATCGCGGCGCTGATCGCGCTGATCCTCAATCCGGCCGTCTCGTTCGTGCAGCGCGGGCGGATGCCGCGCGGGCTCGCCGTGCTGGCCGTGTACGTCGCGTTCTTCGTCGGGCTCGCCGGCATCGGGGTCCTCTTGGCGAACCCTATCTCCAACCAGGTGCGCACCTTCACGAACAATCTCCCGAGCATCGTCAACGAAGCGAACAAGAAGCTCGCGGAAGCCGAAAAGACGCTGAACCAGAATGGCTTTCACGTCCACATCGTCAAACCGGGCAAAACCGCGTTGCAGAGCATCCAGGCCAAAGTCGCGAAAAGCGCGAGCAAATTCGTCTCCTTCGGCGGCGCCCTGCTGACCGAAGTGGCGAACGCGATCTTCAATCTCGTGCTGATCTTCGTGCTCTCCGTCTACATGCTCCTATACGGCCAGCAGATCGGAGCGCTTGTGAGACGGATCATGCCCCCGGGCGACGGCTCGCGCGCCGACGACTACCCGCTGCTCGTGCAGCGGGCCGTCTCGCGCTACGTCGGCGGCCAGCTGCTGTTCAGCGCGATCATGGGCGCCTCGGCGGGCTTCTCGCTGTACATCTTCGGAGTGCTCGGGATCTTCCCCGACGGGAGCAAATACGCGTTGGCGTTCGGCGTGTTCTACGCCGTGATGGAGCTTGTCCCCTACATCGGCCCGATCTTGGGAGCGGCTCCGGCGGTGGCGGTCGCGCTGTTCACCAACCCGATATCGGCGGTGTGGGTCGTGCTGCTGTTCATCGGTCTGCAGCAGCTGGAGGGACACGTCGTGGCCCCGCAGGTCTTCGGGCACACGCTGAGGATCAACCCCCTGCTCGTCATCTTCGCGCTGCTCGTCGGTCTGGAGGTGAACGGGATCTTCGGAGCCCTGGTCGCCTTGCCGATCCTCGCCGTCGTGAGGGAGACCGTCGTCTACCTGAGCCGGCACCTGACGTTCGAGTCGTGGAATGACACGTCTCGCAGACTCCTGTGAGCGTCGCACTGAGCGTTCGCGCGCTCGGCAAGCGCTTCGGCGAGCTTGAGGCGCTCCGGGACGTCAGCTTCGACGCCCACGAGCGCGAGCTGGTGGCCATCGTGGGTCCCAACGGCGCCGGCAAGACGACTCTGCTCTCGATCATCGCCGGCACCCAGCGCCCGAGCACGGGCAGCGTCAACGGCCCCTCCGCCGAATCCGGCGGGCGCGAGGTCGGCTGGGCACCCCAGCAGCCGGCCCTCTACTCGAAGCTCTCCGTCGCCGAGAACATAGGCCTGTTCGCTCGCCTGGAGAGGGTGTCCGACCCCGACCGGGAGGTCGAGCGGATGCTCGAGCAGACGGGCCTGAGCGCGCGCGCGGGCGACCTCCTCGGTGACCTGTCGGGGGGGAACCGCCAGCGCGTCAACGTGGCGGTCGGACTGCTGGGGAACCCTCCTGTGCTCGCCCTCGATGAGCCGTCTTCGGCGCTTGATCCGAGACAGCGTGAGCGTTTGTGGCGCTTCATCCGCGGGCTCGCCGACGCGGGCACGAGCGTGATCTTCTCAACGCACAACGTCGGCGAGGCCCAGCGCTACGGCGATCGCGTGATCGTGCTCGACGAGGGCCGGATGATCTTCGATGGCACGCCCGAGGCGCTCATTCAAAGATCGCCGGGTGGCGCCGGGAGCGACTTCGAGCAGGCACTCGTCGCGCTCCTCTCCGAAGGGCATGAGCTTTGAGCTGGCTGCTGCGCAAGGATCTGCTGATCCTGCGGCGCTCGCGTCTGCTGGTCGCGCTGCTCGTCATCTACCCTGTCGCGATAGCGCTGCTGATCGGGCTCGCGATCTCACGCAGTCCATCCAAGCCGCGCGTGGCGATCGTCGACGAGACCCCGCCGGGGCAGACCGTGCAGGTGGGGCGAGAACGCGTCGACGTCGCTCAGTATGCGGAGCATCTGTTCACCCAGGTCCAGGCTGTGAAGACGCCGACCCGGATGCAGGCGGTCGACAAGGTCAAGTCGGGCGAAGTGCTCGCGGCGGTCGTGATCCCCCCGGACATCGCGGCGAAGCTGTCGAGCGGACTCCGCCAGGCGCAGCTGGAAATCATCTACAACGGCGACGCGCTCCAGCAGTCGCTCGTGCAGTCGCAGCTCGGCTCAGCGCTCGCGCGGGCGAACCTCGGCTTCTCCGAACGCATCCAGTCAGCCGCCGTCGGAGTGATCGACCTGCTGCTGACGGGAGGCAACCTCGGCGTGCTCGGCGCTCCGTCGAACCTGATCGGGCTCAGCCAGATCCCCTCCAAGCTGCACGGCATCATCGCCCGCCAGCCACCCGGGGCCGACCGCGCCGCCCTCGAACAAGTCGCGAGCTTCGCCGAATTCGCGGCGCAGAATCTGACGGTCAGCAAGAACGTCCTGAGCACCGTCGGGCAGCCGATCCAGGTCCGCAGCACGCTGCTGCACGGCCGCCGCACACCTCTCAACACGTTCGCGGTGGTCGTCGCCGTGAGCGTCTCGCTGATGTTCGTGTGCGTGCTGCTGGCCGCGGGTGGCGTGGCGCTCGAGCGCGAAGAGCACGTCCTGGCGCGGCTGCTGCGAGGCCTCGTCTCGCGGGAGGGGCTGCTGGCCGAGAAGGGAGCGCTGGCGGCCGCGTGCGCGTTCGCCGTCGCCTTCGCGATGCTCGCCGGCGTCAGCGCCTTCGTCCCGCTCGATTGGAGCCGCGCCGGGCAGTGGCTGCTCGCGCTCGCGTTCGGCGCGCTCGCGTTCGGCGCGCTCGGCGTCGCGATCGGTGCCGCCGCCCGAGAGGTGCGCGCGGCCTCGCTGCTCGCCTTCCTGCTCTCGCTGCCACTGGCCTTTCTCGCGCTCGTGCCGTCCGGGTCGGTATCGACCGGGCTCTACGACGCGATCGGGGCGATCTCGTTCGTGTTTCCCTTCAAGGCGACGCTGCAGGCGCTCGACGCGGCGGTCAACGGCGCCGCGCCCTCGCTCGGCGGCTCGCTCGCGCACCTCGCGGCGCTGACGCTCGTGTTCGGCGTGCTCGCCCGGATCGGGCTGCGGCGCGCCGATTGAGCAGGGGTATCCTGGGGGCATGGCCTTCCCGAAGACGCGCATGCGCAGGCTGCGCGCATCAGCCGGCCTTCGCGGTCTGGTGCGCGAGACGCACCTTCACCCCGGCCAGCTGGTGCTGCCGATGTTCGTCGCGGAGACGCTGGCGGGCAGCGAGCCGATCGCGACGATGCCCGGCGTGGATCGCCTCTCGATCGCCGCCGCCGTGCAGCAGGCGCGCGAGTGCGCCGCTCTGGGGATCGGTGCGGTGATGCTCTTCGGGGTGCCAGCCGAGAAGGATGAGCACGGGTCGGGAGCGTGGGAGGAGGACGGAGTCGTGCAGGCGGCGACTCGCGCGCTCAAGCTGGCCGAGCCGGAGCTCCTCGTGATCACCGACGTGTGCCTCTGCGAGTACACCGACCACGGGCACTGCGGTGTGCTCGGGGATGACGGGACGGTCGACAACGACGCGACGCTCGAGCTGCTCGCGCGCGCGGCCGTCAGCCACGCGCGGGCCGGCGCCGACCTGGTGGCGCCGTCGGACATGATGGACGGGCGCGTCGCCGCGATCAGGGAGGAGCTGGACGGCGAGGGTTTCGCCACGACGCCGATCCTCGCCTACTCGTCGAAGTTCGCCTCGGCGTTCTACGGGCCCGTCCGCGACGCCGCCGGCTCCTCGCCGGCGTTCGGCGATCGCCGCGGCTACCAGATGGATCCCGCCAACGGGGGCGAGGCGGTGCGCGAGGCGCTGCTGGACGTGGAAGAGGGGGCAGACATGGTGATGGTCAAGCCAGCACTCGCGTACGGCGACGTGATCGGTTCGGTCAAGCAGGCGACCGGGCTGCCGGTGGCTGCGTACAACGTGAGCGGCGAGTATGCGATGGTCAAGGCCGCCGCCGCGGCCGGATACCTGGACGAGCGCGCGGCGGTGCTCGAGATCCTGACCTCCCTGCGCCGCGCCGGCGCCGACACGATCGTCTCCTACCACGCAAAGGACGCCGCCCGATGGCTAGCAGAGCAGACCTGAAGCAGACGGCCGATGAGCGCGCCGCCGCCGGAGAGGGCGGGCGGGCCGGGCGGGCGGCGGGGGCGGGCCCCAAGACCCGCAGCCGCAAGGACGGGGCCGCGATCCCGCTCGACGATCTCGACCGCAAGCTGCTCAACCTGATGCAGGGCAGCTTCCCGATCGCGCAGCGTCCCTACCGCCGCGTGGCGGAGCTGGGCGGAGTGACGGAGGCCGAGGTGATGCGCCGCGTGCAGCGGCTGCTCGACAAGCGGATCATCCGCCAGGTCACGCCGATCTTCGACACGCGCGCCCTGGGCTACTCCTCGATGCTGGTCGCCGCCAAGGTCGATCCACGCAATCCCCATCGCGCCGCCCAGGTGATCAACGAGCACCCTGGCGTCTCACACAACTACCTGCGCAACCACGAGTTCAACCTCTGGTTCACGATCGCGACCGAGCCCGACTCGAGGCTTGGGCTCGAGGGCACGCTCGAGGTCCTCGCGAAGGAGGCCGGCGCCGACTCGGTGCGCCAGCTCCCGACGCTGAGGCTGTTCAAGATCCGCATGGACCTCGAGATGGAGGGCGACACGGACGCCCTCTCGAGTGCCGCGGAGGTGGCCGAGCCGATCGATCTAGATCCCCAGCCCTACGACGAGCTCGACATCGCCGTGATCCGCGCGCTGCAGGGCGATATGGCGGTCGTGGAGGAGCCGTACGCCGCCGCCGCCTCCGAGATGGGGCTCGCCCAGGAGCGCTTCCTGGACCACCTGGCTGCAATGCAGGAGCGCGGCCTGCTGCGGCGCGTCGCGGCGATCCTCTTCCACCGCCGGGCCGGATTCTCGGCCAACGGCATGGGCGTCTGGCAGGTGCCCGACGAGCAGATCTTCGAGATCGGCTGCCGGATGGCGGCCGTGCGCGGCATCTCCCACTGCTACCAGCGTCCCACCTACGAGGACTGGCCCTACTCGGTCTTCACGATGGCCCACGGACGCTCCAAGGAGGAGTGCGACGCCGTGCTCGACTCGATCGCCGAGCAGACGGGGATCGAGGAGCGGGCGACCCTCTACTCCTCAACCGAGTTCAAGAAGATCCGCCTGCTCTACTTCACCGAGGACTTCAAGAACTGGGAGACGCGGCACGCCTGAGCGTGGGTTCGTGACGACGTCGCTGACCGACACTCGCTCCAGCGAGCTCTACCGCCGGGCGCTCGAAGTCCTCCCGGGTGGGGTCAACTCGCCCGTGCGCGCGATGCGCGCGATCGGGCGCGACCCGATCTTCATCGCCCGCGGTGAGGGCGCGGAGCTTCTCGACGTCGACGGCAACCGCTTCCTTGACTACGTCTGCTCGTGGGGGCCGCTGATCCACGGGCACGCGCACCCGCGAGTGATCGCCGCCATCACCGAGGCGGCGGCGAGGGGAACGAGCTTCGGCGCGCCGACGCCGACAGAGGTCGAGCTTGCCGCCGAGGTCGCACGGCGGATCGAGGGCGTGGACATGCTGCGCATGACCTCCTCCGGAACGGAGGCGACGATGACGGCGATACGCCTGGCGCGGGCGGCCACCGGTCGCGAGCGGGTGCTCAAGTTCGCGGGCGCGTACCACGGACACCTCGACGGCCTGCTCGCGCAGGCAGGGTCGGGGCTCGCCACGCAGGCTCTCCCCGCGAGCCCCGGCGTCCCCGCCAGCGCAGCCGCGAGCACGGTGGTCGTGCCGTGGAACGACCCGGCCGCTCTCGCCGAGGCGGTCGGACGCTACGAGCTCGCGGCGATCCTCGCGGAGCCGTTGCCGGCGAACATGGGTCTCGTCCCGCCCAGGGACGGATTCCTCGAGCTGCTGCGCGAGCAGGCCGACGCGAACGGGGCGTTGCTCGTGCTCGACGAGGTGATAAGTGGCTTCCGCGTCGCCGAAGGAGGCGCGCAGGAACTGAGTGGCGTCACGGGCGACCTCACGATCATGGGCAAGGTCATCGGAGGCGGCCTGCCGGCAGCGGCGGTGGGGGGCAGGACCGAGCTGATGCGCATGCTCGCGCCGTCTGGTGACGTCTACCAGGCGGGAACCCTCTCGGGCAACCCGCTCGCGGTCGCGGCCGGTCTGGCGACGCTCGAGCTGCTGGACGAGACCGCGTATCTGCGCCTCGCGTCGATCACCGCGCAGCTCGCCGACGGCCTGCGCGGGGCGGCGGCCGCGGCAGGCTCATATCCGGTGGAGGTCGTGAGCGCAACCGGCCTGCTGACCGTGTTCTTCAGCGACCGGCCCGTGCTCTCGTTCGAGGACGCGCAGGCGTGCGATCTCGCCGCCCACGCGGCATGGTGCCGGGAGCTGCTCTCGCGCGGGGTCTACCCGCCGCCGTCGCAGTTCGAGGCGTGGTTCCCGTCGCTCGCGCACTCCCCCGAGCAGATCGAGCGCACGCTCGATGCGGCAGCCGCCTCGTTCGCCGCGTTGCGCGACCCGGGGGACGGCCCATGAGCGCCGGGGGGCTCACCCGCCTGAAGCGCCTCCTGCGCGGCGAGGGTGGGCTGATGGCGACGCTCGTCGATCCCGCCGCGACCGTTGACGGCCGTCCGCTGGACGCCAGCGCGGCGAGCCCGGCGCTGGTGGCTGCCGAGGGGCCCAGGGCCGAGGGCAGACGCGAGGAGTACGAGCTGCTGGTCGAGGCGATCTATGAGGGCTACCTGCTGCACTACGGGTCCCCCCGCGTCGTGCGCACACCCGAGGCCGACCTCGGTCTGCTCGCCGGCGATCAGCTCTACGCCATGGGGCTCGCTCGCCTGGTCGAGCTGGGCGACACGCTCGCCGTCGCCGAGCTCGCCGACACGATCACGCTCAGCGCGCTCGCGCAGGGAGCGGGCGATCCGGCGCTGGCCGACGCTGTCTGGGCCGCGGGCGCCCGCGCGGTGGGGTGGGGCTCGAGCGACGCGCACGGACGCGCGAAGGATCTCGTGTTCGCGGGCGCTCCCGAAGCGATCGAGGCGATGCGCACAAGCGCCCTGGGTTCTTCCGTGCCGCGCTGAATCGCGCCTCGATATTGTTTGCGCCCCGTGGCACCCAGGCGCCCAAAGCACACCTCGAAGTACACGCTCGACCGCGGCATTCCGGGAGCCTTCGAGGGCGAGACGGTCACGCGGCGAAGGTTCATGACGGTGGGCGCGAACGCCGCCGGCGCGATCGCCGCGAGCGCATTCGTGCTGCCGGCGCTCGGGTTCGCGATCGGCCCGATCTTCAAGCAGCCGGGGCACGCCTGGGAAGACATCGGCCCGGTCGAAGCGTTTACGGACACCAACTACATCCCGGTCGTCATCACGATCACCCCAGGCGTGGGCGAGGTCGGCAAGTCGACGGCGTACGTGCGCAAGCGCAACGCGGCCATCGATACGGACAGCTACGACGCCACCACGCCGTACATCGCGATCAGCACCCGTTGCGCGCACGTCGGCTGCCCGGTGCGCTGGATCGATGCCGCGGAGCGCTTCGTCTGCCCCTGCCACGGCGGCGTCTACGACCTGCTGGGACGCCGCGTGAGCGGGCCTCCCGTGCGCCCCCTCGATCGCTTCCCGACGCGCGTGCGGGCGGGCAGGGTGCAGCTGTACACCGGCCGCTTCTCGGTCAACAGCCAGCTGCGGCGCTTCTCCCCACGCGATCCGGGCGAGCCGCTCGACGGCATCGGACAGTACCTCTATCCCTCGCGTCCATCCGCCCGCATCTCCTAAGTGCCCAAACGCCCTGCACCTCCACTGCCTTCGGCGCTCCGCGCGCCGCCTCCAAGACCCGGGGAAGCCAACGGCCGCCTGACGCCGGCCGATCACGCCAAGGAGGCGGGAATCGCGGTCGTCGACTGGCTCGACGAGCGTACGTCCCTGACAGGCACCACCCGCTGGCTGCTGTTCAGGAAGGTGCCCAAGGGAACGAACTGGTACTACACGCTAGGCTCGGCAACGCTGTTCGCCTTCCTCTCGCAGGCTGTCACCGGCGTGTTCCTGGCCATGTTCTACCGGCCGGACCCGTCGGGCGGAGCCTACGAATCGATCCGGCACATCACCAATGACGTGTTCCTGGGGCAATTCGTGCGCGGCATGCACCTGTGGGGTGCGAGCGTGATGGTCGTGCTCGTGTTCCTGCACATGGGGCGCACGTTCCTGTGGGGCGCCTACAAGTACCCGCGCGAGCTCAACTGGGTGATCGGGGTCGTGCTGCTGATCCTGACGATGGTGATGGCGCTCACCGGCTACCTGCTGCCCTTCGACGATCGCGCGTACTGGGCCACCATCGTGGCGAACAACATCACGGCGACAGGCCCGCTGATCGGCCCTTATCTTGGGGACTTCCTCAGAAGCGGCCCGGAGTTCACGGCGACGACGCTGTCGCGTTTCTACGCGATCCACATGCTGCTCGTGCCAGGGGCGATCGCCGCGCTGATCGGAGCGCATCTCTATCTCGTAACGAAGCTGGGTACCACGGCGCCACCTTGGTCGAAAGTCGGCAGACGCCCGGAGCTCAGCGAGACGGAGGTCTAGAGCCCGTGGCTCACAGACCGCCAGCCCTGGCCGCGCGAGGCCCGAGGCGCGCGAGATGAACAAGCGCGAGAAGCAGGCGTATCTCCGCGACTACTCGGTCCTGAAGGCTCAGGGCAAACCGTTCTTCCCCTACGCAGTGGCCAAGGACGCGGTGATGGCGTGCGTGGTGATGGCCGTGATCATCACGCTCTCGCTGGTGCTGGGCGCCGGGCAGGGACCGAAGGCCAACCCCACGACGACGTCCTACGTCCCGCGCCCGGACTGGTATTTCTTCTTCCTGTTCGAGCTGCTGCGCGTCATCAAGCCTTCGAGCCTGACCCAGCTGGCCACGATCGGGATCCCGACGATCGGCATGATCCTGCTGTTCCTGCTGCCGTTCTACGATCGCGGCCCCGAGCGGCGCCCGGAGCGCCGTCCGATCGCGGCGGTGACCTTCGTCGTCGTGGTCGCGGCGATGGCCCTGCTCACGTACAAGGGCGCGCACGCCGGCGACCCGACCACGATCGGGCTGGCGACGCCGCAGAGGATCGTCCGCGCCGGAGGCGCCCCGCTGGCCGAATACGAAGCGGGCAAGGCGGTGGTGGCCCAATCGGGCTGCCTGGCGTGCCACAAGCTGGGTGAAAACGGAAACGACGGGCCCGGCCCCAACCTGACCCACGTGGCCGCGCGACTGCCGGTCCTCGCGATCGCGCGGACGCTCGTCAACCCCACAGAGCCGATGCCGTCGTTCAAGAACCTGCCGCCGAACAAGTTCAACGCGGCCGTCGCCTTTTTGAGTCAGCTGAAGTAGCTGCCAATGGGCGTTGGGCAAGGCGCGAGGTCTGGCCGCCTGGAGGCGGCACAGGTGCGCGCGATGTTCGATCGAATCGCGGGCGTCTATGACCTCATGAACACGGCGATGACGGCAGGCCTGCACCACCGCTGGCGCGAGCAGGCAGCCGCGGCGGCGCGGGTTCGCCCGGGCAGTCGAGTGCTCGACGTCGCCACCGGAACGGGCGATCTGGCGATCGAGCTCGCGCGGCGTGTATCGCCGGGAGGAGAGGTCGTGGGAAGCGACTTCGCCGAGGGCATGCTGGCGCGGGCGCGCGCAAAGGCAGCCGCGAACGGCGCGGGGGTGCAGCCTCGCTTCGAGTGGGGCGATGCCCTGGAGCTGCCTTATGCGGACGACTCGTTCGACGCGGCCACGGTCGGCTTCGGGGCCCGGAACTTCGACGATCTCGCCGCGGGGCTGGCGGAGATGGTGCGCGTCGTCGCACCCGGAGGACGGGTCGTCGTGCTCGAGATCACGACTCCCACGCGTGCACCCCTCGCGGTCTTCTACCGGCTGTGGTTCGACCGCATGGTCCCGGTGATCGGGCGTCTCGCCGGCGCCGCCGTGGCGCTGCGCTCGCGCTTTCGCGGCCGGGGTGCGCGGGCGAGCGTCGCCGACGCCTACACCTACCTGCCGAACTCCGTCAAGCGCTTCCCCTCACCCGAGGGACTGGCGGCCGAGATGGAGCGGGCCGGCCTGTCGGAGATCCGTTACGTGATCACGGCCGGCGGCATCGTGGCGATCCATGCCGGTACGGTTCCCTTGGTGCACGCGTGAGAATCATGGTCGGCGGCCGGGCCGCCGGCCAGCAAGGGGTGGACGGGCTCGAGGCGGTCATGCGGCTGGGCGGGGATGGCCTGCGCGAGCTCATGATCCGCACCGAGCTTCACCTCGAGCGGGTGACCTCGCGCGCCGGAGCGCCGCTGGCGTCGTACGCGAGCGCGACGGTCACGGCGGGCGGCAAGCGGCTGCGGCCGCTGCTCGTGGTCCTGGCGGCGGAGTCGGCCGGCGGCCCGCCGAGCGGCGCCGATGGTGAGGAACGCCTCGTCCGAGCGGCGGTCGCCGTCGAGCTCGTGCACTCGGCCACGCTCGTCCACGACGACCTGATCGACGGTGCCCGGCTGCGCCGCGGCCACCCGACGGTGGCGGCCGTCGCAGGGCGTACGGTCGCCGTCGCGACGGGCGACCTGCTGTTCTCGAGAGCGTTCGCCGAGCTCGCTCGCAACGAGGACGCGGCTCAGCTATGCGCGCTGTCGGATGCCAGCTCGGCCCTCGCCGCAGGCGAGCTGCTTCAGCGGGAGGACGCCTACGCCTCCGACGTCGCCGTCGGGCGCTACCTGAGGCGCTGCGAGCTGAAGACCGCCGCGCTGTTCGAGGCAGCCTGCCGCCTGGGGGCCCTGGCGGCGGCGGAGGGCTCGAGCGCGCTCGCCGACGGGCTCGGCGCGTTCGCCCGGCGGATCGGTCTCGCCTTTCAGATGCTCGACGACGTGCTCGACGTGTCGGGACCGGTCGAGCGGACCGGCAAGGCGCGCGGTACCGACCTGCTCGACGGGACCGTTACGCTGCCGCTGATCCTCGCGCGCGAACGCGAGCCCGAGCTGGCCGCCTTGGACCTCGCCTCGCTGCAGGGGCCCGAGCAGGCCGAGCGTCTGTGCGAGCGGATCGCCGCCACCGGCGCTCTCGACGAGGCCCGGGAGCGGGCCCTTGCGGTCGTGGCGGAGGCGAAGGCGGCGCTGCCGGCGCTGCTCCCGGGGGGCCGCTCGCTGCTGCTCGACCTGGTGGCCGACGCGGTGGTAGAGCGCTACCGCTAGAAGTCGCTGGGGACGATCAGGTCGGCGGCGAGCGCCCGCACGAAGAAATCGATCTCGTCCGTCATGTTCGCGTGTGTGATGCGTTTCAAGTCGGCGAGAAGTGCACCGGCGCCACGGTCGAGCTCGTCGTCGAGGCTCTCCACGGCGCTCTGCTCGAAGACGCCCTCGCGCAGCGACTCGCAGTCCGGACAGCGCAGCACGATCCGCCAATGCCGCGGGCCCTCCTCACACCAGTCGAGCGGGTAGGCGAGCTCGCCCGCACAGTGAAAGCAGATATGAAGGCGATCGGGCGGGGCGCCGTCCGCGGGAGCCCGTCGTCCGCCGGCAGGGGTGATGTCGATCCCTGCGGCGCGCGGCACCTGCGGGCGTTCCTGGATGTTGTTGTCACCGTCGGCTTGCATTGGTTTCTCTCCGACGTCATCGACCTTTCTGGCAGCTCCCTTTAGCCTCACCTCCGGGGACTCGCGCTTCTCACATCCGGGGACTCGCACTTCTGTAGCGGACGCGAGATCGCGGCTGGACGCCTGCGATCGGCCACGCGGCGGATCAGCAGCGGTCAGTTGCTCGCGTGCCCGGTGGTAGTTTCAGGGGCCGATGGCCACAGCGATTCGCCCGATTGGCCACGAGGATCGGCTCAGCCTCGTGGAGCACCTAGACGAGCTGCGCACGCGTCTGATCATCAGCGCGATCGCGCTGGCCGTCGCATTCGGCGTCTGCCTGTGGCAGAACCACGCGCTGCTCAAAATCATCAACAAACCGCTGACGACGCAAACCGAGAAGCAGGTGGCAAAGGGCCACGGGACCGTCGGCCAGGCTGTGCTCGCCCAGCAGGGGGTGCGAAGCGTCGGCAGCGACACGGAGGCGGCGCTCGGCGTGCTCGTCAAAGCCGGCAGCGGGCTCTCCCCCCAGGCTCGAGCGCAGCTGCTGCCGCTGATCGGCTCGCTGCGGGCAGACATCGCAAAGCTCCCCCGCCAACCTCAGGGCGACCTCCCGGTGACACTTGGCGTCGGGGAGCCCTTCACGACCACGCTCACGGTGTCGCTCTACTTCGCGCTGATCATCTCGCTGCCGGTGATCCTGTTCGAGCTGTACGGGTTCATCCTGCCGGCGCTGAGACCGGAGGAGAGGCGCGTCGTGATGCCGCTGCTGAGCGCCGTGCCGTTCCTGTTCGCCGCCGGCGTCGTGTTCGGGTACTTCATCGTCCTGCCCGCCGCAGTGCGCTTCTTCGTGAACTTCAACTCGAGCGAGTTCAACGTGCTCGTCCAGGCGAGCCAGTTCTACCGCTTCGCCGCCACCGTGCTGCTCTCGATGGGCGTGATCTTCCAGGTCCCGATCGCGATCCTCGCCGCCACGCGGGCGGGGCTCGTGACGGTAGCCCAGCTACGCCACAACCGGCGCTACGCGATCGTGGCATGCGCGGTGGTTGCGGCATTCCTGCCGGGTGACTTCGTGACGCTCGCGCTGGAGACCGTGCCGCTCTATCTGCTCTACGAGGCGAGTATCCTTGTGGCAGCGCTCGTGGACCGACGGGTTCGGGCCCGCGAAGCTCGCAGCATTCAAGGCGCGGGTCCTCCTCCAGATGGACCGGCGCCACCAAGAGATAACGCAGCGGGGCCAACCGTGCAGGAGATAATCGACCACGAAGACCGAGAGCTCTCGGACTGATGCTGTTCGATCTGCGCGGGCGGGGCCGTCGCACGACGGTCCGGGTCATTTACATGGGGCTTGCGCTCCTGTTGGGATTGGGCCTCGTCGGCTTCGGGATCGGCGGCGGCTTCGGCGGCGGCGGCTTCCTCAACGCAGCCAGCCAGAACGAAGGTGCGAACAGCGCGAGCTTCTCGAGCCAGATCAAGAAGTACAGCAAGCTGACACTCCAGCAGCCCAGCAACGTGAGCGCGTGGGAAAACCTGCTCAAGGCGCAGCTGCACGAAGCGGGTGGCGAAGCCTACGTGACCTCTTCAGGCGCGCTCACGAGCAAGGGCCATGAACTGTTCGCCCAGGCTTCACGCTCTTGGAGCAGCTATCTGGCGCTCAACCCCAGCAAGCCCAATCCCGCACTGGCCCAGCTGATGCTGAGGGTCTTCGGCGAAGAAGGCCTCAACCAGCCGAGCGAAGAGGTGCGGGTGCTGCAGATCGTGGTGGCCTCGAAACCAACCAATGCCGCCTACTACGCGCAGCTCGCCAGGTACGCCTACCTCGCGCACAACACCCGCGTCGGCGATCTCGCATCCGCGAAGGCGGTCAGCCTCGAGCCGGCTGCAGCGCAGCCGCGACTGAAGAACGAACTCGCAGCGCTCCGCAAGAGCCCGAGCGGCGGCGAAACGTACACGACCACGACGAACGGCAAGACGTACACCGGCAAGCTTGGCCCCGGCGGAACCTTCACGCCGACCCAGTCGTCAACGACTCCAGCACCGGCCGGGACCTCGCCGAGCACCACGAAGAAATAGCCCGGGAGCCTCTGTGGCCGGAGCCGGGGAAACCAGCTACCCGCCGGGAGACACCCTCGCCGGCTCGCCAGGCTACACCGCTCGCCTACTGATCGGTTGCGCTGACCGCCCCGGAATCGTCGCGGCGGTCTCCGGCTTCCTCTTCGAGCGTGGCGCGAACATCGTCTCATCGCAGCAATATTCGACCGATCCGAGCGGCGGTCGCTTCTTCCTGAGGACGGAGTTCTTCCTCGAGGATGTATCGGAGCGCGAGCGCCTGCAGGACCGCTTCGGAGCCGAGGTCGCCGGCCGCTTCGAGATGGACTGGCGGATCCGCTGGTGGGGTGAGCGCCAGCGGATGGCGATCCTCGTCTCGCGCCAGGATCACTGCCTGCTCGACCTGCTCTGGCGCTGGCGCCGAGGCGAGCTCGACGCCGAGATCGTGATGGTCATCTCCAACCACCGTGACCTCGAGCGCGAGACGAGGGCCTACGGCCTGCCCTTCCATCACGTCGCGGTCGCGCCGCGATCCAAGGAGCGCGCCGAGGAGGCTATGCTCGAGCTGCTCGGCGGGAGAGCCGAGCTGTTGGTCCTGGCTCGCTACATGCAGATTCTCAGCGGTGGCTTCCTCGACCGCGTGGGGATGCCGGCGATCAACATTCACCACTCGTTTCTGCCGGCCTTCGCGGGCGCCGATCCGTATCGGCGCGCCCACGAGCAGGGCGTCAAGCTGGTGGGTGCCACTGCCCACTACGTGACCGAGCAGCTGGACGACGGACCGATCATCGATCAGGACGTCGTTCGCGTGGATCACCGCAATCGCGCCGCCGACCTCGAACGCCTGGGGCGCGACGTGGAGCGCCTCGTGCTCGCGAGAGCGGTTTCGCTGCATCTCGACGACCGGGTGATCATCGACGGGCGGCGCACGATCGTCTTTTGAGGGGCGTGCCCCGGACCTGCTCGGATAGAATCGCGTCCGAGCCGGCAGCTCCCGCCGGCGCCCTCGCGGGCCGTTAGCTCAACCGGCAGAGCAGGGGCCTCTTAAGCCCAAGGTTCCGGGTTCGATTCCCGGGCGGCCCATTGTCGTGACGTTGCGCCGAGCCGCGCTCGCGAGCACGCCGATCAAGGACTGATCTGGCGGTTCAACGGTCCTCGATCACGACACGTACGGTGCGCAGCAGTCGGTCGCTCGCGCCCCGCACGCTCCCGCCCAGCTCGAGCGTTTGCTGCACGTAGGCGATCGTCTCGGCCGACAGACGCTCGCCCGGCAGCACATTGGGGATCCCCGGAGGGTAGGTCGCCAGCGACTCGGCCGCGATCCGTCCGGCCGCGCGCGAGGCCGGCACGACCTCCTGTGCCCCGAGATAGGCTTCCCGCGGGGTCATCGCCAGCTCGCCCCAGGGCGGAGGGGCCGCGAAGCTCGCCCGAGTGCCCCCCGGGTCAAGGCCCACGCGATCGACGGCCGTCTCGAGCGCGCTCACGAGCCGCGAGGCCTCCGGCAGTCCGCGCTCGCCCATGCCGAACACCGCGACGAGCACGTTCTGTCCGTACAGCTCCAGGTTGATGTCGTCGATCTCCCGCAACATCGGCGCGAGCTCGTAGCCGCTGGCGGCGACGCCGCGGACGTCGATCGCCAGTCGCAGGGGGTCATATGCGAACACGCCCGCGCGCCCGATCAGCCGCTCGTCGAGGACGTCGAGGCCCTCGATCGCGGCGATGCTCGTGCGTGCGCGGGCCAGCGCCGCCACCGTGTCAGTGAGCAGTTCGCGCCCGTGCACGGCCGCGTGACGGCGTGCCGCGTCGAGCGAGCCGCCCAGCAGCGAGCTCGGGCTCGTCGACTCGGTGAGCGTCACCGCGCGGTCGACCTCGTCCTCGCCGATCAGGTCCTTCGCGCCGTGCCCGAGGTGGAGGATCGCCGACTGCGTGAGGCTCCCCACGATCTTGTGCGTGCTCGATATCACCAGGTCGGCGCCGGCCGCCAGCGCATGCTCCGGGAGCTCCTCGTGGAAGGCCAGATGCGCTCCCCAGGCCTCATCCACGATCAGCGGTACAGCTCGGGCGTGAGCAGCAGCCGCAAGTGAGGAGACGTCCGCGACCGCACCGAAATAGGTCGGAGAGACGACCCATGCGCCGACGGCGCCCGGTGTGGCCGCGAGCGCGCGCTCGAGTGTCTCGGCGGTCAGGCAGTGCGCGATGCCCAGCTCGGGATCGGTCTCCGGCGCGGCGAACGTCGGCCGCAGCCCCGAGAGAATCAACGCATCGATCGTGCTCGAATGTGCATTGCGCTGCACAACGACCTCGCCCCCCCGGTGCGCGAGCGCGAGCCCCGCGGCGATGTTGCCCTGCGAGGCGCCGTTGATCAGGAACCACGCCCGCCTTGCGCCCCATGCCTCGGCCGCGAGCCGCTGGGCCTGCTCGAACGGCGTTGGCTCGACGCCCACGTCGATGCCGTAGGTCAGCGCCGGAATGTCGAGGCTCAGTGCCCGCTCCCCGATCGCCTCGATCAGGGCGGGATCGGCGCCCGGGCCTCCCTTGTGCCCTGGAACGTGCAGTCGCGCGGGCTCGCGCGCAGCATATTCGCGCAGCGCCTGCAGGTAGGGGGTTTCGCGTTGGCTGGGCATCCTCCGCTGCAGGCTAGAGGGACGAGCGGGCACCGGACAGGCGGCTGGCGAGCGACGAGCGCAGCGGGCGCTCAGCCCGCCGCCGGGTCCGCCAACGGGAGGCCTTCGGGAGCGAGCAGCGTCCCCAAGCCGGCGTCCGTCCACAGGACCTGCTCGCGCCCGGGTCCAACGCCCACGAGCGTCACCGGCGCGCCGGCGTGCTCGGCGATGAACTCGAGGTATTCGCGCGCCGCCTCTGGCAGATCGGACATCGTGCGGCATTCCCCGAGATCCTCCTCCCAGCCCCGCAGCTCGGTCAGCTCGGCCTCCGCGTGATGCAGCACCGTCTGGTGATAGGGGAAGTCCTCGAACACCGGTCCTTCGGCGCCGCGATAGCTCGTGCACACCTGGATGCGATCCAGCCCGGAGAGGACGTCGAGCTTCGTGATCACGAGCGCAGTCATCGTGTTCAGGCGAGCCGCGTAGCGCAGCGCCACCAGGTCGAGCCAGCCGGTACGCCTCGGCCGACCGGTCGTCGTCCCGAACTCGTCCCCCCGTTCCCTGATCAGCTCGCCCATCTCGTCGTGCAGCTCGCTGGGGAACGGACCCGCTCCGACGCGCGTCGTGTAGGCCTTCGAGATCCCCCAGATCTCATCGATGGCCTTTGGCCCGACACCCGTTCCCACGCAAGCGGCGCCGGCGAGCGGGTTGGATGAGGTGACGAACGGATACGTGCCATGGTCGATGTCGAGCATCGCTCCCTGGGCTCCCTCGAAGATCACCTTCTTCCCGTCCTCGAGCAGCTCCCACATGAGCTTCGCCGTATCGGCTATGTGCTGCTCCAGCTGATGTCCATACGTGAGGTACTCCTCGGTCATCGTGCGCAGGTCGAGCGTGGGGTCCTTCTCGTACGGCCTCAGCGACAGGCGCTTGGGCTCCATCGCCGCGACGATCTTCTTCTTCAGGATCTTCTCGTCGAGCAGGTCCTGCACACGGATCCCAAGACGCGCTGCCTTGTCGGCGTAGCAGGGCCCGATGCCACGCCGCGTGGTCCCTATCGCGAGGCTTCCGAGCTTCGCCTCCCCCGCCGAGTCGAGCAGCAGGTGGTAGGGCATGATCAGGTGCGCGTTCGCCGAGATCCGCAGCCCGCTCACGTCGATGCGCCGCGCTCGAAGCGCGTGCAGCTCGTCGATCAGGACCTTCGGGTCGATCACGACCCCATTGCCGATCACGCAGTACTTGCCGGGGTAGAGGATGCCCGAGGGAATCAGGTGGAGCTTCCACTCCTCCTCGCCGCGCACGATCGTGTGCCCTGCGTTGTTGCCGCCCTGAAATCTCGCGACTGCGTGCGCTCGTTCGGCGAGCAGATCGGTGATCTTGCCCTTGCCCTCATCGCCCCATTGGGCGCCAACTATGACTATGCCCGGCATGCCACGTGCAAGTGTACGGCGGCCCCGCCGCGCTCCCGCCCTTTGCGCCGCCCGCGGAGGCGCAGCGGCTCCTCAGGCGGGGGACCGGTCCGTGCTCCGCGCCGCGCGAAACTCGCGCCGGTGGTCCTCGCCGAAGAGCGGGATCAAATCGCCGCAGATCTCGACCAACCGCGAGACGGTACGCGGGCCGAGCTGCCCGGACAGCTCGTCGGGCATCAGGTTCGTCGTGGCCACGATCGCGCGTTCGGCCTCATAGCGTGCGTTGACGATCGAATAGAGCTGCTCGAGCACCCAGTCCGTTTTGGTCTCCGCCCCGAGGTCGTCGAGGTGCAGCAGGTCCACGGCCGTGAGCCGGTCCATGAAATCGAGCATACCCCCATCCGAGTCCATCGATTCGCGCAGCAGGTTGAGTAGCCGGGGGAGCGAGTAGATCGCCACCGACCGCCCGTTGTCGAGCGCCGCTTTCGAGACGAGCATCGCGAGCGTCGTCTTGCCGGTGCCGACGTCGCCCTGGATCCACAGGCCCCGCCCACGGTCGAGGTTGGAGTCGATGTCTCGCACGTAGCGGCGCACCGACTGGATCTGGTCGGGGGCGGTGTCGGCGAGATCGCTGAGGGGAGGGCGCTCAAACGACACTCCCTGATACCTGCGGGGAATACGACCCGCGAGGCTCCGGGTCCGCGCGTTCCCGATGCGCGCCGCCCGACAGCGGCAGTCGGAGGCCGTGTTCGCCGACTCGTCGACGATGAAGCCGCTGCCATCGCAGAGGCCGAACGCGCACCCACCCTCGCCGCCGGCGCGTGCGATCAACGGCTCGAGCAGCCGCCCCTCGTCGTCTGCCGGCGGATCGCTCACTGCGAGTACCGGCTGCCCGCATAGGTCATGAACTTCGGGTATTTCTCACGGAAGGTGAGCACGACGTCCCCCGTGGCGCCGTTGCGGTGCTTGGCGATGATCAGATCCGCCTCACCGGGCCGCTCGGAATTTTCCTTTTCGTAGTACTCGTCGCGGTAGATGAACATCACCAGGTCAGCATCCTGCTCTAGGTTCCCACTCTCGCGAAGATCCGAGAGCAGGGGGATCTTGGGCGAGCGTTGCTCGACGGCGCGGCTCAGCTGCGAGAGGGCGATCACGGGAACTTCGAGCTCGCGCGCGAGGATCTTCAGTCCGCGACTGAGCTCGCCGATGGCCGTCACCCGGTTTTCGTAGCGGCTGTCAGTTCTCATCAATTGCAGGTAGTCGACGATGATCAGGCCGAGGCCGCCGTCGCACTGACTGTGCAGGCGCCGCGCCTTGGCGCGGATCTCGAGCATTCCGACGTCGCTTGAGTCGTCGACCCACAGCGGCGCCGCGGCGAGGCGCTGGCTGGCGCTGAGGATCTTCGGCCAGCGCTGCTCGGACACGCGACCCTTGCGTAGCTCGTCCCCTTCGATCATCGCCTGGGAGGCCACGAACCTCTGGGCGAGCTCGCTCTCGGACATCTCCAGGGAGAAGAGCGCCACAGGTCTCGGGTGCTGGGGATGAAGCGCGGCGTTCTCGGCGATGTTGCAGACCAGCGCGCTCTTTCCCATCGCCGGACGCGCCGCGATGATGATCAGGTTCCCGGGCTGGAAGCCGCCCGTGATCTCGTCGAGATCCTTGAAGCCGGAGGGAGTTCCGGTCAGCGACGTGCCCTCGATCGACAGCCTGTGCAGCTTGTCGACCTCCTCGTGCAGGACGTCCTCGATCGAGCGGAAGTCCTGCTGACGGTCGTCTCGCGCGACCTCCAGCATCGACTTCTCCGCCTGCTCCACGAGCTCGCGCGGAGGCGCCTGATGGCCGAGCACGCTCTCCTGGATCTCGTAGGAGGCCTTCAGCAGTCGCCGCAGCAGGGCGTTCTCGCGCACGATCTGCGCGTAGCGGCGGGCATGCCCAGCGGCCGGCACGACGCCGGTCAGCTCGTCGACCGCGGCCTGCCCGCCGATGCCGTCGAGCTTGCCCATCTGCTTCAGCCGGTCGGTGACCGTCAACGCGTCCACCGGCTCGCTGTCGTTGTACAGCGAGAGCATCGCCTCGTAGATCGTCCCGTGACGTTCGCGGTAGAAGTCCTCGGAGCGCAGCCCCTCTTCGATCACGAGCGCGTACAGCGAGCGGTCGGAGAGCAGGATCGCCCCGAGCACCGACTGCTCGGCGTCGAGGTTGTGCGGCGGCGCGATCGGCCCGGCGGAGGGGCCCGCCATGCCGTTGCTTGTGCTCACCGCGCTCATCGCTCGGGCGAGTCTAGGCTGCCGTCCGCAGCCGCCCCGAGGGCGTTCCCGCAAATCGCGGTAGGAAAAGATCGCAGGCCGATCACGAACGCATGTTCGCACCGCGTGGGGACGGATGCCGCCGAGGGCATCCCTCCGAGGCGAACCGCCGGAGCCGCTCAGCCGGCGGAGCGCGCGAGGCGAACGCTCGGCCGCCGCGGCAGCGGTCCCGAGCGAGCGGCTCGGGCGTGTAGCCTCATTTCTTCGCGACGACCATCGTCTTGATGGTCGCGGTGGCTCCGTCAGCCACCTCGACTACGACCATGTACGTGCCGACGTTCTTGATCGGCTCGGGCATGTGGACGTTGCGTTTGTCGATCCGCAGGCCGCGGGCTTCGCGGACCGCCGTGGCGATGTCCTGGGCGGTCACCGACCCGAACAGCCGCCCGTCGGCCCCGGCCTGCTGGGGGATCGTCAGAACGGTGCGGTTGAGCAGGTTGACGTTCTCCTGGGCCCTCTCGACGGCCTCCCGCGCGGCCCTCTCGGCGGCGGCCTGGCGCCGGCGGATCGTTTCGATCGCGCCCTTCGTCGCCGGCTGGGCGAGCTTGCGCGGGATCAGGTAGTTGCGCAGATACCCCTTCGACACGTCGACGACGCTGCCCTGCTCCCCCAGCGTGTCGACGTCCTGCAGAAGTATCGCTTCGGGCATCCCGTCGCCCCTAGCGGTCGCGGTCGCGGTCACCGCGTTCACGACGCCCGCCGGGGCTGTCGTCGCGTCCGCCCTCGTTCACGTAGGGCAGCAGCGCGAGCTCGCGCGCGCGCTTCACCGCGCGGGCGATCTGCACCTGGTGGCGCCGGCAGGCGCCCGTGATCCGCCGCGAGCGGATCTTCCCCTTCTCGGAGATGAACTTCCTCAGCGACGCGACATCCTTGTAGTCGATCTGCTCGACCTTGTCGCGGCAATGCTGGCACGGCTTGCGGCGCCCGCTTCCGGGGCCGCCCTTCTTGTCGCGCCGGCGCACCGGCTTGCCGCGACCGCGCGCCTTCGCCATCAGCGGCCTCCGCCGTGGATGAGCTTGCGCATGGCTGGAGCTCCTCGCAGGACGCTCCCTATGGCTGAAAACACAAAGACCTCGCTGTACTGGCTAGAACGGAATGTCGTCGTCGCCCGCTGCGCCGGCGACAGGTGCGGGCTGGAAATCCCCTTCGTCTGCCGGGACGTCGCTGCCCTTGGAGGCTCCGT
>DASZFA010000007.1:0-11828 GCA_035940255.1 Solirubrobacteraceae bacterium
GCAGGCTAGCTACGTGTGGATCGGATAACCGCTGAAAGCATCTAAGCGGGAAGCCGGCCTCAAGATGAACTCTCCCATCCCCTAGAGGGAGTAAGACCCCTGGTAGACCACCAGGTTGATAGGCCGGATCTGGAAGGACGGTAACGTCCGCAGGAGACCGGTACTAATGGGTCGAGGGCTTGACGGATTTTTTGTGATACCCGCTGTGGCGCTGTGCAGTTTTGAAGGACCCGGAGAGGCGAGGTCTCTCGTTTCTTTCCGGTGGCTTTGGCGAGGGGGAAACACCTCTTCCCATTCCGAACAGAGCAGTTAAGCCCCTCAGCGCCGATGGTACTTGGCCCGCAAGGGCCTGGGAGAGTAGGACGCCGCCGGTTTTTTATGAAGGACACGGGCCGCCCCATGGCGGCCCGTCGTCGTGCTGCGCAGACGCCCCAGCCTCGGGGAGACGCGGGCGTGCAGTCCCCGGCCTGCTCCCGCTCAGTCGGGCAGGATCACGCTGCCGTCCTCAGCGACGGTCCAGTTGGGGTTGTGGGCCACCTCCCAGGGGTAGCCGTCGGGATCGACGAACACGCCCGAGTAGCCACCCCAGAACGTCTCCCCGGGCTCGCGGGTGATCGCAGCGCCGGCAGTCCTCGCCTCGGCGATGACCGCGTCGACCTCGTCGGGCGAGCGCGCGTTGTACGCCAGGGTCACACCGCCATAACCGCTTCCCTGCACGACACCGCTGTCCTCGGCGAGCCTGTCCCGGTCCCAGAGGGCGAAGACCATCCCGCCCGACTGGAAGAAGACGACTTCGAGCTCCACCGGCGTGTAGCTCCTCCAGCCAAGCGCTTCATAGAAGGCGCGCGCACGCTCCAGGTCGGCGACCCCGAGGGTGATGAGGCTTAGTCGCTGCTCCATCCTGCCACTCCTTCCGTCCGCGAAGCCCCCCAGAGCCCGCAGGCTAGCGGTCGGGCCGCCTCGAGTGCGACTGCTCCCGAGCGCGCGAAGCCTGGTGGTGGCGGCCCAGAAGAGAGGACTCGGTGCGCCGAATGGGGGAGACGCACACCTGCGGCGCCGGTGCCGGCCGGCCCCGGCGCCGCGCTGCGCGCCGCCCGCGCAGCGGCGCCCGATGCGGATGTATGGCCTGACTGGGCTCGTCCTGGCCGACCTCCCAGTCGACGTCGTGGCCGTCCTCGAGCAGCAGGAACGAGCGGGTCAGGCGAAGCGCATCGAGCGCCCGCTGGGCAAGCGTTGATGTTCGCGATGACGGGAACATGTGTTCGTAAGATATGAACGGCGTCGGATGGATCGAAGGCGAACGTGTGTGCGCAAGGCGCCCGTTTCGGGGAAATGGCTTGACGATGCGGATTTCCGGGGTCAGGTCTGCAACCGAACTTGCAGGAGCTCCCGCGCTGGGCACCGCTCACAACCTCATGTCAACCCGAAGCAGGGGCCCGGCCCGGCGGCTCGAACTCCTGCAGAGATGGCTGTTACGCTTCGTTCCAGGCGCCACACCGGCACTCCTTTCTGGGGCCGACGGCCCCGCGCACCGCTCATGGAGAAGTTCGTCATCGAAGGAGGCGTCCCGTTGTCCGGCACCATGGTGCCGGCGGGGAACAAGAACGCAGCGCTTCCGATCCTCGCAAGCGCCCTCCTGACCGAGGACGAGGTGACCGTCCGCAACGTGCCGCGCATCCGAGATGTCGAGGCGATGCTTGAGATCCTCAGCGCGATCGGCGTCCAGGTGGCCTGGCGCGGACCCAACGAAGTGGCCCTCTGCGCCGCGGCCGTGCACGCCGTCGAGATCGACCGCGAACTGGCGGAGCTGATTCGAGCCTCCTTCCTGCTTGCCGGTCCGCTGCTCGCACGCTTCCGACGCGCCGTGATGCCACCTCCGGGCGGTGACGTGATCGGCCGCCGCCGGCTCGACCCGCACCTCGACGCCTTCCGTGCGATGGGCGCCAGCACCGAATGCGGACGCGAGATCGTGCTCACCGCGCCGCATGGCCTGCGGGCGACAGATGTGTTCATGGACGAGCCCTCGGTGATGGCGACCGAGAACGCGCTGATGGCAGCCTCGCTGACGCCCGGCACCACGGTCATCGGCAACGCCGCCTGCGAGCCCCACGTGCAGGACCTGGCGCGCATGCTCGTGAAGATGGGAGCGGACATCCAGGGCATCGGTTCGAACCTCGTCACGGTCAACGGCGCCGAGCAGCTGCACGGCTGCACGCACGAGATCGCGCCCGACCACATCGAGATCGGCAGCTTCATGGCGCTCGCCGGCGTCACCGGCGGAGAACTGCGGATCAAGGACACCGTTCCCGGCGACCTGCGCATGATCCGCCTGGTCCTCGAACGCATCGGCCTGCGCTCCGAGCTCCTGGACAACGACGTGCTCGTGCCGGGCGGCCAACGGCTCGTGGCCCAGGCCGACGTCGGCGATTACAAGAGCAAGGTGCAAGATGGCCCATGGCCCGCCTTCCCGGCCGACCTCACGTCGATCGCCGTCGCCCTCGCCACCCAGTCCGAGGGCTCGATCCTCGTCCACGAGTGGATGTTCGAGAACCGCCTGATCTTCACCGACAAGCTGATCCTGATGGGAGCAGACATCGTCATGTGCGACCCGCACAGGGCGATCGTCACCGGCCCGCGGCGGCTGCGCGGAGAGCGCGTCGAGTCGCCCGACATTCGAGCCGGGATGGCCATGCTGCTCGCGGCGCTCTGTGCCGAGGGACGCAGCGAGATCGGCAACATCCGTCAGATAGACCGTGGCTATGAGCGCATCGACGAGCGCCTGCGCGAATTGGGCGCACGCATCGAGCGCGTGGCCACGGAGCCCGTTCACGCGTAACCTCGGGGTCGTAATGATCCACCCGATCCCCAGCGGCACGCGCGACGTGCTTCCAGAAGAGACGCGCGAGGTGCGCGCGATCACCGACACGCTGCGCGGCGTTTTCGAGCGCCACGGCTACGGTGAGATCTACACGCCGGCGCTCGAGTACGAGTCGGTGATCGCCCGGGCCGACATGGCCGAAGCCAAACCCGCCTACCGCGTGTTCGACGAGTCGGGTGCCGTGCTGGCGCTGCGCTCGGACATGACCGTCCCGATCGCACGCGTCGTCGCAACCCGCTACGGCTCCAGCGAGCCGCCGATGCGCTTCTGCTACTTCGCCCACTGCTACAGGGGCGTTCGCCCCCAGCGCGGACAGCCGCGCGAGCTGCTTCAGGCCGGAATCGAGCTGATCGGGTCGCCGGCGCCCCAGGGAACCGCCGAGGTCCTCACCGTGCTCTGCCACTCGCTCGACGCCGTCGGCCTGAAGGACTATCGCGTCGGCGTCGGCGACGCCTCGCTCTTCCCGGCGCTGATGGCCAGCCTGCAGGTGCCCGAGGAGGCCCGCGCCGGGCTGCTCGAAGCGCTCGTCCTGCGCGACTTCGTGGGCCTGGAGCAGGCACTGGCCGAATCCGGCCTCTCGACGGACGCGGCCGGCCTGCTGCTCGAGGTGCCCCAGCGGCGCGGCGGTCCGGAGGTCCTCGCAGACATGCCCGCCCCAGCGGAGGATGCCGTGACCGGCCTGCAGCGCGTCCACGATCTGCTCGAGCCCACCGTCGCCGGGCGGGTGATCTTCGACCTGGGGCTGGTGCGGAACATCGGCTACTACACGGGCGCCGTGTTCGACGTCTATGACCCGGCCCTCGGAGCCCCGATCGGCGGCGGCGGCCGCTACGACGAGCTGCTGGGGCGCTTCGGCCGCTCGCTGCCCGCCGTCGGCTTCGCGCTCGGCGTCGACCGCCTGCACATAGCCCTGGCCGGCGAGGAGCGCGGCACGGGGGCCCTGCTGGCACGGCCCGACCGCGGTGCCTCCGGTGCGGTCGGAACCGCCGTACTCGAGCCTCGGTCGGGGTCCGACGGACGAGGGAGTGGCGCCGGCGAGCAGACCCCCGCCGGGACCGGACCCCCGCGGTGAGGCCGATGAACGGACTCATGATCGCGGTACCCCGTGGCGCCCTCTTCGAGGACACCGTCGACCTGCTCACGGTCCTCGGCCTCGACACGGAGGAGCTGCGCTCGAACGACCGCAAGCTGCTGTTCGAGGACATCGGCGTGATCACGATGCGCCCGTCCGACGTGCCCACGTACGTCGAGGCTGGCGCCGCGGACCTCGGCGTGACCGGAAAGGACGTGCTGCTCGAGCAGGCGGCTCAGCGGCCGGGCGAGGGCGGACGCGACGTATACGAGCTCCTCGACCTCGGCTACGGGCGCTGCACGATGGTGCTCGCGAGCAAGGCCGGCCCCGATCCGGCGATCGAGGCGCTGCGTCGCCTCGGGGTGATGCGCGTCGCCACCAAGTATCCCCGCATCGCCGCCCGCCACCTCGAGGAAACGGGCCGTCAGGCCGAGATCGTGGAGGTCAAGGGCTCGGTCGAGCTCGCGCCGCTGACGGGCGTCGTCGAGGCGATCGTTGACCTGACGGCGACCGGCAACACGCTCGCCGAGAACAACCTCGTCGTGCGCGAGGAGATCGTCGTGTGCACGGCGAGGCTCATCGCAAATCCCGTAGCCCACAAGTTGAAGGCCGCGGCGATCGACGATCTCCTGGAGCAGGTGCGCGGCCTGCCCACAGCACGGCTGGGCTGAGATGCGCCTCAGCCGTCTGGATGCCGATCAGGTGATGCGGCTCGGGGGCCCCGAGGGGGCGAGCGCCGAGCTGCGCACGCTGATCGGTGAGCCCGCCTCGGTGCAGGCGCAGGTTCGGGAGATCGTCGCGCGCGTGCGCGCCGAGGGCGACGCGGCGGTGATCGACTACACGCGGCGCTTCGACACGGCGGGCGAGGAGCCTGCACCGCTGCTCGTGCGCCAAGACGAGCTCGACGACGCGATCAGGCAGCTCCCGCTCGAGCTCGTCGCCGGGCTGCAGGTCGCGATCAAGAACGTCGCGTTCGTGGCGAACGCGGGCGTGAGCGAGGACATCGGCGTCGAGCTCTCCCAGGGCCAGCGCATCGTCCTGCGCGAGGTGCCCGTCGCCTCCGCCGCGGTCTACGTGCCAGGCGGGCGCGCCCCGTACGCGAGCACCGTCGTCATGGGGGTGGTGACCGCTCGCGCCGCCGGAGTGCTCGACGTATCCGTGTGCGCACCGCCCGGCCCGGACGGCCAGATCGATCCCGTGATCCTCGGCACGTGCCGCCTCTGCGGCGTCGAACGGGTGTATCGGATGGGAGGAGCACAGGCGATCGCCGCGCTCGCCTGCGGGACCGAAAGCGTCCCCCGGGTGGACGTGATCGTCGGCCCGGGCAACCTCTACGTGCAGGAGGCCAAGCAACAGCTCTCCGCGACCGTCGGCATCGACGGCTTCGCGGGGCCCAGCGACCTGCTCGTGCTGCTGGACCCCGATGCGCAGGAGGACGAGCTGCGCCTGGCGGCGCTCGACATGCTCGCCCAGGGAGAGCACGGGGAGGGCAGCCTGGTCGTCGCGGCGACCCCCGCGGCGTCCGTCGCCGATGCGCTCGCGGCGACGCTCGAGGACCTGGTCGTAGAGCGGCCGACCGTCGGGGAGGCCGCGTTTGCGATCGTACAGGTCCGCGACGCGCGCCAGGCCCTCGAGCTGGCGAACGCGTTCGCCCCCGAGCACCTGGAGCTGATCGGGGCAGAAATGGAGGGGCTCGCTCCGCTGGTCCGCTCCGCGGGCTGCGTCTTCGTGGGGGCGCAGAGCGCGACCGCGTTCGGGGACTACGTCGCGGGCTCCAACCACGTGCTGCCGACGGGCGGCTCGGCCCGCTTCTCCTCGATGCTCTCGCCACGCCATTTTCGCCGCCGGATGGGCGAGGTGCGCGTGCAGCGGGCTGCCGGGAAGCTGGCTGGCGCCGGCGCGCCGATCGCCCGCGCCGAGGGCTTCGACGTGCACGCCGAGTCCATGGAGGCGCGCGTGCGCGAGAATCCCATCCCATGAGTCGCTCGGCGATCATCGAACGCAGGACCGGCGAGACCGACGTCCGTCTCGCGCTGACCCTCGAAGGCACCGGGATCGGCACGCGCGAGACCGGCGTGGGCTTCCTCGACCACATGCTTGACCTCCTCGCTCGTCATGGGCGCATGGACCTCGACCTGGAGGTCGTCGGCGATCTGGAGACGGGCGCCCACCACACCGCCGAGGACACCGCCATCGTGCTCGGGCAGGCGCTCGACGCGGCGCTCGGCGAGCGGGCCGGGATAGCTCGCTACGGGTCGGCCATCGTGCCGATGGACGAGGCGCGGGCGAGCTGTGCGATCGACATCTCGGGACGACCCTTCACGCTCTTCGAAGCGGAGCTTCCGGCGGGATCCACGGGTGGCTTCGAGCACGAGCTGACGGAGGAGTTCTTCCGTGCGCTCGCCAACGCCGCCAAGCTGACGCTGCACCTGCGTGTCGAAGCCGGCACGAACGCCCACCACATGATCGAGGCCGCGTTCAAGGCCTTCGCCCGCGCCCTGCGCGAGGCCGCGGCGATCGATCCGACAGAGACGGGCGTGCCCTCCACCAAGGGCACGCTGACGGCATGACGCCGCTGATCGAGGAGCCCGTCGAGATCGCGGTCGTCGACTACGGCATGGGCAACCGCCGCTCGGTCGAGAAGGCCCTGGAGCACGTCGGTGCGAGGGCGATCGTTAGCAGCGAGCCGGCACGGCTGCGTGAGGTCGACGGCCTCGTCGTCCCCGGTGTCGGCGCCTTCCCTCGGGCGATGGAGCGACTGCGCGAGCTCGGGCTCGACGAGCTGCTGCGCGAGCGGTTGGCCGCGGGCACGCCCGTGCTTGGCGTCTGCCTCGGGATGCAGCTCGCGTTCGAGCGCTCGAGCGAGCAGGGAGGCAGCGAGGGCCTCGGCGTTCTCGCCGGCGAGGTCCGCCCGCTCGAGGCGGAGGGCCTGAAGCTGCCGCACATAGGCTGGAGCGAGGTGCGCTTCACGAACCCCCGCTCGCGGCTGCTCGCCGACCTGCCGGCCCGCTGCGCCTTCTATCACGTGCATTCCTTCGCGCCCATTCCCGCCGACGCGGAGGATGTGCTGGGCACCGCCGAGTACGGGTCCCCGTTCGCGACCGCCGTCGAGCGGGAAAGCTTCTACGGCGTGCAGTTTCACCCGGAGAAGTCCTCCGCGGCCGGCCTGCGCCTGCTCGCGAACTTCGCGAGCATTTGCGTCGAAGCCCGGCTGCCGCTTGCCCGGTGAACCTCTACCCGGCCATCGACATACTCGGCGGCAGCGCCGTGCGCCTGGTCAAGGGGGAGTTCGACGCGAAGACGGTCTACGACGAGGACCCGTTGTCCGCCGCGCGGGGGTGGGTCGACGCGGGAGCACGCTCGCTGCATGTCGTCGACCTCGACGGGGCGAAGAGCGGCCGGCCGGTGAACATCGAGCACCTGCGACGGATCGTCTCGCTTGGGCTGCCGGTCCAGTATGGCGGCGGCCTGCGCTCGCTGGAGGCGCTCGAGGAGGCACTGGCAGCGGGCGCCGAGCGGGTGATCCTCGGCACCGCCGCGTTCGCCGACCCCGGGCTGCTCGAGCGGGCGCTCGACGCGCACGGGCCCAAGCGCATCGTCGTCTCGGTGGACGTGCGGGGTGGGGAGGTATCGATCGAGGGCTGGACGAAGGCGGCCGATCTCGGCGTCAGAGAGGTACTCGCCACGCTGATCGACCGGGGTGTGCGTGAGCTCGCCTACACGAACGTCGATCGCGACGGAATGCTCGGGGGCGTCAACTTCGAGGATCTGATCTGGGTCGCGAAGGCGGCCGAACCTGGCCACCTGATCTATTCGGGGGGAATCGGGGACATCGAGGATCTGCGGCATCTCGCGAAGCTTCGGCAGGAAGCACACCTCGAGAGCCTCACCGGGGTGATCGTCGGCAAGGCTCTCTATGAGGGGCGCTTCACGATCGCGGAAGCCCATGAGGCCCTCGCCGGGTAGCTACGGTGGGCGGGTGCATTTCAAGCGCGTGATCCCGTGCCTGGACGTCGACGCGGGCCGCGTCGTGAAGGGCGTCGAATTCCTCGACATCCGCGACGCGGGCGACCCTGTCGAGCTTGCGGCGCACTACGACCGCGAAGGCGCCGACGAGCTCGTCTTCCTCGACATAACGGCCACGCATGAGCGGCGCGACACGATCGCAAAGCTCGCGCGGAGCACGGCGGACGACGTCTTCGTGCCATTCACGATCGGCGGCGGCATCCGCTCCGTCGCAGACGCCCAGGCGGTGCTAGACGCGGGCGCCGACAAGGTGTCGGTCAACTCGGCGGCCCTTCAACGCCCGCAGCTGATAAACGAGCTGGCGGAGGTGTTCGGCGTCCAGTGCGTCGTGCTCGCGATCGACGCGAAGGCGCAGCCGGCAAACCCAGGCGAGGCCGCAGCCTGGGAGGCATATCTCGCCGGCGGGCGGACGCCGACCGGCCGGGACGTGGTCTCATGGGCCCGCGAGGGCGTCGCGCGTGGGGCGGGCGAGATCCTGCTCACGAGCATGGACCGCGACGGGACGAGCGACGGCTACGACCTGCGCCTGACCGAAGCCGTTAGCGACGCGGTCACCGTGCCCGTGATCGCCTCCGGCGGCGCCGGAGAGCTCGAGCACCTGACGGAAGCCCTGAACGCCGGCGCCGACGCCGTCCTGTGCGCCTCGATCTTCCATTACGGTCGCCACACGATCGCCGAGGCCAAGGCCCATCTCGCCGCGGCGGGGATCGCCGTACGCGAGGGCTGATGAAGGCGGCGAGAAGGACGTGAGCGGGGAAAGCTCGGCAAGCCTCCCGGCCGACGGCGGGCCGGTGCTGGGCGCGCTGGAGGAGCTCCCCGGAGGCCCCGAGCTGCTCGAGCAAGCGCAGCTGCGCGACGATGTCGCGCTCGTTGGGGGCGCCGCGCGCGACCTGCTTCTCGGGCACGCCCCGCGCGAGCTCGACGTCGTCGTCGACGAGGGGGCAGCGGACTTCGCCCGCGGGCTCTCGTCGCTGATCGGCCGGACGGCGCCGCCGCGGACGGCAAGGCCCACCGTTACCGTCCACGAGCGTTTCGGCACGGCAGCCGTCGACTGGGAGACCGGAAGGGTCGACGTCGCCGAGCGCCGGGCCGAGTCCTATTCCTCCCCGGGCGCCCTGCCGGATGTTCGCGAGGGCACGGTCGAGGAGGACCTCCTCCGCAGAGACTTCACGGTCAACGCGATCGCGGCGCCGCTCGGCGGTCCGCTGCGGGGCACGCTACAGGCAGCGCCACATGCCCTGGAGGACCTTGCCGCCGGCCGTCTGCGGGTGCTTCACGACGCGAGCTTCCTCGATGACCCCACGCGACTGCTTCGTCTCGCGCGCTACAGCGCCCGGCTTGGCTTCGAGGCGCAGGAACGCACCGGACAGCTGGCCGCAGAGGCCCTCGCTTGCGAAGCGCTCGCGAGCGTCACGCCCGCGCGCCTGGGAGCCGAGCTGCGGCTGGCCCTCACGGAAGCCGATCCGGTCCAGGCGCTGAGCGCGATGAACGGTCTGGGCGTGCTCACGGCGCTCGAGCCGTGGCTGCGCTTCGATGGCGAGCTCGCTCGGCGTGCGCTCGAGCTGCTGCCCGCCGACGGGCGCTCCGACCTGCTGCTCCTAGCCCAGCTTCTGCTGGCGCCCGCGCGGGAGGCCGATCCGGGAACGGCGGAGCAGGTGATGTTCGAGTTCCTTGACGCCCTCGAGTTCAGCTCGCCCGACCGTGACCGGGTGCTCAGGAGCGCCCTTGCCGCCCCTTCGCTCGTCGCGGCGCTGGGGGAAGCCGAGCTGCCCTCGCAGATGTACGACGCGCTCGCATCGCAGACCCTCGAGGCCGTGGCGCTCGCAGGCGCGCTGCGAGGCGAAGGTCCGCCCGGCGCGACGGCGGACGGTGCGCGCCGCTGGCTATCGACGCTGCGCCATGTGCGACTGTCGATCACCGGCGATGACCTGCTCTCGGCGGGCGTTCCCGAGGGACCGCAGATAGGGCTGGGACTCGCCGCCGCGCTTCACCGCAAGCTTGACGGAGAGCTGCTCAACGGACGCGAGGCGGAGCTGCGGGCGGCGCTGCAGGCGCTTTCATGAGCTCCGGCGAGCTGCGCTTCGCGCTGCCTGGCGGCGCGCAGGCGCTGTTCACCGCACGGGTCGCGGGCAACATGTCAAGCGTGGCGGGCGAGGGCGCCGAGGACGCGCAGCATGCGCGCGAGCGACTGCGCGCGCAGATCGGCGTGGACAGACTCGCGCGCGGCTACCAGGTCCACGGCACAGTCGTGGAACATCTAAAGCGCCCGCGTGAGCCCGGGGCGCAGGGTCGCCACGCCGACGGCCAGGCGACGGCGCTCAGCGGCGTCGGGGCGATGGTGCTCACGGCGGACTGCCTTCCTGTCGCGCTGGCCAGCACGGGCGCCGTCGCGATGGTCCACGCTGGGTGGCGAGGCCTGGCCGCCGGCGTCCTCGAGAGCGGCGTGCAGGCGCTGCAAGAGCTCGGCGGCGAGGGCGAGATCGTCGCGGTCATCGGTCCGGGCGCGGGGGCGTGCTGCTATGAGGTCGGCCCGGAGATCCACGCGATCTTCGGCGATGGTGATCGCGACGGGACGCGCATCGACTTGCGGGCGATCGCACGTGGGCGGCTGCTGGCGGCGGGGGTCGCGGACGTGCTCGACGTGGAGGCGTGCACGATCTGCGACGTGCGCTTCTTCTCGCATCGGCGCGAAGGCGCTCGCGCCGGGCGCCAGGCCGGGGTGGCGTGGCGCAGCTGATCTCGAGCCTGGACCTCGAGCGCGTCCGCGAGAACCTCGAGCGCGTTCGCGGCGTGCTCACGCTCGCCGCGGGCCGCGCGCCCGCCCCTCCGGAGGGCCTCCACCGGCCGCCGGTCGAGGTGCTCGCCGCCGTCAAGTACCTCCCCTCATCGGAGCTTCCGAAGCTCGCCGAGGCGGGCATCCGCGTCGTCGGCGAGAACCGCGCGCAGGATCTCCAGGCGAAGGTCGCCGAGCATGGGGAGCTCTTCGAGTGGGACTTCATCGGCCAGCTGCAGAGCAGGCGCGTGCGGCTGATCGTGCCGCACGTGAGGCTGATCCACTCGGTCGCGTCCGAGTCTGCGCTCCGCGAGCTCGAGCGCCACCGCGAGCTCGCTCGGCCCGGGCTACGCATCCTGATCGAGGTGAACGTTGCCGGCCAGCAGGGGAAGGCGGGCGTCGCCCCCGGCCAGCTCGACGAGTTCATCGAGCGCTCGCCGGTGCCCGTGGCGGGGCTGATGACGATGCCGCCGCTCGTCGAGGATCCCGAGCGCAACCGCCGCTGGTTCGCGGCGCTGCGCTCACTCGCCGACGAGCGCGGGCTGGAGCACCTCTCGATGGGCACCTCTCAGGACTATGCCGTCGCGGCGGAAGAGGGCGCCACTATCGTGCGAATCGGCACGAATCTATACTCTTAGTCTCAGGGCTCGCGGCAGGTGCGACCGTAATACGATCTCGCCGATGGGCTTCCGTGGTGCGCCGATTCTGGGCGTCGTTCTGATCGCGCTGGCGCTCGTCCCTTGCGCGCTCGCGAGCAGCTCGCGCGACGTCGCCGCTACGCGCAGCTACCTGCACGCCAACTACGCGCTCGTCCATGCAGCCTACTCCCGCATCAAGCAGGTCGAATCGAGGCTTCGGGGACTCCTCGCGCAGATCCGCCGTGAATGCCCGCGCGCTGCCGCCGGGTCACCGACGGTTAACCAGTCAGTTCAGCTGAGCAACGAGGTCATCGGCACGCTTGCAGTGACCGCGATCCACCTCGACATCCGCGCAGGTGAGGCGTTCGTCGCGGCGGTGCGGAGGCTGAGCTGGGGGAGCGCGTCGTTCACGCGGGCAGTACGTGGCTACGCCGCGAAGGT
>DASZFA010000008.1:0-57580 GCA_035940255.1 Solirubrobacteraceae bacterium
GCCCCTCAACACCTGCTGCCCAGACGCACCCGTCGGCGCCAAATACACACTCAACTTCGTCACAGACCCCCCACCCGAAAGCACATAACGATTCACCCGCTTACGTTCCACACCAAAAAAGTCCGACGAACCACCCACCGACACCTTGCCAAACGTCGCCGTAGCCGCGCCCGCGGCCGGCGCCATCCACGCCAGCCATATGCCGAGCGAAAGCGCAAGTCCTGCAAGAGCCGCGACGAGTTCGAAACCCCCCGGCGCGGACGTTCCGCTTCCTACCCGTCCCAGCATTCGGAACCTCCGTATTCCCCACCAAGCAGCCCGCAACCTTCCCGTATCGCAACCGACTTGTCAAACCGGCCGTGACCCGTCGCCCGAGGCGACCGGATCTGGCGACGAAGCCGGGTACCGTCGGCCCCTCTCCCGATTTCATGATTAGAACGCGGCTATACGGGTATACACGTGCGCAGCCGAGCTGGCCCGACACCCGGGCCAAGGGACCGAACTGAAGCGGGGGACCGAGTTTTGCAGCATCGTAGGCGGATCGGTGTCATCTCTACGCTCGTGGTGTTCGCTGTGTGGCTGGTGACGGCCGCGAGCGCCTCCGCCTTCAGCGCGCAGGGGAGCGTGAAGCAGGTCGACGTCACCGGCTTGGCCGCGAACGCTCAGATGTCGCTGCTGAACTCGAGCGGCGCGACCGTGTACACGCAGAACGCCGACTCGCTGGGAGGGCTGCTGTTCCGGAACGTGACCCCGGGAACCGGCTACCGGGTTCGCCTGTCCTCTACGGGCGAATCGTCAGGCCGGATCACCGTCCACTCGGAAGCCGCGGCGCCGTGGGATCCCGGCATCTACAACCAGTCGATCCCCGACAACGGATACACGTATCTGACGACGCGTGACGGCACCCAACTGGCGATCACCGTCCACCCGCCGACCAGTCCGGCCGGCGAGCCTGGCGTGCCGTCGAGCTTTCACTTTCCGACCTTCCCGCAGCCCGGTGTGCCGACGCCGAGCTACACACCGCCGTATCCGACGCTGATCGAGTACTCGGGCTACGGGTATGCGAACCCGGCGGGCCCGGAAAGCGGCATCGCCGTGCTCGCCAATCTGATGGGCTTCGCCGTGGTCGACGTCAACATGCGCGGGACCGGCTGCTCGGGCGGCGCCTTCGACTTCTTCGAACCGCTCCAGAACCTCGATGGCTATGACGTGATCGAGGCAATCGCCCATCAGCCGTGGGTGCTGGGCAACAAGGTGGGCATGCTCGGCATCTCCTACGGAGGCATCAGCCAGCTCTTCACGGCGCAGCTCCAGCCACCCGACCTCGCGGCGATCGCGCCCCTGTCGGTGATCGACGCGACAGCGACGACGCTCTACCCCGGCGGCGTCCTCAACACCGGCTTCGCGGTGGCCTGGGCCGAACAGCGACAGCAGAACGCCGAACCGGCCGGTCCGGGCCACGGCCAGGCGTGGGCATACCAGCGCGTCAAGGAAGGCGATCAGACGTGTACGGCCAACCAGGCCCTCCACGGCCAGGCGGCGAACCTGATGGCAAAGATAAAGGAAAACTCGACCTACAACCCGGCGGTGGCCGACCCGCTGGACCCGGTCACGTTCGTTCACAAGATCAACGTGCCGACGTTCATGGCCTGCCAGTGGGAGGACGAGCAGACGGGCGGGCATTGTGCCGATCTGGCGCAGCACCTCACCGGCACGACTCGCAAGTGGCTCACGTTCACCAACGGCGCCCATGTCGACTCGCTCGATCCGTACACCTACAACCGGCTGTACGACTTCCTGGAGCTGTACGTCGCGCACCAGGCACCAATCGTCAACCAGGCGGTGCCGCGTGCCGCAGCCCCGCTCGTCTACCAGACGGCGCTGGGGCTCCCGCAGGGTGATCTTGTCACGCTTCCGCCGGATCCAATCCAGTTGCAGCCGACCTACGAATCGGCGCTGTCCGCCTTCGAAGCGCTCCCGCAGGTCCGGGTGCTGTTCGACAACGGCGCGGGGACGTCGCCGACCGGAAGCACGACGGCCGGCGATCCGTACCCGGCGTTCGAACAGTCGTTCTCCGGGCTCCCGATACCCGGCACGACGGCTCAATCATTGTATTTCGGGCCGGGCGGCACCCTCAATGAACAGAAGCCAACCGCCCAGGGGGTCGACTCCTACAGCTCGGATGCGACAGCCGTGCCCCTGACGGATTACGGGGCCAACACTGGCTCGGGCGGCCTCTGGGGCAACGCGTCCGAGTGGCAATGGAACTGGGCGCAGCCCCCAGCAGGCTCCGCCGCGTCCTACGTGTCGGCGCCGCTCACCACCAACGCAACCGCCATCGGTGCAGGCGCCGTCCACCTCTGGGTCAAGTCATCCACTCCCGACGTCGATCTCCAGGCGACGGTCAGCGAGGTGCGTCCCGACGGCAACGAGACGTTCGTCCAGAACGGCTGGATCCGGGCGAGCGAGCGCAAGCTCGCCACCAACTCGAGCAACATCTTCAAGCAGAGCCCCACGCTGCTGCAGCCGATCCCGACCTTTCTCGCATCCGACGTGCAACCCATGCCCGCGAACCAGTTCGTCCCGGTCGTCATCCCGCTCTACTTCCAGGGGCACGTGTACCGCGCGGGCTCGCGCATCAGGGTCACGATTGCCGCACCCAACGGATCACAGCCGGTGTGGTCGTTCAGCCAGACACAGCCGGCGGGGACCACTGCGACGGAGTCGATCGCCTTCTCGTCCACCATGCCGTCGAGCCTCATCCTCCCGATCGTGCCGGGCGTCAGCGTGCCGACCGGGACGCCCGCGTGCCCGAGCCTGCGCAACGAGCCCTGCCGTTCCTATCAGGCGTTCGTGAACAACGGTTCCTGACAGCGGCTCATGCTGCTGCTTCGTCCCTCCTAGCGGGCTACTCCTCCATGGCCGCCGATGCCGGGACGCGGACCGCAAACACGCCGGGCACGGCCACGATCGCGACAGCCGCGGCCGTCACCAGGGCGAGGCTCTCAAGGATCGGGGCGAAGCCGAGGGAGATTTCGACGGGGTAGTTGACGACGTGACGCAGCGCCTGGTCGAGGAGACGCTGGCCGAGCAGCGCGAGCACGCCGCCGGCCAGCGAGCCGACGCCGACGAGCAGGATGCTCTCAAGGACGATCGTGCGCCACAAGAGCGCCGGTGAGAAGCCCTCGAGCTTGAGCTTGGCAAGGCGCGGGCGACGCTGCCAGATCATCGCGCCGATCACCGCCGCGACCGCGAGGGCTGCTGCGATCAGCATCAGCGTCGCGATCTGCGACAGGCGCGAGAGGCCCTGGCGGGTGAGCGTGCGCTGGTGCTCCTCGCGCGAGCGCGCGCTGACCGCCTCGAGACCGGTGGCCGACAGGATGCGGTCGATCTGGCTCACGACGCTCGGCTCCGCGGCCGGGGGTGCGATGTGCACCGCGAGTGCGGCAGGATCGGGGCTTCCCCAGCCGCGTACGAAGTCGTTTGCGTTCATCACGATCGCCCCCGGCGCCCGGCCAATGTTGGTGCCGATCGCGGCGACGCGCAGTGCGATCGGGTACGGGCTCGGCAGCGTGAAGCGCTGCCCGATGCTCAGGTGGTGTTCTTCGGCGAGGGCGAGCGAGATCATCGCCCAGCCTCCTTCGGAGACGTGGCCGCTCGCGCCAGTCACGTTGCCTTCCATCAGCTGACTCGGGGGCAGCAGCGGTCGTTCGGTAGGCGCAGGGGCGAGCACCCAAACGCGCCTTTCCCCCACGTCCAGCAGCGCGCCGATGTACGGCGTGACCCGCACGCCGGGAAGCGACGCGATCGCGCGGGCTGGCCGCCCGGCGGGCTCGCCGAACGGCTGGGTCAACAGCAGGCTGGACGAGCCGGGCGGCGACACCCACACCTGCGTGATCGCGTTGACGTCGCGGGCCGCGTTGTCGAGACCGGCGAGCAGGTCGCCGCGGGCCGCCCGCAGCGAGCTCGCCCCGAGCACCGCGATGCCGCACGTGGCGGTGATCGCGATCGCGCGGGCGCGACCGGAGCGCAGCTCCATGATCGCCACGTGGGGGGCGACCGCGAGCAGCAGCGGAGCCACCGCGCGAAGCAGGGAGAGGGTCGCGGCGAGGACGAGCGGGAGCAGCGCGACGAGCGCGAGGATCAACGCCAGGATGCCCCATACGGCCTGAGCGGGAGCGGCGAGGAGGATCGCGAGGCTCGCGCCGAGCGCCGCCAAGCCAAGCGCGGCAGTGGCGCTCGTGCTCGCGCGCGACGTGGCTGGCGGTGGTGCGGTCGCCGCGAGCGGGTCGCGCGAGAGGATCTCGCGCAGGGGGATCAGCACCGCGACAAGGGCAGCCACGAGACCCCCGAGGCCAGCGAGCACCGGGGGTTTCCAGCCAATGACGCGCTCTGTGGGAAGCGCGAACGCGGAGGAGAGGTAGCCTGGCGTCGCGCTGAAGAGGTGTATCGAGAGCTGATCGCCGAGCAGCAGGCCGACGGCGCAGGCGGCGATCGCGAGTCCGACGGCGTCGCCGAGCAGCACGGCGAGAACGGCCCGCGGCCCGTAGCCCTCGCGGCGGAGATCGGCGATCAGGCGCCGGCGGGCCGGCGCCGTCAGCAGCACGGCGTTGAACGCGAACAGGAACCCGACGAGCGCGCTCAGGAGGGCGAACAGGTCGGTGGACTGGTTCGTGGCCGCCGCCGCCTTGGCGAACAGGCGCACCTCCCAGTCCGATCTCTGGACGTTCAGCACGCCGCCGGCTTGGCCGGGGCGAGGAGAGGAGGCGATGCGCTGCAGGGCGGCGCGCACCGCGCGCTGCGCGCCGGGCGCCGGCTCGACCAGGATGCGCGTGAGACGCCCGGCCAGGCCGGAGAGCTGCTGTACGCATTCGAGCGGGCCGACGGCGAGCGGAGTTTGCGCGAGGCCCCCGATCTCCGACGTGGTGAGAGTGGAGAACAGCGCCACCGTGTTACGGCGGCCAGCGAGGTCAAGCGTCATTTCCGGTCCTTCGGTGCTCGCGCCGAGTGTGTGCGCGAGCGGCGCGGGCAGCACGAGCGCCCCGAGGCCGGGGAACGGAGTGAGCGCGACGCGACGGACGAGCCGGCCGTCGAGGGAGCCCAGCGTCTGATCGGCTCCGATCACCTGCACGGCCGCCGTGCCGCGCGGGCCCCTCAGCTGCCCGTCGAGTTCAAGCAGCGGGGCGGCGGCGCGCACCCCGGGGATCGCGTGGACGCGGGCGAGGACGGCGGCCGGGAACCCCTGCGGGCCGCGGGCGCTCAGCTGCAGCGTCGCGCGGCCGACGATGCCCGCGTTGAGGTCGGCGATCGAGCCGGTGAGACTGTTGCTGGCGACCAGCGAAGCGAACAGGAGCGCGACGCCGGCGGCGATGCCGACGAGGGCCAGCAGCTCCTGCGGAGCGCGGGCGCGGAGGCGCACGATGTAGAGGTGAAGGAGATTCGCGGGACCCATCCCGCACGCCTGCAACTTGACGTGGCCGCGTCTCGGCCGGGTCGGCGGCGGCGCGGCGGGGCTCACGTGGGCCGGGTCGAGGGGCCGGCGGGAGCGGGAACGCCGCCGGGGAACCCCGCCTGCAGGTGAAGGCGCCCGTCGCGCAGGGTGAGGACGCGGTCGGCGTAGCTCGCGGCGAGCGGATCGTGGCTGACGAGCACGACCGTGACGGCGCGCTCGCGCGCGACCTCACGCAGCAGCGCGAGCACCTCCTCGCTGCGAGCGCTGTCGAGGCTTCCGGTCGGCTCGTCGGCGAGCAGCAGGCTCGGCTCCGTGGAGAGGGCGCGCGCGATCATCACCCGCTGGCGCTCACCCATCGAAAGGGTCTCGGAGCTGTGACGCAGACGGCCGGCGAGACCGAGACGTTCCATCAGCGGCTCGATGCGCCGGTGCGCCTCGCGCCAACGGTAGGTCGCGAGGAGCTTCAGCACCGCGTTGTCGATCGCGCTGACACCGGGCATCAGGTCGAAGCTCTGGCGGATGAAGCCGAGCTGCGTCAAGCGAAAGTGAGAGGCCTCGCGCTCGGACAGCGAGCTGATCTCGCGCCCGTCCAGCAGCACGCGGCCGTTGGTGGGCGCCAGCAGCGCCGCCACCATCAGAAGCAGCGTCGTCTTGCCCGATCCGGACGGCCCATAGAGCGCGATCATCTCCCCCTCGTTGACGCCGAGGGAGACGCCATCGACGGCGCGGACCGGCTGAGCCCCGGGCGTCTCGTAGTGCTTGACGAGGTCGACTAGCTCGAGCATCTGGCTCGCTCCTGCGGCCGGGCCGGCGGCTCAGGCCGCGTCCGCACGGGAGGGCGCAGGTTGCGGGGTCTCGACGGTCTCCTGCTCGGCGCGGCGATCGCCGGGGCGGGGGCGCGCAACGCGCGCGGCAAGGCGACGCAGCGCAAAGACGGCGTCGACCGGGGCTGCGGTCGGGCCGACCGCGGCCCGTACCGCCCGAGCGATGGGGGCCGCCGCCGGCTCGCGCGCATGCGGATCCGAGGTGTAGAGGCTGATCATGGCGGCGACGAGCACCGCATGGGCGCGTGCATGGGGCAGACTGCGTGTGGCGAGCATGGCGCGCGCCGCCAGATGACCCATCGCATCGGCGGCGGCGAGTCGCGAGGAGTAGAAGCCGATCAGGCTCGCCTGGCCGATGCGAGCGTCCTCGGACTCATCGATGAGGCTGTCAAGCAGCGAGTGAAGCGCGCCGATCGGACCGCCGTAGGCAGCTACGAGCCGCTCAACGGTGTGCGTGTCGAGCGTGGGCGCTCCCGCGGCGGCGATCAGGGCGTGGACGCTCAGTGACGATCCGGCCGCGCCGGCGGACTCCCACCAGCTCATCGTGCCGGGCGCTGCGGGCCGCGAGCGTGCCCAGCTCTCAATGCGCTTGGGGACGACCGAGCTGTGAGCCTGGAACGCCCAAATCTCCGTGGCGGCGATCAGCGCGGGAGCGATCACGAGGTCGACCGACGGCAGGGCCGCCAAGGCGTGACGGCAACGCAGCACCTGCTCGAGCAGGTAGGGGCGGTCGGGCGTTGCCAGCTCGCCGGGCTCCGGCAGTGGCGGGTTCGCGCGCGCGGACAGGGCGAGCAGCATGGCGGCGTGTGCGCGCGCGGCGGAGCTCTGGCACTCAGCGGACGGCTCCTCGGCAAGCGCGTCGGCATAGTTGTAGATGGACTGGAACGCGACGAGCGCCCGGAGCGCATTCGTCCGCGGCGCGCGTGGCAGCAGCGCGGCGAACGCCGCGGCGCCCTCGATGTTGCTCCGCTTTGACAGTGCGGCGAGTGCGACGCGACGGTGCGTCGGATCGGCGATCCTGACTGCCGCCGCGCGCAGCCGCCGGATCTCCCGGGCGGCTAGCGGGAAAACGATCAGCCAGTAGCGAAGGGCCAGCAGCACGAAGACCCCCGAGAGAGTCAACCGCTCGCCAAGCCGGGCGAGCGCGGCTGGGCGGATCTGTCTCGGCGGGTCCTCTCCCACGGCAAGCAGCATCGGGCTGGGGCTAACGGTGGCGGGGCGGGCAGGGGACCGAGTAGGCGGCGGTGGCTGTGCTCGCGTCGGTGAAGGCGAAGCGGGCGGAGAAGCGAAAGCCGCCGCGAGGGCAGTGCTCGGGCACCGAGACGCCGCGGGGGTGGAAGGCGACGCGATGGCCGTGGCGATTTTCGTAATACGTGAGGCCGGCGGGCCCAATGCTGGCCCTGACAGAGAGGATCGAGACGGGTGGGCCGGCTGGGACGCTCGCGATCAGGGGCACCTGGGTGTCGAGGCGGCCCGGGGTCGTATCGGTGCCGGCGATCAGTTCGGCCTGCATCACGATCTGGGCGAGGATCGGCGCGAGGCCGTTCGCGTAGAAGAGCACGACGATGTTTTCGTGTGCGGGGGGCCCCATGAGGGCCGCGATTTCCGGGATCTCTTTGCCGGCGCCAGTGCCGAACGGGACTTCGACGAGCGCGCTGCCCGAGCCGAGCCGGCTGTTCGGCGGACAGCCGGAGGGACCGCGGACCTGGAGCACGGAGGGCTGGCAGATCGCAAGGCCGAGCGTCGTCGAGAGGTAGTTGATGCCCGGCGGCAGGCGCAGGCTGATGGCCGACAGGGGTGCCGGGAGCCCGCCGCCCGAGGCCGCAAGGTTGAACGAGAAGCCGATCGTGGTGCTCGCCCCGAGGCGGTCGGGCGAGAACGACGCGTGGAGCGTCGCGGTCTCCGCGCCGGCCGCTGCGGGTGCCATCGCGGCGACGAGGACCACAAGCACGCCGGCGGTCGCCCTACTGAGCCAACGTACGGTCAGCGATCTCGAGCTGGGCACGCTTGCGCCGGGCTCAGTAGCTCAGGCGTCCGGAGAGCTGGACCGTGACCGAGTCATTCGAGCGCTGGATCGAACCGGTGAAGCGCAGCCCGCCAGAGCTGGCATGGGCGTATGTGCCCGTGCCGCGCTGCACCGTGATCGTCCCGGAGAACGGGGCATAGCCGCCGTTGACGTGGTAGCCGGCCGAGCCGGTGGCGGTCAGCGAGCCCCCGTGCGGATAGATGTTCACTTCGGCGCTCACATGGTTGGCGTAGACCTTAAGGTGGATGTAGATCGTCCCGCTGATGGTCCCGGAGGCATAGCCCTGCTCATCGAGGTGCACGCCGCTTGGGCGGTTCGTGCGGTGAAGGCGCGCGTTCTCTGAGAGGTTGACGGTTCGTGCCGTGTGGGCGTGAGCGGCATGCGACGCGCCGGGAAACACGATCAGGGCACAGAGTCCCGACAAGGATGCGATCAGGACTCGGGCGGGTGGCACGAACCCGGGCATTGCGGACATGCTCTAGCGCCCGCGCGGCGTCGATAAGTCAACGGGTAGAAAGTTCGCGTTAGGGATTCGGGCACCCGCGGCTCTACGATCCGGCGAGCATGCAAGCGGGGGGACCCTCAGCCACACGCGCCGTCATCGAGAACGGCCTAGGAGCAAACGGCGGGCAGCATCCGCGCTACGTGGCGATCGTGAGCGATGGAAGCGCACGATGGGCGCTGGCCCGCGGGCTCGCGGTCAGCGCCGGACACGATGCGGCGGCCGATGCCGTGATCGCCCGGATCGCAGACGCGGTCGACCTCGGGATCGAGGAGCTCACGCTATATGCGTTCTCGACCGAGAACTGGGCGCGGCCGGCCGAAGAGGTGGCGGCGGTGCTCTCGATGCTCGCCAGGCGCATTGCGGCGGACACACCCAAGCTGCACGAGCAGGGGGTGCGGGTTCGGTTCATCGGACGGCGGGATCGGGCCGGAGACGAGCTGACGTGCGCGATGCACGCCAGCGAAGCGCTCACGGCGGCCAACGACGGGCTTGGCGTGTACGTTGCGTTCGACTACGGAGGGCGCGATGAGATCCTCGGCGCGGCCGACCGCTACCGCGGCGGTGGCGAAGCCGAATTCGCGAGGCTGATGCACTGCGCCGAGATGCACGACCCGGACCTCGTGATCCGCACCAGCGGCGAGAAGCGGCTGTCGAACTTCCTCCTCTGGCAGGTCGCGTACTCCGAGCTGGTGTTCCGTGACGAGCTGTGGCCCGACTTCACTCGCGTGGCGCTCGAGGAGTGTCTGGCCGAGTACACCCGGCGGCGCAGGCGCTTCGGCGGACGCGAGGCCGTCGCGGCGGCTGCGCGCGGGGGGTTTCTCGCAGGCCCTCAGGCGTGAGGATTTCTCATGCCTTCCTGGCGCCAGGGGACCGAGACGGCCACCAGTAAACGGTCCTCGGAGGGCCGACCGCACGCCTGAGGCGGCGGAGCCTCTATTCAAGCTCGCTTCTGTTTGACACCGCCGGCTGGGACGTTATTGATGTCGAGGCCGGAATACGTAAATAAAGGCCAGGGAACACGGGGTCATGAACGCGTCCTTTAGTTGGACCCCCGTCTCTGCGCCCGGCAGGCCTGAGTCAGACGACGGTCCGCGCGGCCACGCGATCGGCGGGGATGATCGTCTCCACTAGGCCGGTGACCACGTCGTAGACGTGGCCGGACACGCGAACGCGCGGCGAGACCGGGGGCGCCGAGCGGAGGCGCTCGACGTCGCGTGTGACGGTCGCAGCGGGATCGAGGACGGCTCGTTCGCGCAGGGTCGATTCGTCGGCGCCGGTCCGCTCGGCGTAGCGTTTGCGAAACGTGTCGTCGGCGAGCGCGCCGGCTCCGCACTGGGTGTGGTGGATCACGGCGACCTCGAACAGGGGTCCGTCGGGGAGGACGTTCTCGGCGATCTGGCCGATGAAGGCGACGTCGTTGATCACCTCCGGGGTGACGCGCCCGCCGACGTTGCGGACGACGATCGCGTCGCTGAGGCCGAGGCCGAGGAAGTGCGCGGGGTCGACGCGCGGGTCGAGGCACGTGACCACGAACAGGCGGAGGTTGGGGAAGACGACGGCCCCTTCGTGGCCGCCCGCGGCTGCGAAGGCGCGGTTGCGTTCGAGCGCGGGATCGATGTTGGTCATGGCGTGGTCTCCTTTGGCTTGACGGTCGGATCAGCTGCGCGCCGCGGCCGTGGCAGACGCGGGCTCGGATCTCGGGGCTTTGATAGCTGTCGGTCCGCTCTCGTGGAGTCCGATCCGATCGTGAAGGCGCCGCAGAGGTCTCGGCGCCCACCAGTTCCACGAGCCCAGCAGCTCCATCAGCGACGGCACCAGCAGGGCGCGGATGATCGAGGCGTCGATCAACACCGCAAGGGCGGTCCCGACTCCGAGCTCCTTGATGAACACGAGCTTGGACGTGGCGAACGCTCCAATCGCGGCGGCGAACAGGACCGCGGCTGCGGTGATGATCCGCCCGGTTCGCTCCAGCCCGACGGCGACGGCCTCCGAATCTGAGACCCCACTGTCGCGCGCCTCCTTGATGCGCGACAGCAGGAAGACGCCGTAGTCGGTAGCGAGGCCGAAGGCGACTGCGGCGAGGACGATCGGCTGCGTCGCGTCGAGCGCGCCCTGGCTGGAGTACGACAGCAGTCCCTGCAGGCGGCCGTCTTGGAAGATCAGCACGAGGATTCCGAGCACGGCGCTCAGGTTGAGCATGTTCATCAGCACGGCCTTGAACGGCAGGATCACCGACCCCGTGAACAGGAACAGGACGATCAGCGTCGCGGCGATGATCACCGCTAGCACCGCGGGCAGGTGCGCGCCGAGACTGTGCTCGAGGTCGAGGAACGCGGCGGTCTGACCGGCCACGCCGATGTAGACGGGCGCACGGATCGCACGGATGTCGCGCACGAGTTGCTTTGTCGAATCGCTGAGCGGGCGCCGTATCGACGCGACGCCGAGCAGCGCATCGTTGGCGCCGGCCGGCTGCGCGCGGGCGACCGCGGAGACGTCGGGCAGCCGGCTGATCCGCGCCGATATCGACTGGACCTGCGAGGAGCCGGCGGACGCGCCCACGACGACCTCGACGGGTGAGGTTCGGTTTGGCGGGAAGTCGCGCGCGAGCGCCTCGTCGACTTGGCGCGCGCTCGCGCTGCGAGGCAGCACGCTTGCGTTGGCCGTGAGGAACTTGATGCCGGTGAACGGAATCCCGAGTGCGATAAGCAGTGTCGCGCTGACCGCCGCGATCCTTCCGGGGCGGCGCATCACGAGCTGCGCCAGCCTGTACCAGGCGCCGCTCTTTGCCGGCCGGGCGTCGCGGTCCGCCGCGCGCTGCAGTCGCTTGGGCGCGAGCGCGTTGACGCGTGGACCGAGCACGGTTAGTAGCGCTGGCAGCACGACCAGGGCCAGCGCGGCCGCCACGACCGCCACGATCGCTCCCGCGATCCCCATCGAGTACAGGAACCGCTGTGGGAAGATCGCCAACGAGGCGATCGCTGCCGCGACCGTCACGGAGCTGAAGAGCACAGTACGCCCCGCGGTCTGGAGCGTGCGTCTCAGTGTCTCGACGCCGAAGCCCGAGATGACCGACTCCTCGCGATAGCGCGAGACCATGAACAGGCTGTAGTCGATCGCGAGCCCGAGGCCCAGGCCTGTTACCAAGTTGAGCCCGAAGACCGACAGGTCAGCCAAGCCCGAGACGATTCGCAGCACGAAGAACGTCGCGACGATCGCCAGCCCGCCGAGCAGCGGTGGCAGCAGCGCCGCGACCAGCGACCGGAAGAACAGCAGCGACAGCAGGAAGATGAACGGGAACGCGAGCAGCTCGGCGTGCGCGAGATCGTGGCCGACCTGCGTATTCGCTTGCGCGTCTGCGACCTGCTGCCCGCCCAGCCGCACGTCTTGCGCTCCGGCGAAGTGATTCTCGATTCGTTGAGCGGCGTCCTTCAGTTGCCTGTCCGAGCGTGGCTTGAAGTAGGCGATGACGTACGTCGAGCGGCGATCGCGCGAGACCGTCGCGGGGTCGTGCGTCTCGTAGAAGCTGACGGCGCTTGCGACGTCAGGCTCGGCCCGCAGCTCACCGGCGACCTGCTCGACGCGTCGTCGCACATCGGGGCGGGCAACGTCGCCATCGCTCACGATCGCCACGACTCCGGGTTCGATCTTGCGATGCGCCGCGGCCTCAAAGCGATTCGCGGCTTGCACCGATTGCGTGGCGGGGTCGTTGGCCCCGTAGGGGCTCATGTGCTTTTCCACGCCGAAGCCAAATGCGCCGGCGATCGCGGCTCCGAGGACCGCGACGAGCAGCACCCGGCGGCCGTGGGCGTGCACGAACGTCGCGAGCTTGGTGAGCATGGGCCTACTCCTGTTCGGTCGCGGCGGCGAGTTGACGTTCGGTCGCCTCGCACCAGTTGATAGTCCATTCGGTGAGGCCGATCCCCAGCTGTAGGGTCAGGTAGGACCCGGCCGGCCCCTTCTTCGCGTGCGGCTCGATCCCACGCAGGTGTGCGAGGGCGCGCTCTTCGCGCACGCGCATCGCACGCACGATGTCGATCCGCCGCTCGGGCAGGCTGTCGGAGAAGAAGAGCTTCAGCATTCCTTCGTCGCGGAGCTCGTACAGCTGCTCCTCGTCGGACGCGAGCCATTGCTTGAGCGCCGCCTCACCCGCCTCGGTCAGCTCGTAAGCGGTGCGCGCGCGGCCGCCCGTGGGCTCCGGCCGTCCGCGCACGAGGCCTTGATCCTCAAGGCGCTTGAGCTCCGGATAGATCTGGCCGTAGCTCGCCGCCCAGAAATAGCGCGTCGTCCTGTCGACGAAGGTCTTGATGTCATAGCCCGTGCGCCGGCCGAACGGGATGAGCCCGAGGATGACGCGGCCGGTCGCGCTCAGCTCGACGGGTGGAAGCTCCGGGTCGGGGGTCGGCATAGCTCTGCATGATACATCGCCCCGATATATTGTCAAGAGCCGCTTCGGGGGGACTCAAGGCGTCAAGACGCCTCGCAGCAGAGTTCGTCTAGATCAACCTGCCGCCAGCCTCCCGCGCCGCACACAGGCGAAACCGAGCCGCCGATCGTGCACTTTGAGATCGGCGGCCGGGTGCCCCAGGCCTGGTGCGCGGCTACCGCGCCGCGCACTGCGGACGTGGGCTTACGGCGTGATGCGGACCGCTTCGCCGGTCGGGCCGCCACCGCTGAAGGCGGGCGCGATGCTCCAGTTCGAGACGTAGAGCGCGCCGTGCGCTCCCGCGGCGAAGCCGTTCGGGAACGACCCGCGCGGCGCCATTGGCGGCGCAGTCGCCAAGTAGAAGTGCGAAATCCGCAGCTCCGGAAACTGATCAAATGGTCGACCACGCCCAGGAGTGGCGGGGCGTCCATGCGCTCAGGTCATGCCTGCTGGGCCGGGGTAAGGCCATGGCGGCGCATCACCTCAGCCGCGGCAGCGAGGTCCGGTGGACCGCCTGCGGAGGCGGCTAGAACCTCGCCGATCTCGTGGAAGTAGTCGGGCCCGAAAACGCCGGGGGTGGCGATCGCGAGGAACTTCGCGTCCATGCTGCCGCGGTTCTCAAATCGGTGGATCGCGCCACGTGGGACACACACCGCCTCACCGGGTCCGATCTCGATCGTCTCGCCGTCGACCGTCCAGGTTGTGACGCCCTCGAGCCCATAGATCGTCTCCTCGAAGGCGTCGTGGCTGTGGGGCGCCGGCATCCTCGAGCTCGCTGGGACGTAGCACTCGAAGACGGCTGCGCTCCCGTTCGAGTCACCAGCCTCGACGAGGAACCGGACGCCGAGCTGACCTACCGTGATGGTCTCTTTCGCAGCTGCGTGCACTTTGGTCTCCCTTCGGGCATGAGTAAAGTTGCTTGACTACCGTACACCCGAACCGTTATGCTGTCAAGTGACTTGACCGTAGTCGATGCCAACTCTGCCACGCCGCCCCCGCCACTCATCGGCGCGCTGCTGCGCATGCCCTTCGAAGTGGTGCGCGAACGCATGCTTGCCGGCCTCCACGAGCGCGGATTCAGCGATCTAGTCGCGGCGCATCTCGATATTTTCCAGTATCCGGGACCCGAGAACCAGCGCCCCTTGGACCTGGCCAGGCACGCTCGCATGAGCAAGCAGGCGATGAACTACCTGCTCGGGGAGTTGGAGCGACTCGGGTACATCACGCGCTTGCGGGATCCCGACGACCAGCGCTTCAAGCGCGTGCACGCCACGGAGCGAGGTCAAGCGGCCGGACACGCCATGCGCGAGATCGTCCTCGAAGTCGAGGCCGACTGGGAACAGCGACTCGGGCCTGCGAAGGTCGCGAAACTACGCGACCTGCTCAAGCAGCTCAACGTGAGCACCGCGCAAACCGTCTAGCGCCGGACTGGTGCTATCTGACGACCGCACCGTCTTCACGTCCGCGATGTCGGAACCATCCGTCCCCGATGCTTGAGACATCACAAGAACGGAGGGGGAGGGATTCGAACCCTCGTCGGAGGAAAACCCCCCGAAACGGTTTTCGAGACCGCCGCATTCAACCGCTCTGCCACCCCTCCGGGGGCTTTGACCAGGCTAAATGATCCTCCCTCGCCGCGCCGGCAGCGCGTGTGCTCGGCGCCTGGATCGGAAATTCGTCCAGAAGCAGCCCCCGCCGAGCACCATCCGCATGAATGCCGCCGACACTAAATCAGACGGCGATTGCTGCCGAGGGTGTGGGAGCAAGGCCCACCCACGACAAAGGCAAACCCGACGCGAGTCGGGGACGCAAAGCCAGGGATCTCCTTGGAGATAGCCCAGCCACCGAAGGGAGCGAGTTATGCGCCGACGTCGGCATCATGCGATTGGGATCATCGCCGTCGCGCTGGCGACAGCGTGCGGCTCAGGGTTGACCGCCAACGCCGCCGCGGACACCGCCGGGACGGTGCACTTCGTGCGCACCGCCGACTCCTCCTTCAACGTCTACACCGCCAGCGCCTCGCCGAGCACACGCGCCTGGCTCGGCTCGCATATGTGGCGCATGATCGTCTGGTCACCCTACTTCGACGAAAAGACGAGCTGGTATGGCCAAGGGTGGATGTATCGCGACGCGTACGCGATCTACAAAGGAAGCCAGCTCGCCACCCAGCACCCAGAATGGATCCTCAAAGACTCGGCGGGCAACGACCTGTACATCCCCTATGGCTGCTCCAACGGAAGCTGTCCGCAGTACGCGGGGGACATCTCCAGCCCGGCTTTTCGTCGCTACTGGATCGAAGAAGCCAAAGCTCAGCTCTCGCACGGCTACCGCGGGCTGTTCGTCGATGACGTCAACATGGAAGAGCGAGTCGGCAACGGCGAAGAACATCAACTCCTCCCGATCGGAGCGAACGGTCAGCCGATCACCGCCTCCGCCTGGCGCGCCTACATGGCCGAATTCATGGTCGAAGTACGCGCCGCCCTCCCGAGCTTCGAGATCGTCCACAACGCGATCTGGTTTGCCAACGGCGACGCCGGCAGCAGCGACCCGAGCATTCGTCGCGAGATCGAATCGGCCAACTACGTCAACCTCGAGCGCGGGGTCAACGACCCCGGGCTGACCGGCGGAAACGGGCCGTGGTCGCTGAACGCGTTCCTTGCGTACGTAGACCAGGTTCACGCGCTCGGGCGTGGCACCGTTCTAGCCGGTACCGCCAACGACCAGCAGGGCCTGGAATACAACCTTGCCAGCTACTTCCTGACCTCCACCGGCAACGACGCCGTCAGCGGCAACGACCAGACACCGGAAAACTGGTGGACGGGCTGGAATGTCAACCTCGGCCAGGCCACCGGCGCTCGCTACGTCTGGGGCGGCGCCCTGCGACGCGACTTCGCCGGCGGAATGGTGCTCGTCAACCCGCCGGGAGCGGCTACCCGAGCGATCTCCCTGCCAACCCCGATGCAGGACGCGAGCGGCAACACGGTCGGTTCCGTCACGCTGTCGGCCGCCTCAGGCGTCGTGCTTACGGGCAATGCGCCCGCGCCCACACAGCCTTCGGCCGAGGGAGCGACCATGATCCCAACCCGCACGATCGTGGAAACCAGCACAGTGGGCTCGCATCCGAGGCCGAAGCGCGGCTCCTTTGCCGGCGGCACTGGCAAGAAGCATTCGCAAGGCCGCACTGGATCTCCTGCCCGACGACGTCACACGAGTCGACATCTCCACCCGGGCCCACGTACGCACCAGGCAAGCCGCCGCGGCCATCGCCCTGCACCCCTAAGAGCGGTGCTGACCAGGATCCGTGGGCTGGTCAACCACGCCACAGAGGGCACAGTCGCGATCCAGATCGACCGGCGGCACGGATCCAGATGGATAGCCGTCAGACGTCTGACAGCGGCGGTCGGCGCAAGCGGGCGCTTCGTCAGCCTCGTGAATCTACGAGCCGCATCTCGCTACCGCGTGTGCGCGGTGTACCTGGGCGCCGCGGGCTACCAGCCCTCGCGCTCGGGCTACCGCGTGATCGTTCTCCACGCTCGTTGACTCACCCGCACTAGACCCGGAATCCGGAATCCGAACACCTGGCCCGCTCGCCGATCACGGCGACTCCTAGGTGTGCAGAACTGCGCCATGCGACGCGGCCACGGTGATCGAGCTCACGGTGTCGCCCGAGACGGTCTTCATCGGTCGGGGCAACGCGATCCTCTGAGTAGGCGCACCGGGCTCAACGGTGAACACGACTCCGCTCGAGAACGAGCGCGTCCACACGCCCGACGGTGACCGTCTCCGCGGCGAGGTCGCGTCGCCCAGATTGACGCTGAATCCGGGCCACCAGTTGCGCGGTGTCTGCGTGACACCGAAGTAGTCATGGCCGTCGTTGAACATGAAGTATGTGGCGAGGTTGTACTCCCATTCCGAGGGTTCGCTGTGGTGATAGTCGGTCCCCATGTTCACGTGGACGCCCCTCGCGTGCAATGCGTCGACATAGTTAAAGAATTCGGCGTACTCAGTCGGCGTCGAAATCGCGGCCGTGGGACCCACGCCGAACTCCTTCGTCACGACGTTGACCGACCTCAGCGCACGTTCCACGTCGGAGTCGTGAGCCTTCATGAGCCCCCAGATATCGCGATATTGGCTGTTCATCTCGATGCTGGCGCCGGGCTGGGCGGCGCGCAGCGCTTCGATCAGATCGGCGAGTTCGTGCTTTTCGGGTTCAAGGGATCTGGACTGCGTGCCGTCGCGAAAGCTCACGGACCAGTTCGCGTCGTCCACCAACGGCCCCGCGTATCCCGCGCCCGCGTCGCGTTTGACTTTCCTCACGTAGCGTTCGATGCTCGCAGCGGTGAGCGGAGCAAAGCCTTCGGTGGCGGGATCGTGGTAGCTGAGCACCGGCAGCCCGTATTTCACGTAGCGATCGCCGAAAGGCGCATAGGCCTTGATCGAGGCGACGTGGGCCTTGAGCCAGGCTTCTTCGCCGCCGAAGGAGTCGAAGAAGCTCGCGGCGTCCAGCCTGTATTGGGGCAGACCCTTGGCGGCGTTGGTTCCAGTCGCGCCAGTCGGGCGGCTGCGGCCGCTCGAGGGCTCCTGTCGGTGGGCGCTCGGTGCAAGCAGAGCCGAGAGCGTTGCGAGGGCCAGCAACACGATTGTGCCAGCCACAGCGACGATCAAGAGCGCTGAGGCCCACCGCGGCCTCGGAACCGTTGCACGATCCCGTGCGAGGGTCTTGGCGGATTTGAATTTGATCAGTGGATGATGTCCCAGCGAGGGCCGGCCATGCGCCGGCCCAGCCGGCAGCGATCCCGCCGGCGTCAACGCCGATCGGCGAAGAAGGAGCTGAGCAGCTCGGCACTCTCGCCGGCCAGCAGACCCCCGGCAACCTCTGGACGGTGGTTCAGCCGCGGCTCGTTCAACACATCCAGAACGCTTCCGGCGGCTCCCGCCTTCGGGTCGCTGGCACCGTAGACGACTCGCGGCACCCGAGCGAGGATGATCGCCCCGGCGCACATCGCGCAGGGCTCGAGCGTGACGTAGATGACCGTGTCGAGCACCCGCCACGCGCCCACAGCGCGAGCGGCCTCCCGCAACGCGATCATCTCCGCGTGCGCCGTCGGGTCTCGGCGCAGCTCGCGCTCGTTGTGTGCGGCGGCGATCACCTCTCCGTCGCGCACCACCACCGCGCCGATCGGAACGTCCTCGTGTTCCAATGCACGCTCGGCCTCGCGAAGCGCGAGGCGCATGAAGTAGTCCTCGCGTGGGAAGAACCGTTCGCTCATCGATCTGCCCGCGGTGTCTGCGACAGTGCCTTCCGCCGCACGGCCTCGGCACGTTCATCATTACCGATACCGCCCATGGACCGTCCTCCCCAGAATCGCCGCGCCCGCGGCGCGAATCGGCGTTTGCTCGCCCGCGCCGTGTGCAGCGTGGCGCTCTCCGCCGGCGCCCTCTGCGCCTCGCCCGGCTCGGCGATCGCCGGTCACTCTGGCGCCTATGCGCCCGACAAGGTCGTCGTCGCGTACGTCCGGGGGACCTCGACCAATGCCAGGTCTGCGAGCAGCGCCGGCGCCGGAGCCGACGACCGCCTCCCCGCCGAACCACGCACTCGCGTCGTGGAGCTCGCCCCTGGCGTAAGCGTCGCCTCCGCTCTCGAGCACCTTCGCCGCTCGCCCGACGTCGCCTGGGCGGTGCCTGACTATCTCGCCCACGCGACCGGCCAGATCATCCCGAACGACCCAGGCGTCAGCCACGCGGCGGGCGGCTGGAAGGAAGTGCAATGGAACTTCGCCGGCGAATTCGGCGTGAACGCGCCCGAAGCATGGGCGAACGTGGCGGCTGATGGGGCACCCGGCGGGCATGGCGTCATCGTCGCCGTTCTGGACACCGGCGTCGCCTACGCCAACCGCGGGCCCTTCCGGCGCTCGCCGGACTTCACCGCGGGCGAGTTCGTCGGCGGTTACGACTTCGTGGAGAGGAATCGGTTTCCGAACGATCGCAACGGCCACGGGACGTTCGTGGCATCGACGATCGCAGAGGCCACGAACAACGGGCGCGGGCTCACAGGGCTCGCGTTCGGCGCCCGGCTGATGCCTGTGCGCGTGCTCGACAGCCAGGGTGAAGGCGAAGCTTCGACGATCGCCGAGGGGGTGATCTTCGCGGCGCGCCATGGCGCACGGGTGATCAACCTGAGCCTCGAGTTCTCCCCGGGCGTGACGGCGTCGGACATCCCAGAGCTGATCGAAGCGCTGCGCTACGCGCACCGGCGCGGCGTGCTCGTCGTCGGCGCCGCCGGCAACGAGGGTCACACCGCGATCGCCTTCCCCGCGCGGGCCGCCACCGTCGTCTCGGTAGGAGCGACGACCGAGCACGGCTGCCTCGCCGGCTACTCCAACGACGGCAGCGGGCTCACGCTCGTCGCGCCGGGAGGCGGCGCGGATGCCAGCCTGCCCGGCGATCCGAACTGCCACCCGGACCTTCCTGCGGGCCGCGACATCTATCAGGTGACCTTCACCGGCAGCTCGCCACGTGTGTTCGGCGTGCCCACCGGCTATGAAGGCACCTCGATGGCCGCCCCTCATGTCTCGGCGACCGCGGCACTCGTGATCGCGAGCGGTGTGCTCGGTCGTCATCCGACGCCCACGCAGATTACGGCGCGCCTCCGTGCGACCGCGCGCAAGCTCGGCGGGCCGAGCGATCAGGCTCTCTACGGAGCCGGTCTCGTCGATGCGGCAGCAGCCACCGCGCCGGGCGGACCTGGGGCGCTGCCAAGGTAGCGTTGCCCGGGTGGGCGTATCTGGTCCGCTGAACGTTGGCCCTCCGGAGAGCTGCGACCTCGCAGTCGTCGGCGGTGGATTGATTGGACTGGCGGTCGCGCGGGAGCTCATCGGACGCCTCCCCACCGCCTCGGTTTGCCTGCTCGAGCGGGAGCACGAGCTGGGCACGCATCAGAGCGCCCACAACTCGGGAGTGCTGCACGCGGGCGTCTACTACTCGGAGGGCTCGCTGAAGGCGCGCCTCTGCGTCGAGGGAGCGCGCGAGCTCTATCGGTACTGCGCCGAGCGGGGCATCGCGCACGATCGATGCGGCAAGCTGATAGTCGCAACTCGCGCCTCGGAGCTGCCGCGGCTTCGCGACCTCGAGCGCCGCGCCATCGCCAACGGGGTGCAGGGTCTGCGATGGGTCGACCGAGCGGGGATCGAGGCACTCGAGCCGCACGCGCGCGGGATCGCTGCGCTTCACTCGGCCGCAACGGGCATCGTGGATTTTCAGGCGGTCACCCGCGCCTACGCGGAGGATGTGCTCGAGCTTGGCGGGCGCATCGCCACGGGCTGCGGCATCGAACGCATCGAGGCCACAGCGCGCGCGCTCCGTCTCATCCACGGCGGCGGGTTCACCGAGGCCCGTCACGCGATCTTCTGCGCCGGAGCCTGGGCGGATCGGCTCGCGGTCGCCGCGGGCGCCGACCCGGACCCGAGGATCGTGCCCATCCGCGGCGCCTATTTGCGACTCGCTCCCGAGCGCCGCGATCTGGTGCGCTCGATGATCTATCCGGTGCCGGACCCGTCGCTGCCGTTCCTCGGCGTCCACCTGACGAGGCAGATAGGCGGCGAGGTCCTGATCGGCCCCACGGCACTGATCGCTGGCGCCCGCGACGCATATGCCATCCGGCGCGTGCGGCGGCGAGACCTGCTGGACACCCTCGCCTGGCCAGGCACGTGGCGTATGATCGCGCGCTCTTGGCGCACCGGCGTCGCCGAGCTGCGCCACGCCGCGCAGCCGTCCTCGCTCCTCCGCGCGGCGGCTCGTTACGTGCCAGAGCTGCGTGACGCCGACGTGCGCCCGGCGTTCGCCGGCGTACGCGCGCAGGCGCTTGGCCGCGACGGCCAGCTCGTCGATGACTTCCTGCTCTCGGCGACGCCCCGGGCTCTGCACCTGCGCAATGCCCCGTCGCCCGCCGCAACCTCGTCGCTGGCCCTTGCCCGCCACGTAGTGGATGAAGCGGAGCGGGCCTTCGAACTTCGGGCCTGACCGTCGCAGCTCGCGGGCGCTACGAGCTCGTCGCAGGGCTATATCTCGAAGGCGGTGCGACCGCCTGCGTCCACCAGCTCCTGAAGGCGCTCGCGGCCGCTGCCGATCACCGGACCGCCGTGGGCGAGCAGCAAATGGCTGAAGTCGAGCCCTTCGAGCAGGCTCGAGCACGCGGCCAGCAGCCCGCGCTTGGTAGCCAGCGGGTCGTCCATCAACGAGTCGGGGACGAACCCGAGCGGACCGTCCTGCCCGTACGGGCCTCCGCGCACGACCCCATCGGCGATCACGAGCGCCAGCCTGTCGGGCAGAAACAGCGCCGTATCGTCGGGGCAGATGGCGTCGAGATCGTGGGCGACCGCTCCGCCGGCGAGCAGGTCCCCGGCGTCGAACCCATGCACGGGCTCACCCTCGGAGAACTCGTGCAGGCCGAGGCGGTTGCAGTAGACCGAGCAGCCGAAGCGCTCGGCGAAGCGGTCGGCTTCGCGATAGTGGTGGCGGTTGGAGAGCAGGATCGCCGTCGGGGCGAGCGCGCGTCCCGCGAACCAGTCGAGTCCCTCCGGCTGCGGCACGAGCGGGTCGATCAGCACGCCCGTGTCCTCGATCCAATAGGAGGAGACCTCTGTGCGGATCCTCGGGTGAATCGCGGACCAGTGAAAGACGCCGGGCAACACCTCGCGCATGATCGCCGTATTACCCTTCCGCCGCTGCCGGCAACCTGTCGGCGCCGTCAGGCTGAGGGCACCGCCCGGACCTCTCCTGCCTCGAGCAGGAACACGCGATCCAGGTCATCGAGGTGCTCCAGCACGAAGGCAAGGTCCTCATTCTGGCCGGTGTCGCGCAGGTACTTGGCGCTTTTACCGTCAATGAACGCGTCATCGGGCGCCTCGCCGAAGCGCGCGAGGACCTGCTCCGTGGCCGAATCGGCCGCGCGATAACCGGCTTGCTCGAGCTTCCGCGCGATGCGCGCGGCGCACAGCTGGTCCTCCTCGCGAAATTCACCCCTGCTGTCCGCGCCGAGAATACGCACGTGGCGCTGCGATCCGGCAAGGTGCTTGGCGAGCGCGCTGACGTTGCGAAGGCACGCGACATACGTCACCGCCACCCGCGAGGCCTCGGCCATCAAGCGCGTGCCTGACGTGGACAGCAGGATTATCGGCCTCGCGGACCCGTCCAACGCCTCGATCTGCGTCGGGCTGTTCTGGAGGTCGAACCCGTAGGGCTGCACCCCGCCCAGCTCGCCGGCCAGGATCGGGCGGTCAAGGTCCGCAGCGAGCCGGACGGCCGCCTCGATCGAGCCCGCTGGATAGAGGGGCTTGCCGATAGCGGCGGCCGTGACGGCCGTCGTCGTCGCGCGGATGACGTCGACAGCGACGATGACCTCCTCTGCGGTCGGAGAGGCGAGGTGTTCGTGAAAGCAGTCGATCGCGACGGTGGGCATCTACGCGCAGCCAGCCTCAGGCCTGTTCCCTCGCGGGCGCGCGAGGTCGCAGCTTCTCGTTGGCGAACGCGTCGGAGTGCAGGCCACGCCGGTAGATCTCGACTCGCAGAACCTCCTCTAAGCGGACGTTCCCCAGCTGGACCTCGGGCCCGAAGTGGTCGATCAGCGCGAACTGGCTTGCCTTGTTCGGCGCCTCGAACAGGACCGTGTCGAGGCCGAAGGCGCCAGCGATGCGATCGGCCTGGCCCGGGTCGAACTGCCCCGGAGCCGTGAACAGGCCGACGTCCTGCGCGCTCTCCCGCGCCTCTACGACGAGGCGCACGGCGCCGGCTTCGAGCCAGCCGCTGCCCTTCGCTATCAGCTCGTCGGCCTCCTCGTCGCTGAAGCGCCCCGAGTGCTTCTCGCCGAGCTCGAACTCCACCTCCAACCCTCGCTCGCGTGCCTGGCGCACGATGTCCGCCGGGGCGAGCGACATGTCCGTGAAGCCTTCGCCGCACTCGATCCGGGTGAGCCCCACCTCGGCGCAGAGGTCGAGATACGCCGGGAGCGCACGCTGCGCGACCGCCGTCTCGAATGGGCCTCCCCCGGCCACCGTGGGCACGCCCTCTCGGCGTGCGGCCTCGATCTTGCGGCGAGTGGCGCCTTCCTCGGCCACCATCCAGCACGCCATCGAGATCTTCAGCGTGCCCATGAGATGGCCGCTCTGCTGCAGATGCGCCTCGACCGTCACAGGATCGTAACCTGGGTCAAAGGGACACGTCGCCCTTGGTGTGGGGCGTACACCGATGGACTCGAGGTAGCGCCCGGTGGGCGAAGCGTCGCCGGTCCCTACCATGGCGCGCGCCTCATGGGAAGCGATTGTAAAGGGGCCCGCCGCCGGACTCGATCATTCGTCGGCAAGGGGCCACAGACCGCTTGCAAGACGGCAACCAACCGGCCCCTACGCCTCAGGGCTCCCATACACTTGCTTACCCGTTGAAGCTTGCGGGTACGACGACCCTCTGCATGACGTATTTTCGGGGTGGGCTGTGAATCATCATGCGTGAGCATCGAAGCAGTTGGCGCAAGCGTCGAGCCTGCGCCGGCGCCTGCCTGGGCTTGGCCATCGGCGCGCTCGCCGTCTGGGTGCCGCAGGCGCCAGGCGCCTTGCCCAACGACAACTTCTTCCGCTTCCAGTGGGCAGACAGCAACACCGGACAGTTGATCCCGCTTCAGGAACCCCCGTTTGAGGAACTCAAAGAAGAAGTGCCCGGCAGCTTGGGGGCCGATGATCGCCTCACGGAAGCGTGGAGGGTTAGCACCGGGAGCAGCTCGATCGTGATCGGGGAGGTCGACACGGGCGTCGACTATCTACATCGCGACCTCGCGGCAAACATCTGGAACAACCCCGGAGGAAAGGGGGCCTGTCCCGCTGGGACGCATGGATACAACGTCCTGGACTTATTGAACCCCTGTAATCCGATGGACAGCGAAAGTGAAGGCTATGGTGGACATGGAACCCACGTAGCCGGCATCATGGGCGCTGTCGGAAACAATGAAACCGGGGTCGCCGGGGTGAACTGGCAGACCACGATCCTGCCCGTGAGGTGGCTGCAGTCGGCGAAGACCGGCGGAGCGGTGAGCGACCTGATCGCGGGCCTGAAATGGCTGGTCAAAGTGAAGCAGGAAGGGGTGAACATACGGGTCGTAAATGACTCCCCCAACTTCGAAACCGAACAGCCAGGGCTCAGGGAAGCGATCAAAGAACTCGCTAGTAACAACATCCTGTTCGTGACTGCAGCGGGGAACAGCGTGAGACCGTTTTACCCCTGCGCGTACGATCTTCCGAATGAGATCTGCGTCACCGCCACGAACAATCGCGACGAACTCCCCTCCTGGGCCAACTACGAGCCCTACGGTCCTGGCATCGACCTGGCCGCGCCCGGAGAGAGCATCTTCTCCACGACCCTTCACGAATATGGCTATCTCAGCGGGGGCTCTATGGCCGCCGCGCAGGTGTCGGGCGCGGCGGCCCTGATTCTCTCCGTCGCCCCTGCGCTCAGCGCGGAACAGCTGAGGGCCGACATCCTCAACAACGCCGACCCGCTTCCCTCCCTGCGGGGCAAGGTCGAGGCGGGAGGCCGCCTGGACGTCTGCAGGGCGATGCCCGGCTGTCCGCCCCCCCCGCCGGTGCCGCCCGCCCCGGCACCGCCGCCGCCACCACCGGCGCCGGCGCCGCAGCTGAGCACGGTCGCGGTCACAAGCCGCTACCTGAAGGTTCATCACGGGATGATCAGGGTGGGGCTGCGCTGCAGCGGACCCACCGCCTGCGCGAGCAGGCTCGCCCTCGTCGTGAACGTCAAGGTCAAGGTCAACAAGACCAGCGGGCGAGGGACGCGGACCTCCATCAAGAAGATGGCGCTCACGATCGGAACCGCCACCTTCACCGCGCAACCGGGAGGCACAGTGCGGGTGACGATCAAGCCCAACGCCATCGGCCGCAAGATCCTGGCCTCCGGCTCGGGACGTCTCTACGTCAACCTGACGATATTCGCGTCGGTCCCCGCCCCTCCCGCGACTCAGACCCAGCGGGTCCAACTCGTGTGGAAGCCGGCGCGCTCGCCGGCGAAATGACCCCCAGCACCCGCGCTTAGCGGCAGTTTTCGAAGATTCGAAAAGGCTCGCGCCGGCGCTTTGAGTCCTTTACACTGTAGGGACGCCAGGGCGGCTCGCAAGGATGCGAGCGCGGGCGCTCACTGGAGGGATTCGCTGGGATGGATCGTAGCGCTCACCCGCAGCAAGGCACACGGCACCGACGCCGCGCAACTGGCATCGCGTCGCTCCTCGCGATCGCCGTCGCGGCTGCGATCGTGCCGGCCGCGCTCAGCACGACCCCGCACGATCGCGCTCCCGCCCACGCAAGGCAGAACGCCTCGAGTGCCGGAAACGCGCTCGCCGGAAAGTTCTCGGCACCGGCAGCGTCCACGTCGGCGCCCGACCCGTTCCGTCTGGGAGTCGTCCTGGTCGGCTTCCGCGCGGGTGTCACCGGAGGGCAGCGCTACGCGATCGAGCGGGCGGCCGGCGGCCAGGGCGCGAGCTATCTCGGGCCGCTCACCCGCCCGGTGCGCGACGCGGGCACGGGTTCCACGAAGCCGCTCATCCCCGCCCTGAAGCTGCGGGTTCCCGACTCGCAGGTGCTCGCCGTCGTGCGGCGGCTGCGGCGCAATCCGAGCGTGGCCTACGCGGAGCCCGACTATCTCATGCGCGCCAGCGCCACGCCCAACGACCCCTCCTTCACGCTGCAGTGGGGATCCTCGAACACCGGGCAGAGCATCCCCAACCAGGGTGCCGACGAGAAACTCGGAGAACCCGCCCCCGGGACCTCGGGCGCCGACGATCGCGCGCTCGCGGCATGGGGCGTGAGCACCGGCAGCCGCTCGATCGTGATCGGGGAGGCCGATACGGGCATCGATTACAACCACCCCGACCTGGCGGCGAACATCTGGAGCAACCCGGGAGGAATCGGCGGCTGCGCTGCGGGGACTCACGGTTACAACGTCCTCGCAAGCAGCTGCGATCCGATGGATGACGACGCAACCTACGGGGGGCACGGCACCCACGTCGCCGGCATCCTGGGAGCCGTTGGAAACAATGGCGCCGGAGTGGCCGGGATGAACTGGCAGACGACGATCCTCCCGGTCAAGTGGCTCGACTCGACGGCCAACGGCTCGACGAGCGGCCTGATCTCGGCGCTGCAGTGGTTCGTCGCAGCCAAGCAGGCGGGCGTCAACGTCCGTGTTGTCAACGACTCGGCGACTTTTTTCGGAACCGCCTACTCGCAGGCCCTCTCGGAAGAGATCGACGTCCTCGCCTCGAACAACATCCTGTTCGTCACGGCGGCGGGCAACACGGGCAACAACAACGACGAACTCTCCGTGCGGCGCTACCCGTGCGGCTATGACCGTCCCAACGAGATCTGTGTCACGGCAAGCGACCACAACGACCAGCTGCCGAGCTGGGCGAACTACGGGCCGCACACGGTCGACCTCGCGGCGCCCGGCGCGTCGATCTACTCGACGCTTCGCAACGGCACCTACGGATACCTCAGCGGCGGGTCGATGGCCTCCCCGCAGGTCGCCGGCGCGGCCGCGCTGATCGTCTCGGTGTCACCTTCGCTGTCGGCGACGGAACTGAAGTCCGACATCCTCAGCAACGTCGACCCGTTGCCGTCCCTCGCCGGAAAGGTGATCACGGGCGGTCGCCTGAACGTGTGCAAGGCGCTGCCCGGCTGCAAAGAACCCCCGCCTGAAGCGACGTTTGGCAAGGGCACCGTCGGCGCCTCCAGCGACACCGGCCTGTTCGCGAACTACAAGATCGTCCACGCCGCGACGCTGCCGGTCGCGGGCTCGGTCACCAAGCTGAGCGTGTATGCCGTACCCGGCGTCAACTCGCCGACCGCCCAGCAGCTCAAGGCGGTGATCTACGCCGACTCACAAGGCTCGCCCGGCGCGCTCGTGGCGAGCGGCACGGAAGTGACCTATGCCGGCGCCACTAACGGCTCCGGCTGGTTCGGGCTTCCGCTCTCGAGTCCCGTGAAGCTCGCTGCCGGCAACTACTGGATCGGCTTCATCACCGGCACGAGCACCGAGGGCATGGGCTACAGGTACGACAGCGTCGCGAACAGCCGCGCATACAACACAAACAGCTACGCCAGCGGCCCGACCAACCCGTTCGGGGCTGCCACGAAGGACTCCGAGCAGGCGTCGATCTTCGCGACGTACACCCCTGAAAAGGGCTCCGTGCCCGTGAACACGGCCGTACCGACGATCAGCGGCAGCGCAAACACCGGACAGACTCTGACAGCCGCCACGGGGTCCTGGACCGAAAGCCCGACCGGCTACGCCTACCAGTGGCAGCGCTGCGACAAAAGCGGAGCCAACTGCGCACCGATCGAAGGCGCGATCGCCCAGACCTACGTGATCCGCGCAGCCGATTTGGGTTCCACCCTGCGGGCAGCCGTGACCGCCTCGAATGCGGCGGGTCCGTCGACTCCTGCGAGCTCTGCGCCGACGGCCGTGGTGGAACAGAACGCGGCCACTTTCGGCAAGACGAGCGTCGGATCCTCTTCGGATGTCTATGCCGCGAACCGCAAGCGCGTCAGCCGCTATGCCCTGAGCGTCGATGCAACGGTGAGCAAGCTGAGCATCTACCTCGCGCCCACCACAACGGCTGGGCAGCAGGTCCTCGAGGGTCTGATCTACGCAGACTCGGGCGGCGGTCCTGGAGCTCTGCTCGCCACGAGCACCCAGCTGACATTCAAGAGCACGAACACCGCCGGCTGGTATGACCTCCCGTTCGCCATCCCCCCGACGCTCTCGCAGGGCAACTACTGGATCGGCGTTATCACAGGCGGCAGCGGCGGCGTCGCCGGGTTCCGTTTCGACACACTCACGAGCAGCCGCGACCTCAATTCGAACACCTACGCCTCGGGGCCCAGCAACCCCTTCGGGACGGCCTCCACAGACTCCGAGCAGACCTCGACGTACGCGACTTACACCCCTGCGGAAAAAGGCTCCGTGCCCGTGAACACAGCCGCGCCGACCATCTCCGGGACCGCCAAGACAGGACAGACGCTGACCGCCGGCACGGGATCGTGGGCGGAAAGCCCGACCGGCTACGCCTACCGGTGGCAACGTTGCGACACGACCGGGGCCAGCTGCGCCCCAATCGAAAGCGCCACCGCACCGACGTACACGGTCAAATCGGCCGACATCGGCTCCACGCTCCGGGTCGCCGTCACCGCGTCGAACGCCGCCGGCTCCTCCACGCCCGCGAGCTCCAGCCAGACCGCTGAAGTCAAACCGGGCTCCGTGCCCGCAAATTCAGGGGCGCCGACGATCACCGGGACCGCGAAGACCGGACAGACGCTCACCGCCGCCAACGGCTCGTGGACAGAAAGCCCGACAAGCTACGCCTACCAATGGCAACGCTGCGACGCTACCGGAGCCAACTGCATACCGATCGAAGGCGCGACCGCGGCGACATACGCGATCAACTCTGCCGACATCGGCTCCACGCTCCGCGTCGCCGTCACCGCGTCGAACGCCAACGGTCCCTCAGCCCCCGCCAGCTCCACCCAGACGGCGGAAGTAGAACGGGGCCTCTACACGTTCGGCAAGACCACCGTCGGCGCCTTTGCGGACTATTTCGGCCTCGAACGCAAGCGGGTGAACCACTATGCGCTGCCCGAAGCAGGGTCCGTGACAAAGCTGAGCATCTATCTGGCGCCCACGAGCACCTCCGGGCAGCAGGTGCTCAAGGGCGTGATCTACGCCGACAACGCGGGCAACCCGCAGGCGCTGCTGGGAGTATCCGAACAGCTGACCTTCAAGAGCACCAACGCCGCCGGCTGGTATGACCTCCCGTTCGCCTCTCCGGTGAGCCTCGCTGCGGGCAATTACTGGATCGGCGTAATCACAGGTGCCACCCCCGGCGTCATCGGCTGGCGCTATGACAGCGTCACCGGATCGCGCGCCTACAACACCAACACTTACGTGTCGGGGCCCACGAACCCGTTCGGGTCCTTCACCACCGACGCTGAGCAGACTTCGCTCTACGCCACCTACGCGCCCCACTGACCGCCGGGGCGGAGACGGCCCTCGTCAGAGTCGCCCAACCGAGCCTGCGGAGCTAGTGAACGTAGCCGATGCCCTGGCGTGAGGTCGTCGCGATCGGCCGTCCGCCCCGCCAGTCGATCTCGAGCATCTTGCGCGTCTGGCGCAGCGCCGGAAGATAGGCGACGGGCCTGAACGTTCGCGTGTCGATCACATCGCCCGAGTCGCCGACGTAGACGAAGCGACCGCTGCGGCTGTGCTGGAGCCAGCCGTCGCGTGCGCAATCGTAGGCGCAGGGGCTCTCCTGCCCGGTCATCGGATGCGGAAGTGCGACGTTCGCGAGCAGCCTCGGCGCTTCGCCAGGCACGTGCGAGACGTCGAAAGCATGGACATAGCTGTTGGGGGCGTCGATCACCCACACCTGCCTCTCGTTTGGCGACAGCGAGATGCCGTGACTCGGTGCGCTCGGGGCGAAGCTCGAGCGATCCCACGTGAAGCCTGGGAAGCTCTGGGTGTAGAGCACCTGCCCGGTGGCGATGCTGCTCACCTGGAAGCCGAGAAAGCCTGTTGCGGTGGTGTACGCGAGCGTCTCGCGGCCGTTGATCGTGAACGGCCTGACGCCGCTTTGCAGCGGGCCGATGTTCCGGACCACGCGGTTCGTCCCCGTTTCCGCGACCTCCAGGTAATCGTGGTTGCGCCCTCCGAGGTACACGTGCCGGCCATCCAGGCTCATTACCGTGTTGTGCGGACCTGCGCCGCCCTGGATCGATGAGATCACATGCCCGTCGTGGCCGTCGAGGACGAGCCATTCGCCACCCGAGCTGAGCTCGCCCGTGGGCATGTAGACGCGACTGCCGTCGGGGCTCACCGCCATGCTGTCGATGCCCGTGGAATAAGAGTGGTGCCACATCACGCGGTCGGCGAGCAGGTCATACGCGAGCATCGACCCGTTGCCGTTGGAGCCGCCGTCTCCTCCGTAGCTGATGTAGAGGGTGTGCGTGCGGGGGCTGGCCACGACACCGCGGATGCCTTTCGCCATCGGCAGTTCGACGTGCCCTACCAACCGCTGACCGGCGTCGATGTCGTAGACGTACATCGATCCGTCGGGGAACACGTACTCGTAGTGATGGACGACGGACGAGGCGCCCCGCTTCTTCGCGCTCGTGGCGGCGGAGGGCACGACTCCCGACGGAGTGGTGGCCTGGGCGTGGGAGCCCGAGGAGCACCCCATCGACACGAGCAGCCACAGACAGCAGGCGATCGCGCCCGCCAATGGCAGCGGGCGATTGCGAAGGGCCCTAATCGTGCTCGCGGCCACGCAGCGAAGCGTAGCGGCTGCACATTGGCGCGGGGACCGTCTGAGAGGATGCACACAATCGCGCTCCGCCCCTGCGCGAAGGGGATCTCACGTCGTGCGGATGATGAGCACCGAGCAGGGCGCGTGATGGGAGACCTTGTTCGGCACCGAGCCCAAGAGGAAGCGCTTGGCGCCGGTCATTCCCTTGTTGCCGACGACGATCAGGTCCGCCTCCTGCTCCTCGGCGACGTCGAGGATAGCGTCGGCAGGATCGCCCTGGCGGGCGTACGTCTCGGCCGTGACGCCGGCCTCGCTCGCAACGGCAGCGGCCTCCTCGAGGGTCGCCTCGACGTCCTCGCGAGGGTTGATGGCCCACTGCAGATCCTCCGGCGCCTCGCGACGTTCTTGCGCCAGGCGCTGCGCCGGCACGGGCTCATACGCGCTCACCAGCTCGATCGTCGCCCCGACCGAGCGCGCCAGGTCAACGGCCTGTCGCACCGCCTGAGCGGCCGTATCGGAGCCGTCGGTTCCCACCACGATCGATTTGAACATCAGTCTCCCTTGCCCGCTTTGCTTGTCCGAGCGGCCGCCTCCGGCCCGGCGGGATCATATCCTCCTGCCAGCGCCGACGCCCAGGCGCTCGCCCGCGAGGTTCTGCGCGCTCACGCAAGCTTGGTGATCGCCACAATCATTCCGACGAGAACGAACACGATGATCGCAATTTGCATCCAGACCCAGGTCGACGGCATGGCTCAGAACAGCGTACTGCCCGCGATTCTCCCGGGCGACGGGAGGCGTGAGGGCGCCGGAGCTCCGGCGTCGCCGCGCGCGCGGCGGGAAAGCGGCGCACGACGACGGGCCGGCGTCTATGCTGCGCGGATGGCTGGATGCCTAAGGGGGGCGGCAGGATGCCTTGCCCGATCGCTCGCGATGCTCGTTCTCGTGGCGTCGTTGGCGTGCTGTGAGCCGGCGGCGGGGTACGCCGGCGAGCATGGGCGCGCGGCGTCCGTCTCGCCGCTCACCGGTGTCAACATCGCCAGCCTGAACAACGTCGCGGACGGGCTGCACGCGGGGACGGAGATCGCGTCAGCTCAGAAGCTCCACGCGAGGGTCGTGCGGGTCCAGGTGCCGTGGTCCACGCTCGAGCCCTCGGGCCCGAAGATCGACGCCACTGCGCTCACCGGCATGGACCGGCTTGTAGCGGCCGCCTCGGCGGCTGGCATTCGCGTGATCGTGATCGCCGACAGCACACCCTGCTGGGCCTCCTCTGCGCCTGCTTCGCTGCTGCACCGGTGCAATCCCCGCATCGCGGGGCGCGCGAACGCGTGGCCGCCGCGCCATGCGGCCGAATACGCGAGCTTCGTAGCCTTCCTGGCCCAGCGGTACGGCACGAAGCTCGCAGCGATTGAAGTCTGGAACGAGCCCGACCAGATCAACGAGTTCTACTTCGCCGGCCCTCACAAGGTGGTGCGCTACGCCACGATCCTCAAGGCGGCCTACCGGGCGATCAAGCAGGCCAACCCGCAGGTGCCCGTCCTCGCGGGATCGCTCGTCGGGTCCAACGGCGTCTTCCTGCGGGCTCTCTACGCGGCGGGCATCAAGGGCTACTACGACGGGCTCGCGGTTCACTACTACACGCTCGTGCTCGACGCGGTTCGCTCGATCCATCAGGTGCAGCTGGCGAACGGCGACGGCGCGCCCCTGTGGCTGGATGAGTTCGGCTGGAGCAGCTGCTATCCGAAGCACAAGTTCGAGCAGGAACAGGCCTGCGTGACAGCGGCCGTCCAGGCGCGCAACATCAGCGACGTCCTGCGCACGCTCGCACGCGCCCCGTACGTCGCGGCCGAGGTCGTCTACAACCTCAAGGACGATGCCCGCGAACAGTTCGGCGTGCTCAGCAGCCGCGGAGCCCGTAAGCCATCCTTCGCCGCCCTCGCAGGGGCGATGGCCGCGCCCCTCGGGGGCGTCAGCCCGGTCAAGATCTCCCTGCGCAGCAACGGCACCGCGGCGATTGCCAGCGGCTCGGCTCCGGTGGGCGACGTGATGCAGATGGAAGTCTTCCAGGGCAGCCTTCTGCGCTACCGGGCGGTGTTCACGCTCGATCGCTTCAACCGCTTCTCGTTCGCGCTGCCCGCCGTCCTCGGAACGCACGGTCTGACGGCGCGCGTCTTTCAGTGGTGGAGCGGGCCGGGCAGGAATGCCCAGGCTACGATCTGATCACTCCGCCTCGCGGAACATCGCAACGAGCGTGAGGGCGAGGATCTTCATGTCCAGGCCGAGCGACCAGTGGGCGATGTAGTAGTTGTCCCACTCCACACGTTCGGCGAGCGAGGTCTGGCCGCGCAGGCCGTGCACCTGGGCCCAGCCGGTGATCCCCGACTTGACGCGGTGGCGGTCGCCGTAGCGGGCGATGTCCTGCCTGAACAGCTCCACGAACTCGGGGCGCTCGGGGCGCGGCCCGACCAGGCTCATCTCTCCCCGCAGGACGTTGAAAAGCTGCGGCAGCTCGTCGATCGAGAAGCGGCGCAACAGGCGACCGATGGGCGTCCGCCGATCGTCGCCCTCGACCCCGCCGGGGGCGGTGTCGCCGTTGAGCAGGAAGTCGAGCGCGGTGACGTCTTCATCGCTTGGAGGTGTCTGCGTGCTGTCGAGGTGCATCGAGCGGAACTTATAGAGGTCGAACACGGTTCCGTCTCGGCCCACACGGCGCTGCCTGAACAGGATCGGCCCGGGGGAGCTCATGCGCACGATGAGCGCCACGAACATGATCAGCGGGGAGATGACGACCAACAGCACCAGCGCCAGAACCCGGTCGAAGGCGTGCTTAACCGCGAACTGGACGCCCTTGGGGTCGACGGCCGAGAAGGTCATCAGGGGCAGCCCTCCGACCGTGTCGTACCTGACGCGGTCGTTGATCGTGTCGAACATTCGCGGCACGACCGACACCTCGACGCCGAGTTCCTGGCAGTGCTGGAGCAGTTTGCTCACGCGCGCGTCAGCCGCTGAGGAGAAGGCGACTATCAGGCTCTTGACCCCCGTGCTGGCGACTGTCTCGTCGAGGTCCTCGACGCTTCCCAGCACTGGCAGCGGTCGCCCTCCCACCTCGGCCACGGACGGCGGGTCCTCGTCGAGGAAGCCGATCGGACTGAGGCCGTACTCGGGGTGATTCTCCAGCCGGCGGGCGACCTGCGCGCCCACCATCCCGGCGCCCAGGATCAAGACCGGCTTGCCCACGAGCCGGCTGGCCCTCGCCGAGCGCTGGGCGAGCGTCAGCGCGAGGCGCCCCAAGCAGACCGCGATCAGGGCGAACAGCCACGCGCGCAACCCCTGCCATTGCGGCGGCGCATGGCCGTTGATGTAGAGCCCGAACATCGAAACGGCCATCGCGGCGACCGACACGGCGGCCACCACCGACACGACGCCGTCGAGTAGCAGGGCGCGCAGGCGCGTGCGGTACAGGCCTCGCAGCTGGAAGAGAAGCGTCACGATCAACGGAAGCAGCAGCAGCGGCGCACGGAGCGATCCGGGATGCACGGCTTCCTGCAGCCCCCCCAGGGCGAAGATCACCGCCGTGTACAGGAGCACGAGGTCCACCGCTGGGCGCAGGAACCCCCAGCCGGGCCCCTCCAGGGCCCATTGCAGCGGACCGCGGAAGCTGTTCCTGCGCAGAGCCTCGGGTGCTGGGGCGCCGTGGACCAGTTCGCTGCGGAGCGGCAGCGTGGTCGACGTCTGTTGCGTGACGTGCGTGTTTTCCATGATCCGGGTCGTCCCTGGTCCGGTGGCGGGCAGGTGGGACACCGACCCGATCCCCTTTGGTAGTCGGGTCATGGGCCCGATGCCTTTAGCCACCCGCATGCCAACGTGTTCCGCTCGCCCTGGTCAATCCTCGGGTCAGCAGGCCCGTGAACAGCAGCGCCGCGAGCGCGAGGAGCGCGAGCAGGAAGGCTGAGTCGGATAGTCCGAGTACCCCCGCACCGCCGGCCGAGGTTTGTGAGGTTCCGAGGCGAGGATATGAGCCCGGCGCAACGCTGCCCGTGGCCGTGGCGGCAGGCTGGCGCCCGCCACGGGCGGCCGCATGGCGTTTGCCCCCGCCGCCCGCGGTCGTCGCCGCGCCCCCAGTCAAAACGCCGCCCAGCGGCGCCGCGCCCGCGCCACCGGAAGGTCCGTTCAGCAGCGCGGAGCCCAGAATCGCCTGCGTGCCCTGGCCGGGGCCGCCGTAGCCGCTGAGCAGCGAGCTTGCGCCCGCCGACGCGGGGACGAGTGCCGACAACGTCACGACGAGCCCGATTAGCGGAGTGATCTTGCGATGACTTTTCATTGCTTCCTTGCCCTATCTTCGGCTTCCTCGGGTACGAGCAAGGCCTGCTTCACGGCCTTGTGACAGCCTTGCCCGGACCTCCCCCCGATGACAACACGTGAGCCCAGTAGTTCTGGATTCAACAGATTGACGAGGACCTGGCGCACAAACTATCGAAGCTTGCCTGCGCTGTCGAGCAGAAATTGCTCGCTGGGGCCGGATGCATCGGAAAATTCATGCGAGCTGACGAGCTTTGAGAAGAATCGAGCGGTTCAATTCCTCCACATCTACCCGCCTGCCCTCCCGCGCGAGCAGCAGCGACTGCCGGGTGAGGGCGTCGCGGGGGTTGAGCCTTGCCGCCGCTTCGAGCAGTCGCAACGCCTCGGCGCGCCGCCCGCTCGTGGAGGCGATCGCGCCCCTCTCGAGCGTCGCATAGGCATCTCCCGGCGTTCGCTCGAGCGCGAGCGAGAACTCGTGGTCCGCCCGCGCCAGGTCGCCGTAGCGCAGCGCGATGCTGCCCGCCACGACGTAGGCTTCGTCGCTGAGCGGATTCAATCGCGCAGCTTCGTCCAGGCGGGCGTAGGCGGCCGCCGGCGCCGTGGGCCAGATACGGGCCGCGCTCTGCACTTCCCTGCGGCTGAGCCAAGGCGCAGCCAAGGAGGCGGTTGCGGCGAGCGCCAGCAGAACGCCGGCCACGACCAGGATCGGCCGCCGTGCTGCGGAGGCCCGCCTTGCCGGTGAGGACGCGGGCACCGGGGCGGCCGACCTGGACGGCGCCAGCGCGCATGCGATGCCGAGCATCGCGAACGCCGGCGCGCCTAGGCCGGCGAACTCCCAGAACCAGTCGAATGACCCGTGCACTACCCAGTAGGCGAAGCCGGCCAGCGCCGCGGCGGCAACGTCGCACGCGAGCGGATCGATAGGGCGAGGAGCGGAGGGCCGGCACGCCCGCATACCGGCCAGGAGGGCGAATCCGAGCCCGGCCAGCGCGAGCAGCGTGCCGAGGACGCCGGTCTCGGTCAGCGTGCGCAGCTCGACGCTGTGCGGATAATGGGGCGTCTCGTCGCCGCGGCCATGCGCCAGGTACTGAAGCTGGAAGTTGTCGGCGCCCAGCCCCACGAGCGGATGGGCGGCGAATTCGTCGAGCGCCACCCGATAGAAGTCATAGCGTCCGCTCCCGAGGCCGCTGACGAGCCGGCTGCCGCTTGTGCTGTTCGTGGCGTAGCCCCCCTTGAAGCTCCTCCAGCCGTGTTCGACGCGCGTTATCGGATCGCCCGCGGCAATCAGGCCCCCGGCCACGACCGCTACGAGGCTGGCCAGGGCGAGGGCCGCCGTCCCCCTGCGGACCTTCGCGACGGAGCTCGGCGCGAAGCGCGCTCGGCTCTCGATCGCGGATGCGGCGGCGACGACGAGGCCCGCGATCAGCGCCGCGGCGAAGCTCACGGCGATCGCATGGTGGAGCGTCGAGGCGATGACTTCCCCGTTGGGGCGCCGGTTATCGCCGACGTTCAGCACGGAGGGCGCGGCGGCGAGCGTCGCGAGCCCGACCGGCGCCAGCGCTGCGAACGTGCGCAGGCGCCTCGGCAGAAGCGCGAACACCAGCACGATCATCACGGCCATCGCATACAGGGAGCCGCGGCTCTGGCTGAGTAGCGCCACCTCGGCCAGCAGGACCGCTCCCCCCGCGAGCAGCCCGCGCAGGCCCCACGGCAAGCGCTCGCTGCGAGCGAGCAGCGCCGCGGGCCAGAAGGCCATCAGCCATTGCGCGGCGTTGGCGTTCGAGTAGCCGCTCGGATACAGCAGGCGTCCGTTCGGCAGCAGGCGCTGCAGCTCGGCGCTGGAGGCGGCGTTCAGGTGAAGCGCCACGAAGAGCGCCAGCCCAACCATCGCGAGCGTCCAGACCCCCAGCAGCAGGGCGGCGCTGGCACCGCGCTGGCGCCAGCCGGCGAACAGTGCGAACACCGCCAGGTACAGCAGCGTGCGATTGGCGCCTTCCCACGCGTCCCCCGGCACCCGCGCCCAGAGAATCGAGAGGAAGCTGAGCGCGGTATATGCCGCCAGGCACGCGATCGCCACCCTGACCGGCGCCGGGACCTCGCCCCTCCGCAGGCCGACGCTGCCAAACGCGATCGCGAGCAGCGCCATGACGATCAGGGCTCCGGGGCCCCAGTGCGTGAGCGGATAGCCCGCCTGGTCAGTCGCCCAGGCTACGAAGAGGCCCATCGCCGCCAGCGCGGGCACCGTCGCCGGAGCCTCGCGCAGCGGCCCCGTGAGCTTCCTCGCCATCGCGACCACAATAATCATCGCGATGGTCGACGCAGCCGAGCTCGTCAGCTTCTACGACGACGCGTATTCCAAGACTCCCGCGGAGGCCGCTCTGTACGCTCGCTGGCGAGCTCTGGGCGCTCGCGGCAAGGCCGACCACGTGATCGCGCTGTGCGCGCGAGCAGCGCGGATGCCCTCCAGCACGCTCGAGGTGGGCTGCGGCGATGGCGCGCTGCTGTGCGAGCTTCACCGGCGCGGCTTCGGCGGGCGGCTGTGCGGCCTGGAGATTACGCAGGCCGCCGTCTCGATCGCGCGCGATCACTCCGAGCTCGACTCGGTCGAGCTATATGACGGCCTTCACGTCCCGTCCCCGGACGGCGCCTTCGAGCTCGGCATCCTCTCCCACGTCCTCGAGCACGTGCCCGACCCCGCCGTGCTGCTCGCCGAGGTCGCGCGCGCATGTGCCGCCGTGCTCGTCGAGGTCCCCCTGGAGGCCAACCTGTCGGCTCGGCGAGCCGCCAAGCGCGAGCGCGCCACCGAGGTCGGCCACCTGCAGCGCCTGGACCGCGAGGCGGTGCGCCAGACCGTTGCGCGGGCCGGGCTGAGGATCGCGTGCGAGCTCGAGGATCCGCTGCCGGCGGCCGCGCACGGCTTCTTCGCGTCCACTCGCTCCGCACGTGCGGCGGCGAGCGCCAAGTGGGCCCTGCGCGCCGGGATTCACCGCCTGGCTCCCCCGCTCGCGCGGCGCACGTTCACGCTCCACTACGCGTGTCTGTGCCTGCCGGACGCGTAGCTCCGGCGAGCAGCAGCGAAAGCACCCTGCCCATCAGGTCGTCGGGCACCGCCTCGGGATCGGCGAGCTTCTGGCGCGCGATGCCGTCGGCAAGCGCGTCAATCGCCACCGCGAGCTGCTCGGCCGGAATGTCGAGCTCAAGGTCGAACTCGCGCGCGCCGTCGGCGATCAGCCTCGTGAGCAGCTCGCGAACCTGTGCGAAGCGCGCCGCAACCTTGGGGCGGACGCCGGGGTCGCGGACGCCGTAGGCCCAGAACTCCATGAACAGAAGCAGCACGTCGGGCTCGCGCTCGATCATCGTCATCCACTGACGCGCCCCGCCGGTTGCTCGCTCCGAAACGGACGGGCGCGCGCTCACGGCGTCCGCGATCTCGCGCGCGTGCTCGTCGATCTCGCGCTCCATCAGCACCAGGAAGAGGTCTTCCTTGCCGTCGAAGTTCGAGTAGAGGGCACCCGTCGAGAAGCCCGCCTCCGAGGCGATCTCCTCGACCGAGGCCCCATGGAAGCCGCTGCGCGCGAACACCCTGCGGGCGGCCACGAGCAGGCGCTCGCGCGTGTTCGCCTTGCTCTGCTCGCGGGTCAGCCGCGCCGTCTCCATCGTCAGATCGTACTTGACAGAGCAAGCGCTATTGCGATAACGTTCGTTATCCACTTGGGCCCAGGACAGAGGAGTACGTAAATGGCAATCGCAGCCCCGGCCTCTACACCGACGGCCTCCGCTCCCCTCGGGGCCCTCCCTTCCGACGCGATCTCCTACGCGGACCTCTACGCCCGCTGGGAGCGTGGCAACTGGAGCGCCACCGAGCTCGACTTCAGCGAGGACGCGCGGCAGTGGCGCGAGGACTTCACCGAGTTCGAGCGCCAGGCCGCGGTGTGGAACTACTGCCTCTTCTTCTGGGGCGAGGACGCGGTCGCGGACAACCTCTCCCCCTACATCGACGCGGCCCCGCTCGAGGAGCAGAAATACTTCCTCACGACCCAGCAGGTGGACGAGGCCCGCCACGCGGTCTTCTTCAAGCGCTTCATGCAGGAGGTCTGCGGAATCGGCAGCGGCTCGATGGCAAGCGGGCTGCAGTCGATCAAGCCAAGCCTCACGTCCGGCTTCCGCAAGATCTTCGACCGCCTGGACCGCATGGCCGACGAACTGCGCGCAGACCGCTCGCCGGCGAAACTCGCCGCCGCCGTGACCCTCTACCACGTGGTGATCGAGGCCGCGCTGGCGCAGCCCGGCCAGCACTTCATCTACGGATACCTGGAGCGGCGCGACCAGCTGCCGGCCTTCCGCGAGGGCATGAAGAACATCGCCGCGGACGAGCAGCGCCACATCGGCTTCGGCGTGAAGCTGCTCGCGGACCTGAACCGCGAAGACCCCGTCGGCGTGCCGAAGGCCGTCGCGCACATCCTGCGCCAGGTCACCCGTTACACGGCGCAGGTGCTGATGCCGCCGGGTTGGGATGAGCGCTACATCACCGTCTTCGGCGCCACCTACGACGAGGTCGGCGTCGAGGGGCTGACGTCAATGACGACCAAGCTGCGCTCGGCGGGGCTCGCGGTCGAGACGCTTCCGGGACCGCCGCTGCTACCTCCGGGGCTCTCTCCCCTGGAGGTGTCCCGGCGCGGCCGCGCGCTGGCCAAAGCCGGCGTGATCGGCGTCCGCGAGGGCCCCTCCGACCGCGATCCCGCGACGCTTGCGATGCTGTTCGACACTATCCGCCGCCAGGTCAACCCAAACCATGGCATCAGGCGCCCGACGACGTTCCAATGGGACTTCACGGACCCCGACGTCCCGCCCTGGCACCTGACCGTCCAGAACGGCACGAGCCTCGTCGAGCAGGGCGAGGCCCCGAAGGCGGACCTGCGGCTGCGCGTGTCCTACCAGGACTGGGTGGACATCGTCGGCGAACGGCTGGACCCGTTGCGCGCCGTCGCGACCGGCCGCCTGCGCCCGCGTGGCAACCCGCTCGCCCTGGCTCGCTTGGGCAAGGTCTTCCCCCGCGGCTGAGACACCCGCGCGCGCTTGCGCCGCCCCTCGGCGGGCTGGCGACGCAGAAGAAGGGGGGGGAATCCGGCTTGGCGCCCTCACCCGGGTCCGAACTCGCGCTGAGCGCCTGGCGAAGTGGAGGCAGTCGCTCGCGCGGCGCCGGCCGGCCGGCCCGCAGACACCAGGGATATCGCCGGGATCCCCTGCTCGGGCCCGAACTCCCGGGTGAGTGTCCTCCTCGCCGCCTGAGCCCTCGGCGCGGGCGCCACGCTCTGCGACGGCATGCGCTTGCGCGATCCCCCAGCGCCCGCAAGCGACCGTCGTGTCGGGGCGCCCGCAAACGTCGCAGTGGCCACGGGCTCGCCGCCCGCGGGCGCGCGCCGGTGCGCGGGCCGTCCATGATCCGGGTTGGCGTTCAGTGCCACGCAGCCGACGCCCACACCCAGGGCGAGCAGGCATCCGGCGGCGAGCTTGGCCGCGAGCGGGCCGCCGGCGAGCCAGCTGCCGCCCGCCGCCCCACCCCCCACGCCGGCCGCGCCTCCGGCGCCCGCTGCGCCGGATGCGCTCAGCGCGCCCGGGCCCGCCTGCGCAGCTGCTCCGCCAAGCAGCGCCGCCGTGAGCGGCCAGGGTCCGAACACCGGCGGCAGCACCGCCGCGAGACCGCGCAGCGAGACGACGTAGGCGCGGCACGCCGGACACTCGTCGCGATGGACCCGGGCAAGCCGGTAGCGGTCTCCGTCCGGATCGAGGATGCCGTAGGCGTACCCCCGCATCAGCGAGGCCTGCTCCGCGCACCAGCCGTCATCGCGGATCGTCGCGACGAGCGCGCCGACCTTGCTCGCGACGCCAGGGCGCTCGGAGCCCTTGCCCTCCATCAGCTTGCGCAGCCGTGCCTCGCTGACGCCCATCCGTGCGGCGGCCTCGGCGCGGGTGAGCCCGTGCAGGTAGCAGAGCGTCGCCGCCTGGAGCTCCCTGGCGCTGAGCCGCCCCCGCAGGCCCTCGAACAGCTGCCGCAGCCTGATCCGGTCATCGAGCTCGGCGGCGAGATCGCGCTCGTCGGGGCTCGCGAGCTCGCGGCCCTCGCCCGCGCTCACGGCTCGCACGCGGGCGCGGTGCTCCTCGATCGCGCGACGGAACGCGACGAGCACGAGCCAGCCGGCGGGATTCACGATCTCGTGGCCGTCGAGCATGGCCGTGTAGAGGCCCTGCCAGGCCTGTCCGTAACAGGCCTCGAGGTCGCTCTGGTCCAGACTCACGCCACTCGCCAGCAGGCGCCCGCGCACGCTCGCGAGGACACGCGTCCGCAGGCCCTCGAATTCCGCTCGCAGCAGACGCTCGGCGCGGTAGCGGCGGAGGGTCAACGGGCTCACAGGCCCAAGATTAGAGAATCCTGCGAGCTAGACGAATTCGACTATCCGGGCGCTCGGACAAACGTCCATCGCCGAGCCCAGGCAGGCTTCCCGACCCGTCCGAGCGGCTTACTAGCGTGCAGCCGAGGAGATTTGGAAAGCGACCGGCACGAGAGCCACGAGGAGCCGATGATGAGACTGTCTCGACCCGAGCCGACCGTCACCAGCAGGCGCCCGTCGCCGCCGGCGCGATTGCGCCGGCTGGGCGTCGCAGGAGTGCTGATCGCCGCCCTGGGCGCCGCGGGTTGCGGAAGCAGCACCAAATCGACCCGGACGGCGACCGTCCCCGCGATCACGAAGGCTGAACTCGTCGCGAAGGCGAACGCGATCTGCACGAGCGGCAACGGACCGATCCTCGCGGCGGGCGCGAAACTGGCCGGTCATCCGAGCTCGGCGCAGGTGGTCGCGATCGTTCAGAACACGTACCTGCCCTCGATCGAAGCCCAGATCCGCGCGATCACCGCACTCGGTGTTCCGCCGGGCGAACAGTCACAGATCACGAAGATGCTCGATCTGGCCCGAGCCGACCTCAACAAGCTCAAGAGCAACCCGGCACTCGTCGGCACGGACGTGTTCGGGGGCTTCGCGCGAGTGGCACATCCTTACGGGCTCACGGCCTGCGCCCCTACGAGCTAGCTCAGCTCGCGCCATAAAGAGCTATCTGCTCCAGCGTCACGCGGCGCATGTCCTCGCCGCTGCGGTGCGCGCGATGCCATTCGACGAGGCGCTCGAGCGCGTCCTCCAGGCGCCACGCCCCGCGCCAGCCGAGGAGCTGCTCGGCATCGCCCGAGTCGAGCGCCAGATGGCCGGCCTCGGGAGGGTTCGGCCCGGCGTCGAGGACCCAGCTCAGGGCACCGTCCCAGAGCACGCCGAGCCGCTCCACGATCCAGCTCACCGTGCGCACGTCCTGCTCGGGCGGACCGAAGTTCCAGGCGCGCGCCGCCTCGCCCTGCCACAACGCCTCGGCGAGCTGAAGATAGCCACTGACGGGGTTCAGTACATGCTGCCAGGGTCGAACGGCGAGCGGACTGCGAACCCGGAGCGGCCTCGCGCTCTCAACGGCGCGGACCGCGTCGGGGAGCAGCCGGTCCTCACCCCAGTCGCCGCCCCCGATGACGTTGCCGGCGCGCGCGCTCGCGACTCGCGGAGAGTCCCCCTCGGCGAAGAACGACCTCCGGTATGCGGAGGTCACGAGCTCGGCGCAGGCCTTGGAGCTCGAGTAGGGATCGTCGCCGCCGAGCGGATCGCTCTCGACGAAGCGCTTGGACTCCACCCCGGGGTTCTCGTAGCACTTGTCCGAGGTGACGACGACGACGGCGCGCACCTGCTCCCCGGCCCGGCGCACAGCCTCGAGCACGTTGACGGTCCCCATGACGTTCACCTCGTAAGTCATCGGCGGGTCGCGCAGGGAGCGCCGCACCATCGGCTGTGCGGCGAGGTGAAGAACGATCTCCGGCGCGCTCCGTCGCAGCCCCTCGAGCAAGGCATCGGCGTCGCGCACGTCGGCCGCCCACTCCTGCATCCGCGTGCCGACCCGAGCCACCTCGTACAGCGAGGGCCGCGTCGGCGGGCCGGGGGCGAGGCCGCTCACGTCGGCACCGAGCGCCTGCAGCCACAACGACAGCCATGCTCCCTTGAAGCCGGTATGGCCGGTGACGAGCACTCGCCGCCCTGTCCAGAAGTCGGGATCGATCGCCACGGCCGGGAGGTATCTTCACGCAATCGCGACCTCTCCCGCATCCACCCCGCCGGCGACCCCACCGACCGCCGAGATCCTCGGCGTCCCGCTGGCGATCTCCGACTACGAGCAGGTCCTCGACTGGATGGAGGCGATGATCGCCTCCGGCGCACGCGGCTACATGACGGCGGCCGCCGTCAACCTCGTGATGTGCGCCGATGAGGATCCGCAGGCGCGGGCGGCGGTGCTCGGCGCGACGCTGGCCGTGCCCGACGGGCAGCCGCTCGTGTGGGCCCTGAGGGCGCTCGGACATGCCCATGCGACACGGGTCTATGGCCCGGACCTGATGGCGCACTTCTGCGCCCGCGCCGCGCGCTCGGGCACGCCGATGTACCTGTACGGGGGTCGCTCGCAGGAGGCGCTGCGACTGCTCGAAGAGCGCCTGCGGGAGCGGTTCGCGGGGCTTGAGATCGTCGGCGGCTGCTCGCCGCCGTTCAGGGATCTGACCGCCGAGGAGGAGGCGCGCGTGATCGAGGAGATCGATTCCTCAGGCGCCGAGGTGGTGTGGGTCGGCACCGGACAGCCGAAGCAGGAGAAGTGGATGGCTCACATGCGAGGGCGCCTGTCGGCCCCGCTGCTGGTGGGGGTCGGCGCCGCGTTCGACTTCCACGCCGGCCTGATCTCGCAGGCGCCGAAGTGGATGCAGCGCAATGGCCTGGAGTGGACCTACCGGCTCTCCCGCGAGCCGCGGCGCCTGTGGCGCCGCTATGCGAAGCGCAACCCGCGGTTCATAGCGGGGTTTCTGCGTCAGTACGCACGCGAGCGGCCAGCCCGCCACCGTTGAGCGCCCGCCGCTGCCTGGCGCCTCCGATCGGGTCGGGCACGCCACGACCGCCGGTAACCTCATGGTTTCGATGACCCCCCAGCAGAGCACCGCCGAGGTATCGGTCGTCGGCCTTGGCCGGGTCGGTCTGCCACTCGCGCTGTCGTTCGCCGACCGCGGCCTCCAGGTCGTGGGGATCGACAACGATCGCGCCCGCCTGGGCGCCGTGGGCGATGGCCGCATGCCGTTCGAGGAGACGGGGGCGCAGGACCTGCTGGACCGCGTCCACGCGAGCGGGCGACTCTCGCTGTCTGAGCGAGTCGGCGACGCGGCGCGGGCACGTCACATCGTGATCACGCTCGGGACACCCTCCCTGTCGCACATCGAGATCGACATGCGCGACATTCGCTCGGCGCTCGACGACCTCCTCGGCGTGCTTGCGCCGGGGCACTCGGTCATCCTGCGCTCGACCGTGGCACCGGGGACGACGGACTTCGTGGCGGGTTACCTGGCGAAGCACCGCGGCTTTCAGATCGGCGAGGACGTGTTCGTCGCACACGCCCCGGAGCGGATCGCCGCCGGGCGCTTCCTGGAGGAGATCGACACGCTGCCCTGCATCGTCGGCGGCGTGGGCGCGCGCTCTGGGGAAATTGTCGGAGAGCTGTTCGGGGCGTTCCGGGCGCCGATCGTGCAGACGACGCCGGTGCAGGCCGAGCTCGCAAAGATCTGGACGAACATCCTGCGCTACACGCACTTCGCGCTGCCCAACCTGCTGATGATGGACTGTGAGCGCCTCGGGGCGAACGTGTTCGAGGTGATCGACCTGATCAACCGCGACTATCCCCGCGGTGGGATCGCGCAGCCGGGACTGACCGCCGGCACGTGCCTGCGCAAGGACTTCGCTTTCTCCGAGGAGCGCTCGGCCGCGCCCGGCATGCTGCTGGCGGTCTCGCGCGTGAACGAGTCCGTGCCGCTGTTCCTGCTCGAGGGGGTCAAGCGCCGGCTCGGCACGCTGGCGAACCGCAAGATCGCCGTTCTCGGACTGGCCTTCAAGGCGGACACCGATGACGAGCGGGACTCGCTCGCACACAAGCTCATACGGCTGCTCGAGCGCGAACTTGCCGACGTGGTCGTGCACGACCCGCTCGTGCCCACGCCGACTGTCCCGCTCGAGGAGGCGCTCGACGGAGCCGAAGCGGTGATCGTGGCGACGAACCATTCCGAGTTCCGCGACCCGCGCACGCTCGCCGAGATCGCCGAGCGGGCGGGCGCCGACTGCCTCGTCGTCGATCCCTGGAACTGCTGGGGAGCCGCACAGGTGTTCGCCTACGCCTCGGAGCTGTCCGCCCTTCGCGCCAGCGCATGAGCCGGGTGCTGGTCACGGGCGGCGCCGGCACGATCGGCGCGGCCGTCGTCAGGCGCCTGCTGGCCGACCCCGCGTACGAGGTGCGCGTGTCCGATCAGCGGCTGGCGCCGCAGTGGATGCGCGAGGGCTGCGAGGTGCGCAGCGGCGACCTGCGCCTTCCCGAGGAGGCGCGCGCGGCGACGAAGGGCTGCTCGCACGTGATCCACCTGGCGGCGATAGTCGGCGGGATCGCGAACTTCCATCGCCTGCCGCACACGCTGACGGAAGTCAACAACGCGCTCTACAACGCCGTCATACGCGCCGCGCTCGACCTCGAAGTGGAGCGGTTCGTGTACGTGTCCTCGTCGATGGTCTTCGAGCGGGCCGAGCTGTTCCCGACCCCGGAGGACTATCTCCCGCAATGCCCGGTGCCGCTCTCGGCGTACGGCTTCTCGAAGCTGACAGGAGAGGTCTACTGCCAGGCAGCCCACGAAGAGCACGGCTTCCCCTACACGATCTGCCGCCCCTTCAACGCCTACGGACCGGGCGAGGTGCCCGACGACGAGCCCGGAATCGCCCACGCCGTCCCCGACCTGATCAGAAAGGTGCTCGCGGGGCAGCGGCCGCTCGAGATCTTCGGCTCCGGCGAGCAGACGCGCACGCTCACGCACGTCGCTGACATCGCCGACGGGCTCGTCACTGCGCTGGGCTCGCCGGCGGCGTTGAACAAGGACTTCAACATCTCCGCCGCCAGCGAGCTGACCGTCGCCGAGATCGCGCGCATCGTCTGGGAGGCGTGCGGCCGTGACCCCGGCGACTTCGCACTCAAGCACCTGCCCAGCTTCGCCGTCGACGTTCAGCGCCGTTGGCCCTCGGTCGAGAAGGCACGCCGGCTGCTCGGCTGGGAGGCGCGGATCGGGGTGCGGGAGGGGATCTCCGACACGGTCCGCTGGCTGCGCGATCGCCAGGCGGCGGCCTGACCGGGCCCAACCGGCGGCTCACATGGCCCGGCGTACGCCGCGCCTCGCCATCGCCGTCGCTCTATAGGCTTCCCGCCCGTGAACGACCGCCCCTCAGCGCTGATCACCGGCATAACCGGCCAGGACGGCTCATATCTCGCCGAGCTGCTGCTCGAGAAGGGCTACGACGTGCACGGCATGGTGCGGCGTGCCTCAACCGAGAAGTTCGACCGCATCGAGCACATCCGCGACAGCATCACCCTGCACCAGGGAGACCTGCTCGACCAGCGCTCTCTCGTGGACACGCTTCGGGCCTCCCGGCCGCGCGAGATCTACAACCTCGCGGCGATGTCATTCGTCGCCGTGTCGTGGGTCCAGCCGACGCTCACAGCCGAGTTCTCTGGCGTCAGCGTCACGCGGATGCTCGAGGCGATGCGCGAAGTGTGCCCGGAGGCCCGCTTCTACCAGGCGTCCTCGAGTGAGATGTTCGGCAAGGTGCTCGAGGTGCCCCAGACCGAGACGACTCCGTTCTACCCCCGTTCACCATATGGGGTCGCCAAGTCCTATGGCCATTTCATAACAGTTAATTATCGGGAGTCATATGACCTTCACGCGACGTCGGGGATACTTTTCAATCATGAGAGCGTGTCATCCTCGACGCCGATTTTGGTGAGAGATGACGGCGTCATCGCGGTAAAGGCGCCAGTTGATCTCGTTCCGCTGGTGCGAAAGGGTGCGTCGGTCCAGAACTTCATTCCGAAGTCCTTCCTTGAGGTATGGGACGGGCAGAAATGGACCCCCATCACGACAATCACTGCAACGAGGAGGCGCCGAACGGATCCGGACCACGAACTTCTCTCGATCCAGACACGCGCCGGCGTCGTCGACGTGACGGCACATCACAATATGCTCGACGCCGATTACGTCAAGATCGCAGCTCGTGAGGTCGAGGAAGGTGCCGAGCTCGCGATCTGTCAGGACATGCCGTTGCCGTCGGGATGGACCGTCGTGACTGAGGAGATGGCCGAATTCCTGGGTCTGCTGGCCGCTGACGGTTACGTGCCTGCTGGCGGAACGAGCATCTGCTTCACAAATAATGATCCGATCCTGCGGGCACGGGTGGCCTCGCTTTGGTCGCAGCTGTTCGTGGGCCAGTCGAGGGAGTGGAGTGGAACCTCAGGGTGGAATGAGGACGTCCAAGTCGGGAAGGTCAGCCTCAAGGGAGGCGGATCTGCGGCCAGGTGGCTTCGCGAGCAGCTGTATACGCGCAATGACCTCAAGCAGGTCCCGCAGCTCGTCCTGAACGCCAGCCAAGCCGTGCAGATCGCGTTCCTGCGTGGCTACTACGCCGGAGATGGCCTCAAGCAGGGTTGTGGGGAGTCGATTAAGACGAACAGTCCGGTTCTGGCACAGGGGATCTGCTGGATGTATCACGTCAACGGGCAGCCGGCCTCGGTCTACGTCGAGCAGCGTGGTGGGAAGACTTACTACCAACTCAATCTCGCGTCGGCGGTCAGGGTCGGAGGTAGGGGTCAACACCTCCGCAGGAACCCCGCCGAAGTCAGGCGAGTGACGAAGGCGGTTGTATCTGACGACGAATGGACGTTCGATGTCGAGACCGAGAGCGGTGTCTTCTGCGCCGGGGTCGGTCGCCTGGTGATAGCGAACTCCCCCCGCCGCGGCCTCGAGTTCGTGACCCGCAAGATCACCTGGCACGCGGCGGCGATCAAGCACCGCTTGGCAAAGGAGCTTCGGCTCGGCAATCTCGACGCTGAACGTGACTGGGGCTACGCGAAGGACTACGTCGAAGCGATGTGGCTGATGCTCCAGCGCGACACGGCCGAGGACTACGTGATCTCGACGGGCGAGGCGCATTCGGTGCGGAACTGTTGTGAGGTCGCCTTCGACGAGGCCGGCCTTGGAAGCTACGAGCAGTACGTGACGATCGACCCCGCGTTCGTGCGGCCCGCCGAGGTGGACCACCTGATCGGAAACCCGGCCAAGGCCGGGCGGGACCTGGGGTGGAAGCCGCGCACGAGCTTCGAGGAGCTGATCCGGCTGATGACCCGCTCAGACCTCGTATCGCTCGCGTCGCGTTAGCCGCGATGGCCGTTCCGCTTTTCGACGCCGCCACTCCGCGGGCGGACCTGCGCGAGGAGCTGCGGGCGGCGATCGACAGGGTCCTCGAGACCGAACGCTTCATCCTCGGACCCGAGGTGGCCGCTTTCGAGCGAGAGCTCGCCGACTACTGCGTCACCGGCCAGGCGATCGGCGTCGCGAACGGGACCGACGCGATCACGATCGCGCTGCGGGCGATGGGCGTGGGGGCGGGTGACGAGGTCGTCGTGCCGTCCTTCACCTTCTACGCCTCCGTCGAGGCGATCCTCCACACGGGAGCAACCCCCGTGTTCTGCGATATCGACCCCGACACCTACTGCGTCACCGCCGACACCGTGCACGCCGCGCTGACGCCTCGCGCGAAGGCCGTAGTCGCTGTGCACCTGTTCGGCAACGTTGCGCCGGTCGCCGAGATCGAGGCGCTCGGCGTCCCCGTGCTCGAGGATGCGGCTCAGGCGATGGGCTCGGAGTCGGCGGGCGGAAAACCCGGCTCGCTCGGCACGGCGGCGACCATCTCCTTCTACCCCTCGAAGAACCTTCCCTGCTTCGGCGACGGCGGCGCGATCGTCACCTCCAGCGAGAAGATCGCCGAGCAGGCGCGCATCCTTCGATTCCACGGCTCCCGCGACAAGGTCGACTACGAGCAGGTCGGCTACAACTCGCGCCTGGACGAGCTCCAGGCGGCGATCCTGCGCGTGCAGCTGCCGTACCTGCAGCGATGGGCCGACGGCCGCCGGCAGGCCGCGCGGCATTACGAGCAGGCCGGCCTCGCCCAGCTCGTCGGGCTGCCCCAGCCCGCGCCGGGCGCCTCTCCCGCCTGGCACCTGTACGTCGTCAGCCACCCAGACGTCGAGCGCCTGGAACGCGCGCTCGGCAATGCCGCGATCGGCCACAAGGCCTACTACCGAACTCCGGTGCACCGCCAGGTGCCGATGCGGGAATGGGGCGCCGGGGTGGAGCTGCCGGCGACCGAGCATGCGGCGCGCACGCACCTCGCGATCCCGATGAGCCCCGTGCTGAGCCGGGCGCAGGCGGATCAGGTCGTGGCCGCGGCCCGCAGCGCGGCGCGCTAGCGCCAGCGCTCGAGCAGGTCCTGCTCGGGCACGTCCCTCACCACGCGCGCCGGCACGCCCATCACGACCGCTCGCGCCGGCACGTCGCGCGTCACGACGGCACCCGCCGCCACGTATGCCTCGGCCCCGATCTCGACTCCGGGGGCGAGGACCGCGCCGCCGCCGATCCGACAGGCGCGCCGCAGGCGTGGTCCCTCGACCGGCGTCTCGGGTCCATGGCGCCCCATCGTGTTGTCGTTCGCCATCACGGCGCCCGGACCGATGAACACGTCCTCCTCGATCAGCGTAAAGGCGGTCAGATAGACATTCGTCTGAATCCTCACGTTCTCGCCCAGCTCGACGTCGTTGTCGACCACGCTTCCGCGGCCGACGACCGAGCCTGCGCCGATGGAGCTACGCTCACGTACGAACGATTGATCCCCGATGATCGCGTCCGCTCCGACGCGCGCTCCCGCGAAGACGACGGCGCCGGCGCCGACCTTCACCCCCGGCGCGAGCTCGAGGGCGCCGACCTCCCCGTGGGCGCCCGAGTGCGGCGCCAGTCGCGGACGCTTTCCGAGCACCACATGGTCCTCGATCGCGCAGCGCTCGCCGATGATCGTCCCCGGATGCACGATCACGTAGGCCCCGAACGAGACGCCGTCGCCCACCTGCACCCCATCGCCGACGAGCAGCCCCGGGGCGCGCTCGTCAGGTCTCACAGCCGTACGACGCTCGCGATGCTCGAGCCTCGCGTTACTCCGCGCAGGTCCACCACGAGGCGAGCGCGCCTCGCGAGGAGGTCGTAGTCGACGTCGGGGTGGGCGGTCACGATCAGCGCGAGGTCTGCGTCCTCGAGCGCCTGCTCGAGCGACACGCTCGCGAGTCCGTAGTCCGTCAGCACCGGAACGTGAGAGTCGTGGTAGCGGATCTCGGCGCCGAGCTCGCGAAGCAGCGAGATGATCTTCAGCGCAGGCGACTCCCGGACGTCGCCGACGCCCGGCTTGTAACTCACTCCGAGCACGGCGATGCGCGACCCTTTGACCGGCAGACCCGCGTCGTTGAGGGTCCGCTGGACCTTCGCGACGCAGTGGTAGGGCATCTGTTGGTTGATCTTGCCGGCGAGCTCTATGAACTCTGTCGCCATGTCGAACTCCCGCGCGCGCCAGCTCAGGTAGAACGGATCGACGGGCAGGCAGTGACCGCCCATCCCCGGGCCGGGCTCGAAGCGCATGAACCCGTAGGGCTTCGTCGCCGCCGCCTCGACGACCTCCCACACGTCAATCCCCATGCGATCGGTCAGCATCGCGAGCTCGTTGACGAGCGCGATGTTCACGGAGCGGAAGATGTTCTCGAGCAGCTTCGTCAGCTCGGCGGCCTCGGGGCTCGACACGCGCACGATCTGATCGCAGACGAGCGCGTAGAGCTCTTCAGCGCGCTGCGCGCTGGCGTCGGTCAGCCCGCCGATCACCTTCGGCGTGTTTCGCAGCGTGAAGTCGGTCCTCCCGGGATCGACACGCTCGGGCGAGAAGGCCAGATGAAAATCCCTGCCGGCGGCGAGCCCGGACTCCTCCAGCAGCGGCGCAACGTGCTCGCGCGTCGTCCCGGGATAGCTGGTGGACTCAAGGACGACGAGCTGGTCGCGCTGCAGAACCTCGGCGAGAGCGCGCGTGGCGTCGATCAGCGGCCCGAGATCCGGCTCGCGGTTGGGCGTCAAAGGAGTCGGCACGCAGATCAGCACGGCGTCCGCCTTCTGCAGGGGCGCGTAGCGGGTAGAGGCCTCGATGCGCCCGCGCACGTCCGCCAGGGTCTCGGACGGAACATCCTCGACGTAGGACTCGCCTGCGGCGATCGCGTCGATCTTGCGCGCGTCCAGATCGACCGCCACCACGTCGCAGCCCTCGCGCGCGAAGGCCACGGCGATCGGTAGACCGACGTAGCCCAACCCGATTACACCGACGGTTGCCATTCAGGCGGCCAGTCTACGGGCTGCCTTGGACGGGGCGGACAGCAGCCTGCAGCGAGCGCAGGTCGGCCGCCACCATGCGCTCGACGAGTCCCTCGAAGCTGAGGAGCGGCTGCCAGCCCAGCCGCGCACGGGCCTTGCCGGGATCGCCCACGCTCGGTGTCGCCTCCGGCGGGCGCACGAGCGCAGCATCCACCCGCACGTAGCGCTCGCAGTCGAGGTCCACGCAAGCGAACGCGGCCCGCGCGAATTCGGCCACCGTGTGCGCGACGCCGCTGGCGAGCACGTAGTCCTCAGGCTGCTCCTGCTGGAGCATCAACCACGCGCCCCGCATGATGTCGCCGGCGAACGACCAGTCGCGGACGGCCTCGACCGAGCCCAGCGTGAGCTCGTCCTGCAGGCCCAGCGCGATCGCAGCCGCCGCCCGTGAGATGCGACGCGTCACGAACCGCTCTGGCCTGCGCTCGGACTCGTGGTTGTAGACGATGCCCGAGCTGGCATGGAGCCCCTCCCGTGTGCGCATCACGCCCAAGAGCTCGTGCGCCGCGAGCTTCGCGATCGCGTAGGGAGTGACCGGGCGGCAGCGCGTGCTCTCGCGTTGGGGGCTCTCGTCGGTATCGCCAAAGATCGCTCCGGACGCTGCCACGAAGACGCGGGCCCGAGGATCGATCTCCCGCACCGCCTCCAGGATCGCCGCAGCCGAGCCGGCGATCGCGCTCAACGTCTCCCCGGGTCGCTCCCAGGAGTCCGGAATGAAGGACGGCCCGGCGAGGTGGTAGATCTCCCGCGGTCGCACCTGCTCGATCGCGCCGCGCAGGCTCTCGGGGTCGAGCAGCTCGCCGCCAACGATCCCGACTCGCTCGCGCAGATGCTCGGAGCATCCGAGCGGGCGTCCGGACCCGCCGCGCACCAGGCCGGTGACGTCATATTCCTTCTCGAGCAACAGCTCGGCCAGAAAGGAGCCGTCCTGGCCTGTGATGCCGGTGATCAGGGCGCTCGGCGCGGTGCTCACGGCGAGAGCTTATGTCCTCTGATGTCCTCGGCTACGGGGCGCCGGGGTCCCCGTACGCCCGCCTGAGCCCCTCGGCGACGACCTGTGGGGAGCAGACGGCGCGGACTCGTTCCAGGTTGCGGCGCCCCGCGGCGCGGTCCCCCGCAAGGCGAGCGACCGCCGCTGCCAGGGCCTCGGCGTCGCCCGGCGCTACGAGAGCGTCGGGCTCCAAAAGCTCCGGCAGCGCCCCGACGCGGCTCGCCGCCACGGGCAGCGCCGCCGCCATCGACTCGGCGACCGCCAGGCCGAAGGTCTCGGCCGAGCGCGAGGGCGCGAGGGCGATCGACGCGCTCCCGCGGAGCTCGCTCAGGGTCGCATCGTCTACCCGGCCGAGGAAGGTCACGTCGGCGCCGGCCGCCCGCGCCCGCAGGGCGTCGTGTTCCGGTCCATCTCCCGCCACGACCAGCGCGATGCCCGCGAGGCGGCAGGCGTCGATCGCCACATCCACGCCCTTCTCCGCCGCCAGGCGGGAGACGACGAGTGCGAACGTCGAGCGTCCGGGTGATCGATCCTCATCGTCGTGCTCGAGTACGCGCAGGGGCGGCGGCAGCACAGCCACGCGCTCCCACGGCAGCGGCGCCCCTAGCGCGCGCAGCCGCTCGCGGGCGAACCTGCTCGGGAGGAGCACCGCATCGGCCTGCTCCACCAGACGCCGCTGCCACAGCGCGAGGGAGGCGCCGTACGTGACCGACTCCGGGAGGCTGCCGCGGCAGTTGAGTCGCACACCCGGCAGGGTGTTGCGCCCGTGGCAGCGCGTGCACTCCTGTCCGCGCGTGAAGCACACGCCAATCGCGCAAACGAGCCGATACTGATGCAGGTGCAGCACCACCCGGGCGCCCGCGGCGCGCGCGGCCGCCAGCGCCCGCCAGCCGAACGCAGGATTGAGGTTGTGCGCGTGAACGACACGCGCTCCACCCAGCCGAACGGCCTGGGCGACGTCCTGCGGGTGCAGCCCTCCCCGCAGCAATCCCAGAGCGGCACTGCCGGCGCGGTGCTCGGCCGAGTCGCGCGCGAGCAACTCGGCGGGCTCGCCGAGCTGCTCCCGGACCAGCCACATCAGATCCTCGACGACCCGCTCCTCGCCACCCGTCGTTCGGTAGCGGTTGTGGAGGAACAGGACCATGGCGCTGGCAAAGCCTAGTCCGGGCCGCGACCGGTCAAATGGCCGGGAACCGCCGCAAACCTAGACTGTGGCGAGAATGGCTTCTCCGCCGGCATCGATCGTGATCCCCACGCGCTCTCGCCTCTCCTACCTGGAGGTGGCGCTCGCGTCGCTCGCCGGCCAGGCGCGGACCGCCGGAGCGGAGATCCTCGTGATCGACGATGCCGGTTCCTCGCCGGCCGCGCGCGAGCTCGCTGAGCGCTTCGGCGCGCGCTATGAGCCACACCCAGGGCCGCTTGGCCTGAACGTGGCCCGCAACACCGGCGTGGAGCGCTCCGGTGGTGAGCTCGTGGTGTTCGTCGACGACGACATCGCGGCGGGCGAGCGATGGCTCGCCGCGCTTCTCGACGCTGCGCGCGAGCATCCCGAGGTAGACGTGTTCGCGGGACCGATCCACCCACGCCTGGAGGGCGGCCGCCTGCGCTCGTGCGGCCGCGAGGCGCCACCGATCACGACGCTTGAGCTCGGCCCGCAGGACACCGACGCCCGTTACGCCTGGGGCGCCAACATGGCCGTGCGCCGCCGGGCGCTCGAGCGCGTGGGGCCGTTCGACGTCACCCTCGAGCATGGTGGGGACGAGCAGGAGTGGCAGGACCGCCTGCGGGGGCAGACTCCCGGGGCGCGGGTCCTGTATGTGGCGAATGCGGCCGTCGAGCACCGCCGTATGGGCCGTGACGCGCGCCTGCGCTCGCTCTCCCGCGCGGCGCACGGGCGCGGGCGCGCCAGCCGCCGCTTCGATGAACGCCGTGGCGAGGCTCCCTCGCTCGCGGGCGAGCTGCTCACGCTCGCGGCCTGCATCGGACACGTCGTGCGCCGCCGCTGTCCCGCTGGGCTGACGATGGTTGCCCACAGCGCCGGCCGTCTGCGGGAGGGACTGGCCACGCGCGCGAGCAGGCCTCCGGGGCCCGCGGCCGGCGAGGACTTCCTCTCGGGCACCAGCGGAACCGTGGGCGGACTCGACGCGGTCCGGCGCCGCCTGGGCGACCGGGCGGCTGACACCTGGGAGCTTGCGAGCGGGCGGCGCCTGTTGCTCGATCTCGCCGCGCGCCGTGCGCCGCCACGACGATCGGTGCTTGTGATCGGCGTGCAGCGCCCCGAGCATGACGAGCTCTCGTGGAGGATCCGCTCCGAGCTGCTGAGCTCCCGCCACGACGTGGCCATGTACTGGCGGGCGCCCCGGGGAAGGGGCAAGTTCGAGAACCTCAACCGGCTGCTCGCCGAGCACCGCGCCGATGATCGAGACTGGCTGCTCGTTGTGGACGACGACGTCGAGCTACCGCGGGGGTTTCTTGACCACTTCCTGTTCCTCTGCGAGCGCTTCTCGCTGCAGCTCGCACAGCCCGCGCACTGCCTGGACTCCCATGCCGCCTGGCCGCTCACGCGGCGTCAACCGCGCAGCGTCCTGCGCGAGACGCGCTTCGTCGAGATCGGTCCCGTGACGGCGTTCGCCCGCGCCACCTTTCCCGTGCTCCTGCCCTTCCCCGAGTTGCGCATGGGATGGGGCCTGGACGCCCACTGGGCGGCGCTCGCAGCCGAGCACGGGTGGCGGTGCGGGGTCGTCGACGCCGTCGCGATCCACCACCGCGCGGCTGCCGCCGCCGAGTCCTATCCGCGGGAGGCGGCGGTCGCCGAGGGGCGAGCCTTCCTGGCCAAGCATCCGTACCTGCGAGCGAGCGAGGCGCAGCGGACCCTGACGACACATCGTCGCTGGTGAGCGACGGTGGTCCAAAGGTCCTGGTCGTGGCCGAGTTCTATCCCAGCCGTCGCGATCCGGTGCTGGGAATCTGGGCACATCGCCAGGCGCTCGCGGCGCGCGACGCCGGCGCACAGGTGCAGGTGCTTGCTCTCCATCGCCTGATCCCGCCGCGCTCCTCACTGGCCGCGGGGCCGGCGAACGCGGCCGGCGTGCTCGTGAGCATGTTGCGCGAAGCGCGCACGCAGTTCCTCGATGGCCTGCCGATCGCCTACCTCCCCTATGTCTCGCCTCCACGCGAGCGCTCGTATGCGGGCTGGGGGGCGTGGGCGGCGCCGGCGGTCGTCTACGGCCTGCGCCGGCTGCGGCGTTCGTTCCCATTCGAGCTGATCCACGCGCACAACGCCGTTCCGGCGGGCGACTCGGTGCGCCTGGCCCGGCCCTCCGTGCCGCTGGTCGTCTCCGTCCACGGCGGCGACGTGCTCTACACCGCGGTGCGCAGCGAGGTCGGCGCGAAGGCCGTCGCCCGCACCCTGGCTGCGGCCCGCCTGGTGCTCGCGAACAGCCAGGGGATCGCGGAGCTCGCGCGTGCCCACGGTGCGGGAGAGACGCGCATCGTGCACCTGGGCGCGGACCTCTCGGCTGCCTCTCGCCCGCCGCGTGGAGAGGGGATCCCGGCGCTCGTGACCGTCGGGCACCTGATCGCCCGCAAGCGCCACGCCGACGTCGTGCGTGCGCTCGCCGTACTCGGGCAGAAGCATCCGACCCTCCGCTACGCGATCGTCGGCGAAGGGCCCGAGCGGGTCGCGCTCGAAGGCCTCGCCGCGCGCCTCGGCGTCGCCGGCCGCGTCGAGTTCCACGGGCAGCTGGGGCCCGAACGCGCCGTCTCGCTCGCCCGGCGCTGCACCCTGTTCGTGATGCCCTCGACGGAGGAGGCCTTCGGCGTGGCCTACGTCGAGGCGATGGCGGGCGGAGTTCCGGCGATCGGGTGCCGCGGCGAGCCCGGCCCGGAGGAGATCGCGGCCGCGGGCGACGGCCTGGTGCTGGTGCCGCCGGGCGACGTGGAGCGGCTGACCCAGCGCATCGACGAGCTGCTCTGCGACCCCCACCGGCTGCGCGAGGCGGGACAGCGTGCACGCGCGACGGTGGCCGCGCACTTCACGTGGGAGCGCTGCGGAGAAGAGACGGTTGCCGCCTACGAGCACGCGCTCAGATGAAGCCCGTCCTCTTCGTCACGGGCCATGCGCCGGCCTACCGAGCGGGAGCGTTCGCCCTCCTGCACGAGCGCGAGGGCGTCGAGTTCGCGCTGTTCGGGGGCCGCTCCAAGCATGGGGGAGACCACTTCGATGGGGAGCTTGCGTTCCCCCACCACCACCCGTCCCAGCGGCAGTTGGCGGCGCTCGCCGCCAGCGGGCGCTATCGCGCAGTCGTGTGCCCGACGGGCGGACGTATCGCGCCGCTGGCGAGCTGGGCGGTCGCCCGGCGGGCGCGCGTCCCCCTGATCCTGTGGGCGTCGCTCTGGGCCCACCCGCGCAGCCTGGCCCACGCGTTCAGCTATCTGCCCCTGCGGCGCCTCTACCGCTCCGCCGACGCCGTCGTCACCTACGGTCCGCATGTCAGCGCCTACGTCCGCGCGCGCGGGGCCCGCAACGTGCACGTCGCCCCGCAATCGGTCGACAACGACTTCTGGAGCTCGCCGGACGTGCTCCCGCCGAGCGATCCCACGTGGCCGTCGAGCGCCGCCACGAGGTTCCTGTTCGTGGGCCGTCCCGTCAGGGAGAAGGGGCTCGAGGTGCTGCTGGCCGCATGGCGGGAGTGCTCGCTCGAGCGCTCCCGCGCAGCCCTCGTGCTGGCGGGCGTCGGCGCGAGCCCACCGGCGTGGATCGGCGGCCCAACGGGCTCCGCGGATAGGGCAGACGGCGTCTACTACGTGGACGCGCTGCCCGCGCACGCCCTGCGCGACGTTTACGCCGCGTCTGACGTGCTGGTGCTGCCCTCGATTGCGACCCGCACCTTCCGTGAGCCCTGGGGGTTGGTGGTAAATGAGGCGATGAACCGAAGGCTGCCCGTGATCGCCTCAGATGCCGTCGGGGCCGCCGCTGGAGGGCTCGTGCAGAACAGACGAAACGGACTGGTCGTGCCAGCGGGGGACGCCGTGGCACTCGCGGAGGCGATTGGCGAGCTGTCGCAGGACCCCGCCCTGCGGGCGCGCCTGGGCGATGCCGGGGGGCAGGATGTCCGCGCCTACAGCCACGGCGCGTGGGCGCAGGGCTTCTCGCGGGCGCTTGCAAGCGTCGGGGCCTCCAGGGCCACTTAGGGTTCAGTTCCGGCGAGGAGCCTTGGTAGCGTTCCAGAGCTTGAAACGGATCTCGGCCACTCTCCCACGCCTGTTGGCGTTGGCGCTGGTGCTG
>DASZFA010000009.1:0-4240 GCA_035940255.1 Solirubrobacteraceae bacterium
TCCGGGAGGATCGGGGTGGCGATGTCGCTGGCCGCTGAGACGGACGCCGTCGTCGAGGCCACCGGCAGCCACCTCGCCCAGCGCACCTCGATCGCGCTGGCGAACTGGCGCGGACGTGAAGATGAGGCGCTGGCGCTGATCGAGGCGCGCCAGCAGGACGCGCTGCAACGCGGCGAGGGACTCTGGCTGGTTGCCGACGAGTGGGGCAGCGCGCAGCGCTACAACGGGCTCGGCCGCTACGACGACGCGCTGGCGGCGGCCGAGCGGGCCGCCGAGGACACACATGGGCTTGGGCAGTCCATCTGGGTGCTGGCGGAGCTGATCGAGGCGGCCGTGCGCAGCGATCAGGTGGAGCGCGCGACGGGTCCGCTCGCCCAGCTCGATGAGCTTGTGCACGCCGCCGGCACGGACTGGGCGCTCGGGATCCACGCCCGTGCGGCAGCGATGCTTGCCGAGGGAGCCACCGCCGAGCGGCTTTACCGAGAAGCGATCGAACGACTGTCGCGCATCCATATCCGCGGATCCCAGACGCTGGCCCGAGCGTACCTGCTCTACGGCGAGTGGCTGCGCCGCGAGCACCGCCGGGTAGACGCTCGCGAGCAGCTGCGAATCGCTCACGAGATGCTCGCGGACATGGGCGCAGACGCGTTCGCCGAGCGCGCCCGCCGCGAGCTGCAGGCCACCGGCGAGACGGTGCGCAAGCGCACCGTCGAGACGCTCGACGACCTGACCCCGCAGGAGGCGCAGGTCGCACGCCTGGCGGCCGACGGGCAGACGAACCCCGAGATCGCCGCCCAGCTCTTCCTCAGCCCACGGACGGTCGAATGGCACCTGACCAAGATGTTCGGCAAGCTCGGGATCAGCTCCCGCAAGGAGCTCCGCGCGGCGCTGTCTGACATCAACGGAAACGGCGCATCCCCCTAACAGTCAATGGAGTGCTCGGGGGCCACGCCGGCGCGGGCAGACAGCGTGCAACCGTCATCGGCCTTCCTCGGGCGCAGTAACGATCGCGGCCGGCGCCTAACATCGGTCAGCTGCTCGCTGACTCCCTATGCCCGCAGACAGAGCACCGCGAGGCGGTCTCAGGTGTCGAAGCTGGTGCTTGTGCTGAGATGCTCCCACGCGTTCAGATCCGAGCTCAGCGCATCGAGGGATTCCCGAAAGGTGCTCAGCGCGTCAGGCCCGAGGACGAGCATGAGCGGCGGATCTGAGCTGTCCACGGCCGTGATGATGGCTTGAGCTGCCTTGGCGGGATCGCCTTGCTGAGTGCCGTCTGAGGTGTCGTTCTCCTTCCGGCGCGGGCCGGCCGTCGCGGCGTAGTCATCGATCGCACGGGGGGATTGCGGCATAGAACGGCCCGAGAAGTCGGTACGGAACGCGCCAGGCTCGACGATCATCGCAGCGATGCCAAGCGGCCCGACCTCCTTGCGCAGCGAGCCGGTCAATGCTTCCAGCGCGGCTTTGCTCGCCGCGTAGTGGCCGGACCCCGGCGGGGAGCGTCGCGCCCCGATCGAGGAAATGTTCACGATCGTGCCGTGACGGCGGGCGCGCATGTCCGGGAGGACGACCTTGATCATGGCGGCTGGGCCGAAGAAGTTCGTGGCGAACAGCGATTGCACGTCGCTGTCATCCGCCTCCTCGACGGCGGCACGGTAGCCGTAGCCGGCGTTGTTGACGAGAACATCGATTCCGCCGAATCGCTCTTGCGCCGCGCGCACAGCCCGTGTGATCTGCCCGCGGTCAGTGACGTCGAGCGCAAGGGCGAGTGCAGTCTCAGGGTAAGCGTCGACCAACTGCAGGATCGAGGCTGCATCGCGAGCAGTCGCAGCGACGGTATCGCCCCGTGCCAGGGCCGCTTGCGCCAGCGCCCGACCGAGGCCGGTTGAACATCCGGTGATCAGCCAAGTCGACATGGTCTCTGACCTCTCAAGGTTGGTTGCTCTGCAGGGTTCGGCGCGCGAGCGCGCTCATCTGGTGGGTAGCTCGCGGCTTCGCGGCGCCGGTCGGGCCTCGGCTTCATCGCGCGGGCGCGCGTCGAAACAGATGCATAAACAGGCCGTCGCAACAGCGCTTGATGACCGCACCCGGAGTGGTTGGAGCTCACCTCGCAGGCTGCTCCTCGGGCCGGGACGCGGGGTGGTGTCGAACCGGTGCCGGTGAGTGCTCGGGGACCACGCCGGCGCGTGCTGACAGTCCGGAAACCTCATGCTCTTCCTCGGGCGCAGCCTCCTCCGGGCTGGTCAGCGCCTTCTTGAAGTCGTGGATGCCGCTACCGAGGCCACGCCCGATCTCCGGAAGCCTTTTGGCGCCGAAGATCAGCAGGACGACAAGGAACACAAGCAGTAGATGGGTTGGGTTTTCGAGACCGCTGAGCATGTGGGTCACCTTTCCGGGGACATTGGCGTCAAGGCGCCTTGGACAAACTCGTGTGCATCTCACCAGGCACGTCGGAGCCGACGGCGATGGTTCGGTGGACGCATCGCCCGTACGCGGACGGCTCAGCGCTCCGTCACCGGGGGCGCTGAGCTGGACGTCCGTTCCTGTCGACCCTGAGTGCAGTTGGGCCCAATGACGCTCTGAGCGGCGGTGGACGCGGGTCATTCCGCCGGCGGCGGCATGTCAACGGCCGGCGGCGGGGCGAGATAGGGGAAGTAGTCGAGGAGCGGCCCCGGCTTGAGCCCCGAGGAGAAGTCCTGGTTGACGATCATCTTGATGACGTTGGAGGCAATATCCTCGCTCAGGCCCTTGCCGTTCCGATCGCCTTCCCATGGGTTCCAGTTGGCGACGTGCCCGGGTGTGAAGCTGAGGACGTCGGGAAGCATTTGGTCTGCCGCCCACGCCCCGTAAGCCCGTGCGGTGGAGTAGCTGTGCGGCGGGTTGCTATAGGTTCCACCGGCTTGGACGACCGCTGCGATGTTGTCTCTCACCTGACCCCAGACTCCCGAGGCGTTGTCGGTCGCGGGATCAGCCGGCCTGCCCTTGAGGTCGTCCTTGGGGAAGGTGGCCGCGTAGTCAACGTGTGCCGAACCATTGGCGAAGTCGAAGAACGTCGACATGTTCGGCTTTGCGGCGCGCTGGACCTGGACCCAGGTGTGGTGACCCTTATCGAAGTACGCGGTGTTGCCCCAGTAGTGCGACAGGCGAGTGCCGGTGACCTTAACGGGAAGCTCGAGCACGTAGACCCGGACGGCGGAACTCGCGAACGAGTCACTGTCGGGACGCAGGGCGTTGTAGTTCGGAAAAGTGCCGGTCGCGAGGGCCTTGGCCGACGCGACTGGATTGGGGATGAAGTTGTAGAACGGGTCAAGACGCTTTCCGGCGAACAGCTTGATCCCACCGGCGAGTTCGACGATCTCTCCGATGGGGGTGTGGCGGGGGGTGATGATCTTGCCTTTGGCATGGCGGCTGGTGGCTTCGGAGCCGGTGAGCTCGGCGATCTGCACGTGCTGCTTGCCGCCAGGACCGATCGGGAAGGTCGCCCGATACGTGATGTCTTCGACATAGTCGCCATCGGTGTCGATCTTCAGCTCGTAATAACCCTTGGGGTCCCACGGCTTGCCGTACGTCGGCGAGGTATTCATCCCGAATACCGTGCGCGGGCCGTGGCGGTCGCCAGGCCCGGCGAAGACAAAGGCGTCGCTGATATCCAGCGTTTCGTTCTGTGGATAGTCGAAGTGGTGGGACATTGCGCTCCTATGCGGCCAGGCGGTTGCGGGAGTAGGGATTGCGGGAGAACGGCTCCAACGCAAGCGTGTAAAACCTGTTGTAGGGAGCGTCTTTCGTCGCGCCGAACTCGCCGTAGAGCCACAGGAACGGGAGCTTGCGGGCGTCCCAGCTCACGCGGTCGGCCCTCCCGCTCGCGTGGATGACCTCATACCAGCCTTCGCTGAAGCCGCTCAGCATCGCGATCCGAGTCGGAGCGCCGCGCTCGGGAACGATCGACGCGTCGACCGTCGTCCCGTCGCTGGCCGCCACGCGCGGCCACGCAGACGCGACTGACGCGAGATGCGGACCACGGTAATAGTCCTTGACGGCGACGGCCTGGATGCCGGCCGGGAGCACCAGGCGGGTGCCCGGAGCGAGCAGCGGTGCGTTGTAGCGCCGCTCCCCTCCGCGCAAGAGCTCGTCGCCCGGCCGCGTCGCGGTGGCGGCCCGAGCAGGGGCAGCGAGGGCGGTAGCGGCCGACTCGATGCCGTACAAGACGGGAATCGCTGCCGCCGCGCCGCCAAGCATCCCGCGG
>DASZFA010000010.1:0-42601 GCA_035940255.1 Solirubrobacteraceae bacterium
GCGACCGTCGGCAGCAACGTGACGTTCTCAGAAGTCGAGTGGTGGGGCTCGAACTGGTGGAAGGAAAACTCGCTCTCCGGCGGGCAGGCGCCGTCCGCCTTCAAGGGCTTCGCCGAATCTTCGCCCAGCCCGCCGACGTGCGGCGAGACCTGGACGACTAGCACGGGCAACAGCTCCGGGCCGCCGCCCACGGTGCCCGAATACATGGCCGTGATCGCGGCGAGCAAGATCACCCAGTCGGGCTCGACAATCTCGGGCAACGCGCCGGAGGTGGTCGTCGTCAAGACCAACCCCGGCTACGGGCCCAATCCCGGCCACAAGGGGACCGGGAAAGTCGTCGCGATCCTCTGCAAAAGCTGAAACTCCTAGAGCCTCGGAAACGCGGCTGGCGACATCTTATTCTGCCGAGGCGGAGGCCATTTGCCCTTCGCCTCGGCGTGGTTCAGAGGGCCTTGATTGAGTGCTTGGTGGGGACGGATCGCCCGATGGACGTGGGGGAGATCGGTGCGTCGGTCGAAGGACTCAAATGGTCTGAGGGTCGTGCCGACGACCATCGCCAGATCCGCGCTCGTCCATCTCATTCCTGCTCCACCGCACCGGGCGTCAGTGCGGCGAGGAACACCTCCGAGCGCGCCCGGTGCTCGCTCATGAGTACCAGTGCACCCTCTCCATCATCCGACTCGAGCGCGCCCAGGATGCGGTCGTGCTCGGCGAGGATCTCCTCCGGCAGCAGCTCGTCATCTGGCTGTAGCCACATGCGCCGGTAGGACAGCACACGGTAGGGGTCGAGCGCGTCCCATAGCTGTGCCACGAACCTGACGAGCCATGGGTTCCCGCACAGCTCGAAGATCGCGAAGTGGAAGGTTCGATTGGCGGCGATCATCTCGACCGCGTCCCGCTCGGCCACGGCGCGCCGCTGGGCCCGCACCTGCGCCCGCATGATCTCCAGGGCTCCGTCGTCGAGCTTCGCGACCGCGAGTCGCTCCACCTCTGCCTCCACCAGATCTCGCGCGAGGTACAGCTCGCGGATCCGTTCCACCGGCAACTCCGTCACGAAGTAGCCGCGCTGGGGGTGGTAGGTCACGACACCCTCGCTCGCCAGCGTCTTGAGTGCTTCGCGAAGCGGGATGAGGCTCACGCCGATTTCCTCGGCCGTTGCCTCCTGGAGGATCTTCTCCCCAGGGGCGAGGTCGCCGCCCACGATCGCCGAGCGCAATTCTGCGGCGGCGACGCCTTCCGCCGTTCGGGGCAGCTGCCGGCTGGCCAAGGTCATCGCGATCCGTTACAAGACATGAATATTATAATATCATGTATAGTGGTTGGCATGGCCGGGACCGCGGTGACATCCGAGCTCGCGCAGTGGCTGGCGGACGTCCAGCTGCATGACGTACCGGGCGAGGTGCGAGAGCGGGCGGCGCACATCCTGCTCGATGGCGCCGGCTGTGCGCTCGTGGGGGCGCGGCTTCCGTGGTCGGATGCGGCCACCGGTGCGCTCTGCGGGCTGGAAGCCGGGGGCGCCTCGCCGCTGATCGGCCGGGCGCAGTCGACGACACCCTCGGCCGCGGCGCTGCTGAACAGCTCCTACGTGCAGGGCTTCGAGCTCGACGACTACCACCCGGCGGCGCCGGTGCACGGCGCATCGATCGTGCTGCCGGCGATGCTCGCGGCTGCCGCGCGCGCGGGGTCGCCCAGCGGCGCCCAGCTCCTGCTGGGCGCCGTCCGCGGGTTCGAGGTCGGCCCGCGGGTGGGGCTCGCGCTGGGAGGCGCGCAGATGCTCACGCGCGGCTGGCACTCGGGCCCCATCTTCGGTGGCCCGGCCGCGGCGGCCGCAGTGGGGACCCTCTACGGGCTGGACGCTGAGCGCTTCGAGGACGCGCTCGGTCTGGCGGCCACGCAGGCATGCGGGTTGATGGCGGCGCAGTTCGGGTCGATGGGCAAGCGCATGCAGCATGGTTTCGCCGCGCGCAACGGCCTGCTCGCCGCCACGCTCGCCGCGGGCGGCTATACCGGCATCAAGGAGGTGTTCGAGCGCGAGTACGGCGGCTTCCTGTCGACATTCGGCGAGGGTCACGACCCTGACGCCTCCCAGATCTCCGCTGAGCTCGGCGAGCGCTGGGAGACCAGCGTCATAGCCATAAAGCCCTATGCGGCCATGGCCGGGTTGCACGCCACGATCGATGCCGCCCGCAAGCTCCTCGCAGAGGACGCTGTCGACCCCGACGAGGTGACGGCGATCGACGTCTTCGTGTCGGAGCCCGTCTTCCAGCACGGCGGCTGGCGCGCCGAGCGCCCGCTGGAGGCCGTCGGCGCTCAGATGAGCCTGGCCTATGCCGTAGCCGTGACGCTGCTCGACGGCACCGCGCTGGCCGCGCAGTTCGCACCCGAGCGGATCGACGCCGACGACGTCTGGGCGCTGATCGAGCGCACGACCGCGCGCCACGAAACGGCGTTCGACGAGCGCTACGAGGACGGTTACAACACACGGCTCGAGGTCACGCTCAGCGGCGGCGCCAGGCGCACCTCGTTCATCGACGACCCGCGCGGTGGCCTCCAGCAGCCGCTCACCAATTCCGAGGTGGTCGAGAAGTTCCGCACCCTGGCCGATCCGCTCGTCGGCGCCCAGCGGGCGGGGGAGATCGAGCACGCGGTCCTGACCCTGGAAACCCTGGAGAACATCGACGGCCTCATCGAGCTCCTCGCAGTGTCGGCCCGGCCGCTGTTCACCAGCGAGGCCACGTGATGAGCGCCGCGGCCCGCCTGCGGGAGCTGCTCGCCGGTCATGAGCTCATCATCGCCCCCGGCGTCTATGACGGCATCTCCGCCGCCCTCGTTGACAATCTCGGCTTTCCGGCCGCCTATATGACGGGCGCGGGCGTGTCGGTCGCCGGCTACGGGCTCCCCGATGTCGGACTGTTGACGCTCACCGAGATGGCCGAGCGTGCCCGCGTTCTCGCGGGGCTCCTCGACGTGCCGGTCATCGCGGACGCCGACACCGGCTACGGCTCGCCCATCAATGTCGTGCGCACGGTGATCGAGTATGAGCGCGCCGGGGTCGCGGCGATCCAGCTTGAGGACCAGATCTTCCCCAAGCGCTGCGGCCATCTCGCCGGCAAGGAGGTCATCGACGCGGCCCGCTTCCAGGTCACGCTCCGGGCAGCGCTCGAGGCCCGCACGAACCCCGACACCGTCATCATCGCCCGCACGGACGCACGCGCGCCGCTCGGCATCGAGGAGGCCATCTCCCGCGGCTGCGCCTACGCGGAGGCCGGCGCAGACGTCATCTTCGTCGAGGCACCCGAGAGCGTCGAGGAGGTCGAGCGGATCGCGCGCGAGATACACGCGCCGCTGCTGCTGAACGTCGTGCCCGGCGGGCGCACGCCCGAGATCCCGGCCGAGCGCCTGGCCGAGCTGGGGTTCCGCATAGCAATCCACCCGGGCGTGGCGCTGGGGGCCATGGCCGGCGCCGCGATCGGCGCACTCAACGAGCTCGCCGGCACAAGCGGGATCGAGACGAGCGAGGACCCGGCCGGCTTCTTCGAACTGTTCGGACTCACACATTGGCAGCAGCTCGGCGAGAGCTACAGCGCCTACGAGCAGGACGCACCATGAGCATGACGATCATCGAGAAGATCCTCGCCCGCGGAGCCGGTCTCGAGGAGGCCCACGCCGGGGATGTGGTCGTTTGCGACGTGGACATGACGGTGCTCATCGACCTGCAGTTCGCGACGCTCTGGAAAGACCCCACCCGCATCGCCGACCCAGACCGGCTTGCGGTGATCATGGACCACGCCGTGCCGGCCCCCACCATCGGCGACGCAGACGGTGGCGTCCGCGCGCGCGCGTTCGTCAGGCGCTTCGGTATCGAGCGTTTCTTCGACGTGGGCCGACACGGCATCTGTCACCAGGTGATCGCCGAGAATGGGCTCGCGAGGCCCGGGGAGATCCTCACGTGCACCGACTCTCACACGTGCGCCGCGGGCGCCTATAACAACGCCGCGCGAGGCCTCGGCCCGATCGAGGTCTACTCGATCATGTGCACCGGCAAAACCTGGTTCCAGGTAGCGCCGACGATCCGTTACGAGCTCCTCGGCGCAAAGCCCGAAGTCGTCTCGGGCAAGGACATCTTCCTGCACATAGCCGGCACCTACGGCGATGCGACCAACCACAACCTCGAGCTCGGCGGCCCCGGACTGGCCTCGGTGCCGATGAACGACCGGCGCACAATCGCCACCCAGGGAGCCGAGGTCTCCGCCGACTTCACCACCTTCCCGGCCGACGAGATCTGCCTGGACTTCCTGCAGGAGCGCATCGGCGAGCGGCCCGAGCCCGTCGAAGCCGACCTCGGTGCCGCCTACGCCGCTGTGCGACAGGTTGACCTCTCCGAGCTAACGCCCTGGGTCGCCCGCCCCGGCAAGGTGGCCGACAACGCGCTCCCCGTCTCGCAGCTGGAGCGGCGCAGGGTCGACCAATGCTTCATCGGCTCCTGCGCGAACGGCCAGATCGAGGACATGCGTGTCGCCGCCGAGATGCTCCGCGGTCGCCGCGTGGCCCCGGGGGTGCGCCTCATCGTGACCCCGGCCTCGCAGGCCGTCTACGCACAAGCCGTGCGCGAAGGCTGCGTCGAGACGCTCGTCGATGCCGGTGCGATCGTCACCAACTCCACCTGCGGCGCCTGCTTCGGCTACCACATGGGTCTGCTGGGCGCCGGTGAGGTGTGCATCACGGCCAGCACCAGGAACTTCAAGGGTCGGATGGGCAGCCCCGACGCGGAGATCTACATGGCCTCCCCACGAACGGTCGCCGCTGCGGCGATCGCCGGGGAGATCATCGACCCGCGGGAGGTGCTCGGCTGATGAAGGATGTGATCGAAGGACGCGCGTGGGTGTTCGGCGACTCCGTCGACACCGACAACATGTACCCGGGCTTCGCGATGAAGCTCTCACTGCAGGAGGCTGCCACGCACGTCTTCTACAACCTGCGCCCGGGATGGACCGGCGAGGTGGCGGCCGGTGACATCGTCGTCGCGGGCCGCAATTTCGGCGTCGGCTCCAGCCGGCCCGTCGCGCAGTTGTTCCTTGAACTCGGCGTTGTCGCACTCGTCGCTGAAGAGTTCAACTCGCTCTTTCTGCGCAACAGCATCAACTTCGGGCTTCCGGCTGTGACCATCCCCGCTGCGGCCACGACGATCGCCGACGCCAGCACGGTGCGGCTTGACATTCCAGGGGCGACGATCGAGCCGGCCGGCGGCGGCGCACGGCTTATGGGCACGCCGCTTCCCGAGTTCGTGCTCGACATCCTCGCCCAGGGCGGGCTCCTCCCCAAGCTGGCGGCCGACGGGTACCTGCCCGTCGCCGGCGCGGGACGATGACGACGAGCGCCGCCGGACGTGGAGCGTGGCTGGGGCGCCTGCTGGGCAATCGCAGGGCCGGCGAGTCGAAGCTCGCCTGGAACCAGGACGGCCTTGATGCCCCCGAGACGATCACGCTCACGAGCGCGGCCTTCTCCAACGGGACGCGTATGCCCCTTAGCTCGGCGGGCAAGGGCGTCGGGCTCAACATCTCCCCGCCGCTGGGCTGGCAGGGCCTTCCCGCTCAGGCGGCCGAGCTGGTCCTGATCATCGAGGACCCCGACGCCCCACTCCCAAGGCCGGTCGTGCATCTCGCGCTCGCCGGCATTCCCCCGGAGCTGGGAGGTTTCGCGGGGGGAGACCTCAGCGAGGGTGGCCGGCACGGCAACGGCCGCGGCTCATTCGGTCGGACGGGCTACGCCGGCCCGCGCCCCGTGCCCGGGCATGGGCCGCACCGCTATGTGTTCCAGCTCTACGCCCTCCCGCGCGCCCTCGACCTTCCAGCGGTCGCCAAGCCGAACTCGATCATCGCGGCCATGAACGGAAAGGTTCTGGCGCGAGGCCGACTCGACGGAACGTACGAGCGCTAGCAAGCATGACTCGGCGGTGTGGTTCTGTCCCCGTCTGACGAAATGCGATCAGCCCCAGCGCTTGTAGAGCTGCGACGCGAGCGTGCATCTCGCGGCGCATCGTGTGACTGGTCGAGCCGGGTGGCCGGCGGACCCGGCAGCGACTTCTCGGCATCTGCTTACGTGCGTGAAGGCCGCCGGTCATGGGGAGGCATGCCGCCCGCCGCATCGGCATCGTGACCGCGAAGTCAGCGTTGCGCTTCCAGCTCTTCGACCGATGGCACGACGATTGGCCCGTCTGGTGGCTGCGTGAACCGGATCGGGTTTCCGAAGGGGTCGCGTAGCGCGCAGTCGATCCCATAGAAGCGCTCGGTCGGCTCCTGCGTGAACTCGACCCCGGCCGCCAGTAGACGCTGATAGGTGCCGCGGCAGTCGTCGGTCTCAAAGATCACGCCACCGCCGGCGGCTCCCTTCGTCACGAGCTCACGGATCTGCGCGGCCGTGGCATCGTCGTATGCGGGCGGTCCCGGGGACATCAGGACGAGCTCGACATCGGGCTGTTCAGGGAGGTTCACGGTCAGGAAACGCATAACGCCGAGGTCGGCGTCGGTGTGGACGACCATGCCGAGCTTGCCGACGTAGAAGTCGAGTGCTTCGTCCTGGTCGAGGACATGGATGAAGGTGTGGCTGATTCGCTTGAGCATGGTCGACACGTTAGATCGCAGACGCGACGCCCGCTTCTCCGAAGCTGCGCTTATCCGGCGGGGCGCAGCCACGCCATCGCCCAGCAGGCCGGAATCCGCAGCGCGGCGCCGCTGCCCTCGAACCGTGCACGGTACGCCGTCGGCGGCTCGCCAACGATCGCATGGAACGTGCGACTAAATGTGCCGAGGCTGTTGAATCCGACGTCGAAGCAGATCTCGGTCACGGGACGATCGGTTTCGCGAAGCAGCTCCATCGCACGCTCAACGCGGCGACGTTGCAAGTAGCGATGAGGCGTCTCTCCGAACGTCGAACGGAACTGGCGGCTGAAATGCGCCGGCGAGACGTGAGCGACCCGTGCGAGCGCCGGAACCTCCAGCGCTCGCGCAAACTCCCGGTCCATCGCGTCGCGAGCCCGCAACATCCGCCGATTGCGCTCCTCCACCACACGCGACATCCACACAAGCCTACGACCGCCGGCCCGCTGTCGAGCCGTCGGTGGAAACGGGGCCACTCCTTGGCCCAATGCGCTTGGTGGACACTACTCAAACCCTCCAGAGGCCCTTCGGGCTGTCCTAGGCGCGCTGAGGGAGCGGGCGTGCTGGTGTCGTGGACCGGCGATCTCGCCGTCCTTGCGGCGCTCGACAACGGGGTGGTGCTCCGCGCGGTCGTCGACGTGATGGCGATTCAAGCGCGCCCGATGGCGGTCGGGGAAGTGCACGTTGCGGTCGAGTGCTGTCTCGGCCATCCGGTCTCGCCGGACTCGGTCAACAGCTGCCTCTCAACTGGTGCGCGAGGGTCTGCGCCAAGGTTTCGGCGTGTCGCGCGGGGTCGCTACATGCTCGTGCGGGCTGTCGCTAGCCGCCCGCCTCGGCTTCCGCGATTCGTCCCGGCTCGCCGCGCTTTTCGACCACGATATACCCGGGGTAGACCTCGACAGTCGACTCGACGGCCGGTTCCTCATGCCCTGGGATCACGACGAACCGGCGCGGATGGGATCGCACGCGTGCGTACTCTCCGATCGAGAGGTCCAGTACTCCACCGCAATCCACGCGGACGCACTCACATACGAAGCTGTCGGCGGACTCTCCGTTGCGTGGACGCTGATACTCGATCCTGTCGTTGATGCGCCGGGCGAGGGCCTCGTTCTGCGCCATACGGCGCTTGCGACGATCATCCACTTCGGGCAATCATTCCACTCGAGCGCGGAAGCGCTATCGGTACTGATCGATGAGCTGGCGTGCCATCGACTTGCCTCGCCGCGCGGCTTGCGTGTCGCCCTCGGCTGCCACGACGATCGAGCCCTCCATGAGGATGTGCCACGAGCGCGCGAACGAATCGATGTCGCGCAGGCCGGCTTCCTCGGCTAAGCGGCGTACGATCGCGCGGATCTGCTCGAGGTGCCGAGCGCTGGCGCCGCCTGCGGGATGGTTAAGGCCGAGTTCGAGCAGCACCTTGATGAACGAGCCCGCCTCGAAGTCGTCGCGATGGAACCACTCGTCGAGTACATCGAAGATCGCGAGTAGTCGCTCCTCCGGGTTCGAGCCGCGACGGATGGCCCCGGCTTCAATGAGGCCTTTGGTCCAGCGCTGTTCGCGGAGGTCGAGGAAAGCGAGCACGAGCGCGTCCTTTGAGGGGAAGTGCCGGTAGAGCGTCGCGGTCGCGACGCCTGCGCGCTCGATCACCTCGTTGACCCCAACTGCTTGGATGCCGCGTCGCGAGAACAGCTCGTAGGCCGCATCCAGAATCCGCTCCCGGGCGCTGACCCCCGTCTCGGCCGGTTGGCGGCGGGTTTCAAGCATGCCCCAGAAGGGTAGCACTAGAGAGAACGCTCTCTCTACGAGAGAAAGAATGTTCTCTCTTGCCCCATTTGAAGGGGTTGCTGAGGAGCATCAACGGAAAGGACCGTTCTATGGGGCTCTTAGAGTTACTTGTGATTGTCCTAGTGGTAGCGGCGATCGCCGGCGGGATAGGTCTAAGCCCGTTGCTTTGGCTGCTGCTGCTGGTAGCCCTCGTGGTCTTCCTCACGGGCGGCGGGTTCGGCTATCGCAGAGGCGGGAGGATCTAGGTATGTCCATCGGCACATCGATTTTTCTCATCGCCGTCGGCGCGATCATCCGCTACGCCGTGGCATTTCACGTGTCAGGCGTGTCGCGCCCGGTGATCGGCTTGATCCTCATCATCGCGGGCGTCGTCGGCCTGGTGCTGTCGCTGATCTACATGGCCACCGCACGAGGCAGAGTAGTCGGTGGGCGCGGCGGACCTTACGACGAGTTAGAGAGGAGATAGTGACCACAAATGGTTGCGCTTGTCGTTCTACTGTTACTTCTTGCCGTGCTGGGCGGCCTCGGATTCGCCGCCCACCTGTTGTGGTACGTGCTCATCTTCGCCGTGCTGCTGTGGCTGATCGGCTTCTTCGTCGTCGGTGCCGACATGGGTGGGCACCGGCGCTGGTACGGACGGTGGTGACGGCATGAGCATCGGAGCGATAGTCGCCATCGTCGTCGGCGCGATCGTCGTCGCTGCGATCGTCATCGTCGCGAGCGCGGGGTCCCGCCGTCGCCGGCTCGAACGCCGGCGCGCGCAGGCCGCGAGCATCCGGCGCGAGGCGGAGACCAGCTCGCTCGCTGCAGAGGGCGCGCGCGCAGAAGCCGACGAGCGCGCTGCGCTCGCCCGCAGGGCGGAGGCAGAAGCGAAAGAGAAGCAGCTGAGCGCCGACCACGCCTCCGGTCAGGCGCGCGAGCAGCACGACCGAGCACGATCGGTCGACCCGGACAGCGGCGACACGGCCGAAGGGGAAGCCCGCGACCTACACCGCAATGCCGGAGATCGCGTGAGCTGAGCTACGCAGGCGCGTCGTGCCTGCGCACGCGGAGCGCGGCGCGCCGTCGCCTACCGAGCGCGGCCGCACCTGCGGGCCCCTGCGATGTGCTCGCAACCCACTCTCGAGGAGGCCGTCAGCCTCGTCTCCAAGAGCCCTGTGCAGTCGCGCACGGCGTCGTCGAGGTATGCCACTGGAGTCGACGCCGTAGGGGTTTGCGCTCGACAAGGCCGCCTTCCGCCGGAACGCGAAGGTTGAGCCCCGGGGGTTCTGCAACAGCCACGACGAACAGCAGGTGGCCACGCAGCTGGCCTGGCCTCCGGTAACAGGGCCGACTTCGGCCGAATGCGCCCGAGTGGACTCGAACCACCACGGACCGTGAAGTCCACAAGCCCCTCAACCTTGCGCGAACCCGTCAGATACGTCCGCCGGCGTCCAGAACGTCCAGAGCGTCCGGGTGTCCGGACTCATCGGACTTATCGGACGACCCGACTGTTGCCACGATGTTGCCAGTGACGATAACGCCGACGTGATCAGGGGGGTTCTGGTCGTCGCCGGGTCTGAGGGTCGTCCTAGGAGAGGTCGCTGTCCAGAATCAACGAGTCTCTATCGCGCCGTTTCAGAGCTCCAGTGCGTTCGAGCGGCGCGGCGGCCGAGTGGACGTATGCCGTGAGGTTGCCTCTGTCGATGAGCCAGCGCCTGACGGCGCGCACCTGCAATCGCATGCAACACAAGTGCAACGGCGCTCGCGTTAGAAACGTGGGTGCGTTCACCTCACCCAACGGCGAGGCGGCGCGAAGCAGCGGCTGGGCGCGTCTGGACGCGAGTCGCGGCAGCTGGCCAAATTTGCGAGCCAAGGAGTAGACATGAGCAGCATCGCCAGTTCCGACAGCGTGGGCCCGACTTCTAGCCCAGCAGTTTCCGCTAGAGGAGACAACTTGCAAATTCAGGAAGACATCCTTCACCGATCCGCCGATATGCACTGGCCCGAGGGGCTCGACCCCACCGCAGCCGAGATGTTCGTGCACAACGAGGTCCTCATCCAGGCTCCCCCAGAACAGATCTGGCAGCGCCTGATCGAGGCAACCGCGTGGCCAGGGTGGTACTCGAACGCCCGTGACGTCGCGCTGAACGAGCCCGCCCAGGTCCTCGGCGAGTGTGTGACCTTCGAGTGGACCACCTACGGATTTAGGATCGCGAGCGCCGTCGCCGAGTTCGTGCCATACAGCCGGCTCGGGTGGTTTGGGACCGGAGAAGACCTGCGTGCCTACCACACGTGGCTGCTCGTTGACCTCGGTGAGCGTACTCACATCGTCATGGAGGAGCTCCAGCTCGGCGGCGGCGCGAAGCGGCTCGCAGAGACAAATCCCGGCCAGATGCACCGAGGTCACGATCTCTGGAACATCAGCCTCAAGTTCCTGTGCGAGACGTGAAGGCGTGGCCCCCCATCCTTTCCAACTTCTAGACGTCCCTATCTCCGGACGTCCTAGTAGGCAGCTGTAGGCATCCGTGTTCCACCGTCAAATGCATTCCGAAACTACCGATTGTCACTTTTTCCCCTACGAACGACGGCTCGCCACCCTCGATGCTGCCCGGGTGTGGAGTCTCGACGACATCGGGAGCCTGACACCGGGCACGCTGTCCGGGCAGCTCGTCGAGGCTCACTTCAAGCGAGCCCACCAGCTCATGCATGGGACCCGGGACCTCTTCGGCAACCGAGACACGCCATTGACATCGCAATTCTCGGGCGTGGCCGAATCGGCCGCGGGCGCGCTGCGCTCCTCCCACCAAACGGTCACGAGGTGATGGTGGAGCCGATCGGTCTTCTGATCCGGGTCCTAGTGGCGCACGGAGACCGGCTGGCACGGGCTGGTCTCGCTGCCCTGCTGGAGCCAGAGCCTGACGTCGCGATCGTGGGCTTGGCGGCCGACGGCATGGAAGCCGTCGTGCTCGCCGAAGAGCTTCGGCCTGACGTCCTCGTCGTCGACATGGCGGTACCCGGCATGGACGCCTTCGAGGTGACCCGGCTAATCGTGGCCGGCACCGACAGCTCGTCAATTCGCGTGTTGATCCTCGGCGACTCCGACCAAGACGAAAAGATCTTCTCCTTTCTGCGCGCCGGTGCCAGCGGATTCCTGGTCAGGGACGCCGAGCCGTCCGACCTGACGCAGGGTATCCGGCGAGTTGCCGCCGGCGAGGCGGCACTCTCCCCGAGCAGCGTTCGGCGAGTGATCGACGAGCTCGCCGGGCAGCCCGATCCGGGAGTCAGCCCAGAGATCCTGGAAGAGTTGACTACGCGTGAGCTCGAGGTCATGGGCCTCGTGGCCGTGGGTCTTAACAACGACGAAATCTCTGAGCACCTTGTGGTGACCAGAGCGACGGCGAAGACGCATGTCAACAGGGTCATGACCAAGCTTGGCGCTCATCACCGGGCTCAGCTCGTCACGCTCGCTTACGAGACCGGGCTCGTGCACCCAAGGCATCCCACGGGCACTGCCAATTGCGCCAGTCTCAGGAGCTTCGCCGTCGCCTAACCGCGAGGTTCGCGGAGCGGCGGCCCGGACTGTTCGGGAAGTGTCCGGATTCCCGAAACGCCCGAACGTCCGGGCGAGCGACACGCCCACGGCCTCAACCTGTGCAGGCGATTGCAAGTGAGCCATCACCGCGTTCGGGAGGCGAGACGCAAACTCTGCGGTCGGTCTCACGACCGCGAGACCGCTGGTGGCCTTCCGGTCAGGTCTCGACGGTGAGCGCGTCTCGGAGCTGCTGCAGGCGCGTCGCAGCCAGGCCGCGGCGGCCATCGTCGTAGGGGATGCCCGTGAGAAACCTTCGCCACGCAGTAGCGTCATCCTCACCCGACGGGGTCTGCAGCCAGACCCACAGCGCCTCGACGTCGTCGGCAGCCATCACCGACCGCCGTATCCAGCCCTCGAGCTCCTGGCGAAGCGCGACGATCCCCGGTGCGTCAGACCGAGGCAGCACCGGCCCCGCGTAGCGGGATGCCGCGTCGAGGGTGCGGCCTTCCTCCAGCAGCTCCTGCACGGCAGCAAGGTCGGATTCGACCTGACCGTTGAAGCGATACGGCTCGGACTGAAGATACCGGCCAAGCAGTCGTTTCAACCGGCTGACCTCGGCGCGGGCGGTGACGGGCTTCCCGAAGTCGCCGTAAAGGGCAATGGCGAGAGCCTCCCCGGTCATTCCGGCCGGATGCGCCGCGAGCAGCGCCGCGAGCTCGCTGTGCCTGTGGGACAACGTCAGCTCCCGGCGGTCGACACGCGCCAGCACTCGGTCCCGCCCGATTATTGCCAATCGCAGCCCGGCCGGAACGGCGGTTCGCGAGCGCAGGCTGCGCGGAAACACGACGTACGCCTCATCTCGACCCATGGCCTCGGCCTCGAGCTCGGCCCCCTCGGCCCGAACGAGCTCCTCCACGCCAGCCGCGAGTGCGGCTCCCGCTGCAGCCCACCTTCGGGGCTCGCCCGAGAGCACACGCCCGTCGGGGCTGAGGAGCGCGCCCTGACCTCTGGCGCGAGCGGCGAGAGCATCGGCGTAGCGTTCGCTGAGCGCCCCGTCGCGGCTGCGCTGGGCGTCCCGCAGGTGGGCGTCCATCCTCATGGCCACGGAGCTGACGAGAGCCAAGGTGTGCGGATGGACCGTCTCCATCCTGGCGGTGAGGTCGACGATCCCGACGACCTCGCCCGTAGCGGGGTGGTGGATCGGCGCGGCCGAGCAGGTCCACCACTGCACACGCTCGCTGTAGTGCTCTGCGGCGAAGACCTGCAGCGCGTGGTCGGCGGCCAGAGCCGTGCCGATCGCGTTCGTGCCGGCTGCCGCCTCGCTCCAGCGCGAGCCGAGGACGAAGTTCATCTCCTCGGCGGCCTGTGCCTTGGCAAGCGCACGACCCTGCATCGACAGCACGAGCCCCTCGGGATCGGTCACCACGACCAGATGTAGGCCGTCGTCGGCGATCGGCGCCAGGGACTCGTGCACGATCGGAGCCAGTCGAGCGAGCGGATGCTGTCTCCACACCTCGCGCGCCTCCTCCTCGTTGAGCTCCACCGGAGCGATCGACCGATCAGGATCCACGCCGGCGGCAGCTGACCGTCGCCACGACTCGACGATCGGCTCACGGACGTCGACGGCGACCTCGGCACCGTCGACAAAGTGCTCCCAGGCCCTCCGCAGCTGTCGTGCGCGGGCGGTGGGGTTCGTCGAGATATCGACGGCCAGCCAACGATTTCGCATGCGTGCTCGGCTCGCTCCCTAGACGACCAAGTCAGCCTACGCTCTTTCGCTCCTTCGGTCATTGCTCTGACGCGACGCTTCGAGCACGCGGCTGGAGGTTCGGCTCTCGGTTGCGGAGCCGCACCGGCCGGGGCGCCGAAAGCCCGTCGTCGCTTGGCCGCCCGGGACGACCCGGGGTCATTACGTGTATATGGACCAACTCGTCCGAGACTTGACGCGCGGTTCGAAGAGTCCGCCTATCGGAGCCCGCCTGGCGCCTCGCTGCAGCCGCGAGCCCACCGATTTCCAGGGACGGTCTATGCGCCCGAGTGGACTCGAACCACCACGGACCGTGAAGTCCACAAGGCCCTCAACCTTGCGCGTCTACCAATTCCGCCACGGGCGCAGAGGGGCGAGTATATCCCGGGCTTTGACGCCGATCCACGCTCTTTCAGCCGTGCTCCGTGCGGCACTTGCATCCGTCCACACCCGGCGCTACAGTGCGAACACGTGTTCGTTTCGGGCCACAGTCAACCCCAAGAGGGAGTCCCGCAGACATGGATCTGACCAAACGCCAGCAGGAGATATTCGAGTTCATCCGCAAGTACTCGGCCAAGTACGGCTATCCGCCGACGGTGCGCGACATTGGCAAAGCGGTCGGCTTGGCTTCATCCTCGACGGTGCACGCTCATCTCGCGAACCTCGAGAAGATCGGACTGCTGCGCCGTGATCCATCGAAGCCGCGGGCTATCGAGCTGCTCGACCGCGCCGTGGGCACGGCGGTCGAGAGCGTTCGCGGGATCGTGCGCGGCGAAGGGCTGCCGCTGCTCGGCACCGTCGCGGCCGGCCAGCCGATCCTCGCCGAGGAGAACATCGAGGACTATGTGTCCGTCCCTGAGATGGCGGGAGGAGGGGAGGGGGGGTACTTGCTTCGCGTCCGCGGCGACTCGATGAAGGACGCCGGGATCCTCGAGGGGGATCTCGTGGTCGTCCGACCCCAGGACACGGCCCAGGACGGCGACGTCGTTGTCGCTCTGCTCGGGGAGGAGGCCACCGTCAAGCGGTTTTTCCGCGAGGCCGATCACGTGCGGCTGCAACCTGAAAACGAGGAGATGGAGCCGATCCGAAGCAAGGAGGTCAAGGTGCTGGGGCGCGTCGTTGGACTCTTGAGGAGCGTCTGAGCAGTCGCCGCCTGTCGGCTGCCGTCGCAGGCCGGCTCTTCACAGGGCGGCTCGCGCGCGCTAACTTTGATGAGCAGGTCAGGCAGCCGCGGAGGCGAGAGCCTTCGAGGAAAGTCCGGACATCAGAGGGCAGGGTGGTCGAGAGATCGACCCGGGGAAACCCGCGGGAAAGTGCCACAGAAACAAACCGCCGACGTCCGCCGTCCCACGTGAACGGCGGACGGGCAAGGGTGAAATGGTGCGGTAAGAGCGCACCAGCGTCGCGGTGACGCGGCGGCTGGGCAAACCCCACCCGATGCAAGGCCGAACGGGACCGCTTGCAGGTGGCCCGCCAAGGTCCAGGTAGGCCGCAAAGATGGATGGCTGCTCAACGACAGAATCCGGCTTATCGACCTGCTAAGGAAAACCCCCGCTTTGCGGGGGTTTTCTAGTTAACCCGGACGGAATCCGACCAAAAAGCACGCTAGGGAGGCTTGGACCTGGAGAGTCTCGGTGGGGCGACTCGGCCTCGGCGCCTGGGTCAGGCCCGGCAGCGCCGATCCTTGCTGATCCGCCTGTGCCGCTCTTACCTGGGCACGGCTCGTTTTGCTTTCGCCGTGCGCGTCGTTTTACGGGCCGCTTTTTTGGGTTTCGCTTTTTTGGGTTTCGCTTTTTTGGCTGCGGGTTTGGCTTTGGCTGCAGCCGCGAGGTCTTTCTGCAGCCGTTCCATGTCGCGAACCACCACCTTGTTGAGCCTCTCGACGTCGCGACCGGCGTCTTTCAGCCGTTTGGCGACGTCTTTGCCGAGGCCGCCGCCGAGCCCCGACAACTCCTTCTGGGCCGACTCAAGCGTCTTCTTGACCCGCCCGAGGACGCGTCCGTTCTGCTCGAGCCGCGCCCGCGCCGCCTGCGTGGCCCGCGATCGAGCAGATGTCCTCGTCGATGATTTTGTCGATGGCGCTTTCCGAGCGGTGGCTTTCCGGGCGGACGCTTTGCGAGACGTGGTTTTTCGAGCAGCGCTCTTCCTGGGCGAGGGCATGGGACGCTCCTTTTGAGTTGGTCTGCGAACGCTTCTTGCGGCGAGGTTCGCACTATTCCATGCTTGGCGGACTCGTGGTGCTCAGCTTGGACCGGTGGCCAGCTTGTTTCGCTGCGTGCTGGGGGCGATTCGCACGACGTCCCATGCGAGCCCCAGCCGCTGGAGACCGTCGATCAACCAGCCCCCCGGGTCCAGCTGCCAGCGGGTCAAGCCATGGTGGGCGGAGGTCGGAAAGGCGTGATGGTTGTTGTGCCACGCCTCGCCGAAGGTCGGCAGCGCCAGCCACGCGAGGTTGCGCGACTCGTCGCCGGTCACAAAGCGTCGCCGGCCGAAGAAGTGGCAGAGCGAGTTAATCGAGAACGTCGCGTGGTGAAGGAAGAGGATGCGTACCGCGCCTCCCCACAGCAGGCCGGTCAGCCCGCCGAACAACGAGCCGCTGAGCGCGACGCCCAGACCGAAGGGGAACGCCAGCCCGACGAGCACCCACAAAGGGAACGTCCTGTTGATGGCGCTCATCGCAGGGTCGCCGAGCAGGTCCTTCGCGTAACGCTCTGCGCTTGCGCGATCGACGCCGCGGAACATCCATCCGACGTGCGCGTGAAACAAGCCGCGCAGAGCGCCTCGCCAGCCGACGCCATGGTCGGCGTGCGGGCTGTGCGGATCGCCGCTGCGATCGCTGAAGCGGTGATGCTTGCGATGCGTCGAGACCCACTCGATCAGCGGCCCCTCGACGGCGGCGGACCCGAGCACCGCGAACAGCGCCCTGATCGAAGGCCGCGTCTTGAAGCTGCGGTGGGTGAACAGGCGATGGAAGCCGACGGTTATCCCGACGCCCGTGAGCATGTAGGTGACCGCGAGGACAGCGATGTCCTGCCAGTGCAGCACCCCTCCCCAGGCGAGCCACACGCCGACGCCCAGAAGTGCCAGCGGAACGACGGTGACGACCACGTTTGCGAGGCGGTCGAGCCCCGCGTTCTGAAGCGCGACCGAGTCCTCTGCGTGGGCTTGATGCGACAAGCGGTCTCCCTTTGGAAAAGGCGGCCTGCCAACCGGTGGGTCGGCAGGCCGGGAAGGGCTCTACGCCGCTTGGACGTTGACGGCCTTGGGTCCCTTGTCGCCTTCTTCGGCCTCGTAGGAGACCTTTGCGCCTTCAGCGAGTGAGCGATAGCCGTCGCCGACGATCGCGCTGTGATGGACAAACAAGTCCTTCGACTGGTCATCGGGCGTGATGAACCCGAAGCCCTTGTCATCGCTGAACCACTTAACTGTTCCTGTAGCCATTGTTCTTCCTCCGGCGTCGGTGTGTGCTGCGAACGCGGAGATTGCTATGAGCAAGGGCTACGAGCGCTGGCACTACGTCGCTGGGCGAATCGCCCAACCTGATCCAGGAACGGTAGCAGCCCACCAGGCAGCTTGCTGGGCTCCTCGCCACAGTTCCTGCCCCGGTACTCCTTCGGCGTCATATTCCCAGGCGGCGAAGTCGTCCATCTCGCCGGAGCGCTCACTCCTCGAGATGCTCTTCGTCGGCCTCGCCGTAGACCGAGCTTGACGGCTCCTCCTCGGGCCCGGCGTCGCGGATGATGCGGAAGGGCCTGTGCTCGTCGCCGTGGGAGGCGTGATCGATCAGTTCCTGCTCGCTCAGCTCGAACCCCTCCGACTCGCCTCCGCCGCCCTCCTCGACGGCCATGCGCTCTTCGCGGCGGCGCTTGGAGAGCTCTGAGAGAGGGTCCGGTGTGTCTTCGAGGTCCACGGCTCGTGCCCCGTCTAGGGCTGCAGCTGCTCGCGCGCCTGCTCGACGAGCGAGCCGCTGCCCTTGAGCTCGGTGAGCGCCGCGAGCATCGCGTCCAGCTCGCAGTCGATCTTGTCCGGCCACGGCTTGGCGGGGTGATCGTCGAGCGTCTTCAGGCCATTCCCCGTGATGATTGCGACGACAGTGTCGCCGTCGTCGAAGCGGCCCGCTGCGGCGAGCTTCTCGAGCACCGCAACGGTCGTGCCGCCCGCAGGCTCGGTCAAGAGGCCCTCGGTGGCGGCGAGCAGGTCGATGCCGGCGAAGATCTCCGGGTCGCTGGCGAAGCCGGCCGTGCCGCCGCGTTTGAGGACCGCGTCGACCACGAGGTAGCCGTCCCCGGGCGCGCCGATCGCGAGCGAGTGGGCCGCCGTCTCGGGCGTGACCGCATGGATCTCCGCCTCCTCGGCGAGGATCGCCGTGGCGATCGGGTTGCACCCGCTCGGCTGGGCGATGTGGATGTGCGTCGGGTCCGTCTCGGCGAGACCGAGTAACTGCAGCTCGCGCAGTCCCTTGTGCAGCCGCGATGAGAGCGTGCCGCCCGCGGCGGCCGTGACAATGTGCTCCGGCGCCTGCCACTCGAGCTGGCCGACGATCTCGAACGCCGCCGTCTTCGCGCCCTCGGCATAGAACGGGCGCAGGGTGATGTTCGCGAAGTCCATGCCGGTCGCCAGCGCGAGTTCGCGGCAGCGGCGGTTGGCTTCGTCGTAGTTGCCCTCGACCTGGCAGACCTTTGCGCCCAGGGCTCGGCACGCGCGGGCCTTCATGTCCTCGAGGCGGTTCGGATAGAACACGTAGGCGTCGACGCCAGCCTTGGCGGCCATCGAGGCGACGGCGGTGCCGACGTTCCCGGTCGAGACGCAGCCGATCTCATTCCTGCCCTTCTCGAGCAGCCGGGCGACGGACATCGAGACGACCCGGTCCTTGTAGGACAGACTCGGGCGGGAGGTCGAGTCGTCCTTGAGGTAGAGGTTGCCGATGCCCAGCTCGGCGCCGAGCCGGTCGGCGCGGATCAGGGGCGTGTACCCGGCGTACTGTCCGACGCGAGCCTGTGCCGTGGCATCGACGATCGGCAGCAGCTCCTCGAAGCGCCAGATGTTCTGCGGGCGCTGCGACCGCGGCACTTCCTCGAATCGCCGCGCGGCGAGCTCATAGTCGTACTCGATGTCGAGCCCCTTCCCGCAATCGGGGCATGCGAACGCCGTGTCGTCGAGCGGATAGCGGTTCTCGCAACGGTGGCAGACAAGAGCGGTCGCGCACGAGCGCGTCCGCTGTCGGGACCCTGGGTGGGGACTCTGGGCGGTGGGGGTGCTCATGCGGGAACCTGGAACGATACGCCTGGCCAGGGCGTCTGTGCGCCTTGCTCTTGCTGGCCGAAGGCGATCCACAGCTCCTCTGCGATGTGCGGCGCGAGCGGTCCCAGCAATTGCGCGAGCAGCGTGAGCGCGTTCACGAGGGCCTCGCTGTTCGCCCTGCTGAGCCCTCCATCGCGCAGGAGCACGCGCTTCTCGAAGTCCTTGATCCGGTCGAAGAGCCGCATCACGTTGCGCACGGCGCTGTGGATCTCGAGCTGCTCCATGTCCTGAGTCGTCCGCTCGACGGCGGCCTCGCACCATTTGGCCAGCCGCTGGCGAAGGTGCTCGCTCGTGTCCATCACCGGCTCCTCGCCGCTCGCCGCCACGCCGGCCGCCGTGCCCTGCTCGATCGCTTGCAGCTCGGCGAGCTTCGCGTGCGAGTACTCCCACACCTGCCCGAGGAACCGGTGGCAGCGCAGCAGCGCCGAGTCGCTCCAGTTCAGCGAACGCTGTGGCCGGGCGGCGTAGAGGACGGCAAGCCGAACCGCGTCGGCTCCGTAGCGCTCGACGAGCTCATCAGGATCGACCACGTTGCCGAGATGCTTGCTCATCTTGCGGCCCTCCCTGATCACCATCTCGTGGAACAGGCAGCCGGCGAACGGCTCGCCGTCCTCGAGGAACGCGAGCGGACCGAGGTCGCGCAACGCCTTCGTGACGATCCGCTGGTCGAAGACGAAGTTGCCGCTGTCGGACCCCGCCACGAGCCTCTCCGACGGAAGCCAATGGCGCAGGTCGGGCAGGGCGAGGATCTCCTCGAGCGGCTCCTCGCGCGCCTCCGGCGGCACGCAGGCCGGGATCCACAGCCAGAGCGCGTCGAAGTGACAGTCCATCGTGTCCGTCTCGCGGCGGGCCGGCTCCCCGCAGCTCGGGCATGTGGTGTTGACGAACTCGGGCAGCTCGGCGAGCGGGTTGCCGGTCCCCGTGAGGCGGATGTCCAGCGGCAGCAGCACGGGCAGCTGATCGGCCGGCACCGGCACGGCGCCACAGGAGTCGCAGTAGACGATCGGGATCGGCGTTCCCCAGGAGCGCTGGCGCGAGATCGCAAAGTCACGCGCGCGGTAACGAACCGCAGGTCGGACCGCGAGCTGCGGTGAGCTCGCTGCGAGCGTCGCCGACCCCTCGTCGACCTCGGCGTCGGTCTCACCGCCGGCTGCGTCCGCGTCCTCGGGAAGCTCGAGTCCGAGCCGGCGGGCGATCACCGCATCCGTGCGATCGTGCGAGGGAACGCCGAGCACGGCGGTGACCCCGAAGGTGGAGTCGACGAGCGGCGAGACGATCGCCGGCAGCGTCGCGCCGCCCGCACCGAGCAGCGTTTGGCGGGTGTCGATCAGAGGGATCGTCTCGGCCTCACGCGCGCTGCGGTCCCAGCCGCCGGAGCGCATGTGCTCGAGCTCCTCATTCAGATCCGCCGTCCAGCGGTCGATCTCGGGGTGGCGGGGTGAGATGAGCACAAAGCGGGCGTCGGCCAGCGCGTCGGCGTAAGGCGTGAAAACGGTCACGCCGGCGCCGCCGTCGGGAGCCTCCAGGTCGAGCTCGACGCCCTCGCTGCGCCCGAGCACCTCCTGCTGGCTGCCGAGCGCCACGTCGTCCCAGAGGCCGCACGCGGCGAGCTCGGCGAGACGGCGGTCGTTCTCCTGCACGTACGCGCTGACGCGCAGATACCACTGCGGAAGCTCGATCAGCCTGACCGGCCCGTGGCAGCGCCAGCACGTGCCGCCCGGCTCGACCTGGATCGAGGCGAGGGTGGTGTGACAGTTGTCGCACCAGTCGACGTTCCCCGTCCCCCGGTAGATCAGGCCGGCATCGAGCAACTTGAGGAAGAGCCACTGCGACCAGCGGTACATGATCGCGTCGGAGCTCATGAAGGCGCGCTCCCAGTCGAAGGAGAAGCCGAGCCGATCGAGCTGTTGGGTCATGTGCTCTGCGCAGCGATTCACCCACTCGCTCGGCGGCTCGCCGCCGGCGATCGCGCCCAGCTCGGCCGGCAGGCCGAAGGCGTCGAAGCCGAATGCGAACAGGACCGCGTCCCCACGTGCCCGCCGGAAGCGTGCGTAGGCGTCTCCGATCGAGTAGCTGCGGACGTGGCCCATGTGGATGTTCCCCGACGTGAACGGGGCGGAGGGCTTGATGTACAGGTGCGGTTGCTCGTCGCCGAGGGCGGGCGTGCGGAAGGCGTCGCGCTCGCGCCAGGCAGCCTGCCGCCGAGCCTCGATCTCGTGGGGGTCATATCGCGTGTGCGGGGGTTGGCTCATCCTTGTTCGAGCATATCCAAGGGCATTAGCCGCGGTGAGGCGATTGCTATGCTCAAACTCACTTGGCTGCCGTCACCGAAAAGGCCCCAACGGCGCTCTGCCGGTCCTCCCTTGGCCCCGCCCAGTGCGGGGCCTTCTTGTCCGCGCCGACTGCGAGGATTCAAAGATGGAGATAGAGATAGGACGCGGCAAGAAGGGGCGTCGCGCTTACGGATTCGACGACATCGCGATCGTTCCCTCGCGGCGGACACGCGACCCGGACGACATCGACATCTCCTGGAAGCTGGGCCCCTATCAGTTCGAGCTGCCGATGCTGGCCTCGGCGATGGATGGCGTCGTCTCGCCCCAGACCGCCGGCATCATCGGACGGCTCGGCGGTCTTGCCGTGCTCAACCTCGAGGGCATCTACACGCGTTACGAGGACGCCGAGGAGCAGCTCGAGCGCATCGCGGCGCTGCCGAAGGAGGAGGCGACGCGCGAGATGCAGGACATCTACCGCGAGCCGGTCAAGCCCGAGCTGATCGCGCAGCGGATTCGCGAGATCAAGGAGCAGAAGGTCGTCGTGGCCGCCTCGCTGACCCCACAACGCGTGCTCAGGTATCACGAGGCCGCGATGGAGGCGGGACTGGATGTGCTCGTGATCCAGGGAACCGTCGTCTCGGGCGAGCACGTCTCCACCGTCTCCGAGCCGCTCAACCTGAAGGAGTTCATTCCGACGCTCGAAGTCCCCGTCGTGGTCGGCGGATGCGCCTCCTACCACACCGGGCTGCACCTGATGCGGACCGGCGCCGCCGGCGTGCTGGTTGGCGTCGGACCCGGCGCGGCCTGCACTACCCGCGGCGTGCTCGGCATCGGAGTCCCGCAGGCAACCGCGATCGCGGATGTCGCTCACGCCCGCTCGACCCACATGCTCGAGACGGGCGAGTACTGCCAGGTGATCGCCGACGGCGGCATGCGCAACGGGGGGGACCTTTCCAAGGCGATCGCCCTCGGCGCGGACGCCGTGATGATCGGCTCGCCGCTCGCGCGCGCATACGAGGCGCCCGGTCGCGGCTTCCACTGGGGCATGGCGACGTTCCACCCCAGCCTCCCGCGCGGCGCCCGCGTGGCGACTGCGCAGAACGGCACGCTCGAGGAGATCCTCGTCGGGCCGGCGCGTGAGAACGACGGGACGTTCAACCTGTTCGGCGGCCTGCGCACCTCGATGGCCACCTGCGGTCACAAGGATCTGGCCGAGTTCAACCGCGCCGAGGTCGTGGTGGCGCCGGCGCTCCAGACCGAGGGCAAGGCGCTGCAGCGCGAGCAGGGCGTGGGCATGGGCGCAACCAACGGGAAGGTAGCCGCCCTCGTCAATGAGTGACGCGCCGAAGCCGTCTGCAACCGCGCCCGCCGGGCGCGGTGCCGCGGGGGGCGGCGTCCTCGATGCTGAGAGTCCCGGCGAGCACGTCACGGCCACCTCGGCCACCGCCGCCGCCGACGCCGCCGTGCGCGGCGCCGCGGAGCTGGCGGAGATCATCGTGCTCGATTACGGCGGACAGTATTCGCAATTGATCGCCAGGAGGGTGCGCGACTGCGGTGTGTTCAGCGAGCTGCTTCCCCATCACGTGCCGCTTGGCGAGATCGCGGCGCGAAAGCCGAGCGGGATCATCCTCTCGGGCGGCCCCGCCTCGGTATATGCGGAGGGAGCCCCGCCGCTTGAGCCCGGGCTGCTCGAGCTGGGCATTCCCGTGATGGGCATCTGCTACGGGATGCAGCTGCTCGTGCACGAGCTCGGCGGCCGCGTCGAGCAGGCCGAGGTCGGCGAGTTCGGACGCTCCGACCTGCACATCTCCGACGGCGGCGTACTGCTGCAGGGGCTGCCGCGGGAGCAGACCTGCTGGATGTCCCATCGAGACACGGTCTTCGAGCCTCCGCCCGGCTTCACCGCGCTTGCATCCTCGAGCGCCTCTCCCGTGGCGGCGATCGAGCATCGCGAGCGGGGCATCTACGGGATCCAATTCCACCCCGAGGTCGTGCACACCCCCTACGGCCAACAGATCCTCACGAGGTTCCTGACCGAGATATGCGGCTGTGAGCCGACCTGGTCGGCGGCGTCGATCGCCGAGGACCAGATACGAAGGATCCGCGAACAGGTCGGCGAGGGCAAGGTGATCTGCGGACTCTCGGGCGGAGTCGACTCATCGGTCGCGGCGCTGCTCGTTCACAGGGCGGTCGGAGACCAGCTCACCTGCGTGTTCGTCGACCACGGGCTGATGCGCAAGGACGAGGGCGAACAGGTCGTGAGCACGTTCCGCGACACCTTCAAGGTGCCTCTCGTGGCGGTCGATGCGGAGAGCCGCTTCCTCGAGAAGCTCGAAGGCGTGACCGACCCGGAGGCCAAGCGGAAGGCGATCGGCGCAGAGTTCATCAGGGTCTTCGAGGAGGAGGCCGCGAAGCTGGCCGACGGTGAGGACGGTGGGCCGGGCGGCGATCGACCGATCGAAGATCGGCTAGCGCGGTTCCTCGTGCAGGGCACGCTCTACTCCGACGTGATCGAGTCGGGGGGAGGGACCGGGGCCGCCACGATCAAGTCCCACCACAACGTCGGTGGCCTGCCCGAGGACCTGCAGTTCGAGCTGGTGGAGCCGCTGCGGGCGCTGTTCAAGGACGAGGTGCGCGCCGTGGGCGCCGAGCTGGGGCTGCCCGAGCGGCTCGTCTGGCGCCAGCCTTTCCCGGGACCCGGCCTCGCCATCAGGATCGTCGGCGGCGAAGCCACCAAGCAGCGCCTCGACGTACTGCGCGAGGCCGACCACATACTCCAGGATGAGATCCGCAAGGCCGGCCTCTATCGCGAGCTGTGGCAGTCGTTCTGCGTGCTCCCCGATGTCCGCACCGTGGGCGTGCAGGGCGATGAGCGCACCTACGGCTACGTCGTCGTGGTCCGCGCTGTGACGAGCGACGACGCGATGACGGCGGACTGGGCGCGACTGCCATATGACCTGCTCGAGACGATCGCCTCGAGGATGATCAACGAGATCCGCGAGGTCAACAGGGTCGTGCTCGACATCACGTCGAAGCCGCCGGGGACGATCGAGTGGGAGTAAGCCCGCGGGCGGGCTCGACTTCGCCTATGATGTCCGCTCGCGCCGCGCCTCCCGCGCGGCACTTTTTTTGACGCTATGGCTCCCTCGACAAAGACATACGTAGCGAAGCCGACTGACCGTGAGCGCAACTGGCTGCTCGTGGACGCGAACGGCAAGACGCTCGGCCGGCTCGCGACGCAGATCGCCGACCTGCTGCGCGGCAAGCGCAAGCCCGAGTACACCCCGCACATCGACACCGGTGACTTCGTCGTGGTCGTGAACGCGGAGAAGGTCCACGTCACCGGCAACAAGCGCGCAGACAAGCGCTACTACCGCCACTCCGGCTATCCGGGCGGGCTTCGTTCGCGCACCTTCGAGGAGATGCAGGCGAGGCGCCCGGAGCAGATCATCCGGCTCGCCGTGAAAGGCATGATGCCCCGCAACCGGCTCGCCCGCAAGCAGATCACGAAGCTCAAGATCTACGCTGGAGCAGAGCATCCGCATACAGCCCAGAAACCGCAGACTTTGGAGATCGACGCGTGATGGCCGACGAGGACAAGCCCGACGCCCCCGAGGATTCTCCCGAGGATCGCTCGCAGGCCGACCGATCGGAGATCGGCCAGCCGGCGGGGCAGCCAGGCGAGGAGCAGGGCGAGCAGCCGGCTGAGGCCGAGGGACACGCCGTCCCCAGCGAGGAGGCCGCCGAGATCGCGGCCGTCGCCGAGGACGCGCCGCTCGAGGCTTTGCAGGAGGCCCAGGAGGCAGGTGTCGAGACGACCGTTTCCGAGCCGCCCACGGTCGCGGCCGCTGGAGAGGGCCACGCGGTACCGACAGAAGAGGCCATGGAGATCGCGGCCGTCGCCGAGGACGCGCCCCTGGAGGCTCTGGAGGAGGCCGAGGATCGTGCGGCCGAGCAGGCCGCGGCAAGCGAGGAGGAGCCCGAGGAGGACGCCGCGCCACGCGTGAAGCCGTCCGTACCCGGTGCGGACCTCGAAGTAGACATCGTCCCCGAGGGCGTCGATCCGCTCGGGCGGGGCGAGAGCTACGAGGACCCCTACGCGATCGAGGAGGAGACCGAGCAGACGGAGGAGAGCGAGGGCTCCGAGCCGGAGGAGCAGACGCTCACCGAGCCGATCGCCACCGCTGCAATCGACCTTGGCTCGGGTGCGCGCTATCGCGCCACCGGCAAGCGCAAGACCGCGATTGCGCGCGTGACGCTGCGACCCGGCAGCGGCACTTATCTCGTCAACGGACGGGCGCTCGAGGCCCACTTCCCGCGGCTCACGCTGCAGCGGAACATCCGCCAGCCGCTTGAAACCGTCGGTTACCAGGAGCGGATGGACGTAGTGGCCCGGCTGCATGGAGGCGGCATCTCGGCGCAGGCCGGCGCGCTGCGACACGGTGTCTCGCGGGCGCTGCTCGAGGCCGACCCGAAACTGCGGGGCGAGCTCAAGCGGCGGGGCTTCCTGACCCGCGACCCTCGGGTCAAGGAGCGCAAGAAGGCCGGTCTCAAGAAGGCGCGCAAGCGTCCGCAGTTCTCCAAGCGCTAGGCCTGGACCCCAGGCCGACAATGACCCCCAAGTTGTTCGGCACCGACGGCGTTCGCGGCGTCGCCGGGGAGTTCCTGACCGCCGAGCTGGCTCTCGCCCTCGGGCGCGCAGCGACCCTCCAGACTGCAGCGCAGCGCCCGCAGGTGCTGATCATTCGCGACACGCGCGAGTCCGGCGAGATGCTCCAAGCGGCCGTGGCGGCCGGCGTCAGCGCCGCGGGGGGCGATGCGCTGCTGGGCGGCGTGCTGCCGACCCCCGCCGCGCCGCTGTTGATCGGACGCTACGGCTTCGACCTCGCCTTCGTGCTCTCCGCGTCGCACAACCAATACCGCGACAACGGGATCAAGTTCTTCGCCGGCGACGGATACAAGCTGTCCGACCAGGCCGAGCTCGCGATCGAACGGGAGCTCGCGCGTGAGCGGGCGTCCGGGAGCGGTGCCCCCGAGGACGGCACGGGGCACCCCGCAGCAGCGATCGGCCGCATCCGCGAGCTCAGAGGGGCGCCGGAGGACTACCTGCGCGAGCTGCACACACGCTTCCGCGAGCTCGATCTGGACGGCCTCGACGTGCTGCTCGATTGCGCCAACGGCGCCACCCATCACGTGGCCCCGGAGATCATGCGGCGGCTTGGCGCGAACGTGACCGCGATCGCGGACAAGCCCGACGGACGCAACATCAACGCCGGATGCGGCTCGACGCACATCCAGGAGCTCGCGGGCCGCGTCGTCTCCGGTGGACACGCGATCGGCTTCGCCTTCGACGGCGACGGTGATCGTGTGCTCGCCGTCGACCGTCGTGGCGAGGTCGTCGACGGCGACGAGCTGATCGCCCTTGCGACGCTCCACCTGCGCGAGCGCGGGCGCCTGAAGGGAAACGGGGTCGTGGTGACCGTGATGACGAACTACGGCTTCCATTCCGCGATGGAGCGGGCAGCGGTGGCGGTCGCGACGACGGCCGTGGGCGACCGCTACGTGCTCGAGGAGCTCCGCGCTCGCGGCTGGACGCTCGGCGGCGAGCAGTCGGGGCACATCATCGACATGGACTTCAACCGCACTGGCGACGGCATCGGCAGTGCGCTGCTGACGCTCGAGGCGCTCGCCGGCAGGGATCTGAGTGAGCGCGACGCGATGACGCGCCTTCCCCAGCGGCTCGTGAACGTGCAGGTGCGCGATCGCGGCGCGTTGGATCGAGCGCAGAGCGTCGAGCAGGGAGTGCGCGCGGCCGAGCAGGCGCTCCAAGGGCGGGGGCGCGTGCTGGTTCGTCCCAGTGGCACCGAGCCGCTCGTGAGAGTGATGGTGGAGGCGCCGACTGACGCGGAGGCCGAGGACGTGTGCGCTCGCTTGGCCTCGCTCGTGGAGCGAGAGCTCGGATAGGGAGGGGCCGGCCCGTCCGATTGAGGGGAGCGCCGCTGGTATCTTCGGGACGGTGTGCGGGATCGTTGGCTACGTCGGCAGGCGCTCCGTCCAGGAGCTGCTGCTCGCGGGCCTGAGCAAGCTCGAGTACCGCGGCTACGACTCGGCCGGGATCTCCGTGATCGCCGATGACCACATCGAGGCGGTGCGGGCCGTCGGCAACCTCAGCGCGCTGCGCGCAAAGCTCGACGGCGCCTCCGCTTCCGCCGGGGAGGCTGTGGCGATCGCCCAGCGGCCCGCCACGACGGGCATCGGGCACACGCGCTGGGCGACTCATGGAAGGGTCAGCGAGGAGAACGCTCACCCCCACTACGACAGCGACGACCGCGTGCACGTGGTGGTCAACGGGATCGTCGAGAACTACGTCGCGCTGAAGGACCGCCTGTCGGCTGCAGGCAGCGTATTCACCTCCGAGACGGACGCCGAGGTCATTGCGCACCTGATCGCCCACCACTACGCGGGGGACCTCGCCGACGCGGTGCGGTCGGCCTACGCCGAGCTCCACGGCCACTACGCGTTCGTCGCGATGAGCCTCGATGAGCCCGACGTCCTCGTCGGCGCGCGCAGGGAGTGCCCGCTGGTCGTCGGCCGCGGAGACGGCGAGCAGTTCGTCGCCTCGGCGGTACCCGCCTTTCTCGCTCAGACGCGGCGCGTGCAGTACGTGGAGAACGGAGAGATAGTCGTGCTGAGGCCCAGCGGGGTGACGATCACGACGGCCACCGGCGAGGAGGTCGAGCGCGAGGAGCAGACCGTCGACTGGGACGAGGAGACCGCCGAGAAGGGCGGCTTCGAGACGTTCATGCTCAAGGAGATAAACGAACAGGCGGACGCCGTCGCCGAGGCGATCTTCGATCGCACGGCGCGCGAGGATGGCGTAGACCTGCAGGAGGAGGGAGCGCTCGATGAGGCGATCCTCGAGGGGGTCCGGCGGATCGTCATCGTCGCGTGCGGCACCTCCTACCACGCGGGGCTGATCGGCCGCTACGCGATCGAGGAGTGGGCGCGCCTGCCCGTCGAGATGGACATCGCCTCCGAGTACCGCTACCGCAACCCCGTGGTGGGTCCGGGGGACCTCGTGATCGGGATATCCCAATCGGGTGAGACGGCGGACACGCTTGCGGCGATGCGGCTGGCACGCGAGCGCGGCGCGCGCGTGCTCGCGATCACGAACGTGATGGGCTCGCAGGCGACCCGCGACGCGGACGGCGTGCTGTTCATCCGCGCCGGGCTTGAGATCGGGGTCGCGGCGACGAAGACGTTCCTCTGCCAGGTCGCGGTGATCTACCTCCTCGGCCTGCGCCTGGCCGAGCTGCGCGGGACACTCGAGCCCGGTCGCGTGGGTGAGCTCGTCGCCGAGATGAAGCGCCTGCCACACCGAATCGACGAGGTGCTGAGGGGGGTCGGCGATCAGGTGCGCGCCGTCGCCGACGCGTACTGGCAGAGTGAATTCTTCCTCTATATCGGTCGCCACGTCGGCCTGCCCGTGGCGCTCGAGGGAGCGCTCAAGCTCAAGGAGATCTCCTACATCGCCACCGACGCATATGCGGCGGGCGAGATGAAGCATGGCCCGATCGCGCTGCTCGACGACTCCACCCCGGTCGTGTGCGTGGCGACGGACTCACCGGTGCTCGAAAAGGTGGCATCGAACATGCAGGAGGTCCGGGCCCGCGGAGCCCATGTGATCGCGATCGCGACCGCGGGAGATGAGCGCATCGCGCGGCATGCGGAGGCCGTCATCACGGTGCCTGCGGTCGACTGGATGCTGCAGCCGATCCTGGCGGTGATACCCCTTCAGCTGCTCGCCTACGAGATTGCGCGAAGGCGGGGCCTGAACGTCGACCAGCCGCGCAACCTCGCGAAGACCGTCACGGTCGAGTAGCGCGGCGTGGGTGTGCTGCCCGACTGGCTTCTCCCACTCCCCGACGCAGAGACGATGCGCAGCATCGACCGCTGGGCGATCGAGGAGCGGGGGGTGCCAGGTCTCGATCTGATGGAGCGGGCCGGCGCAGGCGTGGCGCGGGCGGTCGAGCGGCTGGCTGGCGGCGCTCCCGTCGCGGTCGTATGCGGGAAGGGAAACAACGGCGGTGACGGGCTGGTGGCGGCACGGCTGCTGCGCGAAGCGGGCGGCCAGGTCACGGTGGCGTGCGTCGCGCCGCCCGCCGAGTTCGCCGGGGACGCGCGCGTGAACCTCGAACGGCTTCCGGGACCGGGGCCGGTGCGGCTGAGCGGCGCCTCCTGGGGGGAGGCAGAGCCGCAGCCGATGACCGCGGCGTCGAGCGCGCTGGCGGGGGCGCGGGCCGTCGTCGACGCGCTCCTCGGGACGGGCTTCCAAGGCGAGCCCCGGGGCGCGGTCGCGGAGGCGATCGACGCGATCAACGACCTCGGCGCGCCCGTCGTGAGCGTGGACGTCCCCAGCGGCGTGGACGCGTCGACGGGCGTCGTCGCCGGACGGGCGGTGCGGGCGACGCTCACCGTGACGTTCCACGCCGCCAAGCCGGGGCTGTGGATCCATCCTGGCAAGGCGTACGCGGGCGAGATCGAGACGATCGACATCGGTATCCCGCGCGGCGCCCCGGGCGAGCCGGCGATCGGGCTGATCGAGCCGGCGGTCCTGGATCTGCTGCCGAGCCGCACGGCCGGCTCGACGAAGTTCACCTCCGGGCACGTGCTCGTCGTAGGCGGTTCGCGTGGGCTGACGGGCGCGCCACGGATGGCCGCGCACGCGAGCATGCGAGCGGGCGCCGGCTACGTGACGGCGTGCGTACCGGCGTCGCTGCAGGCGATCCTCGCAAGCGCTTCCACGCCGGAGCTGATGACGCGAGGTCTCCCGGACAGCGACGGGAGCCTCGACCCGAACGGAGTGGCGGATGTTCTCGAGGCGGGCACACGCGGCGCCCTGGCGCTCGGCCCCGGCCTCGGCCGCCAGGAGCGGGCCTTCGCCTTTGCGCGCACGCTCGCGCGCGACGCGCGGATCCCGATGGTGCTTGACGCCGACGGGCTGGGCGCGCACGCGGGCCGTCTCGGCGAGCTCGCGCAGCGCTCCGCAGATACCGTGCTCACGCCGCACGCGGGAGAGCTGGGGCGCCTGCTCGAGCTCGACAGCTCCGCGATCGAAAGCGAGCGGTTGCGCCACGTGCGCGCAGCCGCGGAGCAGTCGCAGGCGGTTGTGGTCCTGAAGGGCGACGACACGCTCGTCGCCGATTCCTCCGGGCGGGTCGCCGTCAGTCCAGGAGGAGCGCACGGACTGGCCACCGCGGGCACGGGAGACGTGCTGACCGGTGTGATCGGCGCGACGCTCGCGCAGGGACTCGATCCGTTCACGGCGGCTGCGGCGGGCGTCTGGCTGCACGCCGAGGCCGGCAGGCAGGCGGCCCGGCGGGTCGGGGCGGCGGAGGGCGTGATCGCGACCGACGTGATCGCAGCGCTGCCCCTCGCGAGAGCCGCCTCGCGCGTGCGCATCGGCGGCGCTGCCAGGGATGTGGGCGATCACGGCGAAGGACACGATGGGAGATGAGCGTCGCTCGAGCAGAGGCCAAGATCAACGTCGCGGCGATCGGGCGCAACTGCTCGCGCCTGTGCAAGGAGCTGCACGGCGAGACCTCGCTGTGCGCCGTTGTGAAGGCCGGAGGCTACGGCCACGGTGCCATCCAGAGTGCCGCGGCCGCGCTCGCCGGCGGGGCAAGCTCGCTTGCGGTCGCGAGCGCAGAGGAGGCGCTCGAGCTACGCGACGCTGGGGTGCGCGTGCCGGTGCTCGTGATGGGTGCTCTCAGCCAGTCCGAGCTCGCGGGAGCGCTGGCCGCGGACGCCGAGGTCGTCGTGTGGCGCGAGCCTTACCTGAAATCGGTCGCCGCTGCCGGAGGTGGGCGGGTGCATGTGAAGTTCGACTCCGGCATGGGGCGCCTCGGCACCCGAGACCAGGCCGAGGCCACGCGCGTGGTGGAAGCCGCGCGCCGCATCCCAGCGGTGGAGCTGGTTGGCGTGATGACGCATTTCGCCACCGCCGACGACCTCAACGACGACGGCTACTTCATGCGCCAGCTGGCGACGTTTGCGAACTGGGCGAGGGCGATGAAGGCCGATCAGCCTGAGCTCATCGTGCACGCCGCCAACAGCGCGGCGACGCTGCGTGACCGCTCGGCCCACTTCGACATGGTCCGCTGCGGGATCGCGATCTATGGCATGGACCCTTTCGGAAGGGACCCGGCCATACGCGGGCTCGAGCCCGCCATGGAGTTGAGCTCCTACGTGGCAGAGGTCAAGCTGTGCGCAGCTGGAGAAAGCAGCGGCTACGGCCGTCGCTTCACCGCCGAGTCCGATACCTATCTCGGAGTGCTTCCGATCGGCTATGGCGACGGCTGGCGGCGCGGGCTCTCCAACAACGCGGACGTGCTCGTGGGCGGCCATCGCTACCCGCTCGTCGGGACGGTGAGCATGGACAACGTCACCGTCGATCTCGGAGGCGATCCATCGGCGATGAACCTGCGCGGCGAGCGCGCGATCCTGATCGGCTTCCAGGGCACCGAGCGGATCACCGCCGAGGAGGTGGCCCGCCGCCTCGACACGATCAACTACGAGGTGACGTGTGCGATCACGCCGCGTGTGCTGCGCTCCTATCACCGCGACGGCAGCCCCGTCGAGGAGGGAGCGCCCAGGGGAGGCGCACCCGCGCTCGACACGATCCGGCGATGACGGACGGCCTGCAGGCGGCGCGTGCGGCGCTGGGGGGGCGGCGGGCGTGGCTGGTCGGCGGCGCGGTGCGCGATCACGCGCTCGGGCGCCCGTCTGAGGTCGCCGATGTCGACGTGGTTGTCGACGGCGACCCCGCCGAGTCTGCGCGCGCAGTCGCGCGCGCCGCCGGGCGCGCCGCCTGCTTCGCTCTCTCGGAGGATTTCGGCGCCTGGCGGGTGGTGTCGCGGGACGGCTCCTGGCAGGTCGACGTCGAGGCCTTGCGTGGCTCCACGCTCGAGCAGGATCTGAGCCTGCGCGACTTCACCGTCAACGCGATTGCCGAGCCGATCGATGGGGGTGAGACGATCGATCCGCTTGGCGGCCTGGCCGACCTGGCGGCGCGGCGCCTGCGCATGGCGGGACCGAGCGCATTCGTGGACGACCCGTTGCGGGTCCTGCGCCTCGCGCGGGTCGCCGTCGAGCTCGATCTCGAGCCGGTCTCGGACACACTGCGAGCGGCTGTCGCTCAGGCCGGCTCACTTCGGGACGTGTCGCCCGAGCGGGTGTTCATGGAGCTGCGGCGGATCGTCGCGTCGCGTCGCGCGGCGGCGGGCATCGAGCTGCTTGGTGACCTCGGCGCGACCCCCGTGGTGCTGCCCGAGCTCGACGCGCTGCGGGGGGTCGCGCAGAACCGCTACCACCACCTGGACGTGTACGGACACACGCTCGAGGTGCTCGAGCGGGTGGTCGAGCTGACGGCGGCCGACGGCCGCGAGCAGCCCCGCGCCGGCGCGTGGATCGCGCCGCACGGGCGCGAGGTGGCGGCGCTGCTCGGCGAGCCGCTCGCCGACGGGCTCACCCGCGGTGAGGCCCTTCGCTGGGGCGCCCTGCTGCACGACGCCGCAAAGCCGCTGACGCGCGAGACCCGACTCGCGGACGGCAGGGTCACGTTCATCGGACATGACGTTCGCGGCGCCGAGCTAGCTCGGGCGGTCCTCGGCCGGCTGCATGCGAGCGAGCGCCTACGCGGCCACGTCGCGGCGCTCGTCCGCCATCACCTGCGCGCAGGCTTCCTCGTGCACGAGCCGCAGCCGCTCTCGCGGCGAACGGTGTTCGCCTACATGCGCGCGTGCGCGCCCGTCGAGGTCGACGTAACGCTGCTCTCGGTCGCCGACCGCCTGGCCACTCGCGGGGATCGCGCACAGGAGTCGACCGAGGCCCACCTGCGCGTCATCGAGGGGCTGCTCGCGGATTCGCTGCGCTGGCGCGCGGAGGGGCCGCCGCGGCAGCCGATACGCGGCGACGAGCTGGCCAGGAAGCTCGCGATCCCGGTCGGGCCGCGGATCGGAGAGCTGCTGCTCGCGATCGCCGAGGCTCAGTATGCGGGCGAGATCTCCACGTCCGGGCAGGCGCTCGAGTACGCGCGGGCGCTGCTGGAGCCGGAGAGCATCTAGGCTTTCCGGCGATGGCCGACCCCGACTGCATATTCTGCAAGATCGTTGCGGGCGAGCTCCCCGCCACGATCATCGATGAAGACGAGCGCACGATCGCCTTCATGGACATCAACCCGGCCACCCGAGGGCACGCGCTCGTGATACCGCGCGTTCACTCGACCGACCTTTTGACCGTCGCCCGCGACGATCTCCTCGCCGTCGCGCTCGCCTCTCAGCGGCTGGCGGCGCATGTCAAGGAGCGCCTGCACGCCGACGGGGTCAACCTCGTCAACTCCTGCGGGGCGGTCGCGTGGCAGAGCGTGTTCCACTTCCACATGCACGTGATCCCTCGCTACGAGGACGATCCGCTGCGCCTTCCCTGGGTGCCCGCACCCGGCGATCCCGAGGAGATCGCGGCGGCGGCGCAGGAACTGTCGCGCCCATAGAGAAATACTCAAACCGCGACAAACCGTATGGTCGTCGTGTTGAATGCCAGATATGAGACGCATAGTCACCGCCCTCCTCGCGAGCCTGTCGCTCGCGCTCGTCCTGCCGGCGGCCGCGCCGGCGACGCTCAGCGAACTCGGCTTGATCGGCGCGACCACCCCGGTGACGGTTCCGAGCTGCCCGTCGAGCCCGTGTCTCGCGGTCAGCCGCACGACCGGCTTCCAGGCCCGGGTCGGTCCGGCTCGCAGCCTCCTCACCGTTCCGCGAACCGGGACAATCGTCGCCTGGACCATCTCGCTCGGCAAGCCGACCGCCACGCAGATCAAGTTCTTCAACACCAACGAGGGCGGCGAAGCGGAAGCCGGCATCGCGATCCTGCGCCCGCAGAAGAAACCGAACCTCGCCTACAAGCTCGTCGCCTCGAGCCCCACCGTCAAGCTCGAGCCGTACTTCGGCAAAACCGCGCAGTTCCCGCTGGAAACGACGCTCCCGGTCAAAAAGGGCGACGTGGTGGCGCTGAGCGTTCCCTCATGGGCGCCCGCTCTCGCGCTGGGCTTCGGCAACGACACCTCGTGGCGGGCGAGCAGGCCGAGGACCCAGTGCACGAGCACGAGCTCGCAGTCGACGCATACAGCGGTCGGTAGCACGGTGCAGTACTACTGCCTCTACCAGACCGCGCGCCTGACCTACAGCGCGACGCTGATCTCGACCCCCTAAGGGGCGCTGGCCCCGCCCGTCGGGCTCGCTCCGGCGCCTTCGCTGCCGCCTTTCGCGCCACCGGTTTCGGAGGAGCTTTTTTCTTTTTCGCCGGCCGAGGTGCCGCCGCCGGCACCGGCGCTGCCGCCGCTCGAGGGTGCTTCGCTGGCTTCTTTCTTGGCTTCCGTGCCGGACGCCCCTTCACTCGAGCTTTCACCGGTCGTGCTCGTGGTTTTCGTTCCCGTGGCGGCGGTCGAGGTCGTCGACGCGGCCGCCTTTTCGGCGCTCGTGTCCGTGGGCGGTGTGATGTCCGGGGTGCTCCTTGGCACCGGATCGGAAACGCTGCTTGAGCCGCACCCTCCCGCGACGCCACCGAGCAGCACGAGCGCTATCAGCGCCGGCGCGCCACGGTGAAGCGTTCGGCGGACGACGCGTCGATGATGGCTCGGGCTCAACAACTCGATAGCACCGGCGCCGTGACCCTCAGGGCTTCCGGATCGCGGGTGCGAGCGGGCCCATGCGCCGCCAGCAGGTAGGACAGTCGTTCAGATCCCTTTGAGCCAGCTGGTCACACCACGGACAGAAGCGCAGCGTGTCGACCGCCCAGGGCAGCCGCGAGGCCGACGGTGCGAGCGGCAGCAGCTTGCCGACGATCTGCAGCTGCGCTCCGGAATCGCGGTCCCTGTAGATCTCTCCTGGCTCGGCCTCGATCAGCGTTTCGCGGCCGCTCGAGGGGTCGCGTACGCGATAGCGCTGGGGATCGCTCACAGGGAGGACTTTACCGGAGGGCGTACGGGAACCGATCCGCCCAATGCCCCGGGTAGGGTGGCGGCCCGTGCGCATCCTCATCTTCCACGGCTACCTGCTGGGCGGGACCGGATCGAACGTCTACAACGCCCGCCTCGCCGAGGCCCTGGTCGCGCTCGGCCATGAGGTGCACCTGCTCAGCCAGGAGCGCCATCCCGAGGAGCATCGCTTCGTGGACGCGGTCGGCGCCTGGGATGGTGGCGCGCTGCGGATCCGCCCTGCGCGCGGGCGAGCCGCAGATCAGGAGGCGCGCTGCACGGTCTACCGCCCCGACATCGGCAACCTGCTGCCCGTCTACGTGGCCGATCGCTACGAGGGCATCGAGGCGAGGACGTTCGCGCAGAGCAGCGAAGAGGAGCTCGCGTTCTACCTCGACGCGAACGTTCGCGCCGTGCGCGACGTGCTCATTCGCGCCCGCCCCGAGGTGGCGCTCGCCAACCATCTGATCATGGGCCCCGTGATCCTCGCGCGCGGCCTGGCGGGGGAGGTTCCCTACGCCGTCAAGATTCACGGCAGCGCGCTCGAGTACACCGTCAAGCCGGAACCGCAGCGCTTCCTGGGGGTGGCTCGCGAGGGGCTCGCGCCGGCCCGCGCGATCCTCGTCGGCTCGCGCCACACCGCCCTCAGCCTATGGGCGGCCCTCGGCGAGGAGACGCTGTCGCAGCGTACGCGTCTCGGTCCCCCCGGTGTGGACGTCGCTCGCTTCGCCCCGCGCGGCGCGAATGCGAACGCGGAGGCGACACGTGCGCTCGCCGCGCGCCTGCGCGCATCGGCCGCGGAGCATCGCCCGCAGGCAGGGGCTAGCGCGTTCGTCCGCGATCAGCTCGACGCCGCCGAAGCGCTGGAGCGGCTCGACGCCGGCCGCGACGCGCTGGTGGGGTTCGTGGGCAAGCTGATCGTGAGCAAGGGCGTCGACCTGCTCATCGCGGCCTTCCCGCTGGTGCTCGAGCAGGCGCCTCACGCGCGCCTCGTGGTGGTCGGCTTCGGCGCCTACCGTGAGGGCCTCGAGCGCCTGATGACGGCGCTCACGTCCGGCGATCTCGACCAGGCGCGGCAAATCGCGCTCGCCGGGCGCTCGCTCGAGGACCCGGGTAGCGAGCCCCGCCCGCTGCGCCACCTGCTCGCGTTCCTCGACAGCCTTCTCGGCGAGGAGCGCGAGCGCTACCTGGCGGCGGCGCGGGCGCTGAGCGAGCGGGTCGTTCTGACGGGCCGGCTGGAGCACGACGAGCTCGCGGAGCTGCTCCCCGCGTGCGAGGCACTCGTCGTGCCGAGCACCTTCCCCGAGGCCTTCGGGATGGTCGCGGCCGAGGCGGCCGCCTGCGGCGTGCTGCCGGTCAGCGCCGCGCACTCGGGGCTCGCCGAGGTGAGCGACGCGCTGGCCCGTGCGGTGCCGGAGCAGGCGGTCCCATGGCTCTCCTTTCCCGTCGACGACGAGGCCGTACGCGCGATTGGGGTGAGGCTGCGCGGGTGGCTCGGAGCCGATTCGGCGCTGCGCTCACGGACCCGAGCCGGACTCGTCGCGACGGCCCGCGAGCGCTGGTCGTGGGAGGGGGTCGCTCGCGGCGTGATCGCCGCGGGCCGTGGGGAATTGGAGGCCCTGCAGGAGCCTTGAGCGGGACGACGCAAGCGCCGTGCGGGGGCACGCGCGAGCCCCGTGAGCAGGCGTCGAGCCACCCGCCGCTTGGGATAGTGTTCCGCCGGCTCATGACCCCGATGCCAGCCTCCTTCGGACCCGGCGGCCCTCCTCGCAGCCCTCGCCGGGTGCTCCCGCGCGCCTGCGCGGGCGCCCTGCTCGCTGCGCTTGCGCTGATCGCCGGGGGCTGTTCGGTCAAGGCCGAAGACAACGCCAACGTGATCCTCGGCAAGCAGCAGTTCGTCGCCAAGTGCGGCTCCTGCCACACGCTCGCTCGCGCCAGCACGAAGGGCATCGTCGGGCCCAACCTCGACGAAGCGTTCAGGGCGAGCCTCGCGGAAGGCCTCAAGCGCAACACGATCCGCGGCGTCGTCGAAGGCCAGATCGCCTTTCCCAATCCCGAAGGAGCGATGCCGAAAGATCTCGTCACCGGCGCCACGGCGAAAGACGTCGCGGCATATGTCGCCCGTGCGACGGACCGGCCTGGTCAGGACACCGGCCTGCTGGCGAGCGCCGTGGAAGCGCCCGGGGCGGGCAAACCGGCCGTCGAGACGGGCGCCAAACTGCAGATTGCCGCGAGCCCCAGCGGGCAGCTCGCGTACGTGACGAACAAGGCGGTCGCGAAACCGGGGCCGGTGCTCGTCGAAATGCCGAACACCTCCGGCGTCTCGCACAACATCGCGATCGAAGAAGGCGCGCATGAAGCGACGCCGGGCGGACCCGTGCTTGGTGCGAGCTCGTTCGTCACGAAGGGCACCGCCTCGGTGAAAGTCAGCCTGAAGCCCGGTGTCTATACGTTCTTCTGCCAGGCCCCCGGCCACCGCGCCGCTGGCATGTACGGGACGATGACCGTCAAATAACCGCTCCGCGCGCGACACCCGGGTCAGGCGCTCAGAGCGCCGCGCGAAGCAGCAGGACCACCCCGATGATCACCACGATCACCGCGATCACGTAGAGCAGGAAGCGGAAGGCCTCCTCCTCTGAGCGCAGCGGGTTCAGCACGGCGCGCCCGGGGTGGCGCAGCGCAGACCGGGCCATCTGCCGCCGGCCGCCACCGTTCCGGCTAGAGGATGTAGACCGTCGTGTAGACGACCAGCCACATCGCGTCGACGAAATGCCAGTAGATCCCGGGCACCTCGACGCCGCGGTACTGCTCCGGGCTGTAGTGGCCGCGGAAGGAGCGGATCGTCACGAACAGCAGCAGCAGCAGTCCGATGAAGACGTGAGCCCCGTGCAGGCCCGTCAGCGAGTAGAAGACGGTCGCCTGCGCATTGTCCTGCGGCGCGAAGCCGATGTTCGCGTACTCGTTGAGCTGGATGAAAAGGAACGTCGCGCCCAGCAGGAAGGTGGTGAGCATCCCCGCCTTCAACCCGAAGCGGTTTCCATTTTTGATCGAATGCTGCGCCCAGTGCATCGTGAATGACGAGGAGACGAGAATCGCGGTGTTGACGCCCGCGACTTCCACCGGCAGGTGGTCGCCCGGAGCTGGCCACGGGGCGCCGGCGGCGACGCGGATGAAGAAGTACGCGGTGAAGAAGGACCCGAAGACCATCACCTCGGAGATGATGAAAAGCAGCATCCCGAGCAGCGGCGCCTCGACGCGGGAGCTGCGATTCGCCTCCGGCGGGCCGTGATTGTCGCCGTGGGCGCCTGCGTGGGCGATGCTGGCTGCCTCCATCGTCTCGCCGCTAGACGGCCGGGGCCGGGGTCGTGGCCTGCAGGTCGACGACGACGCGCTCGACGGGCGCCGAGGTGGCGCTCTGGACGCGCTCGATCAGGTGCGCACGCAACCAGCCCGAGCGCTCGTCGGGAAGTGTGGAGATGACGATGTCATCGACCCTGAAGAGCTCGAGTGCGTTGACCGCAGCCGTGTAGGGGTCAGGGTCCCCGATCATCCCGGAGCTGAGCAGCCCCTCCTGATGCAGGCGGTCGAGCATCCGGGCCAGGCGCTCCCGGGCCTCGCGCGGCGCGCCGCCGCTGCCGTCCTGCTGGGGCACGACCGCGATGAACAGGCGTCCCCGCGGGTCATCTCCGGCCTTCTGCTTGAGGCGCTCGATCAGCTCCTCGCCGCTCGATGTCTTGCTCGCCAGCACGAGCGTCACCTTGAACGGGAGCTCTTCCCGCTCGAGGTCGGTGACGATGTGCTCGACCGGCAGGCCCGAGGCGTTCTCGATGCGCTCGACGAGGTCCCGTCGTAGCCAGCCCGAGTGTTCGGCTGGATGCGTCGAGAGGATGATCTCGTCGGGGCGCCGCTCTGCGATTGCGTCCATCGTGGCGTTGAAGGGATCGGGGTCGCCGACCTCCCCGGTCCCGGCGATGCCCTCGGCGGCCACCGCCGAGAGCGCGAGGTCGACGCGCACCTGCGCCGATTCGCGCACGGCTTCGTCGTAGATCACGAGGCCCGCAGAGGGCTTGCTCTGCGGCACGATCAGCCGGAAGCGCACATCGCCGGAGGAAGCTCGCGTGCGGACTGCGTCGAGCAGCTTTGGGCCGCCGAGCGTGCGGTTCGCCACGACCAGCACTTCCTTCATCGGATCTGCCTCCTCGCAGCGCTCATTGGCTTGGAGTCCCGCCGCTCGAGCCCGCGCCGACCGTGGCCGGCGTCGGAGGTGGCGCGAAGATGCCGTGAACGGCGCCGGGCACGCCGTACTCGTAGGGACCCCCGACGACCGTCGGCACGCGGTCGAAGTTGAAGATCGGCGGCGGCGAGGAGACCTGCCACTCGAGCGTCAGGCCGCGCCAAGGGTTGGCCACGGCCCGAGGGCCGCCGCGCCAGCTCGTGACCATGTTGTAGAGGAAGACGAGCGTGCTGAGCCCGAGGCCGAAGCTCGCGATCGAGATGAAGAGGTTCATGTCGGCGAACTGGCTCGCGTAGGTCGCGACGCGTCGCGGCATCCCCTGCAGGCCGAGGATGTGCATCGGGCCGAACGTGAGGTTGAAGAAGATGAAAGTGCTCCAGAAATGCCATTTGCCCAGGCGCTCGTCGAACATCCTCCCGGTCATCTTCGGGAACCAGTAGTAGACGCCGGCGAAGATGGTCATCAGCGACCCGCCGAAGAGCACGTAATGGATGTGGGCGACGATGAAGTAGGTCGCGCTCACGTGGATGTCGAACGGGACCATCGCGAGCATCACGCCGCTGATGCCGCCGAGCGTGAACGTGGTCAGGAAGCCGAGCGCGAAGAGCATCGGCGTGTCGAGATGCAGGACCCCTCGCCACAGCGTCGCGAGCCACGAGAAGATCTTGATGCCCGTCGGCACCGCGATGATCGCTGTCGTGATCGCCATCGGGATGCGAATCCAGGCGGCCATGCCGGAGGTGAACATGTGGTGCGCCCAAACGGTGAAGCCGAGCGCGACGATCGCCAGCAGGGAGAAGGCCATCATGCGATAGCCGAAGATCGGCTTGCGGGACTTGACGGCAAGGATCTCGCTGACTATGCCGAAGCCCGGCAGCATCATGATGTAGACCGCCGGGTGCGAGTAGAACCAGAAGACGTGCTGATACATGAGCACGTTTCCGCCCTTCGCGGCGTTGAAGAAGTTGAAGCCCAGCGCGCGGTCGAGCAGGATCATGAACTGCGACCCGGCGATGAACGGCGTCGCGATGACCACGAGCAGCGACGTCGCGAAGTTCGCCCACACGAGCAGCGGCAGTCGGAAGAAGCTCATTCCGGGGGCGCGCATCGTGATGATCGTCACCAGGAAGTTGAGCGCGGTCATGATCGAGGAGGCGCCTGCGAACTGCACCGCCACCGAGAAGAACGTCTGGCCGATCGGGGCGTTGTCCGACAGCGGCGCATAGGCCGTCCAGCCGTCGGCGAACGCGCCCCCAGGGGCGAGGAAGCTCGCGAGCATGATCACGCCTGCGACCGGCAGCAGCCAGTAGGAGAGCGCGTTCAGCCGCGGGAAGGCCATGTCGGGCGCGCCGATCATCAGCGGCAGCACGAAGTTGGCCAGACCGGCGAAGACAGGGATGATGAACAGGAAGATCAGCAGCGACGCGTGGACCGAGAACAGGCCGTTGAACGTGTTCGCATCCACGAACTGGGCCCCCGGCTGGGCCAGCTCGGCGCGCATTAGCATCGCGATCAGCCCGCCCACGAGCAGGAAGAAGAAGGAGGTGACGGTGTACTGGACGCCGATCACCTTGTGGTCGGTGTTGACGCGGAAGTAGTCCTTCCAGCTGTGGGCGCCGTGGCCGGAGTGATCCTCGGGGCGGGTCGGTTTCCCGAGCGCCCAGTAGAACCAGTAGTCGAATCCGCCAATGCCCACGAGGAACGCCAGCGGCACGGCGAGCAGCCCCACCGTGAGGATCGCGTTGGCGTCGAGGAAGTGGCGGTACGTCGTGTGTCCCGTCGACATCCGCACGAGCCACGTCAAAAGGACCGAGAACCCGACGGCGGCCAGCATCAGCAGGGCGGCGCGGTAGAACCCCGGGGCGCGGAACCTTGCGGTCATCAGCCTGTCACCTCGGCGGCGGTCATCTGCTGGCGCACATTATCCCCCAGTCACCGCGCCGGCGGAGCCGCCGGCGGTGGCCGTCGCGCCTCTGCCTTTGACCCAGGTTTCGAACTGCGCGAGCGGCACCACATGCACCTTCGATCGCATCAGCGAGTGCCCGAGCCCGCACAACAGGTTGCAGACGACCGGGTAGGTGCCGAGCCTGGTCGCCGTGACCCGCCAGTGCGTGGTTATGCCCGGGACGACGTCCTCCTGAAGGCGGAACGCCGGGATCCAGAAGGCATGGATCACGTCCTTGGAGTGCAGTTCGAATTTGACCGACTCGCCCTTGGGTACGTAGAGCTGGTAGGTGTTCAGCGGCGCACCCCCCGTGACTGACGGCGGGTACTGGTAGCTCCACTCGAACTGCTGGGCAGTGACGCCGATCCGGATCTCGCGTGCGGGCTTGGCCTCGTTGTCGTGCAGCACGACGAACGAGTAGCCGACGAGCCCGAGCAGCAGCACGGCCGGCAGCGCGGTCCAGAAGACCTCCAGCTGGGTGTTCCCGTGGATCGGCGGCCCGTCCTTGAGCTCCTCCCCCGGCTTCATGCGGAAGTGCCAGACGCAGTAGAGGACGACCGTGACGACGAGCACGAAAATCGGGATCGAGGCGATCACGAGGACGTGGTAGAGCGTGTCCGTGTTCTGTGCCTGCTTGGACGCCTCCGCGGGGAACCAGTGGATCGTGTAGCTGAGCGCGATCCCGATCGCCACCGCGACCAACGCGGCGATGAAGGTGAGGGTCAGCGATCGCCTTCTAGACACGCGCGGCGCCTGGAGCGGGGGGGTGGTCTGCGGCGATCCTCTCCATCGGGAGGCGTGATCCTAATGCCTTCCGTCCCAGAAGCGCCGGGACCTTGACGGCCGACTCGTCGCGTACTAGATTGCGACAATCGTTGCAAGTGGTTTGGCGTGGTCCTCGCCGAGGCCGGAGTGCTAGAAAGGAGAACAAGGTGCAGGTACACGAAGGCATGAACTCCTCCGTCCTCACCGTCGGGCCGAGCCACAAGCTCAGGGACGTGGCGCGGCTGATGTCCGAGCGCAACGTCGGCGCGGCGGTCGTGATGGATCCCGATTCAGCCGGGCCGGGGATCATCACCGAGCGCGACATCCTGCTGTCGATCGCGGCCGGCCA
>DASZFA010000011.1:0-24113 GCA_035940255.1 Solirubrobacteraceae bacterium
TTCCGGTCACGGGCCACTGCAGCGCTCCCGCGCTAACGGGTCTCCCGGTGGCTGGTGTGCCTGCGGCACCAGCGGCAGTACTTGCGCATGGTCATCCGGTCGGGGTTGTTGCGCTTGCTCTTGTTTGTCTGGTAGTTGCGACGCTTGCACTCCTCGCAAGCGAGGGTGATAGCGATTCGAACATCTCCACGGGCCATTTCGGAATCCCTGCGTTGTTGAGGACAGCGGCCTCGGGCGAAGAAAAACCCCGCCCAGGCGCGAGGTATCAGCCAGTCTAGCGTGCATCGGTTGCGCGCGGCGCTCGATCGCGGCGGAGCCGCTACCTTGACCCAGATGCCGGAATCGGAGGCTTCCCGTCGCGCCGCGAGGCGGGCCGCCGAACGGCGCTCGGGCAAGAGCCGGGCGCGAGGGCCCCGTCGGAACGCCCGGCGGGCGCTGGCGGCGCTTGGGGCTGTGGCGATCGTCGCAGCGATCCTCGCGGTACTCGCGAGAGGGAGCGGCTCACACGCGCGCACGCGCACGCCGTCGACCGTTGCCGCCGCGGCGTCAACCGGCGCGCAGCATGCGCGAGGGCACGGCGCGGCGGCGCTGCCCGGGTATGCCGAGTCCGGCGAGGTGCGGTCGCTCGTGTCGCTCGGGCGCCCGATCTACTGCGCGGGTTCACACGGCAACGAGGTAGCGCTGACGTTCGACGACGGGCCCGGACCGTACACGCGGCTCGTCCTCGCGAAGCTGAGAAAGCATGGAGTGCACGCAACGTTCTTCGTCGTCGGACGCAACATCCCGCTGCTGGCCGGCGCGACTGCGGAGGAGCGCGCGCTCGGAGCCGTGGGCGACCACACCTTCACGCATCCGGTCCTAACTGCGCTCCCGCCGGCGGAAGCCGAAAACGAAATCGTTCGCACGCAGGCGGCCTTGGCGAGGTCCTCTGGTGGCCCGGTGTTCCTCTTTCGTCCCCCCTACGGCGCTCGCAACCCGACGATCGACGGGATCGTTCGCGCGCACGGGCTGCTGCAGATCCTCTGGACCGTCGACAGCGCCGACTCGCTCGGCGCCAACTACGCGCAGATCGAACGCAACGTGATCGGCGGCCTGCGGCCCGGCGCGATCATCCTCATGCATGAGAACCACGGGCAGACCGTGCGCGCGCTGCTGAACATCTTCGCCGCCCTGCAGCGCAAGCACCTGCGGGCGGTCAGCGTCGCGCAGCTGCTCACCGACGACCCACCGAGCGTCGCCCAGGTGCGAGCGGGGGGCGCGGCGTGCGGCGTCCACGGCAGGGCGGCGCTGAGCGGCGCCTAGCAGGGAGACGACGCCGGCTCGCGCCGGATCGCCTTCGCGCGTAGCGCCGCGATCTCGCGCGCCGGAGTTACTCATAGAGGGCGACCGCGGCGAGGATCACGTAGATCGCGACGAGCGCCCACCCCTCGAATTCCGCGGCCTCGCCGTCGCCGGTGACCTGCGCGACCGACAGCGCTGTCAGCAGGAACGCGCCTATGTAGACGGGGGCGATCGAGAAGGTCAGCGTCGTCGCCAGCGCGAACGAGATGAGCACGAGCACCGGGAAGAGGAAGGCCGAGATCTGAGCGACGGAGTTCTTCACGACCGAGATCGCGAGGTCCGAGCGGCCCTTCCATGCGAGCACGACCCCGGCGGTGTTCTCGACGGCGTTGCCGGCGATCGCGACGATCACGAGACCCGCGAAGGCCTGGGAGATGCCGAGCTGCTTGATCGCCGGAGCGAGCCCGTTGATGAACCAATCCGAGACGAACGCCGATGCCACACCGGCGCAGACGAGCAGCGTGAGCGTCAGCGTGAGCGACAGTCGCGGCCCGGCCGGGGCGGGATCCTCGACGAACAGCTCGACCGGCTCTTGTGCGCCGGGCTCCCGGCCGCCGAGGTCGACGGCTCCGGGGGCGGAGTCCGAGCGCACGTAGGGGACGACCCAGGCGAGGTAGACGACGAGCAGGCTGATCGCGCCGATGATCGAGATTTCGTTGACGTGGTGGCTGGCGGGGTCCTGCGCGGCGAGAGAAAGCCCGAGCAGGACGATGATGAAGGCCGTCACGGCCAGCAGCGTCGCGGTGTCGCGCGGCAGCCGCCTGGAGAAGCGCATCACGCCGTCGGGCGCGCGGCGGGCGCCGACGACGATCACGAGACCGAGGACGAGCAGGGCGTTCGCGAAAACCGAGCCGATGATCGCAGTCTGGGCAACGATGAGCTCGCCCTTCTGCAGCGCGAAGATCACGACGAATAGCTCGGGGAGGTTGCCGAGCGTCGACTGCATCAACCCCGTCACGCCCGGCCCGAAGCGCTCGCCGAGCTGCTCGGTGGCGAACGACACGACCCACGCCAGGCCGGCGAGCGCCAGGGTGGCCAGAATGAAGCGGGGGACGACCGCCCAGTGGCCGTAGTTGGCGATCCCCGCCAGCGCGGTCAGGAGCGCAATCAGCGCGAGAAGCGACCGCTCCAGCGGGTTCAGAGCAGACATCCCTACCGGTGGCCCCCCACCGTTTCAGCTCAGTGGCTCTCGAGTACCCGGTCGACGAGCCCGTACTCGACGGCCTGCTCGGAGGTGAAGAAGCGGTCGCGCTCCATGTCGTTGCGTACCTCCTCGGTCGGGCGGCCGGTGTGTTCGGCGTAGATTTCGTCGATCCGCCCACGCACGTTGAGGATCTCGCGCGCGTGGATCTCGATGTCGGTCGACTGCCCTTCGAAGCCCGCCGAGGGCTGGTGGATCAGGATCCGCGAGTTGGGAAGGCACGCTCGCTTGCCCTTCGCGCCGGCGGCCAACAGCAGCGAGCCCATCGACATCGCCACGCCCACGCACATCGTGCTGATGTCGGGCTTGATGAATTGCATCGTGTCGTAGATCGCCAGCCCCGAGTAGATGCTTCCGCCAGGAGAGTTGATGTAGAGCGAGACGTCCTTCTCGGGGTCCTCGCTCTCGAGGTGCAGCAGCTGGGCCACGACCAGGTTGGCGATCTGGTCGTCGATTGGCGTGCCGAGGAAGATGATGCGCTCGTTGAGCAGCCTCGAATAGATGTCGAACTCGCGCTCGCCGCGCGCGGTGCGCTCTATAACCATTGGGATCAGCGGCATCGCCCCTCACCCTATCGTTCGCGCCCGCCGGCTCCCTGTCGTGGCTGCGGTAGCGGTACTGCTGGCGGCGTCGGCGGCGGCCGCCTCGACGAGCCACGCCGGCTGGCCGCCGTTGCAGCATCTCGTCATGGATAAGGGCCCGGCCGGGGAGCAGCATGTGCTCAAGGGCCGCCAGCGCGTGCACAACTGGCTGCTCGGTGGCTACGGCAACGACACGATCTACGGCGGCAGCGCCGGCGACGTGATCTGGGGCGACTACCACCCGTCGGGCTGGCCTGCCCGCCAGACGGCCGTGATCCATGGGGGCAACGGCCAGAACTTCATCTACTCGAACGACACGGTCAACTGGGTGTGGACCGGCACCAACCCAGCGACGGTCGTCCACGCCCACGAGGGCTCGGGCGTGATCCACTGCCAGAGCTCCCACATCATCGTCTTCACGAGCCACCACGCGCTGCCCCACTACAGGCTCGACGGCTGCCGGCGGATCAGCTTCTACTCCGTCGGCTACTGAACGGCGCGAGTCGGGCCGTGCGGCCGGGGCGCCGGCAGCGGATAATGTGCTCGCCATGTTCCCGCTGAACCTGCCCAACGCGCTGACGGTGGTGCGCATCATGCTGGTCCCCGCGCTTGTCGTCGCCCTGCTCGGGAACACGCCGGACGGCGACGTGCTTGCGGCGGTGGTGTTCGCGCTCGCGTCGCTGACCGACTTCGTGGACGGCTACCTCGCGCGCGCGCGCGACTCGGTGACGACCTTCGGCAAGCTGATGGACCCGCTGGCCGACAAGCTGCTGATCGTCGCCGCGCTGATCTCGCTCGTCTCGCTGCATCGGCTCGCGGCGTGGGTGGCGATGGTGATCATCACGCGCGAGCTCGCCGTCACGGTCCTGCGGCTGGGCGCCACGCAGGCGGGGGTGGTGATGCCGGCGAGCTTCTTCGGCAAGGTCAAGACGTGCCTGCAGATCGCCGCGGTTCTCGCCGTGATCGCCGTGCACGGGAACCCGCCGTGGGTCCAGGCGCTGCTCTATGTCACGGTCCTGGTGACGGTGCTCTCGGGCCTCGACTACTTCTTCGGCCTGCGCAAGCGCATCCAGCAGGCCGCGGGCGCCGCCGCCGAGGGCGGGGGTCAGGCCGGCGGCTGAGGACGGCCGCCGGCGTCCAGCCACTCCTCGAGGCTCGTCTGGTGCTCGGGCGGCCTTCCGGTCTCGATCTCCGTGCGCAGCTCCGAAAGCAGGCCGTGACGCTCGGCGACGACGTTGTGCTGGTGGATCGTCTCGAGGTTCTCCTGGCGCGCGGAGACGTAGCTCGCGCCGTCGAGCTCGGGCAGGCGGCGGACGACGCCGGCGATCATCTCGCGCACGCAGTCCTCGACGAAACGCGGGCGGCGATGCGCCTTCTCCACGACCTCGACCTCGTCTGAGCGCTTCATCAGCTCGTAGATCTCCGACGACATGCTCGACTCCGCGATCTCCAGCAACGTGGCGGCGTCGATCTCCGCCGTGCAGGACTCGATGCAGCCGATTTGAAGCGTCGCCAGCCCGCGCTGGTTGTGGGTCGCGATCGGCACGTGCTCGAGGACCCGCTCTACCTGCTCCCCGGTGAAGCCGTCCGCGGCGAGTCGATCGCGCGCCCGCGCGGCGACGAGCTCCTGCGCGCAGGGGCAGGCGTTCATCCCCGTCGCCGACACGCCTACGGTGCGCCGTGTCCCGTGCTCGTAGGCCACCGCGCGGCCGTGGAGCGTGTAGATCTCCTGGGTCTGCACGCCCGAGACCGGAGCCGGCTTGTGCTCGGGGTAGCGGGCGGCGATCGTGACTTCCGCGCGCTCGGCGCCCTGACGGGCGCGCACTAGCTCGGCGATGTGCTGCGCGAGCGTCTCCGCCCGGAAGGGCGACTCGCTGAGGACGACCTCGCCGATCGCCTCGTTGACGACCTCGTCAAAGCGCGACATGTGCGCGCCCTTCTGGTCGCGGTGCAGATCGACGAAGCAGTCGAGCCGAGCGAAGAAGAGCTCCTCGCGGATGCGCACGACCTTCTCGACCCCGGTCACGCCCACGCGGGAGAGCGCTACGCGAACGCCGGGAACGCGCGCCTGGACGTCATCGCCGACACCTTCGGCGGCAGAGGGCGGAGCGGTTAACCGTGTCGCCTGCACCGCAAGCAAGCCTAGCGTGCGTCCGCGCGAGGCCATGGAGCCCGAGGCGACGGAGGCTGCCCGACCGGGGATTCTGGTATCACTCCGCCCCTGGTTCTCGTAACGCCTTTCGGGATATGGAGGCGACCGGCTCGCGGAGCCGCACGAGGGCAAGGGAACTCGAAATGCCACGAACGCAACGCACAGGAGGCTTAGCGTAGGTCTGGGGAGGCCGGAGCGTGAGAGCGCTTACGGCGGGGAGTCGATGCGTACTTTGGGGGTTCCAAGTTGAGCGAGATGCTTGAGGCGCTGTTGGTGGCCACGGAGACACCCGTGGGCGAGATGGAGGAGCTGCAGGGGATCATCGCCGAGGGTCATGAGCGCGGGTTCCTCACTCCGTCGAGCATCGCCGCGGCGCTCGAGGACGTCGAGCTGTCCGGCCAGCAGGCGCATGACCTCCTCAGCTACTTGGAGGAGCACGGCATCGAGGTGCTCGACTCGCCTGACGCGAACTCCGACCTGCGCACCACGGGCGAAGGCCCAGGCGAACAGGATCCGGCGACCGGCGAGGGACGATCGGACGCGCCGGGTAGCTCGCTGGAGAGCCGTGGCGACCGCGACGCCGAAGCGGACGCGGCCGACGGACTGCGGCTCGAGGAGGCCAGGCAGGCAGAAGCGCTCGCGGTCGACCCCGGCCTCGACTCGCTGCGACTGTACCTGCGCTCGATCGGCCGCGTCCCCCTGCTGAGCGCCGAGGAGGAGGTCGGCCTTGCCAAGCGCATCGAGCGAGGCGACATGGCGGCCAAGCAGCACATGGTCGAGGCCAACCTCCGCCTCGTTGTGTCGATCGCGAAGGGCTACGTCGGACGCGGACTGACGCTGCTCGATCTGATCCAGGAGGGGTCACTCGGCCTGATCCGGGCCGTCGAGAAGTTCGACTACCGGCGCGGCTACAAGTTCTCGACGTACGCGACCTGGTGGATTCGCCAGGCGGTGACGCGCTCGCTCGCCGACAAGGGCCGGACGATCCGAATTCCCGTGCATATGGTCGAGCGACTCAACCGGTTGATCCACACCGAACGCCGGCTGATCCAGCAGCTCGGGCGCGAACCGCGCGCGGAGGAGATCGCCGCCGAGCTCGAATGTCCAGTGGGCGAGGTGCGCGACGTTATGCGCATGGCCCAGCAGCCGATCTCGCTCGAGAAACCGGTCGGCGAGGAGGAGGGCTCGGCGCTCGCCGACTTCGTCGAGGACGTCGCTGCGGAGTCGCCGTTCGAGATCGCCTCGCAATCGCTCCGCCGCGCCGACATTGCCCGCGTGCTCGCGTCACTCCCGCGCCGCGAGCGCGAGGTGATCGAGATGCGCTACGGGATCGTCGGTGGCCGCTCGCGCACGCTGGAGGAGGTCGGACGCGCGTTCAACATCACGCGCGAGCGTGTCCGCCAGATCGAGAACCGCACGCTCAAGAAGCTGCAGACCCTCCCCGAAGCCCAGCGCCTGCGCGAGGCCTCCTAGGCGCCGCCGAGCTGCGACGGCGCGCGCAGGCGCCCGTGTGACGGCCGGCAACTCGCGGAGGAGCGAGTTGCGTCCCAAGTGGAACGTATGTTTGGTTCGTGGGACGCATATCGCCACGGAGGCAGGGCGACCTCGGCGAGGTTTCGGCCATCGAGTGGCTCGCGTCGCAGGGCCACATCGTGTACCTCCCTCTTGGGCACAGCCCCGACGTCGATCTGATCGCGGACACGGGTCACGAACTGATCCGCGTGCAAGCGAAGACCTCGACCGCCTATCGCAAGCGTCGCTGGGAGGTCGCAGTGTGCACGCGCGGCGGGAACCGGAGCTGGAACGGGACCGTCAAGTGGTTCAGCGCATCCCGTTGCGACCGGCTCTTTGTACTGGTAGGCGACGGTAGGCGCTGGTTCATCCCCGCCGACGTGGTTGAGGGCGGCACACGCCTCGTCCTGGGCGGCCCGAAGTACGCGCGGTTCGAGATCGAGCCGGGACGTCCGCTGCCCACAAACGGAAGGCGCTGATCGCTATCCTCGACAGCCCCCGGCGGGGTTCCCGAGCGGTCAAAGGGGATTGGCTGTAAACCAATTGGCTCTGCCTTCGCAGGTTCGAATCCTGCCCCCGCCATTCCTCGGTTAGGCCCCCGGCGGCAGACGCGCCTCGGGCTCTGAAATGATCAGCTTGTGACGGTGCGCTTCTCCTTGGCCTCGGCGCGGCAGCAGCCGGCTACTTCCTGGGCCGGTCGCTCGCATAGCACCTCCCGCGGGTTGGATGCGGCTCACGCGGGTCGGAGGGCGCGCCAGATGACCCCAGGCCTGCGGGCGACCTTCGGACCAAGCACCAAGGCGAAGAGGGTCACGGCGAGCCACGGGCGCAGATGAGGCCGGATTCGACGTATGCGTCCGTCATCGGCCAGCTCGAACATCATCGCGTCGTCGATCCTCATGCCCCCGATCTTGGCTTCGCTGACCACGACGCGGGCCGAACCTTGACCGATCTGCTCGCTCCACCGGAGATTCGTCATGCTTCCGTAAACGCCCCCGAGCAAGACTCGAAGGTCGTCGTGCCCCCTGAACACCATCCGTCCCGAGAGTGGCGAGACCAGCTCGATGTCGGGCGCGAGGGTCGCCATCAGGCCATCGATGTCATCCGCGGCTGACGCTGCGCAATAGCGTGTTACGGCATCGTCCATGGTGCTTTCAAATTATGACCGAGGCCCGCACCCGGCGGGAGTACGATTGGCTCATGAGCAACGCGAGCGCGTCCTCGGACCGCCTCGTCCCGCCGGTTCCAGATCGACCGGCGGCTGAGCCGCAGCGCCCGGGCCAGACCCTCAAGAGAGTCGCAATGGCCGCGGCCACCGCCTTCGTCACCGTGAACATCTGGACCGGCTGCCCGCTGCTCGCTCTCTGGGTCGGCGCGCAGACCGTACAGGAACGCCGGGTGACGATGACCTCCATATTCGTGATCGTGACCGTCCTCGCCGTGCTGGTGTTCGCGAGTGTCTTTGTTCTCGCATGGCTCAACGCGAGCTACGACGAGCTGATCGGGCGCCGGCGCATAGAACGTCGCCCCACGTGGCTGCGGAGCATGCGCGCCGAGTCCGAGCGCTATGTCTCCCAGAGGGTGGGGATCACTGCCCTGGAGCGGGTCGTGATGTACAACGTCTACGTCGCCGTCCTCGCGCTGGCGGTCTGGTTCGTGTTGTTCGCTGGACCGCCGCTGCTGCACAGCTGATCGGCGCCGCCGAGTCGCGAGACGGCCCGACTCGACCTGTAGCGCGACCTAAAGATCAACAACCTTTCTCGCGCAAACTGCGACGTTCGCCCTGGCGCGAGTCGCCAATCTGCGCTAGAGCGGATGGGTGGGCGCGAAAACCCCGGAGAGTTATTAAGTAGCCAATCCGTCCTTTTTCGTCGACTCTTCGCGAACCCCGCATCAGGATGGAGTCGATCATGGGAGCTGATATGCCCAGCACCCCAACGTTGAGCCAGCAGCAGATCCGCCGCATCGAGAAGCTTCCCGCCGACTACAAGGTGGTGAACTCGCGCTACGGGGTCGTTGTCCTGCGCCGAGGCGACGGTCAGCTGCTGCACATGCAGCCCGACGGCCGCCTGGCGCATAACCTCCGCGTCGAGCGCGTCCAGGACTATCTCCATGTCCACGGGTAGGTCGTGAGCGGATCTCCGCTCTCGAGCTGATCTGAAGCGTGCCGTGAGACTCAGGACGGCTGCAGGCGGTGTGCGATCTGGCGCGCCTCGGGCGTGCTGACCAGCACGCGCTTGAGAGCGCCCTGGTTTCGCACCGTGAATGCCAGCCCGGGAACGCCCCGGCGCACGATGTATGCCTTGTCGAGGCGGATAGTGCGGGCGATGAAGTACAGCCAGGGCACGCGCAGGCCGACTTTGATGCCCGCCTCCATCGCCTCGCGCACCGGGTCCTCCACCACCTCGACCTCGCTCACGTCCGCGCGCGGCACCTTGATGCTGCGCAGCAGCCCGAGAACCTTCTGCCAGCGTGCAAGGCGGACCTCCACGGTGTCATCGGTGATCAGCAGTCGCATCGCCCCACCCTAGCCGCGAGACGCTCGAGCGGTGCTTCGGCTGTGCGGACCCAGGACCGTCTCTGGCACACCGCGCGCTCGAGTGACATCATCGGAGAACCCAGCGAGTCAGAAAGGAGTCCCGAAGATGGAGTCCTCCGAAGCCCCGACACGCGTGCTGGTCGTGGCGCACAAGACGGCCGCGACGCAGCCCCTGCTCGACGCGGTCAGAGAGCGAGCGCAGCGCGGTCCATGCAGGTTCACGCTGCTCGTGCCGAGAGCGACCCACGGCCTGCATAAGGTCGTCGACCCAGAGGATCAGGACGCGGGCGAGACACAGGCGGTGATCAACCACGCCGTACCGCTCCTGAGCGCGGCTGCGGGCTCGCCCGTTGAGGCGCTGATCGGCGACGCCGACCCAGGAGCTGCGATACAGGATGCGATCAACCTCCACGGCTTCGACGAGGTCATCATCTCGACTCTTTCGCCCCGGGTCTCGCGCTGGTTGAAACTCGATCTGCCAAGCAAGGTCAGCGGAATGGGCCTGCCGGTTACAACGGTCACCCCTGCGGATGTCCCGGCGGTGTCGAGCAGCGCTCCTGGCCCTGCTGCCTGAAGACGGTTGTCTTCGGGATAGGGTAGCGTTTGCTGCTATCCAGACGGAGCGCTCAGCAGCCAGACGAGCGGTCGCTGGCAACGACGATTGTCTGTGGATCTTCCGTCTGCGCATCGCGAGAGTGGGACGATGGAGCCAGTTCGCAAGCAATTCGCCGCCAACCTGCGCCAGCAGCGCGAACGGGCGGGACTATCGCAGGAGGCCCTCGCCGAGGCCTGCGATCTGCACCGGACGGAGATCAGCCTGCTTGAGCGCTGCAAGCGCTCGCCACGTCTCGAGACGATCGTGATCCTCTCGCGAGGCCTCGGCCTCTCCTCGGCCGGCGAGCTGCTCAAGGGGATCAGCTGACGACGGGCCTCGCGGGGCCCCATGGCGCGGTACAGTGCGCTCTCGATCGTGCCCAGCTAGCTCAGTTGGTAGAGCACTTCCATGGTAAGGAAGGGGTCTCCGGTTCGAGTCCGGAGCTGGGCTTGGCTTGTAGAGCCAATCCTTCGTCGCTCCGGCTAGCCGTTCAGGGCGCTATGGAAGCGTTATGGAAGCCTCAGGACCGTCTTCGGTACGTCGCTCGACCTCGCGCACGTATCTGGTGTGCCCGACACTGGTGTGCCCGACACGCTCGCTCTTGTGCGAGAGGAGGCGCGAGTTCGGCACCGGAGCGGACGACTGCGTTTCGTCCATTCCAGGAGCGTGATCGGTGCGCGGCGACGCGCTCGCATCCAGGGCGATGCGGTCGTCTCCCCGCCTCGACACTTCGCTTGAGCTCGAGACGATGAGGAGCTGCTGGCGGTTCCGGTTGGGTCACGCTCGCTCGTGTCGGCGAACTCGGCCGGGACCTCTCCGAGCTGACGTTAGGTCGTGCGCGATCTACGGAAAAGGAGAAGCCATGTCCAGCCCCTTCATCTTCATCGTGACAAACAGGCTTAAGGAGGTTTGGTAGCTGACATTCGCCGCCACGTTCTGCTGAAGCCCGCGATTTGATGGGAGTCGCTCTCGGCGAAGGCGCAACGGGCGCCTCGATGAAGTCGATCTACCGCTCGACACCCTGCGAGTCGACGACAGCGCCTGCCGGCTTGAACGCCGGCAGGCGTTGAGCCGACCCTCCCTGCACCAGATGGCTGGAGAACACGGGGCCTGGTGATGTGCGCCACACCGCCATCAGGTACGTGCTGGAAGGGCAGCGAGGACAGAGCCCGTCTGCTGGGCGGCGAACCCGCGGTGACTCGATCCGGCAGCGACCCTGCGGCTAGCGGATGGGAATGTCGGCCGCGATCAGCGTGCCACCGTCGCGTGGGCTGTCCACCCGGAGGCTTCCGTCGAGCACGCCAAGCCGGTCGGCGAGCCCGAGCAGCCCGCCTCCGTCCGGGCGGGCGCCTCCGACGCCGTCGTCGCGCACCTGCACCTGAAGCGTGTCCTCTGTGACCCGGGCGGTGACCTGTGCATGATGGGCGTGAGCGTGCTTCGCCACGTTGGTCAAGGCCTCGGCCACGACGAAGTAGGCAGTTGCCTCGACCGCTGGACGGAAGCGCTCCGCGGATATGCCGATATCGACCGGCACCGGCATCCGCGAGGCCAGCGCGACCACGCCGGCGCCCAGCCCTCCACGCGTGAGCACCGAGGGGAGGATGCCGTGGGCGAGCTCGCGCAGCTCGGCGGTGGCCTCCTCGGCATGCCGGAGCGCCTCGTCGGCGAGCGCCCGGGCACCCGCCGGGTCATCCTCCAACGCGCGCCGCGCCAGCTTGAGCGTGACGACCGTGTGCACCAAGCGCTGCTGGGCCCCGTCGTGCAGATCGCGAACGACCCGTCGGCGCTCCTCGTCGGTGGCCGCGACGATCCGCGCCCGTGACGCAGCCAGCTCCGAGCGCGCCTGGAGGTTTGAGACCGCGGTGGCCACGAGCTCGGTGAACTCGCCTATGTGCGACTCCGCGTCGGCCGGTAACGGCTCTGACCGCGCCGAGCCGGCGAGCATCGCGCCCCACAGACGCCCCCCGACAACGATCGGGCTGCCGACCCCGGAGAGAGGCAGACCCAGTTTCCGCGCAATATCGCCGGTGTAGCCGGACGCGCGGGCGTAGTCGTCGACCCGGGCCGAACGCCCGGTCCGGCGCACAAGCCCAACGACGCTGTCCCCTTCGAAGATGAACCGTGTACCAACCGGCAGGGCGTTCCCGCCGGGCCCCCAGCTGGCGACGACGGTCGCCTTGCCGTCGTCGTCGTAGCGGTCCATCCAGGCGCTCTCGGCGTCGAGGAGCTCGCCCACCTCGCGGGCGACCTCGGCGAACACCTCCGTCGACGGCCGTCCGCGCGCGACGAGCGTGGCAATCCGCCGCAGCGCCGCCTGCTCACCGGCCAACCGTGCGAGCTCGACGCGAGCCTCGCTGTTGGAGATGGCCGTTGAGCTCGCAGCGACTACGCGCATGGTCGGAACGGTTCCCGCTGCCTCACGACGCCGTCGTGGGCAGACGCTCGTTGCGCGGGGTTGCCTGCTGCTTCGCTTGGCGCACATGGCGCTGCTCGAGAAGTATGTTGGTGAGGAGGAATACGTCGGGCGGCCACTCGAGTAGCTCATCGTCGGCACGGCGATCACTCACCGTCTGCGAGATCGATCCCAATGTTGCCCGCTGTGTCGTCGCTACCGGGGTCATGTCGTGTGATCCAATAGGGGTCGTCCGCCCTCTTCTCTCGCCCTCGCGCGTGTCAGCTCACCCGCGATGACTGCGACCCCTACTCGACCCCCATCGACGTCGATCACGGTGCCGTGCACGAAGCGGGCCTCATCGCTGGCGAGGTAGACGGCGGCGGGCGCGATCGCCTCCGGGGTCCCACTTGCATTGGCGGGCGTGCCGCGCATCATCACCTCGCCCGGATCAGGCCCAGCCGCACCGGCTGCCGGGGGGCGGACGACACCGGGCGAGATCGCATTGACGCGAACGCCTGCTGGCCCGAACTCGGCCGCCCAAGCTCTCGTCAGCGTCTCGATCGCGCCCTTTGTCGAGCTGTAGAGCCCGCCCGTCGGGATGCCGAGGCGCGCGATCCACGACCCGAGGTTGATGATCGCGCCCTCGCCGCGCGCGACCATCGCCGGCGCGACCGCAGCGGTCAGGAAGAACGGAGCCTTGACGTTGACCGCATAGACGCGGTCGAACGTCTCCTCGTCGGTCTCGGCAGTCGACGCCCCGGGGTAGATGCCGGCGTTGTTGACGAGCACGTCGATGCGCCCACCGAGGGCGCGGGTGGCCTCATCGGCCAGCGCCGCCGAGGACGCGGCCGAGCCATCGAGGTCTGCCGCGACGAAGTCGGCGCTGCCGCCCGCGGCGCGAATCTCCTCGACAACCTCGGCGCCGCGCTGGGCGCTCCGGCCACTGACGACGACGTCGGCGCCCTCCCGCCCGAACGCGACCGCGATGGCCCGGCCGATGTTGCTGGTTGAGCCCGTGACGAGGGCCGTCTTGCCGTACAGTCGCATTGGTTCTCCGATCCCGGTTCGCGCAGTAGGTCTCCTGAGCCAGGATTGATAGCAGTTTTCTGTACCCGTCAGTACATTCGCTATCGTCTTGCGACGATGACCCCACCAACGAGCCTCACCCCGAAGGGCGCCGCGACACGTGCCCGGATCGTCGCGGCGGCAGCAAACCTAGTGCTCGCTCGCGGCGTCGGCGGCACGAGCCTCGACGACATCGGGGCGGGCACCGGGACCGGCAAGGGCCAGCTCTTCCACTACTTCCCCGGCGGGAAGGCTGAGCTAGTGCGCGCGCTCGCCGACTTCCAGGCCGAGCGCGTGCTCGACGCTCAGCGGCCATGGCTCGACACGCTCGACAACTGGGAAGCGTGGGAGCGCTGGCGCGACTCGGTGCTCGCCCACTACGGATCTCAACCCCACTGGGGCTGCCCAATCGGCGCCCTCGCAAGCGAGCTCGCCGGTCGCGACGACCCGTCTCACGCAGCCGAAGTCTCCGCCCACATGGACCGCTGGCGGGGCTACCTGCGCGACGGCGTCGAACGGATGCGCGCCGCGGGCGCCCTCCACAATGACACCGACCCCGAACAGCTCGCCCTGGCGATCTTCGCCGCGCTCCACGGCGGCCTGCTGCTGACGCAGACCATGCACTCCATCGAGCCACTGCGTGCCGCGCTCGACGGCGCGCTCGCGGCACTGCGCTCACACGCGGCCTGAGCACCCGCCGCTTGAGCCTTGGCGCGCGTGCGGCTCGCTAGCTCGCTGGCGTGAGGCAGCGGGCCAGTCCTGAGATTCGCCAATACCACGGCTGCGGCGCCTGCTCCCGTCGACGAGCGGCAGCTGTTCGGCGCGGATCGCAGCGCGCGCTCACCCACCCGCAGCGCCTCCGGGCACGTGCCTCTTCCTAGGCGGCGAGGTCTGCGCCTGGCTCGAAGTCGCCGCGGGCGAGGTCCTCCACCTGCTGAGCCAGGTCCGCGTACAGTGATGAGGCCCGCTGCTCGCGAACGAGCGCGGCCTCATACGACTGCCAGGCCACGTGGGAGTTGGCCTCAAACGCGTCCGCCCAGTAGCGATACGCATCTGACGCGGCAGCGCACTCCATGCGCCAGGCTCGATACGCATCGCTCGCGGCGCGAGCAAGCCTCGAGCGACCGCTCCCGTCGATTGCTGTGGAAATCATGCCGTACCTCCCTTTTGACTCCGTCGAGCGTTCGCCGTCGAGGCGAGCGTGCGAATAGTCGCCACAGCCTCGCGGTAGACCGGAGTCGCGACCATGCCCCTTCTCCCGAGATACCACCTCGACCGAACCCGACCTCCGGGTAGGGTCGTCCCCATCCCTACCTAGTTGAGCGACGACGCCTCGACGCAGCCCCTTCGACTCGCTTTGAGATTCACTGCGGCGATGGCGGAGCGCCACGAGACTGGCGCGGCGGGTCCCCGCTGGAACGCCCGCGTGTACTACAGCCGGTGTAGCTGGCCAGACGCGGGACTACGTGAGCACTAGCGCAAAGAGTCTTCCCCGAGCCGACGACGACCCGGCGACCGGCAGCCAAGATTGATCCTCGTCGCCGTCCCTCCCCTCGGAGCCGACTGCGTAGAGACTTCCCAAACCAAAGGAGACCCCACACATGCCGTCCAACATCACGCCACGCTCATCTCGGGGCGCTCGCCGTCGCATTACAACTGCGGCGGTCGCGCTTGGCACGACCGCGGCTCTTTCGATCTCCTCCGCCGCGGCCGCCATGCCGTGGACGGGTGGTTCGGAAACCCCTGTCAAGCCCTCCAACGTTTCACACCACCACAAAAAACACAGCACGAGCGCCGACAGCCGTCCTGTCACGGCCGTCGTGATCACGCCCGGCGGCGGCGACGTGGTCGCCAGTCAATTCAACGTCGACGTGTCGCTCCAGGCCAAGAACGCGCTCGGCAACTCGCTTCTGTCCGAATACAAGAACCAGTTCATCGACCCGACCGGGCCTGACGGGAAAGAAAACGCGGAATTCCACCCCGGCGCGAGCAGCGCGTCACCCGGACTCGTGGTGACGCTCTCGACCACGCCCAATAAACCGGGAACACCGCTCGTGGGGCCCAGCACGAACCTCGCCGGCGTCTTCCAGGAGAACAGCGTGAGCACGTCTCACAGGCACCTGCAGACGTGGAACGACTGGGAGGTCAGCGCTCCCGGCTTCTTCGGCGAAAACACGAAAGCCGTGCTTACGGTGTACGCGGTCGCCGGAAAAGCTCCCAACGCAGTTCCCGCCGGCGGTCTCAAGCCCATCTCGAACGTCGTACGCGAGACCTTTCAGATCGGCTGACCGCGGCGACGCCCATGACCCACAGCGATAGCGCGGCCGCGGAGCGATCCGAGGCCGCGCGTCGCTGCTTCAACTCACGACAGGAGCACCGATGCCTATTTTCCGGCGCATCAGCTACGCCAATGTCACCGCCACGCTCGCGCTAGTCCTCGACGATGAGCGGCGGGGCGCCGCGCACGGTCCCTTAGGACGGGCTAGCGCTCTGCTCGCGAGTACGCGCACAAATTTGAACGGCGCGCTGCTTGGACGAGCGGTTTGCACAGTACGTTCCGAGTCATCCGCATGGTCCGCTGCACGGTCCCCTGGAGCCCATTACGGCCCGCTTTCGTCGCGCGCACAGGCGCACGGTTGGAACAGCGCATTCGCGCGTGGCTAGAGCGCTGGGCCAGAGCCGCTGGCGCACTGCTGCTTCCCCCCCGCCAGCGGGCGTCTCGCGTTAGACACTGACACTGCTGCGTCGGACGACGTGCACTCGCTCGTGCTTTGCAGCGCCAGGCGCTCGCTTCGCCATGGTGAAGCAGGAGTCTCGCGAGTGCTAGGCGAGGCGCTCGCCAGTCGTCCGGTGCAGGAGCATGAGCTACATGGCGAAGCGCGCCCGCATTTATGCAGGAACAGAAGGCTTGACCTCGCGCCTGTCGTGACGCGGCGCGGAAGCGCCGCTGCGTCGAGAGAAAGCAAGCTCATACGGTGGCAACTTCACGGCCCAGGCGCGGTTGGCCGACGTTGAGGCGGGAATGCCCGAGACCCGGATCGCTACACGCTGCGCAGCGCCGCGGCCGGCGCGAGCCGCGCGGCGCGCACGGCCGGGTATAGGCCGGCGAGCGCGCCGAGCATGAGTGCGAGCGCGACGCCGCCGGCGACGGCCAGCACGGGCACGACCACGATCCAGCCCTGGATTTGGGCGTAGCCGGCGGTCGCGGCTGCGCCGAGTGCGATCCCCGCGCAGCCGCCGAGAGCGGACAGCAGGATCGACTCGCCGAGGAACTGCACGCCGATGTGCACCGCGCGGGCTCCGAGCGCTCGGCGCAGGCCGATCTCGGGGCGGCGCTCGAGCACCGAGATCACCATTACGTTCGCGATCCCCACGCCGCCTACGAGCAGTGCGACGGCACCGAGCCCGAGGAACACGGCGGTGAGCGTGCTCTGGGCATCCGCGCGCGCCTGTAGCGCAGCGGAGGGGCGGCTGACGGTGGTGTTTTCGGGGTTCTGCGGGTCGGCGGTCGCTCCCAGCAGCGAATCTGCTTCGCGCACGCGTTCCGGGTCCGCGCGCACGTAGAGCATGCTCGCGTGGCGGCTGGTGCCGAAAAGGCTGTGGGCGATCGGATAGCCGATCAGGGCCGCGCGTTCGATTTCCGGCGCGAGCGGCTGCGGGCCGATCACGCCCGCGACCGTGAACCACGTGTTCCCGAGATAGATCTGCACCGGCCGCCCGTCGACGGTTAGCGAGGTGACGCCGAGACGCTGGGCGGCGACCGAGCCGAGCACGACCAGCGGGTAGCGTTCGCTGGCGGGATTCAGGAAGTGGCCCTCGAGCACTCGCCCGCCGAGCGTGGCCAGCAGCTCGGGGTCTGCCGCGTAGACGCCGATGCCGCCGGTTTCGGCCGCTTCGACATAGGCGTTGCGGCGAACGGTCGCGCTCGAGATCGCGGTCACGGCGGCCGCCGAGCGAACGCTTGAGAGGTTCCTCACCGCGCGCACGGCCGCTTCGGGCAGCTCCGCCGACTTGCCGAGGAACGTCTGGCCGGGTGCGACCGTCAGCAGGTTGGTCCCCAGTTCGTTGAGCTGCGCCACCAGCCCTGCTTTGCTCGATTCGGAGATTCCCAGCACCGCGACCATCGCGGCGATCCCGATCGCCACGCCCAGCGCCGACAGGGCGGCGCGCACCCGACGCGTGCGCAGCCCGACGCTTGCCACACGCAGGACGTCCGCCGGCAGCAGACGGCTGCGGGGGATCGTCGGCTCAGTGGTGGCCGATCGCGGGGCGGGCCGGCGCCGGGGACGGCCCCCGCGCAGCAGCCCGGCGGTCGTCACGCGCGCACGCTCACGAGCCCGTCGTGGATCAGGCGCCCGTCGCGCAGCTCCACCCGCCGTGGCAGTGTTGCGGCGATCTCGCGGTCGTGAGTGATCACGACGACCGTCCTGCCCTGCGCGTTCAGAGCGTGCAGCAGTCCCAGGATGCCGGCGCCGCTCGCCGTGTCCAGGTTGCCGGTGGGCTCGTCCGCGAGCACGATCGCCGGCGAGCTCACCAGCGCGCGGGCGATCGCCACGCGCTGGCGCTCACCGCCTGAGAGCAGCGCCGAGGTGTGCTCCGCGCGATGGCTCAGCCCGACCCGGTCGAGCGCCGCGGCGGCGGCTCGGCGGCGCTCGCGCGCGGGCGTGCCGGTGTAGAGGAGGCCGGTCGCGACGTTCTCGAGCGCGGTGTGCGCCTCCATCAGGTGAAACTGCTGGAACACGAACCCGATCCGCCGGGCTCGCAGCGCGGCGAGTCCGCCGTCCGACGCTTCGGCGACATCGCTGCCGGCGATCCGCACGACCCCGCTGCTGGGGCGTTCGAGCGTGCCCATGATGTGCAGTAGCGTCGACTTGCCCGAACCCGAGGGGCCGACGATCGCACACAGCTCGCCCTCATGGACCGTGAGGTTCACCCCCCGCAGCGCCTGGACGCCACCCGGGTAGTCCTTGACGACATCGATCAACTCCAGGACTGCGGCGGGGTTCATCTGGCCTCGATCACGGTTAGCCCTTCACGGACCCCCTGGCCTTCGACCTGCACGTAGCCGTTCGCGAACGTGCCCGGTGTCACCGCCAGCTCGACGCGGCGAAGGCCTTCGAGCACCTCGATCGCGTAGCCGCCGCCGGCGGTGGCCGTCAGCGCGGTCGCCGGGACGGCAAGCACGTCGCGACGGATGCTCTTGACGAGTTCGACGCTGACCGGCGCCTCGTCGAGATGCGCGACCGGACGCTCGAGCGCGAGCGTCACCGGGATCGTCGCCGATTCCCCTTCGCCACTTTTTTCACCTCCGCCACCTTTTTCTTTTTCGCCTTCACCAGCTGCGCTGCTCGCCACCGAGCCCACTGCGATGATCCGCCCCCGAACCACACCGCCACCCGGGAGCGTCACGGGAGCCGACTGGCCCACGTGCGCGAGCGTCTGCTGCTCGGCCTTCACCTTCAGCTGTATCAGCTGCTGGGTCGAGGTCGTGCTGAGCACAACCATGCCCGCGCCGGCGCCCGATTCGCTGGCACCCGGTCCTTTTGAAGGGGGATCTTTCGAGGACGGTTCTTCTTTGGGCCCGGGTTCTTTGGAGCCGGGTTCTTCTTTTTTGGAGCCAGGTTCTCCCTTTTTGGAAGAAGGCTCTTTTTTCTTGGAGGCAGGTTTCTTGTGGCTTGATTTTTTGGAATCGGGATCTTTCGAGGACGGCTCTTTCGAAGGCGGTTTTTTTTCAGAAGACGGCTCTTTGGAGTCCTGGCCTTCGGCGGCCGGTTCTTTGGCGCCCGCGCTGCCGGGCGGGTCCTGGCCCAGCGCGACCTTCACGCCGGTGACGCGCCGTGCGCCGGGGGCGAACACGATCCGGCCGAGTTCGACCTTGCCCGTTTCGGAGAGTCCCTGGGCGTGCTGCCAACGTCGCACGGCTGCGGCGGTCGCTTCGCTGAAGGCTTCGTCGTCGGCGATCGTGCGGTACGGATCGTAGCCGAGATCGATCAGGTTCTCGTTGAGCTCTGTCACGTCGGGGCCGTCGCTGACGCCCTTCTTCAGCGTGCGGTACGCCGGCACGGCCCCGTACATCAGCGCGACGGGCTCGTTGTTGACCCGCCACAGCGTCCCACCCCGGACGATCACCGCGCCGACCGCCGGCAGCCACGTGAAGGTGCCTGACAGCCGGTCATACAGTTCCAGCGCGCTGCCGTAGCCAAGCGTGCCGTCGACGGTCGAGCTTTCGGTTAGCGTGCGTCGCGCGACCGCGGTCGTCGTCTCGCCGGGCGGGACGCCGTTGCCGGAGCCGTATTTGCCGGAGGCCCCGGACTCGGCGATCAGGACGACGGCGACGGCCGCCGCGGCGAGCAGCACCGCCCCGCCGGCGGCCAGCCTGCGCCGCCGGCGGGTGTTGGAGGCGGCACTCGGCGATTCGGTGTCGGGGGAGGCGGCGCCATCGGGCACCCAGGTCTCGGTTGCCGCCTCGTGCGGGTCCTCGACGCGCGGAGGCTCCACAACTCAGCCGCCGCCGCTGAGGGCGAGGCCGCCGGCTTGCCCGCTATTGCCGCCTGACTTGTTCGTGCTCGGCGGGCCGCCCGGGTGCGGGCCGCCGCCCTTGAACGGCAGGAATTTTTGACAGGATTGCTGGGCGGATTGGAACGCGGGGCTTTCGGGGTTGGGCGCGCCTTCGGCTCCCGGATGCGCGTGTATTCGGATGCTAGCGCCGCCACCCTGCGCGGAGGCTTCGACTTTGATCCCGTGTTCGCGCATGCACTTGGCGAACTTCTGAATGGCTTCTTCCTGTTCGACCTTTTGCTGCGGCGAGAGGTTCACCGTCTTCGGCTTGGGCTGGTAGCGCTGACAGGCCTTCTGCGCCGCTTCGAACTGTTCGGCTCCGCCTGATCCGGGCGATACTTTTAGGCCGTGGCCGCCGCCGGGGTGGGTTAGGGCTTCGGCGTTGACGCCGTGTTCGCGCAAGCACTTGGCGAAGTTGGCGAACTTCGCTTCTTCCTTGGACTGTTCGTTGCCGTCGGCGGTGGAAGCCTGCGAGGATCCCCCGCAGGCGGCCAGGAGAAGGCTCGCGGCGATCGCGCCGAGCACGGGCAGCGGCGACCGCACGCCTGGCGCAGTGGGGGAGGGTGCGGGACGGCGGGTCATGGGGCTCCTTTGCGGGTCGATTCGCTGTTCGATGGCGCCGCCGCCCGATCTTTGATGACTCGCGGCGGCAACCGCATCACACCGGGCCGACCTGAGAATCGCCTTAGAGAAAGCGAGGAACTTAGTGAACGGACTCGGACGTTGGGGGAGCGTCGCGCTCGGCCGCGCGAAGCTCGGCGGCGCTCATCTGGACCTGGGGCAGCTTTAGCGTCAGCCGCGCGCCACCGTCGGGATCGTTGGTGGCGTGCACCCAGCCGTCATGCGCCTCCGCTGCCTGCCTGACGATCGCCAACCCGAGGCCCGAGCCGGGACGCCCCCGGGCCTCGGGGGAGCGGTATAAGCGGTCGAACACTCGAGGCAGGTCCTCTGCGACGATGCCCGGGCCGTGGTCTCGCACCTCCAGGCGGCCGTCGCGCACGCGGACTTCGACCGGACCGGCGAACGGGGAGGTGGGGTTCCATTTGCACGCGTTGTCGAGCAGGTTTGCGATCGCGCGATCCAGACGCGCAGGGGCGGCGCGCACCAGGCAGGGCTCGGCATCCAGTGCGAACGTGCACGAGTGCCCACCCGCCCATTGCAGGCGTGCGCGCTCGATCGCTCCGGTGACGGCGAGGTCGAGGCGCACGTCCTCGATCTCGACCTCATCGACCTCGGTCTTGGACAGGTCGACCAGGTCGCCGACGAGCACGGTCAGCTCGTGCAGCTGTGCCCGGGCGGCTGCGACCACGCGTGCGCGCTCGCGCGGGGGCAACTGCTCGCCGAGCGCGAGCGCATCGAGGTTCGCCTGCACGCTGGTCAGCGGCGTGCGCAGCTCGTGCGACGCGTCGGACATCAGCTGGCGCTGAGCCAGGCGTGATCGCTCGAGAGCGGCCAGCATGGTGTTGAAGCTCGTGGCCAGCCGTCCGAGCTCGTCTCGGTCGCCAGCCTCGATGCGGTGGCCGAGGTCCTGGGTGCGCGCCACGCGCTCCGCGGCTCCGGTCAGCCGGCGAACGGGCACGAGCGCCGCCCGTGAGACGACCAGGCCGAGCCCGGCCGCGAGCGCGATGCCGCCCAGGCAGACGATCGCCAGCACGAGCTTCAGCTGCGTGAGCGTGCTTTCCGCGTCGCTCAGCGGCAACGCGACCTGCCACACCCCGCCTTCGGGGGCGCGCTCGGTCAGCACGCGGGCCGGCGTTCCGGCGACCCTCGCGTCGCTGAAGAACGAATCGCGTTTGCCCGAGGCCACCGCGCGCGCGGCGGCTGACAGGGGCAGCACCGGTCCCCGGCCCGCCGTGAGCACGTTCCCGTTCGGTTCGGAGAGCTGCACGTACCCCTGGGGTTCGCCGAGCTTCGGCGACGGCAGCACGAGGTGCACCGCGCGGGCTTCCGCCAGTGGGCGGTTCACGCTCGAGCCATTCGGCACGACCACGGTCCTGCGTTCGATCGTGACTTCTTCCCCGTGAGCGCCGCGGCTCGTGCGCACCTGCACCTCGCCCCCGGAGACGCGCCTGGTTTCGGTCGAGATGTTCCCGGCTCCGCTGGCCGAGCCGCCTGCTGGCGCTGTGGCCCGCGCCACGCCAGGCTCAAGCTGCGCGAGTCCGCCGTTCGCCTGCTTGCCGCTCTTCTTGAGCGTTGCCAGTTCAGCTGCGCCCAAGCGGGGCGCCAGCCGCACTGCTTGCGGCAGGCCGGGCGTGACCGTGGCGTGCAGGCTCGCGTCGATCCGCCCGCGCAGCTCGTTGCGCGTCACCACGTAGACGACGATCGACGCCATCACGATCGCCGCGGCGACCGCGCCCGCCGCCAACAACACCATCCGCCGGCGGAAGCTCATCGCGGCAATGACCTCAGCACATAACCGACGCCGCGCACGGTTTGCAGCAGACGCGGCTCGCCGGCGGCCTCCGTCTTGCGGCGCAGGTAACCGATGTAGACCTCCAGCGAGTTCGACGCAGGCCCGAAGTCATAGCCCCACACGCTGTCGAAGATGCTCGCGCGCGTCAGCACCTGACGGGGATGGCGCATCAGCAGCTCCAGCAGTAAGAACTCAGTGCGCGTCAGCTCGAGCAGACGGCCGCCACGGCGCGCCTCGTGCGCGAGCAGATCGAGCTCGAGATCCTCGAAGCGCATAACCCGCTCCTCGCCCTCCCAGCCCGTACGCCGCAGCAGCGCGCGCAGGCGCGCGATCAGCTCCTCGCGGGCGAACGGCTTGGCCAGGTAGTCGTCGGCACCGGCCTCCAGCCCAGCCACCCGCTCGCTCACCTCGGTTCGCGCAGTCAGCATCAACACGGGCGTGCGATTGCCGGCCGCGCGCATCCGTCGGCAGACCTCGAGGCCGTCGAGACCGGGCATCAGGACGTCGAGGATCACAGCGTCGGGCGAGTTGACCGCGAGCGTGCGGATCGCCTCGCTTCCATCGGCCGCCGTGGTCACCTCGAACCCACTCAGATCGAGCACGAGCGCGAGCGCTTCGCGCACCGACGCCTCATCATCCACCACCAGCAGCCGCATAGCCCTCATGCTGACGGGTCAACGTGAAAGAAAGCTGAACGAAAGACCTCGCGACCGGACTCAAGCGCCCGACGTAAGGCGCACGCTGTTCGTCGGCCCTGCTCGCTGTGACTTGCGGCCAACGGCGCAGTTCGGCGCCTTCTCGATCGCTTCGCGCGTGACGAAAGCAGCAGAGTTGAGTTTACGCGGTCGCTCTCGCTCCGGACGATGACCACTCGTCAGTGCTCCACGCGTGAGACGCTCGCTTCGCCCGGGGAGAGCAGCAGGCGTCATCGGTGCCGTGGCATAGCGCTCGCCGATCGCCGAGAGCGGGTGACGATCCAACTCTCATCGAGGCGCCCGGTGCTTGGCCGCTTGTGGGCCGCCGCGGGAAGGCCGGGGATCTCCGCGCGGCGCAGGCCGGCCAGACCCGCTCGGAGGCGGTTGAACTTTTGCCGCCAAGGCAACGGACCGTGGCTCGCGGCAACTGCCGCCGACGGCCCGCGCGCGCGCCCAGCCTCCTGGTAGCTTGCCGGCGGTGCCGCCTGCCAGCCGTTCCCGGTACGCAGCGCGGTGGGTGCCGGTGGTGGCGCTCGCCGTCGTCGTCATTGTGGTGCTGGTCATCGCGGTGAGCAGCAGCTCGTCGCCGACCACCGGGTATGACGTCTCCTATCCGCAGTGCTCGGGTTCCTACCCGTCGAATCCGCTGTTCGGGATCGCCGGTGTCAATGGCGGGCTGGCGAACACGGCAAACCCGTGTATCAGCGGCGAGCTGCACTGGGCCCGCGAAGCGCCAGGGCAGAAGCGGCCGAAGCAGCCGCACCTCTCGCTGTACATCGACACCGGTAACCCTGGCGGTCATCACGTTGCGGACTGGCCTAGCGTCGGCACCGCGCCGGCCTACGGTGCTTGTAACGGCCTGCTGACCAGCGCCTGCTCGTACATTTACGGAGAGGAGCGGGCCGCCCACTCCTACCGGCTCGTAGCCGCGCTCGACCCGGTCGCGGCCAAGACCGCGCCATGGTGGCTGGACGTCGAGCTGATGGCGAGCTGGGCCGGGACCTACCAGCTCAACATCGCCGCCCTGCAGGGCTTCCTCGCCGGCCTGAACAACGCCGGCACGACC
>DASZFA010000012.1:0-2178 GCA_035940255.1 Solirubrobacteraceae bacterium
GAGGACGAACGCCGCGAGCCGTGCGTCGAGCTCCATAAACCGCTACGCGCGCTGGCGTGGTTTGCGGCGCGGGAAGAGCTTCACGATCTTGGCGTAGTCCTCGGGCGTGTCGATGTCGTCCGGGCGCCCCGGCGCCGGCACCATGTCGAGCAGCTCGGGGTGGCCCTGCAGGATCTGGCGCGCGCCGGCGTCGCCTTTCAGCGCCATGAGCTCCTCCCACAGCTCGCGCGCCAGGACCACGGGCGGCGCCCATTCGCCATGCGACTGCGCCACCGCCACCGCCGGCCGCGAACCCTCGCGGCGCCAGGCCCTCATCAGCGCCGCGATGGTGCGCGAACCGACCAGCGGCTGGTCGCCCAAAACGATGACCGCCGCCTCGATCTCGTCGCGCATCGCTCGCAACCCCACCTGCAGGGACGAGGCCATGCCGGTCTTGGCTTTCGGGTTGTGTACGAGCTCCGCGCTCCCATCGACAGCGTCGCGGACGTCGTCGGACGAATAGACGACGACGACCTGGTGACAGCCGCCCTCAGACGCCGACTCGATCGCGTTGCGCACCATGGGCTTGCCGTCGACCTCGAGCAGCAATTTCTCCGAGCCCGGCATTCGCGAGCCGGAGCCGGCCGCCATCACGATGGCGCCCACCGGCAGCAGAGCCGAGGCGAGACGCTCGAACGGCGGCCGCGCGGACCGGATCCACTCGACCTCGATGTTCGCCCGGATCGCGCTCTCGGCGTACTCGCGAAGCCTTTCGCTGTCACCGTCCACGAGGAGGAGGCGGCGTCCGGCAAGCGACGCCATGTCGGGAAGGGTCTCTGGCAGACCGACCACGGCAAGCGCGCGGCAATCGCTGCGTGCGGCCAGGTGCTGCAGCGCCGAGTCGAGGTCGCGGCCGCGCACGACGAGGCTATGGGGGCCTTCCGGCTCGCGATACGTTCGTCCCCTGACGGCCAGGTCGAGGTCGCCCATCACGAAGACCGCGGTCATCAGGATGAGCATGCCAGAAGGGACCGGCTTTACTCTTTTTTGGATGCCGCTGCTTGGAGCCCACGTCGACTCGTCCGGCGGCCTGCACCTCGCGTTCGAACGGGCGAAGGCGATGGGGGCCGAGGCCATCCAGGTCCACCCCACCCCACCCGGCTTCTGGGGGTCGCCAAAACTGGATGAGACCCGGATCGCGACATTCAAGGAAGCGGCCGCTCTGCACGGCCACCCACCCTTTTACTTTCACGCCGTGTACCTGATCAACCTCGCGGGCGAGGACCCGACGCTGCGGCAGCGCTCAGAGAGCACGCTCGCGGGCTACCTCAAGGCGGCAGACGACCTGGGCGTCAACGGCGTCATCTTTCACACGGGGTCGCACAAAGGGGCGGGCTTCGAGGCCAGGCTCCCATCGATCGTCGAGCACCTCAATCACGTGCTCGAGCGCGCGAACCCGAGCAGCGCCCGCCTGCTGATCGAGAACAACGCCGGCCTCGGCGGGTGCGTGGGGGCGAAGTTCGAGGAGATCGCGCAGATGCTGGCCGCGATCGACGACCCGCGCGTGGCGGTCTGCTTCGACACCTGCCATGCGTTCGCGTCGGGATACGACGAGCGCACGCCGGCCGAGGTATCCAGGACGCTCGACGAGCTGGAGCGCGTGATCGGCCTGTCGCGGGTGGAGGTCATCCACTGCAACGATTCCGTCACCGGGCTGGGATCAAATCGAGACCGCCACGCAAACATTGGAGACGGACAGATCGGCGAGGACGGCTTCCGCGCCCTTCTCCACGAGCCACGCCTGGCGCACCTCCCGTTCATCCTCGAGGTGCCCGGCGCGGGGGACGGCCCCGACGCCGAGCAGGTCGCGGTATTGAAGCGCCTGGCGGCTTAGGAGCCCGAGGGCGAGGCTGAGCGCCGGCGCGGCACGCGGCGAATGGCCAGGCCGGCGATCGACCATGCGCCAGCCGGTAGGTTGCGGACCGCTCGACCGAAGCCGGCGAGCGCGCCCGCGGTCAGCCGGCTGTTCTCCATCTCCCGCTGGAGGTCCTTCAGCCGCTCGAACGCTACGTCCTCGTTCATGTAGGGATACACGGCATTCATCCTCATAACTGGCTTACTGACTACACTGGTTATTATAACCGCTGTTAGATGTTAGTGGGTTATGGATATACTTCTGGTGTGGCAGATCGCGAAAAG
>DASZFA010000013.1:0-10200 GCA_035940255.1 Solirubrobacteraceae bacterium
GGTTGACGCGCAGCCACTCCTGGCGGTCGAAGATCCTGAACACCGCCTCCGCGATCTTCAGGTACTCGCCGTTGTCGAGCTCGACGAACTCGTAGAGCACGGGCGCCGTCCGCGGCATGATCGACGTGCCGCCGCCAACCAGCATTTCGACCCCCCGCACCTCGCCCGGGCGAGCGGGATCGTCAGACTCGCGGATGCGGGCGCGGAAGGCGATGTCATGGATTTCGCTGATCGCCCGCCCTTGCGTGCTGGCGTCGAAGGCGGTCTTGACCTTGCGCGGCATCGCCTGGGTCGTTGGGTGGCGCACGAAGTAGCGGATGTACGCGCCCGCGTAGGGGGTCAGGTCGAAGAGCTCGTCCTTCGCGACGCCGGCCCAGGGGTCCCCGGTGACGTTCCTGATCGTGTTGCCGCAGCCCTCGCGGCTCGAGAGCCCAGCCTCGCCGAGCTCGCGGATCGCCTTCTCGGCCTCCAGCAGCGGGATGTGGTGCATCTGGATGTTCTGGCGCGTCGTGATGTGGCCCTTGCGCAGCGGAACGTACTTCTCGATGACCTCGGCGAACTTCTCCATCTGCTCGGGCGTGATTCCACCGAAGGGCAGCTTCACGCGGATCATCTGCACGTCCGGCTGGCGCTGTCCGTAGACGCCCTGCTTCAGGCGGAACTTGATGAACTCGTCTTCCGGCTCCTCGCCCGCGAGGAACTTCGTGGCCTCGGTCTTGAAGTCGTCGTACTCGCGCTGGAGGATCGGAATCACATGCCCGGGCACGTTCTGCAGGACCTCGGGGTCCTCCAGCGTGCCACGCTGCGTGGGAATCGAAACTGGCTCCATCTGCGGACCTCCTGATCCCGGCGCGATGCCAGGGTGCTCGTCGTTGACTGCCGGCGGCGAGATATTGCAGTAAAGCCTAGCGGCTTTCAGGTATTTATCCAGGGGTCTGCCGGATCGCCCTGGCCCTCCCCGCGCAGGCCCTCGAGCAGCGCCGCCCGGCGCCAGCCGTCGGGGGCCTGGGCCGGCGCGATGGAGGCAGGAGCCGTCGCCCGCACGAAGCGCTCGAGCGCAGCGACGATCGCGGCGGCTTCCTCTGGCGAGGCGGACGGCGGGATCAGCCGGAGGTGGGCGGCGCTTTCGGCCATCGGGCGGGGGAGTACGTGCTCGAGGGGATCAGAGGGGGATGTTGCCGTGCTTGCGTTTCGGCCCGGGTTCGCGCTTGCTCTGCAGCGTGTGCAGCGCCACGATCAGCTTCGGACGCGTCTCGTGGGGGATGATCACGTCATCGATGTAGCCACGCTCGGCGGCCGTGTAGGGGTTGGCGAAGCGCGCCTTGTAGTCCTCCATCAGCTTCTTGCGCCGCTCCTCCGGCGTGGGACTGCCGGCGATATCGCGCCGATAGATGATGTTCACGGCTCCCTCGGGGCCCATCACCGCCACCTCAGAGGTCGGCCAGGCGAAGTTGAAGTCGGCGAGCATGTGCTTGGACGCCATCACGTCGTAGGCGCCGCCGTAGGCCTTGCGCGTGATGACCGTGAGCTTCGGAACCGTCGCCTCGGTGAAGGCGTACAGGAGCTTGGCCCCGTGGCGGATGATCCCGCCCCACTCCTGGCTCGTCCCCGGCAGGAAGCCCGGCACGTCGACGAACGTCAGCAGCGGGATGTTGAACGCGTCGCAGGTGCGGACGAACCGCGCGGCCTTTCCCGAGGCGTCGATGTCGAGCACCCCGGCGAGCTGTGCAGGCTGGTTGCCGACGATGCCGACCGAGAAGCCGTCCAGCCGTCCGAAGCCGCAGATGATGTTCTTCGCGTAGTGCTCGTGGACCTCGAAGAACTCCGCGTCATCGACGATCAGCTTGACGACGTTACGCATGTCGTAGGGCTTGTTCGGGTTGTCGGGCACGACGTGGTCAAGCTCCGGATCCATTCGCCACGGGTCGTCGGTGGGCTGCACGCGGGGCGCCGTCTGCAGGTTGTTCTGGGGTAGGAAGCCGATCAGATAGCGGCAGTCCTCGAGGCACGCCTCCTCGTCCTCGGAGGCGAAATGGGCGACGCCGGACTTCGTGTTGTGCGACATCGCGCCGCCCAGCTCCTCGAAGCCGACCTCCTCACCGGTGACCGTCTTGATCACGTCGGGGCCCGTGATGAACATGTGCGAGGTCTCCTTCACCATGAAGATGAAGTCGGTGATCGCCGGCGAATAGACGGCGCCGCCCGCGCATGGCCCCATGATCAGGCTGATCTGGGGAATCACGCCCGAGCACCTCACGTTGCGCACGAACACGTCCCCGTAGGCGCCGAGCGAAACGACGCCCTCCTGGATGCGCGCTCCGCCGGAGTCGTTGATGCCGATCACCGGGCAGCCGATCTTGGCCGCAAGATCCATGATCTTGCACATCTTCTCGCCCATCACCTCGCCGAGCGAGCCTCCGAAAACCGTGAAGTCCTGGCTGAACACGCACACCGTGCGCCCGTCGATCGTGCCGTGTCCGGTCACGACCGCATCGCCCCAAGGCCGGTTTTTCTGCATGTCGAAGTCGTAGGTGCGGTGGCGCACGAACGTGTCCAGCTCCTGGAATGAACCCGGATCCAGCAGCTTCTCGACGCGCTCGCGCGCCGTAAGCTTGCCGCGGGCGTGCTGCTTCTCCTCGGCCTCCGGCGCCGAATGCGCCGCAGCCTCGCGCAGCTCGCCCAGCTGCGCGAGCTTTTCCTCGTAGGTCTCAGGCGCCTTCTGCCTCGCCGTACGCCGGTGTGAGCTGCGCGACGCCGCGAGCAGCGCCGCGTCGGACTGGCGATCGTGTGGACTGCTTGCCATCTGAGGAGGATCCTAGCCCGGCGGTGCCTCTCAGCCCGGCTAGGAGCCTCTCAGCCCGGTTAGGAGCGCGAGAACGGCCGGTGGTGCGCCGCCCCGAGGCGGTCGAGCACCGAGGTCAGCACCGCCGTAACCTCGGCCTCCGCGGCGTCCGCGGCGTCCGCGGCCTCCGCGGCCGCCTTCAGCTCGCTCGACATGTCGGGTGCCGGCACGGGCTCGGGCGGAGCATCGCCGGTCCGGGCGATCTGCGCCGAGGCACTCCCGTCGTCAACGGGTGCCGGATCCAGAACGGGATCGCCGGACGCGTGCGGCTGCCACGGTTGCGGGGCGTCTGCGAGCGACGCGCCGGCCGCTGACGGCGCCACTGCTTCCTCGTCCTCCCACGCTGCAGGCGCCAGCGGGCTGGCGTCGCCGGGCGCGATCTCCTCGGCGAGCTCGCTCACGGGGTCCATCTCGCCAGCCGACTCGATCGCTTCGGACTCCGTCCCTCTCGGCCTGCGGCGACGGCCAAACAAGCGCCCGAAGAAACCACGACGTGGTTCGGGCTCGTCGTCGATCAGCCAAACGTAGGGCGGGTCCGGGAGCGTCGCGGCGCCGCGGGGCTCCGTCTCAGCGTCCACGTCCCGCTCGGGACGGACCTCGGCTGGCGCCCCCTGCTCGACGCCTGCGGCGGGCAGCGCCTCGGGCGTGAATGAGGCCACCCCTTCCGCCGGCCAGGCCGGGTCGCCGTCGATCTCGCCGGCCGGCTCGGGCTCGGCGTGCCAGGCGGATGCGGCTCCGGCCTCTGCCCCAGGCTCGGCGTCGGAACGCCGTTCGGGCTCGGCCTCATCCTCGGCGAGCTCGCGTGTGACGGTCAGCGTGACCCGCGTGCCCCAGCCGGAAGGCTTGATCTGCACGGTGCCGTTCGTGTTCTCGGCCTCCCATTCGACCGTCCGCTCCGGCTCGACGCGGGTGATGCGGATCTCGCCCAGCTCGCCCAGGTGGCGGGCGAGTAGAGCCGGGTCGCTCAGCTCGGCCCACAGCTCGGGCGGAGACTTGACCAGCGTGCGCTGCACCTCCGAGGAGATCATCGCCCACCATTTCGAGCGATCTCGCGCTACTCCTCCTGCAAAGACCTACGCGGGCGAAGGCGTGCGCTGGACGCCAAGCAGCTCACGCTCGTGAAGCAGCTCGGCCAGCTGGACGGCGTTCGTGGCGGCGCCCTTGCGCAGGTTGTCCGCCACGATCCAGATGTCGAGCGCCCGGTCGTGTCCGGGATCGCGGCGGATTCGCCCGACGTACACCTCGTCCTTGCCCGCCGCGTCGATCGCGAGCGGGTAACGAGCGCCCCCGGGATCGTCGACCACCCTCACGCCGGGAGCCTCGCCAAGCAGCTCACGCGCGCGCTCCGGCGAGAGCTCCTCCCGGGTCTGCACGTTCACCGCCTCAGAATGGCCGGTCACGACGGGGACCCGCACGCAGGTGGCACTGACGCGGATCGAGGGGTCGCCGAGGATCTTGCGCGTCTCGTTCATCAGCTTGCGCTCCTCGTCGGTGTGATCATCGCCCTCGGCGAAGCTGCCCGCGTGGGGGAGCGCGTTGAATGCGATCTGGTGCGCGTACTCCTCCGGCGGGGAGATCTCCATCTCGTGCAGGAGCGCATGCGACTGCTCGATCAGCTCGTCCACCGCGCGCCTGCCGGTTCCCGAGACGGCCTGGTAGGTGCTGATTACGAGCCGCTCGATTCCAGCCTCGTCGTGAAGCGGCTTGAGCGCCACCACCATCTGCATGGTCGAGCAGTTCGGGTTGGCGATGATCCCGCGGTGTGAGTCGAGCGCCCGCGGGTTGACCTCGCTCACGACGAGCGGAACGTCATCGTTCATCCGCCAGCGGGAGGAGTTGTCGATCACCGTCGCGCCCGCGGCGACGAAGCGCGGCGCCCACTCGCCCGACGTCGAACCGCCGGCGGAGAACAGCGCGAGGTCGAAGCCCTGGATCGACTCCTCGCTGAGGCCGCGCACGACGAGCCCGCCGTCGAGCTCACGCCCGATCGAGCGCTCGGAGGCGAAGGGCACGATCTCAGCTGCCGGGAACTCCCGCTCCCGGAGCAGCTCGAGCATCAAAGTACCCACCTGCCCCGTGGCCCCGACGACGGCGACTCTGTAGCCCTGGCGGCTCATCGCCCCAGCGTATCGCGGCGCAGTCCGCTCCTCTAAGGCTTGACGACCATGAACAGGATCGTCACGAGCACGAGGACGCTGAGCAGCGCGCCGACCGTCGAGAGGCGTCGCGCCAGCGCCTGGTACTCGGGGCCCGTCTCGAACGGGCCGTCGCCCTGCGCCGCGACGGCGCGCGCGGCGAGCGTCTCGGCGCGTTTGGCGGTCGGGATCATGATCGCTCCGACGGCCGCACCGATCGCCACCACCGCTCCGAGTCCCCACTGCACGAAGAACTCGCTCCAGTGGTGGCCTTCGCTGGCCAGGTAGATGCCCGCGGCCAGCACCACGAGCAGCCCGGGGTTGATCAGAAAACGCTCGATCGTGTACTCGACCCGGTGCATCACGGGAAGGCTTCGCGGATCGGCGCGCGCGGCGACGGCGAACATGATCGGGTAGGCGAACGTCACGCCGAAGGCCACGACCACGGCCATGATGTGAACGGCGAGGATGACTTCATACAGGGAGGCGGCGGGCATCGCGGGCACTCGCACACCCTACGGACTCGCGTCGCCTCCTCGTCTCGAGGGCGCTCCGGGCCGGCGCCGGCGGGCTCAGAAAGTCGGCGCGTACTTCCCGAAGACGTCTTCCATCGCGCCGCAGGCCTCGCCGAGCGAGGCGCGGTCCTTCAGCGCCTGGCGGATCGCGGGGAGCAGGTTCTCGCTGCCGCGCGCGAGGACCCGCAGCTCCTCGAGCCGACGCTCGACGAGCAGCTGGTTCCGGTTCGCCTTGAACGCTGCCAGGCGCTCCACCTGTTCGCGCTCGGACTCGGGGTCGACGCGCAGCAGCTCGGGCACCTCGATGTCCTCCTCCTGGTACGCGTTCACGCCCACCACGATGTCCTGGCCGATGCGGTAGCGCTCCTGGTAGCCCCACGCCGACTCGTCGATCTCGCCCGTGATGAACTCGATCGCGTTCACAGAGCCCCCGAGGGCGTCCACCTTCCCGATCAGCTCGTTGGCACGGGCTTCGATCTCATCGGTGAGCGACTCGACGAAATACGAGCCCGCGAAGGGATCTACGGTGTCGGCCGCGCCGGACTCGTGGGCGAGGATCTGCTGGGTGCGAACGGCGATTTTCGCCGCCCGCTCGGTCGGCAGCGCCAGCGCCTCGTCGAAGCCGTTCGTGTGAAGCGACTGCGTGCCGCCGCAGACGGCGGCGAAGCCCTGCAGCGCGACACGCACGATGTTGTTCTCCGGCTGCTGGGCCGTCAGCGTGACACCGCCCGTCTGCGTGTGGAAGCGCAGCATCGTCGCCTTTGGATTCGTCGCTCCGAAGCGCTCGCGCATGATGTGCGCCCACATGCGCCGAGCGGCACGGAACTTGGCGACCTCCTGGAAGACGTTGTTGTGGCCGTTGAAGAAGAACGCAAGCCGTGGAGCGAACTCGTTGACGTCGAGGCCCTTGTCGATCGCCGCCTGCACGTATGCGATGCCCGAGGAGAGGGTGAACGCGACCTCCTGGACGGCCGAGCAACCCTTCTCGCGGAAGTGGTATCCGGAGATCGAGATCGTGTTCCATCTCGGGATGCGCTCGTGGCAGTACTCGAACAGGTCGGTCGTCAGCCTCATCGTGGGCACCGGCGGGTAGATGTAGTTGCCGCGCGCGATGTACTCCTTGAGCACGTCGTTCTGGGTCGTGCCGCGAAGCTTCTCGCTGGGGACGCCCTGCTCCTCGCCGACGAGCTCATAGAGCAGCATCAGGCAGGCGGCGGGGGCGTTGATCGTCATCGACGTCGAGACCTGATCGAGCGGAATGCCATCGAAGGCCGTGCGCATGTCGTCGATCGTGTCGATCGCGACACCCGTGCGGCCGACCTCGCCGAGGCAGCGGGGGTTGTCGGAGTCAAGGCCGAGCTGCGTCGGCAGGTCGAACGCCATCGACAGCCCCGTCGTGCCCTTGGAGAGCAGGTAGCGGTAGCGCTCGTTGGACTCCTTCGCGGAGGCGTAGCCCGCGTACTGGCGCATGGTCCACGTCTGCTTGCGGTACATCTCGCGGTGGACGCCACGCGTGTAGGGGTACTCGCCGGGCTCGCCGAGGTCCAGGTTCTCCGGGAGGTCGGCCTCGGTGTAGAGCTCGCCGATCTCGATGCCCGAGTCGGTGAAGCGGCGGGGATCGTCGGGTCCGACGATCGGCGCGACGGTCAGATTCTCCTTGGTGCTCGCCACGTCCTGGAAGGATAGTCCCGTCAACCATTAAGCTTCTCCGCCATGGCAACCTGTCTCGTAACCGGCGGCGCGGGCTTTCTTGGCTCGCACCTCTGTGACGAGCTGCTCGCGCGCGGCAATCGCGTGATCTGCGTTGACAACCTCGAGACCGGCTCGCTTCACAACATCGAGCACATCCGCGACCCTGAGCGCTTCCTGCACCTGGGCCTCGACATCATCGAGTCCTACTTCATCGAGGAGCCGATCGACTTCGTCTACCACCTCGCCTCGCCCGCCTCGCCGATCGACTACCTGCGGCTGCCGCTTCACACTCTCAAGGTCGGCTCCTACGGCACCCACCACACGCTCGGGCTCGCCAAGGCCAAGCGCGCCCGCTTCATGATCGCCTCGACGAGCGAGGTCTACGGCGACCCGCTCGAGCACCCTCAGTCGGAGAGCTACTGGGGCCACGTCAACCCGATCGGCCCGCGCGGCGTCTACGACGAGGCAAAGCGCTACGCCGAGGCTCTGACGATGGCCTATCACCGCCAGCAGGGGGTCGATACGGCGATCGCGAGGATCTTCAACTCCTACGGCAGCCGAATGCGCCCTCACGACGGGCGCGCGATTCCGACCTTCCTGCGCCAGGCGCTCGCGAACCGACCGATCACCGTCTTCGGCGACGGCAGCCAGACTCGATCCTTCTGCTACGTGAGCGACCTGATCCGCGGGATCATCGCCCTGGCGGAGTCGGGATACCACGACCCCGTCAACATCGGCAACCCGGATGAGTTCACGCTGCTGGAACTCGCCGAGACGGTCAGGGAGCTGGCCGGCGCCAGCTCGGAGATCGTCTACGAGGCGCTCCCGGTGGACGATCCGAAGCAGCGCAAGCCGGATATCACGCTCGCCCGAGAGCTGCTCGGCTGGTCGCCCGAGGTGCCGTTGCGGGACGGACTGCAGCACACGATCGAGCAGTCGGGCGTGGAGCTGCTAGTAGGCGGCGGCTCGCGCTGAGGCCTCCTCGGCAGAGCACTCTGTCCAACGCATGGTCGGTCGGCCGCTCTATCTGCAAGTCTGACGTGTTGTGAGCGTCGAGATGGGACCACGTTCGTCGGGAGCGCCTACTCGACCCGCCCCTCCCGGGCGGACGCGTGCCACGCCCCCGCGCATGCCCCCACGCTCCGGCACCGACGCCTCCGTGAGGCAGGTGCTACCCGAGGGCCCGCAGCGCCTCGAGCACGACGCCCGCGACATACGCCGCAAGCGCCCGGCCGTGCTGTCGTTCGTGCTGCGGATCTCGACCGCGCGCCGTCTGGCGCGCGTCATCTCGCTCCTCGCGCTCGACTTCGCGGGCGTGGCACTCGCGATCTTCACCGCGCTGTTCTTGAAGGAAGCTCTGCACGGCCAGGTGATCGCGTCGCGGGCCCTGCACGGCACCGAACGGTTCCTCCCGTTCGCCTACCTGCTCACCGCCCTGCTCTTCGCCCGGTCAGGCCTCTACGCGGGGCGCGCCCTGCGCCCGGGGCTCTCGCGGATCGTGGCTTCGCTGTTCCAGGTCGCCTTTGTCGCGCTGATCTTCGCCGTCGTAAGCGGCGAACACTTCAGCAGCTACTACCTCTTCTACGGCTCGCTCGCCTTCGCGCTGCTCTTCATCTCCTCGCTGCGCGCCGGCTACGAGTGGCTGACCGGCCTGATCCTGCGCGCCGCCGGCAATCGCCGGCGGGCGGTGCTCGTGGGTACCGGGGCGCACATCCGCGACGTGGCCCGGGCGCTGAGTAATGACACGCACGCGCCTGTCGAGGTGGTCGGCTTCCTCTCGCTGCGAGAGCTCCCCGCCAACGGCCTTCGGTCGCTGGGTTCGCTCGGCGACCTGGAGGGCGTGCTGGGCAGCGAGCGGATCGACGAGGTGATCATCGCCGACCCGAACTTCCCGCAGGTCGAGGCGGTCGAGCTGGTCGATCGCTGCCACCAGCGCGGCGTGCGCGTGCGGCTCGCGCCCTCGACGATGGAGATCCTGATTCACCGCGCCGAGTTCGTGCCCGGGCAGTCGGTGCCCCTGTTCGAGCTGGGACCGCCCGTCTTCGAGGGCGTGGACTTCGCGCTCAAGCGCACCTTCGACATCGTCGGAGCGACCCTGCTCCTGATCCTCTTGAGCCCGTTGCTGCTGACCATCACGCTCGCCGTGCGCCTCTCCTCACGCGGGCCCGTCTTCTACCGCTCGATCCGCCGTGGCATCGGCCAGCGGCCGTTCGCGTGCCTGAAGTTCCGCACGATGCACACCAACGCCGAGGAGCATCAGGCGGACCTCGAACAGTTCAACGAGGCCTCGGGGGCGCTGTTCAAGATCCGCGACGACCCACGTCTGACGCGTGTCGGACGGGCGCTCCGCCGCTTCTCGCTCGACGAGCTCCCCCAGCTGGTCAACGTGCTGCGCGGCGATATGTCGCTCGTCGGGCCGAGACCGCTTCCCGAGCGCGACTACGAGATGCTCGAGGACTGGCACCGCAAGCGCTACCTCGTGCTGCCGGGAATCACCGGCCTGTGGCAGGTCTCAGGGCGATCGGAGCTCGACTTCGACGATCTCGTGCACCTCGACTTCATCTACCTCGAGCGGTGGTCGCTCGCGCTCGACCTGACGATCCTGCTGAAGACGATCCCGGCCGTGATCTCGCGGCGCGGCGCCTACTGACGCTCGACCCCGCCCGCCCTGGCGGGGCGAGCACGGACCGGACGTGCGCTCGGCCGCGCGCCGTCGGCGGCGGTGATCGCTCGCGCATACACGCCCCATGTCGCGTGGGCAGCGTCCTCCCACGTCCACGGCAACGGCGGCGGCGCCGGGCGCGTGGCGCTTTCCGCGGCCGCGAGAAGTGCCCGCATGTCACCGCAGTCCACGAAGGCGGCGCGATCGCCGAACACCTCGCGCAACGCCGGAACCTCGCAGGCGACGACCGGCGTGCCGCAGGCGAGGGCCTCGACGGCGGGTAGCCCGAAGCCCTCGTGCTCGGAAGCCAGCACGAGTGCGTGGGCGCCGCTGTAGATCGCCGCGAGCTGCTCG
>DASZFA010000014.1:0-42479 GCA_035940255.1 Solirubrobacteraceae bacterium
GGTCCAGGCGGAGCCGCGCAACAGGGGGGCGCGCGCCCACATGTTCCCGCGCCTCATGCAGATCATGCCCGCGGGCATGCACTTCGGGTTCATCGGGCGCCCGGAGCGGGCGAGCCCGGGCGAGGGCTACCCGGCAGCCCATGTCGACGAACAGAACCGCATCGTGATGACCGCGATCGACCTGCGCCAACCGATCTCCCAATACCCCCGCAAGGCGCCTGGAGAGCGCTGATCAGATGTGGCGACGCTTCCTCGAGATTCTGCGCCAGCGCCGGCGCAAGCGCCGCGCCCGCCGCGGCTGACCGAGCTCGGCGCCGGCGAGGCGCGAACTCACCGGCCCTGCCAGACCGGCTTGCGCTTCTCCTTGAACGCGTTCGCTCCCTCCTTGGCATCCTCGGAGCCGAACACCGGTCCGGAGATCGCCCCCTGCCTGTCCCACATCTCCTCGGTTGACCAGTCGAACTGCTGCTGGAGGATCTGCTTGGAGGCGATCAGCGCCAGCGGTCCGTTCTTGGCGAGCCTCCCGGCGAGCTCAAGCGCCCCGTCGACCGCGCCTCCGGGCTCCGTCACCCGATTGACGAGGCCAAGCTCGTGAAAGCGCTCAGCGGGAAGCGGATCGCCGGTCAGGGCCAGCTCCATCACCACGTGGTAGGGCATCCGCCGCGGGAGGCGCAGGAGTGCGCCTCCCGCGGCCACGAGCGACCGCGTGACCTCTGGAATGCCCATCTTCGCGCCCCTCGCCGCGACGATCAGGTCGCACGCGAGCGCGATCTCCATGCCGCCGGCCACCGCGAAGCCCTCGATCGCGGCGATCAGCGGCTTGCGCGAGGACCGTTGTGCGATCCCGGCGAAGCCCCTGTCGCCGAACCAAGGCGACTCGCCCTTGACGAATGCGCCGAGGTCCATGCCGGCGCAGAAGAAGCCACCGGCTCCGGTGAGCACGCCGACGGAAAGCCCCTCGTCTCCGTCGAGCTCCTCGAGTGCGCCCGCCACACCCGCGGCTAGAGCCGCGTTGACAGCGTTTCGCACCTCGGGACGGTTGAGTGTGATCACCAGGACGTTGCCGAGCCGCTCGGTCAGTACCGGCTCGGCTGAGGTTGCGACGGCTTGATCGGCGGTCATCTGTGAGGCTCCTTGCTCGGGGAGGGGGAGCGTACCTGCGCCCGGCCGGCGGTGTGGGACCCGCATCGCCGCCGTCCTGCGCGCGGCGGTGCTCAGGCCGCAAACAGCGTCAGCTCGGGCGCCCGCTCCCCGCGGAGCACGTCGATGTCGACCTCCACGCAGTCGATGCCGCGCGAGAGCGCGAGCACGCGCGCCTGGGGCTTTATCACCTGAGCGGCGAGCACCCCCCGGCAGCAGGCGAGCGCCGGGTCGCGGCGGATCCGCTCGAGATAGCGCGTCAGCTGCTCGACCGCCTCGATCGTGGCGACGCGCTTGATCTCCACGGCGATCCACTCGTCCTTACGGTCACGACACATCAGATCGACCGGCCCTATGTCGGTGGGCCACTCGCGCCTGGCGAGCCGGAACCCCTCCCCGCACCATTGCGGCGCCCCCGCCAGCAGCTCCTGCAGCTCCCGCTCGAGCCCCTCCTTCTCAAGTCCTGCGAGCGCGTCGAGCTCATGCTCGACATCGGAGAGAACCTCCGCGATCTCGATTTCCAGCCGATCTTCCTCGCGCCGCTTGCGCACCAGCAGGCGAGTGAGACGGCCACCCGGATCACGCTCCTCCTCGATCACCGTCGGCGGGCTCATCCAGTTGAGCGGCTTGACATTGGGGCCGCCGCCGTCGGCCCACACCATGAACGTGCCGTCGGGCTTGATCATCAGCAGCCGCACCGCCTGCGCCAGCACCGTGGTCAGGCGTCCGAGGTAGGAGACCTCACAGCGGGCCACGATCAGGCGCATCGGGCGACCGTACAGGCTCGGGCGGATCAACCGTCTGCGCCAGCTCCGTGTGCTCCCGCTGCGTTTCGCCCTGGCCGATCGCGTCACGGAACTCCCGGATCCCGTGCCCGAGAGCGCGCGCTAGGCCCGGCAGACGTTTGGGACCCAGCACGATCAGCGCGACTACGGCGATGAACAGGAGGTGAACCGGGTTCTCGATGCCCACGGGCTCAGGCTAGCGCGGCGGGACGCGCGGCGGGTGCCGTTTGACAGCGGAGCCACCCTCGCGCCGGGCGGGTGGGCTCGACGGGACCGATACCTCCGATCCTCCCCATACATTCACGACATGGTCCAGCAGCCTGCATCAGCGTCGACGCCCGCACCGTTGCCCGGCCGGCCCTATCCCCCACCACCGGCGGCCGAGCCGTTCTGGCCGGCGCAGGTCACGATTCTTGCGGCGATCGTGCTGCAGCTGACGCTACCCTCGCGCCTCACCGTCGGCCCGACGTGGCTGATCCCGGTGCTCGAGGGCGTCCTGCTGTTCGGCATGTTCCTGGCCACGCCCCGTCAGCTCGAGCACGAACACCGTGTCCGCCGGCGTGTGGCCCTCGGCCTCACCGCTTTCGTCAGCTCAGCCAACATCGTCTCGCTTGGGCTATTGACGCACTTTCTGCTGCATCACAGCGTCTCCAACGGCCAGCGACTGATCATCTCGGGTGTGGTCATCTGGCTCACGAACTTCCTCATCTTCGGGCTGTGGTACTGGGAGCTCGACCGCGGCGGCCCGGGCAAACGTGCCGCCGGCAACGATCGGGCACCTGACTTCCTGTTTCCACAGATGAACGACGATGCGATCGAGCCGCGCAACTGGCGGCCTCAATTCATCGACTACCTGTACGTCTCGTTGACGAACGCCGCGGCGTTCTCGCCGACCGACACGATGCCGCTCACTCCGATGGCGAAGATCATCATGGGCATCCAGTCGATCGTGTCGCTCGTGACGATCGGCCTGATCGTCTCGCGTGCGGTCAACATCCTGTAGGCGGCCGGGGTCAGAGCACCGAGACGATGGTCAGGACGCCGTGTGCACCGCTCGCGGCTCGATTGCGAGAGCCTGGATCACGAGCTCGTGAACCTCCTCGCCCGCGCCGAGCGCCAGTGCGCGCCTGAGCGCTCCGAGCGCGCCCTCGCGATCCATCAGCCTGAGGCGCAGCCGGCCGAGCCGCTCCCATGCGCCGGCGTCGGAGGGACCGCGCCGGGCGGCGCGCTCGGCTGCCTCCTCGGCGAGGTCGACGGCGCCCATGTCTTCGTATATGCGCGCGGCAAAGCGGTGCGCCGCGGGACGGTTTCCGTCCACGCGCGCCCAGTCGCGCACGGCCCGCGCCGCCTCGGGGAGCTTGCCCGCCTGCCAGAAGGCCAGCGTCATCAGCCGCAGCACCGAAACATTCCTCGGCTCGGCGTCGCGGGCGTAGATCAGCCGCTGCGCGGCGAGCAGGTACTCGCCTTCGGCCATCGCCCGTTGCGCCGCGATCATGAAGCGTTCGACGCGCTCCTCCGCGGGGTCGGGCTTGGAGAAGTCGACGAAGCGCATGCTTCCGGCGGGCACGGTGCGGATGCCGTGGCTGAACCGCACGCGAGCCCACTGACCAACGCCGTTGGCGTCGGTGCCCTGCTCCTCGCCGGCGTTATCTCCATCGGCCGTGAAGTAGATCCCTTCCACGGTGCCGACGCCCCACTCCGGATAGGACAGGCAGCGCGCGTAGCGATGGACGACCGAGTGGTCGGGCACCCTGCTGCCGAACGGGTCGTGCTTGGCGCGGTCCTCCGCGTGCTCACGTGCGCGCTGCTCCGCTTCGTAGGCGCGCCTGCCCGCCTCCTCGCGCTCTCGCCGGGCCGCCGCAGCGCTGACCTTGACGGCGTTGCGCGTGACGCTGCCCCCGCGCGACCCCTCGGCCAGCCGCTCGAGCTGGTCGGCCGCCTCGTTGATCGCCTTCAGGTGGCGCTCGTGTTCGAATTGGCGTCCCTGAGGCGCCACATCGGGGTGCCAGCGCTTGGCCATCCTGCGCCGTGCGAGCTGAACGTCGCGCTTGTCGAACGGCGCCTGGAGCTCGAGGAGAAGGAGATGCTGCTCTATGTCCAGGACCGTCACGGGCATGACCCGACAACGTTAGCGACCTTCTCAACCTCCTATCCTGCCCTGCAAATGTCGTCGCAATTCATCTTCACGATGCATCGCCTGTCCAAGCTTCACCCGCCGGAGAGGACGGTGCTCGAGAACATCACGCTCGCCTTCTATCCGGGCGCGAAGATCGGCGTGCTCGGATACAACGGGGCAGGCAAGTCGACGCTGCTGCGGATCATGGCCGGGGTCGATCAGGAGTATCGCGGCGAGGCCGCGCTGGCTCCGGGAGCAACGGTCGGGATGCTCGAGCAGGAGCCTCAGCTCGACGAGAGCAAGGACGTCAAGGGCAATGTGGAGGACGGCGTCGCCGAGACGAAGGCGCTGCTCGACCGCTTCAATGAGCTGGCGGCGAACTATTCCGAGGAGACCGCAGACGAGTTCGGCGCGCTGCAGGCGAAGATCGAAGCCGCCGACGCATGGAATCTCGACACCCAGCTCGAATACGCGATGGACGCCCTGCGCCTGCCTCCGGCCGACGCCGATGTCAGCACGCTCTCCGGTGGCGAGAGGCGCCGCGTCGCGCTCTGCCGGCTGCTGCTGCGCGCCCCGGACCTGCTGCTTCTCGACGAGCCGACCAACCACCTGGACGCCGAGTCGGTCGCCTGGCTCGAGCAGCATCTGGCCGAGTACAAGGGCACGATCGTCGCGGTCACCCACGACCGCTACTTCCTCGACAACGTCGCGGGCTGGATCCTCGAGCTCGACCGCGGCCGGGGCATACCGTACGAGGGCAACTACTCGAGCTGGCTGGAGCAGAAGCAGGCACGCCTTGCGCAGGAAGAACGCTCGGAGAAGGCGCGCCAGCGAACGATCGCGGCGGAGCTCGACTGGGTTAGGACGAACCCAAAGGGCAGGCGCACGAAGTCCAAGGCGCGCCTGACGCGCTACGAGGAGCTCGTGGCCGAGGAGCGCAACGTGAAGCTGGACGACGTCCAGATCCACATCCCTCCGGGTCCGCGCCTGGGCGAGAAGGTGCTCACGGCGAGCGAGCTATCGAAGGGCTTCGGCGACCGGCTGCTGATCGAGTCGCTGTCGTTCGACCTGCCCCGCGCCGGCATCGTAGGCGTGATCGGCGCGAACGGGGCGGGCAAGACGACGCTGTTCCGGATGGTCACCGGCGAGGAGTCGCCGGACGCTGGCAAGCTGGAGCTCGGGGACACCGTGCAGCTCGCATACGTCGACCAGTCGCGCGACTCGCTGAACGCCGAGAAGACGGTCTGGGAGGAGATCTCCGAAGGTCTCGACCAGCTCAAGGTCGGCGACCGGGTGATCAACTCGCGGCAGTACACGGCGGGATTCAACTTCAAGGGCTCAGACCAGCAGGCGCGCATCGGCAAGCTCTCCGGAGGTGAGCGCAACCGCGTGCACCTGGCCAAGCTGCTGCGCAGCGGCGGCAACCTGCTGCTGCTCGACGAGCCCACCAACGACCTCGACGTCGACACGCTGCGCGCGCTCGAGGACGCGCTGCTCGGCTTCCCCGGATGTGCGGTGGTGATCTCCCACGACCGCTGGTTCCTGGACCGGATCGCGACGCACGTGCTGGCCTTCGAGGGCGATTCGCAGGTCACGTGGTTCGAGGGCAACTTCGAGGCCTACGAGGAGCATCGACGGTCGGTCCTCGGGGCGGCCGCCGACCGGCCCCATCGCATCACCTACAAGCGGCTGGTCCGTGGCTGACGAGAGCGCGCCGGCGAGGAGCGCGTTCGATCGAGACACCGCCGTGCGGCTCGAGCACGGCTCCGAGTGGGAGAGCACCTTCGCAGCCGATGTCTCGCCGGCGTGGCGCGCCGGGCGCGGCCCGCATGGCGGCTATCTCGCCGCGATGCTGCTTCGTGCGCTGATCGAGACCGTCGCCGACCCGGCGCGCTCGCCGCGCTCGCTCACCGTTCACTACCCGCGCGCGCCCGAGCCGGGGCCCGTGAGCATTCACACGAGGGTCGAGCGGGCGGGCCGCTCGCTGAGCACGTTGTCCGCTCGCATGGAGCAGGACGGCAGGCTGATCGCGCTCGTGCTGTCGGCATTCTCGGTCGCATGGAACGCACCCGAGCTCTCGGACCTGAAGATGCCCAACGTCCCCGGCCCCGACGCCGCGCGCGAGGCGGGAACGCTCGAGAAGCTCGGCGCGCCCCCCTTCACGCGGCACCTCGTGATGCAGCCGCGCATCGGCGGGACACCCTTCGCCGCAAGCGCGCAGCCGATGGAGATCGGCGGCTGGCTTGGGCTCGCGCAGCGGCGGCCGATTGACGCGCTCTCGCTCGCGTTCTTCAGCGACGCGTTGTTCCCGCCTCCGTTCGTACGCTTGCAGGCCGACGAGCGTGTCGTGGCGCCCACGATCGACCTGACGATCCACTTCCGCGTGCCAACGCCGAGGACGCCTGACCCCGATCCCGACGAGCTGTGCCTGGCCCGCTTTCGCACGCGCCTCGTCCACGAAGGCTTCTTCGACGAGGACGGCGTGATTTGGGCGTCGGATGGCACGGTGCTCGCGCAGTCGCGCCAGCTCGCGATCCTGCTGCCGGTCTCGATTCGCTAGCGCGCCCCGGCGAGCCCTAGGAGATCGTCCCGCTCACCGAGCTCGGCGCCGCGAGCTGAGGCTCAGCGAGCGAAGGTCGTGTCGCCGTCCAGCCGCATTGCGACGGCGGCGATCAGGCGCGCGCACGCGCGAACGTCGTCGAGCTCGACGAGTTCGACAGGCGAGTGCATGTAGCGAAGCGGGATCGACACGAGGGCGGTGGGAATCCCGCCGCGGCTGATGTGCACCGCGTCCGCGTCTGTCCCCGTCGCCCTCGCCGAGGCCTCGAGCGTGAACGGGATCTTCTCGGCCTCCGCCACCTCGCACAGGAGCTCGACGAGCGCCGGGTTCAGCGTCGAGCCGCGCGTGATCACGACGCCCGAGCCAAGCTCGTGCTTGCCCGCCTCCTTGACGTCGATCCCCGGCGCGTCGGTCGCGTGCGTGACGTCGACGACGATCGCCGCGTCGGGCTCGAGCGCGAACGCGCTCGTGCGCGAGCCGCCGAAGGTGATCTCCTCCTGTGCTGCAGCCACAGCCGCGAGCTCCCATTGCGCGCCGCCCTCCTCGGCCACCAGCCGCGCCGCCTCCAACGCCACGAATGAGCCGAGGCGGTTGTCGAGCGCACGGGCCGTGAGGCGCCCGTTCGGCAGGTCGACCGGCTCGGCGTCGATCACGGCGACATCGCCGATCCTGACCAGCTCGCGCGCCTGCTCTCCGTCGCGAGCGCCGACGTCGATGTGCAGGTCACGCATCTCGGGGACCTTCTTGCGGTCCTCATCGCGCAGAAGGTGGATCGGCTTCTTGCCGACGACTCCGCTGAGCGGCCCCTTCAGCGTGTCGAGCACCACCCGCTGGCCGACGAGGACCTGCGGGTCCCAGCCACCCACCCCGCGGAACCAGAGGTAGCCCTCGTCGTCGATGTGCGTGACAATCAGGCCGATCTCGTCGATGTGCCCCAGCACGAGCAGCCGCCGCGGCGAGGTGTCGTAGCCGTGCTTCGGCGGCACGCGGGCGAGGGGCGTGCCAATGAGGTCCGTGCTCACCTGCGCGAACCCGCCGGCAGCCCGTAGCCAGACCTCCGCCGGTGCGCTCTCGTAGCCTGAGGGCCCGCGCGCGGCGAGCAGCTCCGCGAGCACCGGAGGCAGGCCGTCGGCGAGCGCCGTCCGGACGGGTGGTTTCCCCGCCCGGCCGCTCACGCGGCCAGGAGCTGTCGAAGGACGTACTGCAGGATGCCTCCATGGCGGAAGTACTCCGCCTCGCGGGGCGTGTCGATCCGCACGCGCGCGTCGAACTCGAGCGGCTCCTCGCCGGCACACTCGGCTCTCACGCGTACCTCGCGCGGCGGCGCCCCACCGTCTTGCATCGCCTCGGCCAGGCCCGTGATCGTGAACAGCTCCTCTCCCGCGAGCCCCAGCGACCGGGCGCTCTCCCCCTCGGGGAACTGAAGCGGCAGGACCCCCATCCCGACGAGATTCGAGCGGTGGATGCGCTCGAAGCTCTCGACGATCACCGCGCGTACGCCGAGGAGCTTCGTCCCCTTGGCAGCCCAGTCGCGCGATGAGCCGGACCCGTACTCCTTGCCCGCGAGCACCACGAGGTCAACTCCTTCCTCCATGTAGCGCATCGCGGCGTCGTAGATCGGCATCTCCTCGACGAGGAGCGCCGCGCCGCCGTCCGCCGGAGGGCTCAGGTGGCGCGTCACGCCGCCTTCGGGAAGCGCAGGCCCGCCACCGAGGAGGTTGCGCAGGCGGATGTTTGCGAACGTCCCCCGCATCATCACCTCGTGATTGCCGCGCCGGGAGCCGTAGGAGTTGAAGTCCTTTGGCGCGACTCCCAGCCTCTGCAGGTACAGGCCCGCTGGACCGTCTCGCTTGATCGAGCCGGCCGGCGAGATGTGGTCGGTGGTCACGCTGTCGCCCAGCAGCGCGAGCACGCGGGCGCGGCTCACGTCGCGGACGGGCTCTGGCTCGTGGGGCATGTCCTTGAAGTACGGAGGCAGGCGGACGTAGCTCGAGCCCTCGTCCCAGGCGAAGCGCTCGCCCGCCGGCACCTCCAGGCTCCGCCAGCGCTCGTCCCCCGCGAAGACCTCGCCGTAGCTCTTGCGGAACATGTCCGCGCGCACGGCCTCGACGATCGTCTGCGCGATCTCGTGCTCTGACGGCCAGATGTCCTTCAGGTAGACGTCCTTGCCCTCCTGATCCTGACCGAGTGGCTCGCCGATGAGGTCGATGTCCATCGTTCCCGTCAACGCGTAGGCCACGCACAGCGGCGGGGAGGCCAGGTAGTTCATCTTCACGTCGGGGTTGATGCGTCCCTCGAAGTTGCGGTTGCCAGAGAGCACCGACACGACGGCCAGGTCTCCGTCGCCGACCGCCCGCGAGATCTCCTCCGAGAGCGGACCCGAGTTGCCGATGCAGGTCGTGCAGCCGTAGCCAACGAGGTTGAAGCCGAGCCGCTCGAGCGGCTCGGTGAGGCCGGCACGGTCGAGATATTCGGTGACGACCTTCGAGCCGGGTGCGAGCGAGGTCTTGACCCAGGGCTTGGAGTGCAGGCCGCGGGCGACCGCGTTGCGAGCGAGGATGCCGGCACCGATCATCACCGACGGGTTGGAGGTGTTCGTGCAGCTCGTGATCGCCGCGATCACCACGTGGCCGTGGTCGAGCTCGAAGCTCGCTCCGTTCCCCCCGACCCTGACCGGAGCTCGTCGAGGATCGAATGCCGTCGCCGCGGATTGCCGTGAGGGCCGCGGCGCCTCGACGGGTGACGACGGCTTGTGACCCGGTGCGCCGTTGGCGGGTGGGTCCGACGCGGGGAAGGACTCGGCCTCGGCCTCGTCGTGGGGATCGGCCTGCTCGCCGTCGCTCGGCAGGTAGTCCTCGAGGGCGCGCCTGAACGCTGCCCGCGCATCGCTCAGCGCGACGCGATCCTGCGGGCGCTTGGGACCGGCGAGGCTCGGCTCGACCGTTGCCAGGTCGAGCTCGATCGTGTCGGAGAAGGTCGGCTCGTCGGACTGCTCGTCGTGCCAGAGCCCCTGCGCGCGGGCATAGGCCTCCACTCGCGCGACCTGCTCGGGGGGGCGCCCCGAGAGCTCGAGGTAGCGCAGCGTCTCGGAGTCCATCGGGAAGATCGCGCACGTCGAGCCGAACTCGGGGGACATGTTGCCGATTGTCGCGCGGTCCGCGATCGGCAGGCCCGCCAGGCCGGCGCCGTAGAACTCGACGAACATCCCCACGACCCCGCGCTCGCGCAGGAGCTGGGTGACCGTCAGCACGAGATCGGTGGCCGTCGCACCCTCGGGAAGCGCGCCGTGCAGCCTGACGCCGAGCACCTGCGGGATGAGCATCGACATCGGCTGGCCGAGCATCGCCGCCTCGGCCTCGATCCCGCCGACGCCCCACCCGAGCACGCCGAGGCCGTTGATCATCGTCGTGTGCGAGTCGGTGCCAACGAGCGTGTCGGGGTACAGCTGGGGTGGGTCCGATCCGGGTCGATCATTGAGGAAGACGACGCGCGCCAGGTACTCGAGGTTCACCTGATGCACGATCCCCGTGTCGGGCGGCACGACCGCGAAGTCATTGAACGCTCCCTGCCCCCAGCGAAGGAATGCGTAGCGCTCGCGGTTGCGTTCGAACTCCCGCTCGGCATTGACGCGAAAGGCTTCGCGCGTCCCGAACGCGTCGACCTGGACCGAATGGTCGATCACGAGCTCGGCGGGCGCGAGCGGGTTGATCCTCGCGGGGTCCCCGCCCATGTCGGCCATCGCGTCGCGCATCGCCGCCAGATCGACGACCGCGGGCACGCCGGTGAAGTCCTGCATCAGCACCCGCGCGGGCGAGAAAGCGATCTCCTTGCTCGGCTGAGCCTTGGCGTCCCAGCTCGCAAGCTCTTCGATGTCCGACGCTTGCACCGAGCCGTTGCCCTCGGTCCGAAGCAGGTTCTCGAGCAGCACCTTCAGCGACATCGGAAGCCGCGCGACGTCGAAGCGCTGCTGGAGCGCCTCCAGGCGGAAGATCTCATACTGCTGCCCGCCGACATCGAGCGTGTCCTTGGCGCCAAAGCTGTTCTCCGACATGGCAACTCCCGGGAGGGTCTACGGGTCTGAAAGGGTGACTGGCGGCAGTCTCGCAGACAAACGGCTCCGTGCTTCGCTGGCGCTCGCGCGACTGGCGGGCGCCACTGACCGGCGACTGGCTGCGCGCGGCTAACGCGCTCGCTCGGATGCTCTGGTGACGCGCCCCTTGCCCTGGCGCTTGGAGCGCAGCAGGGCTGCGTCGCACGCCGCCAGCAGCGCGTCCGTCGTCATCCGCGGCTGCCATTGGGCCACGCCCACCGAGGCAGCGACGCCCTGGCCTGAGTCCTCGAGGATCGGAAGCTCCTGCAGCCGCTCGAGAGCTCGGGTGGCAGCGGCGGCGGCGCTGTCGAGATCGGCGTTCGGGAGGATCACGACGAACTCATCGCCCCCGTAGCGGGCGACGCGGTCGAATGCCCTGAACTCGCCGACCAGCACCTGAACCACCCCGCGCAGCGTCGCGTCGCCGGCTGGATGACCGTGTTCGTCGTTGATCAGCTTGAAGTCATCGAGGTCGATGAGCAGGCAGGACAGCGGGCTGCCGCTGCGCTGCGCTCGGCCTATCTCCTCGTCCAGGCGACGGCGCATCGCACGGTGGTTCATGCAGCCGGTGATCGGGTCGGTGCCCGCCTCTGCGCGGGCGCGGACGAGGGCAAGCGCCGTCGCCGCCTGGTCAACGAGGATCGTCGCGAGCTCCACCGCCTGCGGGGTGAAGCCCGCGGACAGACCTCCCGCGAGCACCACCACGGCTTCGACCTCGCCTCGCTCGGCGAGCGGCAGCAGCAGCGCGGAGTTGCTCAGCCCCGCCGCCGCAAGCCGCGGCACGCTGGCCTCGAGCTCGCTGGAGTCGCCGGCCACGAAGCTGCGCCCCGTACTGGCAACCCAGCCTACGCCCGGTGGGCGCTCACTGCGGGGGATCAGGTAGCTGAGACGGCCGTAGCCGTCGAACATGTAGACCGCTACCTGCTCATCCTCGCCGGCGCCGCTGGCGAGATGGTGGACGTGGACCTCCTGGGCGCCCGTCACCGAAAGGAGCTCGCCCGCGAGCGCGCGGAAGATCGCCTCGGCCTCGGCGGAGCTGTCCGCCAGCAGCATCAGCCGGCGCACGCCCTCCAGCAGACGTTCGACCCCCCCCGGTGACGCTGAGGTATCCGTACCTGTCACGACATCCATCCCCAAAATCTAGGGCATCGGGGGGCGGGCGGGCAAAAGATCTGCCTCGGGCCGCCGCAATGGAGCTCCGGGAGGGGCCGTCTGGGCCCGCCGGAGCTCGAGCCGGTTCGGGGGCGGCCTCAGGCCGCCCCCCGCTTCAAACCGTCAGCCGAAGCGCACCGTGACGAACGCCGCCGAGCTCGGACCCTTGCGGTTCGGCACGAAGCCGACACGCACACGGGTCGTGAGGGGACGGTGCGCTCCCCGCCTGAGTGGAACCTTGAGCGTCGCCGCGTTGACGGCGCCGTTCAGGTGCCTGAAGACACTCGCCAGGTTAGATCCGCTGCCGCTGATGCGCCCGGCTGCGAATGTCTTGACTGTGAGGTAGGCCGTGTTGCCGATCACCTTGTGGCCCACGATCCTCACGCCACAGTCGGTAACGTTGATCTTCGTGTTCTGTTTTATGACCTTGCCGTTCTGCCCCGTGATCGTCGTCGGCATCACGAGTGGAGTCGCGCACAGGTCCCCGAAGGCCCCGAGCGCAGAGTGAGGACCGACCGGCAGGTTCACGGTGACGCTCGAGACCGGGACATCGGGGGTCGACGCGAAGTTCGTTTTCGTGATCCCATTTTTGATGTCCGTGTTACCGACCAGGATTACGCGCACGCCATCGGCTTCGAGGACGAGGTCCAGGTCCGGGAAGGCTGCGCCGCCGTGCGAGACCAGTACGGCCGGACCTTTCATTTTGTCTGGCAGCGCCGGCGTGTTGGCCCTGACGCCGCCGACGTAGGATCCCGACGGGCAGCGGAACGGGTTCGCTTCGAACGTGGCCTGTAGGCAGGCTTTTTGCAGGGTGGTCAACCGTGAGGGAAGCTGCTTCGGCAGCTGCACGAGCACCGACTTCACGTTGGCCTGGCCCGGCACGGTGTTCAGCGTCGTTTCGAGGCTGGCGCCGTTGGCTTTCGATGTCCTCGCGCTCGTCGTGAACTTGTACGTCGGCTTGAACGCGAGCGCACCGCAGTTCCCGACCTGGAACGGGCTCGAGAGGTTCACCGTCGAGCTCGCACTGCTGCCCGGGACGTAACCGGTGACGCTCGATTCCGTCGCAAGCGCGCTGCAGTTCGTGGGGTTGAACAGGAACGACTGCTTTTCGATCGCGATGCTGATTCGCCTCAAGCGCAACGGCGTGCCCTTGAAGATTCGCGGTATCACGCTGGTGACGATCACCTGCCCGGTCGTCTGGTTGACGTTGATCGTCGCGCGGGTGACGTCGATCCCGAGGTTGAACGGACCGGCAGTCGCGGGAACGGCGATCGACATGCCGTATGGCGCCCCGTTGTAAGGGCCGGTGAGATAGACGGGCCCGGAGAAGGCGAACGGCGTCGGGCCGGACCCGGCCAAGACCCTGGCGGTGCCGATCTGGCTGGCGGAGCCGCAGGTGCCGAGGCCCGCCTGCGGTTCGCCACACGGTGTCACGGCTGGGATCGCGCCGACGAGACCGGGCGGAAGCACCGTTTTCACCTGCGAGAAGTACTGCTGTCCATCGGTGCGTTCGAGGTTGAACGTGTAGGAGGTGTGGCCCCCCGCGTTCGCCGTCTGGTTCACGGTGCTCTGGACCGGTGCAAACGGGATAGATGCTCCACAACCGGTCACCTGCACACCAAATGCAGCTGTCTTGGCGGTGCCGGGCGCGGAGGTCGGTTCAAAGCTCGTCGAGCCTCCTGCCGTGCCGCAGAGAAGCGGGTTAGCAATGGGCGCCAGCACCCCGCGTTCGAACTTCAATGTGAATTCGCTGAACGGCTGTTCGGGCGGGTTCCTGAAGAACGTGGTTACCTGGCCGGTGACTTCGTTCGGGACCACTTCCCCGATCAGACGGACTGAGAGGCCGTACTGTTCGGAGTTCGCCACGACGTAGATCGTGTAGGGCGGCGAGGTGATCGGACCCGATTCCGGCCCGCCGAGGTAGACACTCCCCGTAAGCGTGCCGTTCGGCAGCGTCGGCACGTTTAGGCTGACTGTGCCGATTTTCGACCCGGCGGGGCATTCGACGCCGAACTGGGGGCCGAAGACCGTGCCTTCCTGGTGGGCTTGTTTCGGCGTGCAGGCTTCAAGGCCCGCCGCCGCTGCGGGGTTGAGGGTCATGCCTTCCGGCAGCGTGAACGACGCTGACTTGACCTGCGAGCCGTCGGTCGCTTTCGGGTTGTGCGGCTCCGAAGCCGTGGCCGTGAAGGGGTTCGGCTGGTCGTTCTGCGTCACTTCGGGCGTGAGCGCGAAGCTGGGTTCGAAGGAGAGCGGGCAGCCGCTGAGGCCGATCGGAGTCGTGAACCCCTTGGTGGGCGCTTCCTTGCCTTCTAGGTCCACGATCTTCAGCGTCGTCGTGAGGTGACCTGGGCAACTCGTCGCATTCGTGATGAAGTCCCCTTTACCCACGGTTCCGAAGAACACGAGACGCGATCGGATCAGCGGGAGTTCCGGTGAGACTTCGATTTCAAAGTAGTCGTGATAGTCACCTTGGTTGGTGCCACGCGCTTCCTTGCCCCATTCGACATTGCCTTTGATTCCCGTGTGGGCGTACCACTGCAGACCCTCCAGGAACGCTTGTTCGCCAGCCGTCGGGAATTTTTCCACGCCCTGTTTGGCGCCTTCCGCTTCGGCTTTTTCGAAGCCAACTTTGAGCAGGTGGCCGGTGAGGAATTTCGGCAGTGCGAGCGCGACACCGTACAGCGACGCCAGTTTGGCGCCATTGGCCATATGTTCGCCTTCGCCCGGGATCAGATCGTAGACTTTGCCCGACAGCGCCAGGTCGCCCGCGCCTCCTTCTTTCGGGTTGCCGGCATAGGCGGTCGCGAACTGTTCGCCGATTTCGGCACCTTTTTCGGGTTCCACGCATTTCCCGGCCGGCGCCGTGAACAGGTGGCTGCCTGGGATTAGTTCTTTGCCGAATTCCGCCTGCGAGCAGCGTTCCAGCGTGAAGGGGTTCGTCGCGAGCCCGGGCGCGACATCCGTGCGGATGTGCGTAACGCGCAGGGTCGGGACGACTGTGCCTTTCGAGTATTCGGGTTTTTTGTTGCCTTTTTCGGGTTCAGGAAGGGTAAGCACCTTAAAGTCGGTGATGCCGAAAGGCACCCGGCCACCGGCGGGCGTGAAGCCTTCTTTTTCGGCTTCTTCGACCGTGACTTTGGCCTTGGGCTCGAAAAAGCCCGGTTCGACTTCTTCCTGGGCACATGTGCTGACTTTGCAGTTGGTGGCCACCAACTTTTCGACCAGCGGCACTTCTTCGGTGGCCGACGCGGCGGCGGGCATGAGGGCGGCTACCAGCACGCAACAGAACAGTGCCAACAGCGAAACGCGAGCGTGGACCCTCATGAACGACCTCCCTCTAGACAACGTGTCATTTGCAACCTACCCGTCAGACTCGGCAAAGCCCCCAAAGTTGCGGGAACTTCGACGGAGGTATTAGACGAATCTTGTCGATGTCCTGCAAGCCGAAACACCGGAGAGGCTTCGGTACAAGCCGCCGCCATAGCTCGCTAGAATATGCTACCTTGATGTACATGAGCCGGGGGAACCAGGTCGGAGTCGCGGAGTTGCGCCAGAATCTGAGCGTCTATCTGCGTCGCGTGGAACGCGGCGAGCGGCTCGTCGTGACCGACCGCAACCGCCCGGTTGCTGAGCTGGGTCCGGCTGCCAGCGCCGGTGCCGAGCTCGACAGGCTGATCGCCGAGGGACGGGTGTCTCCCCCGCTCGGGCGAGGGCTGCCACAGCCGCTGCAGCTGAACGGAGATGCGCAGGCGCTCAGTCGCGCGCTGGACGAGGTTCGCGGCGAGCGCTGACTTGCCGCTCTTCTACACCGACGCCTCGGCCCTCGTGAAGCTCCTGTACGAAGAGCCCGAGACACCGGCTCTGCGAGCCTTTATCGCCGACTCCGACGTCGTTTCCTGCGAGCTGGTGCTCACGGAGGTGCCACGTGCGGTTCGGCGCGCGGCCGCACGCGACCCACGACTTCCTCTCAGCGCTCTCCTCGAGCGTGCCGGCGAGCTCCTCGACGCTCTCGCGCTGGTACCGCTCGATCGTGAGCTGCTCGGCGCCGCCGGAGCCCTCACGGAGCCCGCCCTGCGATCGCTGGATGCGATCCATGTGATCGCAGCGATTGCCGTCTCGCCCATCGACGGCTTCGTCAGCTACGACGATCGCCAGAGCGCGGTCGCTCGCCTTGCGGGCCTGCGCACGATGGCCCCCGCCGGTTGAAGCTCTGTCAGGCTTTGGAGCTGACGACCGCGACGAACTCCACCGGCGCCCCGAAGCTGACCGTCAAAAGCGCTCCCCCGCCAGGCGCGTTCCGGGCTTCGACCGACCCGCCGCAGGCCTCCGCCGCCTGGCGGACGATGGCCAGTCCCAGACCCGAGCCCGACAGCTTGCGCGCGTCGTCGGCGCGGTAGAAGCGGTCGAACACGAAGGGCAGGTCAGCCTGCTTGAAGCCTCGGCCGTGGTCGCGCACCGTGAGCATGCCGTCACGCAGCGAGATCTCGACGGTTCCCCCAGGCGGGCTCCAGCGGCGGGCGTTGTCCACGAGATTCGAGACGGCGCGGCCGATGCGGTCGGCGTTGCCGCTCACCATCGTCGGCTCGAGCTCGAGCTCGAACTGCAGATCGCTTCGCCTCCGCGCGCTCTGCACCGCCCCCTTGACCAGCTCGTCCAGCCGGACGTCGTCGGGCGGTCCGGCGGCGGCGGCACCGCGGGCCAGCTCGACCACGTCGCCCACGAGCGCGGTGAGCTCGTCGAGCTCCTCGACTATGTCCCGCCGCAGGTTCTCCTGCTCCTCGCGCGGAAGCCGCTCGGCCTCGCCGAGAACCTGGATGTTCGCGCGCAGGGACGCGAGCGGGGTGCGGAGCTCGTGGCTCGCGTCTGCGATCAGGTGGCGCTGGGCCTCCACCGAGCGCTCGAGAGCGTCGAGCGCGCCGTTGAAGCTCTCTGCGAGCCTCGCGAGCTCGTCGCGTCCGTTGACGTCCAGCCTTTGCGAGAGGTCGAGGCTCCCGGTGAGCGTCTCCGTGCGCCTGGTGAACCGCGCGATCGGGGCGAGCGCGGTGCGCGCGATCACCGCCCCCAAGAGCGCGGCGAGCAGGATCCCGCCCGCGCCGATCAGCACCAGGATCAGCACGAGCCTGCGGAGCTCTTTCTGGACCTCGGTGAGTGGGCGCGCGATCGACACCGCTCCGGCCGAACCGACGCCGAGTGTGAGGACACGCAGCCGCGTGCCGTTGACGCTGCGGTCAGTGAGGCTGCTGCCGCTTCCCCGCGCCGCGATCCTCCGATCGAGCGCCGTCTCGGGAATCCTGCGCGGCGAGCTTCCCTGCCCACCGGGCACCTGCACGGCGCCCTGCGAGGAGATGAACTGGACGTAGCCCGACGCGGCCCCGAACGGTGCCGGCTGGACGTGGCCGGGAAAGGCGCCGCGACGCACGAGCTCCGGCCCAGGAAACACCACTTTTACCGCCCTCTCGCCACCATCGAGCGTTTTCACGGGCGCGACGGCGAACGCTCCTGCGGTCGCGCCGCCGGATCCGCTGGCGAGATGACCGCCGGCCGGCGACGTCCCCCCGCTCGTCGGCCCCTGAGCTGCGACCACTCGCCTGAGCGCGACGAAGTCCCGCGTCCGAGCCCGCAGGGCGCTGTCGATCTCCCCGCGCAGGTCCGAACGAACGGCGAGGTAGAGGCCGACCGCCGTTGCGAGCACGACGAGCGTCACCGAGAGGCTTGCTACGGCGGCGATGCGGGTGCGCAGCGTCATCTCCGGCGTCCGCTCACGGCTCCCGCAGCGCGTAGCCGACGCCGCGGACCGTGTGGATCAGCTGGCGTGCGCCCGCGTTCTCGAGCTTGCGCCGGAGGTACCCGACGTACACGCGCAGCGCGTTTGAAGCGGGCCCGAAGTCGTATCCCCAGACCCGTTCGTAGATGAAGCTGTGCGAGAGGACGTGACGCGGATTGATCATCAGAAGCTCGAGCAATTGATACTCGGTTCGCGTCAGCTCGACGAACTTCTCGCCAACCTGCGCGCCGTGACGCGCTGGATCGAGGGTGACCTCCGCGAAGGACAGGGAGTCGGGGTCCCCGTCCGGCGCCGCACGCCGAAGCAGCGCCCTCACGCGCGCCTTCAGCTCGCCCACGTCGAATGGCTTGACCATGTAGTCGTCGGCGCCCACGTCGAGCCCGTCGATGCGATCGGCGACCGCGTCGCGCGCCGTCACGATCAGGATCGGCACGCGATTGCCCAGGCGACGTATCCGCCGGCACACCTCCAGGCCATCGATGCCCGGCAATCCGAGGTCGAGCACGACCGTATCCGGCACGGACTGTGCGATCAGCTCGAGCGCCCCCTCGCCATCCTCGGCGATCTGCACTTCATATCCGCCCAGCGTCAGCGCCCGGCGCAGTGCTTCCCGAACCGCCCGGTCGTCGTCGACGACGAGGATCCTCATCAGACGGATCTTCCCGCGGCCACGAGCGCGGCCGCGCGGCCCTCGCAGTCATAGAGCGTGCTCGAGGACAACCCGGGGCGCGTGCTCGATCCGGCGGCGGACATCGGGACAGACCGGCAGGCGCTCGCCACAGCGCTCATCGCCGGCTTGGCCCCCACGCGTGTGTCTCCGGGGAGGCCCGGCCGGCCGGCGCTGCCTTCCGCGAGGACCCAGCGGATCGTTCCCGAGCGCACCTCCTGCCCGAGCCACGCCACGCTCACGACGCTCTCGCGCCCGGAGAAGCCGCCGATCCCGGCGACGTTCGCGTTCTTGTCGATGATCGCCGCGGCGGCGCTCGACTGGCTCGAGACGACGATCGTGCCCCCTCCGTGCCTGGTCACATAGCCGAGGACGGCGGCGATCGAGCGATCGTCGCCGAACTGTCCGCCGAGCCGTCCGCGGCCGCCGCCGAAGGCGAGGCGGCCGCCGCGCGAGAAAAACGGGGCAGCGCGCGGCGGCGCCTGCCCGACCGCGCCCCCTTGCGACGGGCCGCCAGGCGCGGCGCCAAAGAGCTGCGGGCGCCACGCCGGCCCGCCGGGCAGGCTGCGCAAGCCACCCTGGGGGCCGAATGGTCCGCCGACGCGGCCCATCGGTCCGCCGGCAGGCCCGGCCGGGACGAATGCGGGCCCGCCCGCGGGGAACGTCCCGCTCGTCGCGTAGCCGAGTGTGTCGACGGCCCAGACAGCCGGCGCGAGCAGCAGCACGCCCATTGCCGCGCCGGCGCCGAGCAGGCGCACGCGCCGAGCGCCGAAGGCGGCCAGCGCCAGCGCGGCGAGCACTCCGACGGCGATCAGCGGTGGCGCGAGCCAGCTCAGCTGGCCCGGGTAGCGGCTGCGAATCACGAGCTCGGCGAACACGCCGGCGCCGACGGCGAGCGGTCCGACGATCCGGGCGCCCAGCCCGCCGCGCACGAGCTCGGCGAAGCCCGCTCCGGCCAGCGCGGCGACGAACGGCGCGAGCAGCGAGACGTAGTAGGGGTGAAAGATGCCGCCGGCGAAGCTGAACAGTGCCGTCGTCACGAGGAAGGCGCCGCCCACGGCGATCAGCCAGCCGCTGCGGGCGTCGGAGCGTCTCAGACGGCTTGCGAGCACCATCCCGAGCAGGGTGACGAGCACGAATCCGAGCAGCCATCCGACCTGACCGCCGAGCGCCGAGCTCAGCAGGCGCAGCGGCCCGGGCGAACCGCCTGACAGGTTGCCGCCCACGCCAGTCGGCACGCCGGCCTGTCCGCCCACCCGGTTGACGCCGTTGTAGTCGAGGATCAGCGAGAGGACGCTGTTGTCGCTCGTGCCCGATACCCACGGACGGTCGGCCGCGGGAGTGAGTTCCACGAGCAGCGGCCACGCCGCGGCGACCACCACCATCGCGGCACCGCCCGCGAGCAGCTGGCCGAGCGCCCGCAAGCGCCCGCGCCCTCGCGGGTCGATCCACAGCCACGCGGCGAAGATGCCGGGGACGACCGTCAGCGCGACGCCCATCTTCGTCTCGAATCCCAAGCCGACGAATACACCGGCGAGGACGAGCCACCGCGTGCGCCCTGCTTCCAGCCCGCGCACCGTGCACCATAGGGCCGCGACGCAGCAGAGGACGAGCAGCGCGTCGGGGTTGTTGTGTCGCGAGATCGCCACGGCGATCGGCGTGGTCGCCAAGGCGAGTCCCGCGACGAAGCCTCCGAGGCGGCCGAAGCGCCTGCGCACGAGGTCATAGACGAGCGCGACGCTCGCCACGCCCATCAGCGCCTGCGGCATCAGCACGCTCAGAGCGTGGTAGCCGAACAGGCGCACCGACAGGGCCTGCACCCAGGGCGAGAGCGGCGGCTTGTCGACGGTCATCACGCCGCTCGGATCCATCGAAGCGAAGAGGAAGTTGTGCCAGCTCGAGCTCATCGAGCGCGCCGCTGCGCTGTAGTAGCTGTTCGCCCACCCGTTCCGGCTGAGCGCCCACAGGTCGAGCACCCCTGCAAGCGCCAGCAGCGTGATCAGCTCCGGGCGCGGCAGGCGCGCCACCAGCGCCCTCGCGCGCGTCAGCGACGGGGGGTCTGGCCGAGCCGCACGAAGGCCGGGCTGCGCTTGCCCGGCGGGGACCGCCGGCGAGCGCGCCGAGTTTGTCTCCCATGTGAAGCTCATGCGGGAAGCATCACGGACGCTCGTATGAGGAGCGTGAGAGAAACCTCAAGGCTCCATTAACTCAGTCGATCAGGCGCCGGCCGAGCTGGCGCACCGCGAGCCTCCACATCAAGACGGCGAATGCTAGGAGAACCGCAAGATGCCCAAGGTCGGCGACACTGAGCCCGCCCAGCGATGCGTCGCGGACAAGCTGGACGCAGTGATAGAGCGGGTTGAACTCGGCGACCGTACGCAGGCCCTGCGGTAGAGCCGAGATCGGGAAGAAGGTCCCAGCGACGAGGAACAGCGGCGTCAGCACTGCGCTCGTGATGTAGTTGAAGTTGTCGATCGTCTTCGCCACCGCGGCGACCGTCACCCCGAAGGCCGCGAAGCCGAAGCCGGTGACGAAGCAGATCCCGGGCACGAGCAGCATCCCGGGCTTCGGTTCGAGCCCGAAGGCAATCGCCACGAGCAGCGGCGCGACACCGTAGACGCCGGCCCGCACGGAGATCCAGAGGATCTCAGCGGTGATCAGCTCCTCGACATCGACGGGCGCCGCGAGGATCGCGTCGTAGGTGCGCTGGAACTGCCAGCGGATGAAGGTGTTGAACATGCCCGGGAACGCCGAGGAGAAGAGCACGGCGGTCGCCACGACACCGGTCGCCACGTATTGGACGTACGTCAGGTGCCCGACGTGTTTCACAAGCGAGCCGAATCCCAGGCCGAAGGCGAGCAGGTAAATGGTCGGCTGGACGATCGAGGAGAAGGTCGTCGCCTTCCAGTAGCGACCGAAGATCGCGACGTCGCGGCTCATCACCCCGGCGAGGGCGGCGGGTTCGAGTCTGCCAACGCGGCGAGCGCCGGCCGGAGCCTCCTCGGCGACCTGGGCCTGGGCGCTCATTCGATCTCCTCCCCGGTCAGCGCCACGAACGCGTCCTCCAGGTTCGCCGGCCGGCGAACGCCCTCGGGCGCCAGCCCGTCGAGCGACTCGGCCCGCATGATCGCGACCGCCGGTCCGCTGCGACGGCTCGACCAGCCGCTGCTGGCAGCGAGCTCGGAGACCTCCGCGAGGCGCTCGGGTGGACCGTAGACTTCGAGCACCTCGCGTCCGACGTGCGCCGACACAAGCTCGGCCGGCCGCCCCTGCGCGACGACCCGCCCTTGCGACATGACCGCGACGGTATCGGCCAGACGCTCGGCCTCCTCGATGTAGTGAGTGGACATCAGCACCGTCACGCCCCGCGCCCGCAGGTTGTCGATCAGCGACCACAGCTCCTGGCGTACCTGGGGGTCCAGCCCGACCGTCGGCTCGTCGAGCAGCACGAGTCGCGGACCGTGGATCAGGCCCCGTGCGACGAGTAGCCGCCTGCGCATTCCCCCCGAGAGCTCCTTCACGATCGTGTCCGCCCGCGGCGCAAGGTTTGCAAGCTCGAGCGCTCGCTGAACTGCAACGTCGCGCTCGCCGCGGGCCACGCGATAGAGGCGCGCGAACACCGTTAGGACCTGCCGTACGGTCAGCTCAACGTCGAGATTGTCGAGCTGCGGCACGACACCCATCTCCAGGCGCGACTGCTTGGATTCGCGCGGAAGCTTGTAGCCGAGCACCGATATCTCGCCCTCGTCCGCGAGCGTCTGCGCCGTCAGCATCCGCATCGTCGTCGACTTTCCGGCTCCGTTTGGCCCGAGCAGTCCGTAGCACACGCCCGAGGGCACCTCGAGGTCGAGGCCGTCGACCGCGACGATCGACCCGTAGCGCTTGACGACGCCCCGCAGCGAGATCGCGGCCTCGCGTGGCAGCCTCGACGCCGCCTGATCGGCGTTCCTCTCCATTCACGACACTCTAGGTGCCGCGCGCGGCGCAATCGGGTCGCTCGAAGATCGCAGCGAGACCCTGGCCGCCCCCGATGCACATCGTCTCGAGGCCGAATCGCGCCTCGCGGCGGCGCATCTCGTGAAGCAGCGTCGTCAGGATCCGCGCCCCGGTCGCCCCGACGGGGTGCCCAAGCGAGATCCCCGATCCATTGACGTTGACGCGCTCCAGGCCGTCGTGCAGGTCCCACTCGCGAAGCACCGCGAGGACCTGCACGGCGAAGGCCTCGTTGAGCTCGATCAGGTCGATCTCCTCGAGCGTCAGGCCCGCGCGCTCGAGAGCGCGCTGCGTCGACGGGACGGGGCCGATCCCCATCGTGGCCGGAGGCACACCCGCTACCGCCCACGCGCGGAGCCGGCCCATCGGCGTCAGGCCGAGCTCGGCGGCGCGCTCAGGGTGGGTGACGATGCAGATCGCCGCGCCGTCGTTCTGGCCGCTGCTGTTGCCGGCGGTCACCGTCGCCTCGGGGTCGCTCTCGTCCATGATCGCGCGCAGGCGTCCGAGCGCCGCGAGTGTCGTATCGGCGCGTGGATGCTCATCTACCTCGATGGCGCCGTCGCGGACGGGGACGGGGACGATCTCCTCGGCGAATCTCCCGCTGGCGTGGGCGGCCACCGCGCGTTCATGTGAGCGCAGCGACAGCTTGTCCTGCTCATCTCGCCCGATCGCATACTGCCGCCGCAGGTTCTCGGCGGTCTCGAGCATGCCTCCCGGGACGGGGTGGTGGATGCCGCCGGCGGTGACCCGAGCGCGGGCCAGGCGATCCTCGAGCTTCGTCCCGCCGCTGCGGACGCCCCAGCGCAGCTTCGTCGAGTAGAGCTCCGTCTGGCTCATGCTCTCCACGCCGCCGGCGAGGACGAGCTCGGCGGCGCCCGACTGCACCTGCATGCAGCCGTAGAGGACCGCCTGCAGCGCCGAGCCGCAGCGCCGGTCCACCTGCAGGCCCGGCACCTCGACCGGCAGCCCGGCGTCGAGCGCCGCCACACGGCCGATGGCCGGAGCCTCGCCGTTCGGATAACACTGGCCCATGATCACGTCGTCGACGTCCTCGCCCCGCACCCCGGTGCGATTCACCAGCTCGCCGATCACCGTGGCCGCGAGCACGGAGGCACCGACGTCGCGGAACACGCCTCCGAACCGCCCGACGGGGGTGCGCAGGGGCTCGCAGATCACCGCCTCGCGCGCCATCGCCCGACTCACGGCTCGCACCCTACAACAGCTCCCGATCGCCGTCGGAAGCGCTCGCTTAGCAGACCTCGTTACGATGACCGATCAGCCGGGAGCTCTTCGGCCGTCAACCAGCACGATTGCGCAGTCCATCACGGTTGGCCGGGGGTGACCAGGGAGGGTCGATGAAGAAAAAAATGGGGGTTGCGAAGCGCGGCGCGTGTTTTCTGGCCGTGCTTTTGTTCAGCGGGATGCTCGCCGCTCAATCTGACTCCACGGTCCTTGCAGGCAGTGCTCCGTCCCCAAGACCCGGGTCCACCGTCACGGTCTGTAGCAGCGTGACGCTCAATGTCCGGGCCGCACACTGGATCTGGGTCCCGAAGAAGCACAGGGTGAACGGCCGCCAACTCATCGTCCGCAGGCACGGAAGGATCGTCTACGTCCGTGTTCACGCGGCGTACCACAGGACGCAGGAGGGGATACGCTGCATTTCCGATCCGCTCGCCATGAGGATCGCCCAGCCTGAAAATGTCGCTCTCAGCGCGGGGCTGACCGCCGGCGAACCGGTCACGGGTCCCCAGCTGCTCGCGGGAGGACCGCCTACCGTCTCCGGTTCTCCGCGCTACGGCAGCACGCTCTCCGCTTCGCCCGGCTCGTGGACTGAAAGCCCGACGAGCTACACCTATGAATGGCGGCGCTGCGATTCGCTGGCAGCGAAATGCCATCCGATCTCGGGCGCGGGCGCCCCCAGCCACCTGCTCGCGAGCGCCGACGTCGGCTCAACGTTGCGGGTAAGGGTGACCGCCTCGAACGCCGCAGGCCAGTCCGCACCCGCCGACTCGGCGCCTACAGCCGTCGTGACGGACGCCGCGGCTACCGAGCACCTCGAGTACGTGTTCGACGACGGGCTCATATCGGTATACGACGCCGACCACGAATATCGACTCGTGAACACGATCTCGCTACCGCAGACGGAGGAAGGGATCAGAGGAGTGACGGTGGCACCCGCATCGCACCTGCTGTTCATCTCATACGGCGGTGACGGCGTCAACTTCAACGGCTCCGTTCTTGCGTACGACCTCGTCGCCGAACGGGTCGTTTGGACGGCCCACCTCGAAACCGGCATCGACTCCGGCCAGGTGAGCCCCGACGGCAAGCGGCTCTACATGCCCACCGGGGAGAACACCCCGAGCGGCATATGGAACGTCCTCGACACGACCAACGGCACGGTGATTGGCACGATTCAGGGAGGGGCTGGCGCGCACAACACCGTCGCCTCGAGCGACGGCCGCTACGTCTACCTCGGCGGGCGAAATTACAACTATCTCGATGTGTATGAAACCAACACTGGCAACGTCCGGAGCGTCGGGCCGCTCGTAGGCGGAGTTCGTCCGTTCACCGTCAACGGCTCGAACACGCTCGCCTTCACCACTGCGACCGGCTTCGACGGCTTCCAAGTCTCGAGCGTCACGACCGGGCACGTCCTATTCACGGTCTCCTTCGGGCCGGTGCCGAGCGGCTTCGGCTTCACGGCCCCGAGTCACGGCATCTCGATGTCGCCGGACGAGAAGCGGTTGTTCGTGATCGACAGCGTCGACAAAGAGGTCCTGGCATACGACGTGTCAAAGGTCGCCGAAGGCGTGGCGCCCACGCAGGTGGGCGCGATTCCAGTCGCGGGGCTGAGCGGGACCGAGAGCCCATGCGCGTATGACTGCGGTAGGGATGGCTGGTTGCAGCGCTCTATCGACGGCCGCTTTCTCTACGTCGGCGACTCGAGCGAGGTCATCGAAACCGGCACCCTCAAGGTGGTCGCGACCCTCCCCGCGCTGCTCAACACCAGGAAGTCACTCGAAATCGACTGGTCGGGCGGCGTGCCCGCGGCGAGCAGCGAGCGCACCGGGACGGGACAGGTCGGCTGAGGACGACGTCTCAGTCGTGAGTATGAAACGGCAGCGTCGCGATCACGACTTCGGTGTTCTGCTTCAGAGCCGCCTCCAGAAGCCTGCCGCGCTGGTCGTGGAAGATCTCGTGTCGCCGCTTGCGCGGAATGATCTCCGGGATCAGCACGGTAATCGTCAGGTTCTGCTGATCCAGCGAATCGATGTAGTGAAGGACCGTTCGAACCAGTGAGCGGCGAGGGTCGATCAAGACCTCGATCGGGACGCCTGATTTCCAGGTGTCCCAGTCGCGCTTGATCTCCTCGCACTCCTGCTCGTCACCCGCGACCGCGACGGCGACGACCGTGTTTCCGAGCGAGAGGGCGGCGCTCACGGCACGCTCGGTGAGGAGGCTTACATTCATTGCGGGGATCACGACCACGCTGTCGCGCTTGCGCGGGGGTGGCGGGGTTGTGCCTAGCCTGAGCTCGCGCGCGACCCCCGCGTAGTAGCTCTCGGTGCGTGCGAAAAGGAAGATCAGGAGTGGGATCACCAGCGTCACCACCCACGCGCCCGCGAGGAACTTTGTCGAGAGGAAGACCACGACCGCGACCGCGGTCATCAACCCGCCCGTGCCGTTGAGCGCTGCGCGCACGCGCCAGTGGGGCGGGCGCTCCTTGAACCAGTGACGCACGAGCCCGATCTGGCTGATGGTGAAGCCGATGAAGACCCCGATCGTGAACAGGGGGATCAGCCGGCTCGTCTGCGCCCGGACCGCGACCAGCAACAGTCCCGCCGCCAAGGCAAGAGCCACGATCCCGTGCCTATACACCGGCCGCTCTGCGCGCAGGTAGAACAGATGTGGGAGACGATTGTCGCGGGCAAGCAGGCTCATCAGGACTGGCAGCCCTCCGAAGCTCGTATTGGCCGCGAGCGCGAGAACCACGGCGACCGCGACATTGGAGACGTAGAACGGCCACCCGGTGCCGAACGCGCTCGCGCTGACCTGCGCGAGGATCGTGACGCCGCCGCGCGGGACGACATGGTGCGCACGGATCAGGAGCGCGAGACCAACGAGCATGAGTCCCAAGAGCACGCCAAGTGAGATCTCGGTGCGCTGTGCCGTCCTCACCCGCGGCTCGCGGAAGGCGGGCACGCCGTTGGAAATGGCCTCGACGCCCGTGACCGCAGAGGATCCGGCGGCGAACGCCTTCAGGAGCAGGACGACCCCCAGCGCCGTCGTCGGCTTGATCGGACCGAGGTAGCTGCCGACGTGTGCAGCCGCATGGGGACGCAGTACGCCGACGACGATCATCGCGAGGATGCTCACCACGAAGACGGCGGCCGGGAGCATCAGGAGCTTGGCCGACTCGGCGATCCCGAACATGTTCACGACCGTCAGCATCGTCAGGCCAGCGAGCGACACGAGCAGAAGATGATGAGAGAACGAGGGGAACACGCTGCCCAGGCTGGCGGCCCCGGCGGCCAGGCTGACCGCCACCGTCAGCACGTAGTCGACGACGACGGCGGCCGCGGCAAGCAGGCTCGGCCAGCGCCCAAGGTTGCGCTTTGCCACCGCATATGCGCCCCCACCCTCCGGGTGTGCGGCGATCACCTGCGTGTAGGAGACCACCAGCAGCACCAGCATCGCCGTGATCACGAGCGTCAGCGGGACGGTGAAACGCAGGGCGCCGGTCCCGGCTGCGATCAACACCAAAACCATCGCTTCTGGTCCGTAGGCGACGCTCGAAAGCGCGTCGAGGCTGAGGGCGGCGAGTCCGCCGAGCACGCCGAGCTCATGTCCCTCCTGAGCGTGCTTTCCGGGAGCGCGCCGGCGTGAAACGCTGGCGCCGTGAACGCCACGGCTGCCGGCGGCTGCATCTGCCATCTCGGGTCGGGTCGGGTCGCGTGTGGTATCGCTCACTGGAACTCGCTCGGCCGATAGAGGGCGGGGCGAACTCCCGCCTCGCGCGCCCGCCGAGGAGAGCGAGCGGTGTGACCCGACCCGGGCAGGGTCTAGCTTATGAGTGGCGTGATCGATCTGCATTGCCACGTGTTGCCGGCCCTCGACGACGGCCCGGCGAGCATGTCCGAGGCGCTCGGCATGGCGAGAGCCGCCGTCGCTTCCGCCACTACGATCGCCGTGGCGACGCCCCACATCAACGGTCATTGGCGCGTGAGCCCGGCCGAGATCCCGCGGCGCGCCGGGGCACTCAGGCAATCGCTCGCGGAGGCAGGCATCGAGCTTGAGATCCGTACGGGCGGTGAGATAGCGCTGTCACGACTCGTCGATCTAAGCCCCGAGGAACTCGATTCGCTGCGCCTTGGAGATGGGCCCTATCTGCTGCTCGAGTGCCCCCTCTCACCGTCGGCTGGAGACTTCGACATGCTGATGCTCACGGTGCATCGGCGGGGCGAGCGGATCCTGCTGGCTCATCCCGAGAGATCGCCCCTGTTCCAGCAGGAGCCCGAGCGGCTCGTCCGCCTTGTCGAGGCCGGCCTGCTGTGCTCGATCACCACGGGATCGATCCTCGGTCAGTTCGGCGAGCCCGCGCGGCGCCTCTCGATCGAGATGCTGCGCGAGGGTCTGGCGCACGACCTGGCTTCCGACTGCCACGATCAACGTCGCCGCCCGCCCGGCCTGGGACGGGCCCTGGCGCACGCCGAGCGAGACCTCCCCGGAATCGGCGCACAACGGGAGTGGTTCACGAGCCTGGCTCCCGCGGCGATACTCGGCGGCGAGCCGCTACCACCGCTACCGCCGTTGACCGAATCCGCGTACTGAGGTTCCTCACTCCCAGCGGCGCGGAGGCGGCTACTCCAAGCCCCGATGGCGCAGCGGGCGAGCCGCGGCGCGAGCCAAGCGGCCCGGCAGCGAGTTGCGCAGCGGGATGAAGAGCCCACGCGACTTCAGCGCAAAGCTCACTCGCCGGTCGAGCGAGTCGATGCTCTCTCGCCCGAGTTCGAAGCGACGCCAACCCCCAAGGCCGGCGCAGGTCACCGCGACGGCGTAGCCGGCCCGGCGGGCGGCGCCGGGGCAGTGAGGTGAGTAGCCGCATTTGGGGTAGGCGAAGTAGTCAATCGAGCTATCAAGCAGCTGCTCGAGTGCGGCCTTCGAGCTTGACATCTCCTCGTAGGCCTCCTGCGCCGTGGCCGAGCTGAGCTCGACATGCGTGTTGGTATGAGAGCCGATTTCGATCAGTGGCGAGGAGGCAAGCGCCCGCAGTTGATCGGCGTCCATCAGACGCACGCCGGCGGCGGCCGGCATCGCAAAGTGAGGCTGGCCGAGCAGACCAGGGCAGACGAACACGGTGGCCGGCATTCGGAGCGCGCTCAAGATGGGCGCGAGCAGCTCGAGGTTGTCCACGGTGCCGTCGTCGAACGTCAGCGCGCAGAGGCCGTCGGGCGGCGCGTCTACGTCTAGATGCTCCGTGAACTCTGACAGCGTCACAAACCGGTAGCCGCGCCGCTCGAGCGTGAGTACCTGCCGGCGAAAGCGCTCCGGGTCGAGCATCAGGTTATCGGGGTCAAGCTCCCGCGGGAAGCAGCCCAGCCCGTGATAGGCGAGGATTAGGCCGGGTCCTATGGCGAACCTCGCTTTCCGTTCCTCGAAGCCTGCTCTGGGGATCTCATGCGGCAGTCAGATTAGCTGTGGCTCGCGCTCAAGAGCCCGTAGGCGCTGGCGATAATAGGGAACCGTGTCCGAGCCCCCACAGCCGCCACGCGGCGGCGCTTCCGAGATGAGCTCGCAGGGACCAACCCCGGGCGCGGACCCCGAGCCCTCAGGAGAAGCGCCCGGCCCCGGCGGCAGCTCATCGGTGAGCCGGGGCTACGCGGTCGGCGAGCGGGCGATTCTGAACACGCTCTACCGCAGCGGATCCGAGATCATCGGCCGCTTCGCATCGCTGCTCCTGTTCGTCGTCGCGGGTCGCAAGCTCGGGCAGAACGGCCTCGGCGCATTCGTGGTCGCGGTGGCCTACCTGGGCTTCGTCATGGTGGCCGTCGACCTCGGCTTGGACCGCTACATCCTGCGCATCATGTCACGCGACCGAGCGGCCAGCGAGCGGCTGTTCTTCAACGTCCTCGGGCTCAAGCTCGCGCTCGCGCTGCCGCTCTTCGCGGCAGGCTTCGTCGTCCTTGATCTGCTCGGCTATCCCCATCAGGTGCAGGCGACGGCGTGGGCGCTCGCCCCCGGCGTGTTCAGCGATTCGATCGCACGCACGCAGCTCTCGGTATTTCTCTCCCACGAGCGGGGCGGTCCCCCGTCGCTCGCCGACGGGATACAGCGCGTCTGCTCCGCGGCCTTGGGGATAGCCGCGCTTGGCGCGGGGCTTGGGGTCGTCTCCGTCGCGGCGAGCTACTCCATCGGCTCGATGATCGGCGTGGCGATCGGCTTCTTCTTGCTTGCGCGTACGGTCGGGATGCCCAGCTTCACGCTCGCCACACGCGCGTGGCGGCGGCTGGCGGTGAGCAGCGTCCCGTTTGCCACGCAGGACACCTTCACGGTGATCCTGGCGCGAGCAGACGCGCTGATCCTGTCGCTGAGCGCCGGCCAGGCCGCCGTTGGCCGCTACGGCGCTGCCTACCGGCTGTTCGAATCGACGCTGCTCATCACCTACGCGCTGGGCGGCGCGTTCGCGGCCATGTTCACCTACCTGGGGCCCGACAGCGAGCCGCCTTTGCGCGCGGTCTTTCAGCGCTCGATCAAGCTGGCGCTGGTCTTGCTGGCACCCGTGGCCGTGGCCTTCGGTGTGTTCGCCACACCAATCTGTCGTCTGATCTACGGCTCGCACTTCGCTTCCGCCGGGGTGCCCTTGCGGATTCTCGCGCCGGCGATCGTGCTGATCGGAGTAGCGACGCTGGCGAACTCGCTGATGCTCTCCCGCGGGCATCTTCGCGCGGTGGTCTCGCTGGCGGCGGGGATGGCCGCCGTGAACGTCGCGCTCAACCTGATCCTGATTCCGCTCTACAGCGACGCGGGAGCCGCGGCCGCGATGCTCATAACCGAGGTGATCTACGGGGCGTGGATCCTGCGGATCAGCACCCGTGCGGTCGGCGGGATCAGCTGGCTGACGACGGCCGCCGGAGCGGTGCTCGCGGGAGCCACGATGACGGCCGTAACGCTCGCACTGAATGGAACGATGTGGCTCGCCCTGACCCTCGGGGCAGCGGTCTATGCGCTTGTCCTCTTCGGAGTCGAGCGGGTCGTGAGTCCGGCCGACGCGCGGTTCCTCGCCCAGCTCGTGCGCCGCCGTCTGCTCTCACGGCCGACCTCCTGAGAGATCGGGCTCGTGCGCCGGAGCCGCGATCGGGCGCGTCGAGCGCCCGGGACTGGACTGCGCCGCCGTCAAATGGGGGGCCGGTCCCGCCGCCGCTCGGCGACCTGCTCGAGGGCCGCGAACAGGCGCCCGGAGGCGGTGGCGGGCGCGAAGCGCTCGCGTGCCAGGCGCGCGCCGGCCTCGCCTGTGCGCCGGGCGAGCGCACGGTCGCGCAGGTAGGGAGCGATCGCTGACGCGAGGGCTGCGGGGTCGGCGGGCTTGGTGAGCGTGCCGGTGACGCCGTCGTTCACGCCCTCGGGCGTGCCCCCCGCGCGCGTCGCGACGACCGGCAGGCCCATCCAGCTGGCCTCGAGCATCGCGCCGCTCAAACCCTCGAGGCCGTAACCCAACTCGTCCTGATACGTCGCGTTGACGTAGACGGTCAAGCTGCTCATGACCGCGGCCACGTCCTCGACGAAGCCGGTGAAGCGCACCCGCTCAGTGATCCCAAGGCTCGAGCAAAGATCGATGAGCTGCTCGGGGTAGTCGGCGTAATCGGGGCTCGCGGACCCCGCGAGCACGACCTGGAGGCTCGGGAACTCCTCGCATAAGATCGCCGCCGCGCGCAAGATGTGGGCCTGTCCCTTGTAGGGGACCAGCGATGCCACGGTGCCGATCGTCGGCTCTCCCTCGTTCGGCCCAGTGCGCAGCTCCTGCGCCAGCCGGACCGGGGGGCCGATCACGCCGAGCAGCCGGCGCTCGCGAAGCGGACCGAGCGCCTCGGCGGCCGCCTCGCTGACGCTGACGACGCCGTCGACGGCCGCGGCTAGAGGGCGTGTGAGGAGTCTGTCGAGCGAGAAGTCGACCTTGTGCCACACCAGCGGCACATTCGCAAGCCGACACGCCGGCGCCGCCAGCGCGGCAGCCTTCAGGCCGGTCGCCCAGGCGACATCGGGGCTCGTTCGCTCGAGCAGGCGCCCGAGCGAACGGCTGAAGCGAACGAGCTCGCCGATTCCTGGTCGCTGCTCATAGCCGCGTGCCACCCACGTGGGCACCCCCTGCTGCTCCAGGCGCTCGCGCAGCGGTCCATCGGCGACGAGCAGGGCCACAGCGTCGACGTCATCGGGTCGCTGCGCCAGGAACTCCGTCAGTGAGAGCTCGGCGCCGCCGAGCATGCCAGAGGAGGCAATCGCCAAGACCTTCAACTGACTGTCTCGCTCACCGTGAAGCCAGAGCTCGGAGCCCGGCGTCACCGACGCGGGAGACGCTTGCGCATGTAACCGCGCGCGAGCAACACCAACGCGGCAAGGAAGGGAAGCGGGTCATCGCGGGCCCACCAGGCGAGCTCCTCGACGCGGTGAAACGAGCGCACCCACTCCCGCAGTGTTACATCCCCGCGCCGCAGATAGGTAAGTGAAGATCTCAGATCGAGCGGCTCCACGAGCCATCTGCGGCCCTGCTTCAGCGACGTAGCCGGGACGGGCTGTCCCGTTAGATCCAGGTACTGAGTTCGTAACACGTCGCTGCCGTCCGCCCCCACGAACAACCTGAACGTCGCCCCGATGCGCGGGTTGACGTCGAGCAACTTGTACTGCCCGTCGCGTGGATCCCAGCGATAGCCGATGTCGAGTATGCCCCTGTAGCCGACCGCCTTCATCAACCTTCGCGTCGTCGCGTCGACCGCGGGGTTCAAGGCGCACGCGCCGAGCGTCGTGGCTCCCGTGTCCGGAGGCGATTGCCGAATCTTCTGCCCTGTGAAGGCGACGATGCAGTCTGAGTGCACGTCGAAGTAGCCGTTGAACATCCAGATCGATTCGGGCGTGCCGGGAATGTATTCCTGCAACAGCACGTTCGCCGACAGCGGCGACTCCATCAACGAATAGGCACGCAGCAGCTCATCTGGAGTGTGCGCGATCACGACGCTGGGGGCCGAATCGGCGCACGGCAGGGAAGCGTCGATACGCTTGGCGACGACCGGAAAGACGGCCGTGCGGGCATGGTCGCGTACGTCCTGCTCGGACTCGGGGAACGCGGCCGCGGGCGTGGGGATGCCGTGCTCGAGGCAGAGACCGTGCATCTGGCGCTTGCTCGCGAACGAGCGCACAAGGCCGGGGGGCTGGCGGGGGAAATCGAAACGCTCCGCGAGCTCGGCGGCGTGGTCCTCCACGAACATCGCACCGGAATCATCGACCGGGACCAGGACCGCGCGGCCGTACTCTTCGTGGAACTTGGAAAGGACGCCGAGTGTGTCCTGCTCAGAGCCATTTGGGGCCAGACGCACGCGACCGGCGCAGTAGCGGGAACGTTCGAGTGGTGTCGGCGGTCCGCCGTGCGCGAGGAAAGCGGACACTCCCAGCCGACCGGCGCTGCGCAGGATGCCCAACGCGCCGTGATGCACCGAAAGGTCGGCCAGCGCGAGCACGAGGATCGGCTCGCGAACGTCGATCTCTGACACGTGCTCGTTGGCTGGGCTACCCTCTGGCGCTACCATTGCCCACTATCCATCCGGGCAGAGGTCTCCCGTACCGAGCATCCGCGCTCTGACCCGACCCCGATTAGCTTCATGTGCATGCTTTGGGCGACCGTGCGGTGACAAGTAGATCAGACGACCTACACTCGGGCGCCGACGCGCCGCGGCAAGACCAGCAGGAACGGGTGAATGCGTACTTCGACGCGGCCGCATTATATTGGCAGGCGATCTACGAGGACCCTCGCCTGCAGGGCGTCATCTACCGCGCTCGTCAGCGGGCGGTGCTCGAGCAGCTCAGCATGCTCGCGCTACCGGCGGGGGCGCAGGTGCTGGAGCTCGGCTGCGGCGCCGGGCTCCTGACGAGTGAGCTCGCGCGGCGCGGCTATGAGGTACATGCCGTCGACGCAAGCGAGGGTATGGTCCAGCTGACCACTTGGCGGCTGAACAGGGAAGGGCTCGATGGCCACGTCGAGAGTCGCGTTGCCGACGCCCACGAGCTGCCATTCGGGGCCGGCGAGTTCTCGCTCGTGATCGCGGTCGGCCTGCTGCCATGGCTTCACCGCCCGTCCTCGGCGCTGCGGGAGATCGCCCGGGTGCTCGGGCCCGACGGCCGGCTGATCGTGACGGCCGACAACCGAGCGCGACTGAATACGCTGGTCGATCCGCGGGCAAACGTGCTGCTGGCGCCGCTGAAGCGACTGCGCAGGCGACTGCGGCCGCGGCTCCAGGCGGGAGCCCGCTCTCGCTTGCACTTTCCCTCCCACGTGAACGCGCTCCTCAGAGCCGCCGGCTTTCGGCTTGATCGAGGCATGACCGTGGGCTTCGGTCCATTCTCCTTCGGGAGCCGCCCGCTGCTGTCCGATCGCGCCGGGATCACGCTGCACGAACGCCTGCAGAGGCTCGCCGACCGCGGCCTGCCCGTCGTGCGCTCGGGTGGCTGGCACTATCTGGTGGTCGCCCACAAGCAGCGCCAGACCTGATGGCACGCGTTCTGTTGGCCTTCGAGCCGCCCGACGGCGGCGTGGCGGTGAACGTCGCTCAGCTCGCGCTCGGGCTCGGCGCCCTTGGCTGGGAGCCGGAGGTAGCGGGGCCTCCTGACGCGATCCCCTACCCAGAGCTCGAGCGGCGCGGGATCCCCATTCACCGGCTGCCCTTGGGCCGCGGCTACGGAAGGCCCGACGCCGACGCGAGCGCGCTCGCCCGGCTGACGGCGCTGCTCCTCGGACACGACTTCGATTTGATCCACTGCCACGCCTCCAAGGTGGGGGCCATCGGCCGCGTGGCCGCGCTGGCCACAGGCACGCCATCCGTCTACAGCCCGCACTGCTTCCCCTTCGCGGGCGAGCTGCACGGCATCTGGCGAGTCGCAGCGAAGCTCATCGAACGCGCACTGGGGCGCCTGCCAGGCGAGATCCTGTGCGTATGCGAGAGTGAGCGCCAGCTCGCCATGCGCGAGCGAATCGCGCCTGCGAAGCGTCTGCACGTGGTTCACAACGGCTGCGAGCCGTGTCCCGAGGGCGTCGCGCCGGAGCCCTCGCTCGCGGCGCTGGCCGCTCGCGGGCCGCTCGTGGGGGCGGTGGCGGCGCTACGCAACCAGAAGCGCCTCGACGTCCTGATCGACGCCACGCCGATGATCCTCGCACGCGTCCCCGACGCCGGCGTCGCGATCGTCGGCAACGGGCCGCTGCACGAGCAGCTGCGGGCGCGCGCTGCCCGGATTGGCCTCGACGCCGAGCCTCGCTTCGCGCTGCTCCCGTTCACGCCGCCGGCGGCGCGGGCACTGGCGGCGCTCGATCTGTTTGTCCTGCCCTCGGGCTGGGAGGCGTTTCCGATCGGCGTGCTCGAGGCGCTCGCGTGCGGGGTGCCGCAGGTCGTGAGCGACGTCGGCGGCAGCAGCGAGGCGGTGACGCCGCAGACCGGGATGCTCGTGGCGCCCGAAGATCCCCTCGCGCTTGCCGAGGCGATCGTCGCGATGCTGGGCGACGCACCGCGCCGTGAGGCCGCCGCCGCAGCCTCGCGCAAGCGTCATGCCGAGCGTTTCGGGGTCACTCGGATGATCGCGCAGACGGCAGCCGTCTATGAGGCCGTCGTCACACCGGGGCGCTCACCCGTCTGAGGGACGGCTTCCAAGCGCCCGGGCGATTCGCTCGCGGCCATCGCGGATCTCCGGCGCAGCCCGGCGAGCGTGCCCCCAAGCATCGCCAGATCCTTCAGCGCCAGCACGCCGGGGATCCGCCACCAGTGACGGGACGCCAGTCCGGTGCGCCGCGCGCGCGCGAGCGGCAGCGACACGTAGGCGAGCGCCCCGGCCGAGACGATCGCGCGGCCACGGCGGCCGCCGCTCAGCAGCAGCAGCACCGCTAGCGCCCACGCGCCGCCGCGGATGAACGCGCGCGGCTGCGCACCGAGGATCGCGTCCCCTTCGGCGTAGCGCCAGTACATGCGCGCGTTCGCGGTCCACGTTTGACGCCCGCGCCAGCTAACCACGGCGTCGGGCGCCAGCGTCGCGCGCCCCGCACTCGCCACGGCAGCCGTCGAGAACGCGACGTCCTCGCCCGTGTTGACCTCCTCCGGGAAGCCGCCCGCGGACCGCCAGCAGGCGCGCGTGAAGGCCATCGAACGGCCCGTAGCGCGATCGACGCGGAATGTGCGGCCAAACAGGCGCAGCCATGTGCGCGCAAGCGGACCGGGCCGCGCGCGCAGCTCCCCCAGGTCTGGATAGAGGCTGACCGCGACGGCGTGCTCGAAGGGAGTCGCGCGCTCGACCTCATATGTCCCGGCGACGAAGTCATGGGTGTCGAGCTCTCTGGCGAGCGCAGCAAGCCAATCCGGCTGCGGACGGCAGCCGGCGTCCGTGATCGCGATGTGCTCGTTGCTCGCGGCAGCGACGCCGTGGTTTCGGCCCGCCGAGATGCCAGCGCCCGGCAGCTTGCGCACCAGCAGCGGCAGGCCCCGCCCGCGCCAGTACGCGATCAGCTCATCGCTGCCGTCTGAGGAGCCTGCGTCGACGATCACTATCTCGTCGGCGGGGCGTCGTTGAACGGCTAGCGCAGCCAGCAGTTCCGCAAGGCCGTCGCGATCGTCGCGCGCGGTAACTACGATTGAGATCGCGGCCATCGCAGCGCCACAATAGGCGACACTTTACGAGAATTCACGGAATGCCGATCATTATGCAGGCATGAACGAGTTCGTCCTCGATCGCGCGCACGCGCCCGGCACACCCACGCTGGCGCTCGTCGGGCGCAGAAGCGCATTGCTGCTCGCGGTCGGCCTGCTAGCCCTGGGGCTGGCCGACCTCTTCAACAGCACGAACGTCTCGCTTGCCCTGGCCCTTGCCGGTGGGCTCGCGCTGATGGGCTTCCTCGTGCTGACGATCAGTCGCTTCGAGGTCGCGGTCGCGATCGGCCTGCTGCTGATGGGCCTCGTGCGGTTCGAGCCGGCTCCGACCGACCTGGCATTCGCGGTAATCATGACGGTCGCTGCGGTGACAGGGCGCTTCCGCCTGGACCGCGTGCCGTTGCTGCTGCGCTGGATCGTCGGTCTGCTGCTGGTCATCAACGTGCTCTCGATGGTCGACGACGTGGTGACCTCTGCGGCGCTTCGCTTCGTGTTCGTCACGGCCTATCTGGCGATCTTCTCGCTGTGGTTGGCCGGCTACGTTGACTCCCCTCGCCGGGCGCGCCTGGTCGTCGTCACGTGGCTCGGCGTGGCTGTGGTCTCCGCGGTGGTCTCGGTCGCGGCGCTGAATCTTCCCGTGCCCGGGCGGGCGTTCATCCTCGGCACGGTCGACGGCGGTGAACGGGCGAGCGGCCTGTTCAAGGATCCCAACGTTTTCGGGCCGTTTCTCGTGCCGATCGCCGTGATCCTGCTGGAGCAGCGGATCGCGCCTCGCGTTCCCAGGGTGCTGCGGATGGGACGCCTGAGCAGTTGGATATGCCTGCTCGCGCTCACGCTCGGGGTCCTGTTCTCATACTCCCGCGCGGCCTGGGGCAACTTCGCAATCGCGCTTGGCGTGATGCTCGTCGCCTCTAGCCTGCGGAGGGCCGGCGCGCAGCGGGCGCTGCGCGCGATCGTGGTGCTGCTGGCAACGGGCGCGACGGCCGCGATGCTGCTCAGCGCCACCGGCTCGGTCTCCTTCCTGCAGCATCGGGCCCACCTACAGTCCTATGACTCGCAGCGCTTCGCCGCCCAGGACTTCGGCTGGAAGCTCGGCTGGACGCATCCACTCGGCGTCGGCCCGGGCCAGTTCCACTTTCACTATCCGGTCGAAACCCATTCGACCTTCATCCGCGTGTTCTCCGAGCAGGGCTTTCTCGGGCTGCTGCTGTGGATCGCGCTCCTGCTCGTGACGCTCGTGCTGGCGCTGCGCAACGTCGTGGTCGGTCGAGATACCTATGGCATCGGCTCGGCCGCGTTGCTGGGCGCCTGGTGCGGACTGATCTTCAACAGCGTCGTGGTCGACACCCTGCACTGGCGCCACCTCTGGGTGGTCGCCGCGCTGATCTGGGCCGGTGCGGTACGCCGCTACGTCGGGCCGAGGGTGCGTCCCCGCGACGGTCCCGAGCGCGCCCAGCAGCGTGTGCGGAGGCCGAGCCTGGTCCGAGCGATCGAACGTTCGTCCATGCCCGCGCGCGCCTCTGCGCAATCGCGCTGACGCGCTCCGACATCTCTCGCAGGCGCGCACTTGCGTGCTGGAAAAAGGCAAGCCCGTAGCGAGTCGGGGGCGCGAAGCAGAGATCACTCGCAGATAGCCAGCTACTGAAGGAGCTCCTAGAGCATGCGGATCGCGCCACGCCCGGTTGCCGACACCGTCGCGCTTGCCGCGGCCTCTCCCGCGCGCAGATTCCGCCCCGTACGCCGGACTTCGCCGGCTGGCGCCACGCAAGATCGGACCCGGCATTCAGGCTGCGCAAAGCGGCGTCCGATGGGATCGCGACCCTATACTCTTAGCTTCCTGATTATTGACGCCCACCGCAACGCGACCAACGTATGAGCACCGATCTGAACGACTGGCGGACTGGGGCGGCCGGCGAGGATCCGGTAGACCTGGCTCGTTACTTCGAGTCGCTGCGCAGGAGCCGCTGGCTCATCGTGGCAATCGTCACGATCGTGACGGGGATCGTTCTCGCCTACTCGTTCACGTTGCCCAAGAGCTACGTTGCGACGGCCAGCATCGTCGTAAACAACCCCGGCAGTAACGTCGGCTCAAACGAATCCCAGGCCGTCCAGCGGAACCTCGCGACGACCGCGACGCTCGCCACCACGTCCGCGGTCCTGGCCGAAGCCAGCAGATCGGTGCGCGGACAGATTCAGGCGTCGCTCGCCAAACGCGTGACTTCCTCCGTTGAGGAAAACGCGAACATCATCGACATCAAGGTCACCTACCCCACCGCCAGAGGGGCCGCGGTTCTCGCATACGCCGTCGCACAGGCGTTTCGCACCCAGTATGCGGCCGGGCAGGAAAGCAACACCGCGAACACCCTGTCGGTCCTCAACAGCCAGATCGCGGCGCTTCGCGCGAGGCGGAGCGCAGATCCCAACGTCATCCCGCAGCTGACCGCGCTGCAGACACGCGCAGCAGAACTCGAAGCCTCGAACGCGAGCTCGGGCTCTCAGTTGCAGCTGGTCGAACGGCCCGCGGTGCCGGGCGCGCCGAGCTCGCCCCGGCCCCTTCGAAACGCCGTGATCGCGCTGTTCGCTTCGCTTTTCTTGGCGGTGCTCGTGGCGCTCGGACGGGAGCAGCTGACGCCACGCGTGACGAGCCAGCGCGAACTGAGCAACATGCTCTCGCTGCCCGTGTTGAGCGGGATCCCGCTGGTACGCCGGCGCGTCGACGCACGCTACGCGCGCGCCGAGTACGAGGCCTATCAGACGCTCTCGGCGGCCGTGCGACTCGCGCTGCCGCCCGGGATCGAGCCGCACATCATGCTCGTCACGAGTGCGGCGCATGGCGAAGGCAAGACCACGGTCACATCACGCCTGGCGCTGATACTTGCCCAGGCCGGTCACCGCACGCTCGTCGTATCAGGCGACTTGCGTTGGCCGAAGCTCGACGAGGCCTTCGATGTCCGCGGCCGCCCCGGGCTGCGTGAACTGCTGACCACCGACGCCGAAGACCTAGGAGCCCGCTTCGACCAGGTGGACAAGCTGATCCGCCCCGCCGACGGCGAGAACCTCAGCAAACGGGGCGTGCTCGACATCCTGCCCGCCGGTCGTGAGGCGGGCGACGCCTCCGAACTGCTGCAGACGCCGGCGCTGCCATCGCTGATCGCAGCCCTGCGGAGCAGCTCCTACGCCTACATCCTGATCGACTCCCCGCCGCTGCTCGGAGTGGCGGACGCTCAGATGTTCGCGCAGTTCTGCGATGAGATGGTGGTCGTGGCACGGCTGGACCACCTGAAGGTGTCCGACGTGGTCGACCTTCGCGAAGCGCTCGATCGCTTCGAGACCAGAGCGACGGGCCTCGTCGTGATTGGCACGCGCGTGTCGAGCTCCCCGTATTACGAAGAGGCGCCGCCGAGCGAGACGCCGAGCGTGCGGATCGTCGGCTGAGGCTCGCTGCCCGAGGCGGCGTCCGCCGATCGCGGCGGCGGCGCTGAGCTCGGCGCCGGGGTTTACTTGGCGCCGCGGCTTGCGTACGATGGAAGCCGGAAATGGGGGGTGGGGCCGGGATGCCTCGCAGGATCAGGACGATTGGCCGAAACAGATCGCGACCCGCGGGGCGCACGAGAGCTCTTGGGCGGCTGGGCGGCGCGCTCCTGCTGGCCGCCGCGATCGTGCTCGCTGCCGCGACCTCGGCGCTCGCGTCCGGGATCACGAACGCCGGCGACGACCTCCGCGACGGCTGGTACCCGGATGAGCCCTCGCTGACCCCGCAGCTCGTCAGCGGCGGAAGCTTCGGCCAGCTCTGGTCGACGACCGTCGACGGGCAGGTCTACGCGCAGCCGCTGCTCGCCAACGGCACGTTGCTCGTGGCGACCGAGAACAACAAGGTGTACGGCCTCGATCCGGCGACGGGCGCGGCGCGCTGGGCCTCGCCGCTGAACCTCGGCACGCCGTGGAAGGCGGCTGATATCGGCTGCGGCGACCTGACCCCCAACATCGGCGTGACCGCGACGCCGGTGATCGACCCGGCCACCAACACGGCCTACCTCACCCACAAGACCTACGTGTCCGGCAGCTCCGGTCCGGCCCGGTGGTTCATGGACGCGATCGACGTCGCGAGCGGGACCGAGAAGGCCGGCTTCCCGGTCGAACTCGCCGGGAGCGCTCAGAACCACCCGACGATGACGTTCCAGCCGACCACCGAGCTGCAGAGACCGGGCCTGCTGCTGCTGGAAGGCGTCGTCTATGCGGCCTTCGGCTCCCACTGCGACTTCACGCCGTGGCAGGGCTGGGTGTTCGGCGTCTCGACGAGCGGGCAGGTGAAGGCGCGCTGGGTCGCGCTGCCCTCTGGCAACGGTGCCGGCATCTGGCAGTCGGGGTCGGGGCTGATGTCCGACGGCCCCGGGACGCTGATGATCGCGACCGGCAACGGCGGCGCGCCAACGACGGCGACGCCCGGCACCTCACCGCCGTCGAACCTGGCGGAGTCGATCGTCCGCCTCGCGGTGCAGCCCGACGGCACGCTGAAGCCGGTCGACTTCTTCGCGCCGTTCGACGCGGGGACTCTCGACGAATGGGATGCGGACTTTGCCTCGGGCGGCGTCACCGCGCTCAACGACCAGTACTTCGGCACGGCCAGCGTCCCGCACCTGGCGGTCGCGGTCGGCAAGGCCGGCTATGTGTACCTGCTGAACCGCGATGAACTCGGCGGACTCAAGCAGGGGCCCGGCAGCGGAGACAAGGTCGTACAGCGCATCGGCCCCTACGGCGGGGTCTGGTCGAGACCCGGCGTCTGGCCCGGCGACGGCGGCTGGGTCTACATCCCGACCGCGTCCGGCGGGAACAGCGGCAGCGGATCGACTGGCTTCTTGCGCGTGTACCAGTACGGGCTGTCGGGCACCGGGCAGCCCACGCTCTCGCTGCAGGCCACGTCACCGGATGCGTTCGGCTTCACCTCGAGCGCGACGGTCATCACCTCCGACGGGACGAACTCCGGCTCGGCGCTCGTGTGGGTCGTGTGGACGCCCGAACGGTCCGGGGTCGGGGCCCAGCTGCGCGCCTACGACCCGATCCCGGTCGAAGGCAAGCCGGTCCTGCGCTGGAGCGCGCCCGTCGGCACCTCGGCGAAGTTCGCGACCCCGGGAGTCGGTGCCGGCCGGCTGTACGTGGGCACGCGAGACGGCAAGGTGCTCGGCTTCGGCTCCCCCGTCACGCCTCTGCTGACGGGCTCCGCGACGAACTTCCCGACGACCACAGTCGGCAACAGCAGCCAGAGGACGCTGACGCTGACGGCCACCAACACCCTGACCGTCACGGGGCTGACCGCGAGCAACTCCGAGTTCAGCGTCGGAACCTCCACGCCGCCGCTGCCGGCCCAGCTGTCGGCCGGGCAGACGATCAAAATCCCGCTTACCTTCACGCCGACGCAGGCTGGCCTGATCGGCGGCTCCCTCTCCGCCGAAACCAACCAGGGAACGGTCTCGTTCGCACTCTCGGGCACCGGCCAAGCGGCGACCGCCCAGCTCACGGTCACACCGCCGGTGGTCTCGTTCGGCGGGACCACCGTCGGCGGTCACCTGTCCGGCGCCGCGACCTTCCGTAACGTCGGAGGCGCGTCGCTGACCATCAACGCGATCAAGCTGCCCGTCGCGCCGTTTGGCGCGAGCGGCGTTCCCGCTGTCGGGAGCACGATCGCCCCCGGCGGCTCCGCCACGATCAACGTCACCTTCGACCCGACCACCGAAGGGAGCTTCAAAGGCGAAATCGCAATGGAAACGACCGGCGGCAACGGCGCGATCGGGTTGTCCGGGACCGCCGCACCGCCCGGCGTCCTGCAGATCAAAAACGAACACAACGAATTTGGCTCGGTCGAAGTCGGCAAGACCGCGACGCGGTCCTTCACCGTCACCAACGCCGGCGGCGTGGCCGTGACGATCACGAAGTCCAAGCCGCCGAGCGGAGGGGCGTTCGCGCCGACGACCTCGCTGGCCGAGGGAACGACGATCGCTCCCGGCGAAACGCTCACCGAGACTGTGGCCTTTACGCCCACCGCGGCCGGGCCGGCCAGCACCGTCTGGCCGATCAACGGGAACGATACGACCGGCCTGCACGAAGTCTCGTTCACCGGCACCGGCACGGCCGCCCAGAGCTCGGCGACGTTTGGCAAGGTTTCGGTGGGTGGTTCGTCGGACTTTTTTGGTGTGGAACGTAAGCGGGTGAATCGTTATGTGCTTTCGGGTGGGGGGTCTGTGACGAAGTTGAGTGTGTATTTGGCGCCGACGGGTGCGTCTGGGCAGCAGGTGTTGAGGGGC
>DASZFA010000015.1:0-12131 GCA_035940255.1 Solirubrobacteraceae bacterium
GACGAGCGCATAGGCTGCCTGGCATGAAGATCCTCACCGTCGTGGGCAACCGGCCCCAGTTCATAAAGGCCGCGGCCGTGTCGGCCCTGCTGCGCGAGCGCCACGAGGAGGTCCTTGTGCACACCGGCCAGCATTACGACGACTCCCTCTCCCGCGTGTTCTTCGACGAACTCGGGCTCGCACGGCCCGACCGGGAGCTGGATGTCGGCGGCGGCTCGAACACGTCGCAGACGGCGCGCATGCTCATGGCTCTGGAGCCGCTCTTCGCGCAGCTTGAGCCGGACGCGACCGTCGTCTACGGCGACACCAACTCGACGCTCGCGGGCGCGCTCGCGGCGGCGCAGGCGCAGGTCCCAGTGGTGCACGTCGAGGCCGGCATGCGCTCGTTCGAACGCGCGATGCCGGAGGAGGTCAACCGAGTCCTCAGCGACCACCTCTCCGCGCTGCTGCTTTGCCCCTCGGATACCGCCGCAAAGAACCTGAGGGCCGAGTCCGTCGATGGCCATGTCGAGGTGGTCGGCGACGTGATGGTCGACGTGGCCCTGCGCTGGGGACGAGCGGCGCGCGAGGATCTCGGCGCCCTGGAGGCCTTCGACGTCGACCCGGACGCCTACCTCCTGCTGACCGCGCACCGCGCCGGCAACGTCGACAACCCCGCGAGACTCGACATGCTCGTCAAGCTCGTCAGGTCCCTGCCCGTGCCGATCATCTTCCCGCTTCACCCCCGAACGCGCGCTCGCCTGCTGGACGCGGGCCTGCTCGAGGAGCTCGAGGCAATGGACGGCGTTCAGCTGACCGAGCCGCTTGGCTACGCCGAGTTCGGCGCGCTGCTTCATCACGCGCGCGCCGTCGTCACCGATTCCGGAGGCGTCCAGAAGGAGGCGTACCTTGCGAGCGTGCCCTGCGTGACCCTGAGAGTCAGCACCGAGTGGGTAGAGACGGTCGAGGCGGGCTGGAACACGCTCGTCGACTTGGACCCGCCGCTGGCGCTCGCCGCCCTCCACAGACGGCCGCCGCCCGAGCATCCGCAGCTGTACGGCGACGGCCACGCCGCCGAGAGGTGCGTGCAGGCGATCGACGCGCTCTCGGGTCCCGGCGCACGATGAGCCGGGAGCCCCGGACCATCCGCGTCGGCGTCGTCGGTCTCGGCTACTGGGGGCCGAACCTCGCCCGCAACCTCGGCGCGATTCCCGGTTGCGAGGTGACCTGGCTGTGCGACGCCTCCGAGGAGGCCCGCGTCAAGCTCGTGCGCTCGTTTCCGAGAGCTCGCACGACGGACGTGATCGGCGATCTGCTCGATGACGAGGAGCTCGACGCGGTCGTGCTGGCGACCCCCGTCCAGACCCACGCCGAGCTGGCCATCGCGGTGATGGAGGCTGGGAAGCACTGCTTCGTGGAGAAGCCTCTCGCGACGACCGCCGCCGACGCCGAGCGCGCCGCGGCGGGAGCGGAGTCCGCGGGAAAGACGCTGATGGTGGGACACCTGCTCGAGTACCACCCTGCCGTCGCACGCCTGAAGGAGCTGATCGAGGGACAGGAGCTTGGCGATCTCTATTACATCTACGGCAACCGCCTCAACCTCGGCAAGCTGCGGGCCGACGAGAACGCACTCTGGAGCCTCGGCGCCCACGACGTGTCGGTCGCGCTGCACCTGATCGGCGAGCAGCCGGAGGAGTGCCTGGCGCAAGGCGCCTCCTTTGTGCGTGAGGGGGTGCAGGACGTGGTCTTCTGCTACCTGCGCTTCCCCTCGGGCGTCGTGGCGCACCTGCACCTCTCGTGGCTCGACCCGCACAAGGAGCGCCGCCTGACGGTTGTCGGCTCCCGACGGATGGCGACCTTCGACGACATGCAGATCGAGGGCAAGCTCACGATCTACGACAAGGGCTTCGACGAGGACGTGCGCTCCTGGGGCGAGTACATCGCGCGCTCGGGCGACATCTTCTCGCCCCACGTCGCGAATGTCGAGCCATTGCGGCTCGAGTGCGAGCATTTCATCCACTGCGTCCGCACGGGCGAGGCGCCGCGCTCGGACGGCTACAGCGGGGTGCGCGTGGTGCGGGTGCTCGAGCGCTTGCAGCGATCCTTGGACGCGGAGACGGCGGGGAGCGTCTAGAGCGTCTCGCTGGCCCTGTAGGTCTCCTCTTCGCCCAGCGTCCCCTCGCCCGAGAGCTCGAAGGCGCTGTGCAGCGCCTGGACCGCGTGGGATACCCGATCGCGGTCGATAACGCACGAGATCTTGATCGGCGACGTCGAGATCATCTCGATGTTGACGCCCTCTCGGGCGAGCACGCCGAACACCTTCGCCGCGACGCCCGGGTGCGAGCGCATTCCGGCGCCGACGATCGAGACCTTGCCCGTCTGTTCATGTGTGTGCATCTGCGTGAAGGCCTCGCCGGTGAGCGGCTCGAGCGCCGCGCATGACACGCGCAGGTCCTCGCGGGGGACGGTGAAGGAGATCTCCGCCTTCCCACCGGCGGACGCGGGCTCGTTCTGCACGATCATGTCGACGTTCACGTTCGCACGCGCGAGCACGTCGAAGATGTGGGCCGCCGCGCCGGGCTCGTCCGGTACGCCGACCAGCGTGAGCCTCGCTTCGGAGGTCGAATGCGTGACGGCTGTTATCAGCGGCTGCTCCATCGTTTCCCCTTCTGCCACGACAAAGGTACCTGGCGAGTCGTCGAACGATGAGCGGCAGTGGATGCGCACGCCGTGGTTGCGCGCGTACTCGATCGAGCGCAGCTGCAGGACGCCGGCGCCTGAGGCCGCCATCTCCAGGACCTCCTCGAAGGAGACAGTCTCAAGCTTTCGAGCCTCGGGGACGATCCGCGGATCGGCCGTGAAGACGCCTGAGACGTCGGTGTAGATTTCGCACACGTCGGCGTCCAGTGCCGCCGCGACGGCTACGGCGCTCGTGTCCGAGCCGCCACGCCCGAGAGTCGTGACATCCCTGCCAGTGCTCGAGACCCCCTGAAAGCCGGCGACGAGCACGATTTTGTCCTCCTCGAGCGCCGCCTTGATCCGATCCGCGCGCACGTCGACGATCAGCGCCTTCGTGTGCGACTCGTCGGTCAGGATGCCGGCCTGCGAGCCCGTGAGCGAGATCGCGCGGTGGCCGAGGTCGTGGATCGCCATCGCACACAGCGCGCACGAGATCCGCTCGCCGGTCGACAGCAGCATGTCCATCTCCCGCGGGTCGGGCGCCGAGGAGACCTCCTCCGCCATCTCGATCAGCTCATCTGTCGTCTTCCCCCGCGCCGACAGCACCGCGACCACGCGATCGCCCGCCTCGCGCTTGTCGACGATCCGCCGCGCCGCGCGCTTGATGCGATCGGCGTCTGCGACCGAGGTCCCTCCGAACTTCATGACGACCATTCCCGGCATGCACCGAAGGATATTGGCCGCCGGCGCCCCCGCCCGGACTACCGTTCGCCGCATGGGGCCGCGAACCGTGCCTCGATGACCGGCGATGTCGGTATGTTCAGCTGATGGTTGGCCGGCGCAGCAGCAGGATCGCGTCGGCGCTCGCACTAGGACTCGGCATCTGGCTGCTCGCCCTCGCCTGGGCTCCCGCCCGCTCCCAGGCCGGGCGAGTCGACGCGCGAGCGAGCGCAAAACCGGCCAACGTCGGGGGCGAGCTGCCAGCTTCAGAAATCACCCTGAAGCCGGCTGGTCCCGGCCTCTCGATCACGATGCCTCCGGTGGGCCTGTCGATCGAGTACCCCGTGATGGCCCGGGCCCTCGGCAACGGGCCCTGCCCTCCCGCCGCCTTGGCGGGTGAGCTGCTGCGGCTAGGATCTCCCCCCCTGGAGCTGGCCGGCGTCAGCCAGGACCTGACGGCACCCAACGGTGCCGTCCCCGCGACGCCCAGCTCCTGGGAAACGGCAACCCTCTATTCGCTGCCGAGCGAATTCTGGACCCAACTGCAATGCCTGCTGACTGCCGCGAGGGACCCCTTGACAGTCGGTCTCAACGCGAGAACCGGGAATCTCTCGTGGGCCACGCAGATGGTCACCAAGGCGCGGGGCGCGGCCACAGGAGGCCTGAGCTTCTCGCTCGGGAACGAGCCGGACCTCTATGGCCTGCCGAACTACTCATCCCTCGACAAGCCCTTTGCCGGCGAAGAAGCGGTCGCGGCGAACCTGTATCTGCAGCTGGCCAGCTCTCTGAGAGCAGCGATCGGGAGCGCACCCCTCGTCGGACCGGAACTCTCGCGGCCGGGGCGCTGGCGCCGTCAGCTTCCGCGGGTCCTTGCACAGCTCGACGAGCAAATGGTGGGCGTGCATCTCTATCCGCTCACGGACTGCCGCAGCCCGCGAGAGGTCACGACCGGAGGACTGCTCTCGGCCAGGGCCGCCGACTCACCGGCGAGACTCGCGTGGGTGGTCTCCGAGGCGCAGGCGGCAGGGGTGCCGGCGATCATCTCCGAGGCCAACTCCGCATCCTGCGGTGGCCTGGCGGGTGTCTCTGACAGACCCGCCGCGGCGGTCTGGGCCGTGCGGTTCGTCCTCTCCGCGCTGAAGACGGGCTTCCGTGAGGTGCGCTTCCATTCCAGCGGCGACCCCTACGACCCCTTCATAGTGCGAGGCGCGGAAGTCCTGAAGCGGCCACTCGAGAGCGCGCTCGTCGCGCTCAACCAGTGGCTGCCGGTCGGCTCCTCGTTGCGGAGCCTGCCCGGGGTGCAAGGACTGGTTGCCACGGCTGTGCGCCAGCCTGGAGGCGGGAGCGTGCTGATCCTCGACAATGAGCGCGCCCGGCCCCGCCCTGTCGTGCTGCGGAACGCCTACAGGGTCCACGTCGCAGTCCTCGGCCCCGTGCGCGCCGGACTGAGGAGCGAGAGCCTGAGCGCGGCTGGACACATACGGCTCGCGATCGCGGCAAACAGCGTGCTGGCGATCTCGACGGTGCGCTGAGCGGACCAGGCGACGGGGCTCCCGAGCTCGTCGACGCGCAACCCGGACCGCGCGGCGCTCAGAGCGCCCGGCGCCCCGCAAGGGCCTTGCCGAGGGTCACCTCGTCGGCGTACTCGAGATCGGAGCCCACGGGCAGGCCGCTGGCGAGCCTGGTGACCGTGACCTGGGGCGCCGACACGCGCAGCTCATCTGCGATGTGAAGCGCCGTAGCCTCGCCGGTGGTCGTCGGGTTCGTTGCCAGCACGATCTCGCGTACGGCGCCGTCGGCCGAGGCGGCGCGTGCGAACAGCTCCGCGATCTTGAGATCCTCCGGGTCAACGCCGTCGATCGGCGACAGCGCCCCGCCGAGCACGTGATAGATGCCGTGGTACTCGTGGGTGCGCTCCATCGGGATCACGTCGCTGGGCTCCTCGACGACGCAGATCAGCCCGTGGTCGCGACGCGGGTCCTGGCAGATGCGGCAGCGCGCCTCGTCCGTGAGGTTGAAGCAGACCTCGCACAGACCGATCTTCTCCTTGACCTCCCGGATCGCCTCGGCGAGCGCGGTCGCGTCCTCGGGAGTGGACCGCAGCAGGTGGAAGGCGAGGCGCTGGGCGGTCCGGCTGCCGATGCCCGGGAGCTTGGAGAGCTCGGTGACCAGCCGCTGGACCGGCGGGGCGTAGGAGTCGCTCACAGGCCCGGCATGCCCAGCCCGCCGAGGCCGCCCAGGTCGAGGCCCCCCGTCGCCCCGCCGAGCTTCTTCGCCGCCAGCTCCTGCGCCATGCGCAGGCCCTCGTTGACCGCTGCGAGCACCATGTCGGCCAGGATCTCCACGTCCTCGGGGTCAACCGCCGACGGGTCGATCGTCACCTGCTTGACCTCAAGGTCCCCACTCACCTTCACCGTAACCATGCCTCCGCCCGCGGAGGCCTCGACGATCTCGCTCTTCAGCGCCTCCTGCGCAGCCGCCATCTCCTGCTGCATCTTCTGCACCTGCTGCATCATCTGCTGCATGTTCGGCATCCGCGGCTGATTGGGCATCAGTGGCCTTTCTCTTTGCTGGCGGCGGCCTCGAGCTCCTCGCCCGGCGCGGGAATGCCCTCACGGACGCGATCCCACTCGCCGGGCAGCTCCTCGGCGTCGAACTCCTCCATGACGCGTCTCACCCACTCCTCCTCCGAGCGCGCGGGCTCCGGGCTCTGCTCCTCACCCTCGCCGATCGCGTCGCTGAGCTCGAACGAAAGCCGCCAACGCAACCCCGTGACCGCGCGCAGCGCCTCGGTGACCGCCGCGCGGTTGAGCGGAACGGAGGCCTTCTTCCTGAGGAAAGGCTTGGATGACGCGAACGCGACCGTCAGGTCTTCGCCGTCGATCTCGACCGGCCGGGCCTCGGCGATCAGCGCGCCCAGCAACGCGTTCTCGCCGCGCACGAGGTCGACGACGGCCGGCCATAGCGCGCCGAGCGACTCGAGATCCCTCGTGGCGGTTGCGCTTCCCGCTTGGACCTGTGGCTCGGTCGCCTCCGCGGTCGCGAGCTCGGCGGAGACGGAAGGCGCCACCGAACGCAGCGTCCCCGGCGCCTCTTCGGCGCCTGGGACGAGACTCTCGGTCTCGAGCGCCGCCGGCGGCGGGTCGCCGGCGCTCGCCGCTCCGCCAGCCCCGCGCTCCAGGCGCTCGATCCGCGCGAGCAGGGCACGCATCGAGCTGTCCACATCGGGTCTGGCCGCCTTCACGAGTGCCAGCTCGAGGCGCGTGCGGGCGTCAGCGCCGGCCCGGACGGCCTCGAGCGCGCCACCCAGCAGCTCCAGCACCCGAACCACGACGCCATGGTCAACGCGCTCGGCCTGGGCCAGCAGGGCCGTATCGGCCTCGGGCGTGAGCGACAGCTCTGCCGGCACCTCGCCGAGAATCTGCACGACCAGCAGCTCGCGCGCTCGCACCTCGAGGTCCGAGGCGAACGAGGCGGCGTCGCGGCCCTGCTCAACGCACTCCTCGAGGGCCGTCAGTGCACCGCGGGCGTCACCGGCCGCGACCGCATCCACGGTCGCTTCGAGCAGCGCGGCGTCGGCGACGCCTAGCACCGCGAGCACGTCCTGCAGGCCGATCTCGGTGCCCGTGTAGGTGACGAGCTGCTCGAGCGTTCCCAGCGCGTCGCGGAAGCTGCCGGTCGCCGATCGTGCGATCGCGGCGACCGCCGCGGGCGGGATCTCGATCGACTCCGCCTCGGCCGTGCGCCGCAACACGCTTGCGATCTGCTCGACGCTCGGGCGATGGAAGTCGAAGCGGTGGCAGCGGTCGACAACGGTTGCCGGGACCTTGCCCGCCTCGGTCGTCGCGAGCACGAAGACGGTGTTCGGCGGCGGCTCCTCGAGCGTCTTCAGGAACGCGTTCCACGCCGCCGTCGAGAGCATGTGGGCCTCGTCGAGGATGTAGACCTTGCGGCGCCCGCTGACGGGGGCGTAGGCGACGCTCTCGCGCAGCTCGCGGATGTCGTCGACGGAGTTGTTCGAGGCCGCGTCCATCTCGATCACGTCGAGCGAGCTCGCCCGCGCGATCGACAGGCACGATTCGCATTCTCCGCACGGCTCGATCGTCGGCCCGCGCTCGCAGTTCAGGCACGCGGCGAGGATCTTGGCCATCGAGGTCTTGCCGGTGCCACGCGAGCCGACGAACAGGTAGGCGTGGTGCACCTTTTCCCGCTGCACGGCGTTGCGCAACGTGCGCACGACGGGCTCCTGGCCGACGACCTCGCCGAACGTTCGGGGACGGTGCCTGCGGTAGAGCGACCGCTGCTGGTCCTGTGGCTGCGGGAGATCAGACAACGTTGGGCTGAGTCTACCCACGCTCGCGGCCCGCCCGAGCGGATACCGTGCCCGCTCGTGACCGCCTGGACCAGGCGCCATTCGGCGCCGCTCACAGCCGCCTTGGCGATCGCCGCCGGGGCGATTCTGCTGCGTCTCGTGAGCGGGGTCGGCTTCGCCAACTACGACACGCTCTACGCACTGGCCTGGGGGGGACAGCTCTCCCGCGGCGAACTGCCGGCGTACGGAGTCCCGATCGCGCCGACCCCCCACCCTCTGGTCGAGGCCCTCGGCTTCGTGCTCGCGCCGCTCGGGCCGAGGGCGGCTGAAGACGTGTTGGTCGCGCTCGGATTTCTCGCGCTGGCTGCATGCGGCTGGGTCGTGTACGAGCTCGGCGCGCGATGGTTCGGGCGGGCCGCCGGCGGGCTGGGCGCGCTCGTACTGCTCACACGCGTTCCCATCCTCTCCGACGGCGTGCGCGCATACGTCGATCTGCCGTACCTGCTGCTGCTGCTGTGGGCGCTACTCGTCGAGGTGCGCCGGCCGCGCGCCGGCGCGCCCGTACTCGCGCTGCTCGCGCTTGCCGGCCTGCTGCGCCCGGAGGCATGGGCGTTCTCGGCCATCTACTGGATCTACCTGGTGAGCTCGCCGTCCGGGTCCAGACAGGCTGGCGGGACGCCGGCGACGCTGCGAACGCGCCGCGAGCTGGTCACGCTCACGCTGCTCGCAGCCGCGGCGCCGCTGATCTGGATCCTGAGCGACCTCCTGATCACAGGCGAACCCCTGTGGTCGCTGACGAACACGCGACACACCGCGTCGACCCTGCACCGGACCAGGGGGATCACGAACGTGCCCGAATGGGTTCCGCGCAGGATCGGGGAGATCCTGCGGCCGCCCGTGCTCGCGGGCGCCGCGCTCGGCGGGGTGCTGTCGCTGCTCTGGCTGCGCCGCCGCGCGGTTCCGGGGGCCGTCGCGGGCGTCCTTGCGGTGCTCGTGTTCGCAGCGTTCGCCGCGCTGGGTCTGCCGATCAACACGCGCTACGCCTTCCTCACGGCCGCAATCCTCTGCATCTTCTTTGGCGCCGGCGTGTTCGGCTGGAGACGCCTGGAGCGAGCAGACCCGCGGCGGCGCTGGTGGATGGCCGGCGGGACGCTCGTGCTGCTGGCGCTGCTCGCGTATGCGCCGTCCCAGTACCGCATGGCGCACCACGAGCTCGACAACCTGGCCCGCCAGCACAGCATCGAAGGCGATCTGCTGGCGCTCGTCGACGACCACTCGATCGGGCTTCGCTGCGGACCTGTGGGGGTGCCCAACCACGCGCCGGTCCCGCTGCTCGCGCTGTACCTGAAGACGAGCCCCGCGAGGATCGTCAGCCCGGATGCCGGCGCCATCACCACGGGCGTATACGTCGATCCAGCGAGCCGCCAAATCGAACGGGACTACATCCTCGACGCGCGCGACCCCCATGCAGCGGCGAGCGTCCCTCCGGGCTTCAGCGCTGTGAAGACGAACCGCTCGTGGCTCATCTTCGAGCGCTGCAACTAGCGGACCGTGCACCCCGCGTCGAGATTTCGACCCCCGGCCGCCTGATCGCCGCCAGGTGCTCCGGTTCGGGAGCTCCCGCTGCGCCTGCCGGTGATCGCTTAAGGCTGCTTCCTTCCGGATCTGACCTGGTTCGCAAGCCGACACCGCGCGGGACCCGAACCATCGACGCTCCGGACGACGGAGCGACCGGAGTGAAATCCCTCGGAGGGGAATTCGGCTCCGCTAGAGCGGATTGCGGATACAGGGCACCGCTACCTCCCCGCCTAGCACGGTCCGGCTCGATCGTAACGCACACGTCGCATGCGCTCCTGAAGTTCCGCTAGTCTGCCCAGCCGTGACCTACCTAACCAGCTTCCTAAAACTTCGCTCCCGCGCCGCGCTTGGTCTGGCGGCGCTCGCTACAGCGGCGCTGATCGCCGGTTGTGGCTCAAGTGGCTCGACCAGCACGATCACCGTCGGCAACGAGAACAAGGCCGACGAAGCGCTCGGCAAAAGCAGCGCCGCGGCGACGACGTCGACCCCGACCAGCACCACGGCCACGGCGAAAACGCCGACGAGCGGCCCGCTCGCCAAAGAACCGACGGTGACGATCCCTCCCGGGGCAGCCCCGACCGCGCTGGTGACCAAGGAAATCATCAAAGGCACGGGGGCGGAAGCAAAGGCAGGCCAGCCCGTGACGGTCAACTACGTCGGCGTTCTCTTCCACGGCGGCAAAGAGTTCGACGCGTCATGGAAACGCAACGAACCATTCGTCTTCACGCTCGGACAGGGAGCCGTCATCAAGGGCTGGGATCAGGGTGTCGCCGGCATGAAAGTCGGGGGACGGCGTGAGCTGATCATCCCGGCGAACCTCGCCTACGGCTCCAAAGGCGCCGGGAGTTCGATCCCGCCGAACGCGCCGCTCGTGTTCGTGATCGACCTGCTCGGCGTGTAGGCGACGCAGGCCGGCCCGGCAAGACGTGGTGCGCTACGCGGCGCTGCTCGTCCTGAGCTGCGCCGCGATCGCCGTGACCGGATGCGGGCGCGGCGAAAGCTCGACCTCCACCGAGGTGAGACTCGAGCGCGAAGACCTGGTCACCGTCGCGCATGCACTCCAGCGCACGCAGGCCCCCGTCGAACGAGAGGTGGCGGCTGCGAAAGCGGCCTGGCCGCTCGTCGCCCACGGCGTGCCCGCCGACATGGCCGCGATCGAGCGCGCGCCGATTCTCGCCGCCGCTGCGACCGCGGCGAAGATCCCGATGCCGGCGCCGCTTCAGGAAGCGCAGGCGACGATGTTGACGGGGCCGGGTTCGTCGATCGCCGGCCTGTTTCGCACCTACAGCGGTCTCGCCGCCCACGGCTGGCAGATCATCGCTACGACCATCGACGTCATCGAACACGGCTCGCAGGGCGCCGCGCGCTTCGCGCGCGCGAACGTCGCGCTTTACATCGAGAGCGTCTACGACGCTCATTTCACCCTTGCCCAGATCGGCAAGAAGGTGCTGGACGGCTACGGCAAACTTGGAGATGGCAAGGCGTTCGGCGCGGCTCTTACGATGGATGAAGTGGAGGCGCTGGCGCGTGCCTACTCCGAAGCGACGGACCGGCTGCACCCGCATGTCGGCGTCCGGCTGGGATCGTGAGCGTGATCGCCTTCGTGTCGGCGGGCGCGGGCTTCCTGCTCGCGGTCCTGTGGTTCGACCTGATGTTCGACGTGCAGGTCGTCGGGCACCGTGACGGCGCTCTTCCCGAGGGCGTGGTCGCGTCGATCGCCGGCTACTACCGCCGCGTCACCACCACGTCCAGGCCAATGAACCGCCTGGTCGCAACCGTCATGCTCGCGACGCTCGCAGCGATCGGCGTCGAGATCGCCCGCGCGGAACCGAGGCAGTGGGTGGCGTGGGCCTCGCTCGCGCTGGCGGCGGGGCCGATCGCGCTCGCCGGTGGGCGGATCGTGCCGATCGCCGTGCGGCTAGGCGGGCAAGCCGATGCGCCGGAGCGTCAAAGCGAGCTCGCGCGGGAGATCTTCCGAGGCCATGTGATCTGTGCCGCCTCGATCCTCGCGCTGCTCGTGCTCCAGCTCTCGTTCGCCTGAGCGGTCTGCCCCGTGCGGCGCTCGGGCTCAGGCATGAAGCCGAAGCCCGAGGCCGGGGGCAGGCGACTTAGCCGACGACCATCAGGCTGTTGCCCTCCGGGTCGCGCAGCCAGAACAGCGGTGGCACCGGGTCTCCCATCCGGCTGACCTCGGGGTCGACGTCGACGCCGTTGGCTTTCAGCTCAGCGTGGTAGGCATCGATCTCATCCGTCTGCAGGCCGATGCCGGTTTCGCGATTGCCCGTCGGCTTGCCCGAGGGCGGTGGCGCGATGGCGATCGTAGTTACGCCATCGCCGGGCGCCACCTCGACCCAACGGTAGCCGTTGCCGAAAGGTATATCGGTGCGCTTTTCAAAGCCCAGTTTGTCGACGTAGAACTCAATCGCCCGATCCTGATCGGACACTGGGATAACGACCGTGCCGATCTTGCTGACATATGTCTTGGTGGTTGTCATAGGTCCTCCATAAAGGTTTGGATTACACCCGCTTGGACCGGTGGACGCGCAGAAACTCATCGATACCGTTCGGGCGCGCAAGAAGGAGACGGCGCCAGGGACGCTCCCAAACGGCCCCGTGTTCGGCGACACGGCCTACCCCCTCGACTCGGCTACGCGTTCGGCGGCAGCACGGGCCACGTCGATGTCGGTGTAGGTCGTGTTGCGCACCATCAAGCCGTCTCTCCATTGCGCAACAGCTGCGTAGCGAAGCTGAACGGAACCACTGCTCCCGACGACACACGCCGTCTGCAAGATCACGGCGAACGTAACTTCGTTGCCCAGATCGCGAATCTCCTCAGCCGTCCGCTCGATGCCGGAGTACGAGC
>DASZFA010000016.1:0-13364 GCA_035940255.1 Solirubrobacteraceae bacterium
CACTGAGCCGACTTCGAGTGTTGTGGTCGATGGGGTGAGCGCGGGTTCTTCGGCGAAGCCTGTGAGCGTGATCGTCGTTTCACCGGCTTCGGTGGACACGCTGAGCGAGCCGTTGAATTCTCCGGCGGCGGTTGGTTTGAAGGCGATTTTGACGGTGAGCGTTTCGCCGGGTTTGATCTTGGTGCCGGTCGAGGGGAGGCCTGTCGCGGAGAACGGGGCGGCGGGGGTGTGCTCGCTTTTGATTTCGAGGGTGGTGTTGCCGGTGTTCTTGAGCGTGAGTTCGCTCGTGATCGATTTACCGACGAGCACGGAGCCCAATTCGAGAGTACTTGTGGATGGCGTCAGGGCGGGTTCTTCGACGAAGGCAGCCAGTGCCACGATCGTTTCACCGGCTTCGGTGGTGAGGCTGAGCGAGTCTTTGTGTTCACCGCGTATCGAGGATTCGAAGCTCACGTGGACCGTGATCGTTTCGCCGGGTTTGAGTTTGGTGCCGGTCGTGGGCAGGCCCGTCGCGCTGAATGGTGCTATGGGGGTGTGCTCGCTTTTGATTTCGAGTGTGGTGTTTCCAGTGTTGCGGAAGGTCACTTCGCCGTTGAGCTGGGTGCCAATGGGCGTGGAGCCGAGGTTGAGTGATTTCGTTGACGACGTGAGTCCTGGTTCTTCGCCGTAGCCCGTGAGTGTTACGGTGGTTTCGCCGGCTTGGGTGGTGAGGCTGAGGGAGTCGGTGAAGTTTCCGCCGGTGGATGGTTTGAAGGCGATTGTGACGGTGAGCGTTTCGCCTGGTTTGATCTTGGTGCCGGTAGCGGGCAGGCCTATCGCGGCGAAGGGGGCCGTGGGGGTGTGTTGGCTTTTGATTTCGAGTGTGGTGTTGCCGGTGTTCTTGAGCGTGAGTTCCTTGCTGATCTGTTTGCCGATGAGCACTGAGCCGACTTCGAGTGTTATGGTCGATGGTGTGAGCGCGGGTTCTTCGGCGAAGCCCTTGAGCGACACGGTGGTTTCGCCCGCTTGTGTGGTGAGGCCCAGAGAGCCCGTAAATTCGCCGCGCGTGGCGGATTTGAACGTCACGCCGACCGTGATCGTTTCGCCGGGTTTGATCTTGGTGCCGGTCGCGGGCAGGCCCGTGGCGGCGAACGGCGCGGAGGGGGAGCTCACGCCTTTGACTTCGAGCGTGGTCCCTCCAGTGTTCTTGAACGAGACTTCACCGGCGAGCTGACCGCCGACCGAAGTGGAGCCCAGATTGAGCGATTTTGTGGACGGGGTGAGCGCCGGGGGCAGGATGCCTTCGCCCTTGAACTGTACTTTCTGCACCCCGTTCGTGTCTTTTTCGCCGTTGAGTTCCCAGACGCCGGTCGCGGGTCCCGGGCTGGTCGGTGCGAACTTGACGGTCTCGGTGACGCTTTCTCCCGGCTCGATCGTCGTTCCCTCGGGCAACGCCGTGGTCGCTGTGAAGGCTCCGCCGATCGGAGGCTTGGACTTGTTCAGGGCGACGGCGCTGCCGCCGGTGTTCTTGATGGTGAAGCTCTCCAGCTCGGACGAGCCGACCTGTACCTGCCCGTATTCGACGGTTTCGTTGGTGATTTCGAGCGTGCCGGGTAGGCTTGCACTGCCAGAGAGGCCGACGGCCTGGTTGCCGCCGGTGGTTTCCAGGCCGATTTCGTCGTTGAACGAGCCAGTCGCTGAGGGTTCGAAGGTGACCGTGATCGTGATCGATTCACCGGATGCGATCGTCGAGCCGACCGCGGGCACGCCGCTGGTGGCGAACGGCGCCGCCGGCAAGTGCACGCCGTTGATCGTCAGAGTCGAGCCACCGACGTTGCGGAACGTCGCCCCGGCGGACTCACGTTCGCCGACGATCGTTCCAGGGAAGGTCACGAGCGGCGGTGTTGCTTCCAGCTTAGGCCCCGTCGCCTGACCGGTGCCGGAGAGGCCGAAGGTCACCGTTTTTTTGGTGCTCGTCGTGGCCGTCAGGGTTGCGCCGATTGGACCGGTCCCCGTCGGTGCGAAGGTGATCGGCACTTCGACTGTCTGGCCGGTCGTGAGCGTGGCGGGCAGCGAAGGCGACGGCGTCCCCAATTTGAACTGAGACGAGCTCGATTCGAGCGTCGAGAGCGTGAGCGGTTCCGTGGCCGTCAGGATCACCGTCTTGTCCGAGGAGGTGCCGTCGACGGTCTTGGGAAACGTGGTAGCTGAGCCGCTGAGTATCGGTGTGACCGGCGAGCCGAACGCGATCACGTGACCGTCGCGGGTACCGACATACAGTCGCCCGGCGCCGACACCGGGTATCGCGAACTTCGCTGAGGTGCCGATCGGCCCGCTCCACAGCAGAACAGGTTCGCCTTTGACGGGCACCGGAGCGTACGCCCGCAGTTGGGCGCCTTCTCCGCCTCCATTCGGCGCCCATACGATCCACACGAGCGCGGAGCCTTCGTTTGTTTCGTTGGAGGTGATGACGGGCGCGCTTGAGGAGAATCCGAACGCTTCTTTGGAGGTGCCCTGGAGGGCCAGCGTCGGCATGCCACTGCCCGAGAGGCCGTACTGGTAGACGCGCAGGTTGCCCGAGCTTCCTCCTGCGCTCGTGCCCCCCGACGCCGTGGGTATGTACACCCAGCCGCCTTCTCCTGGCCACACGCCCGGGCGCGACCACACGCCACCGTAGGGCCCGATCCGCTGGACTACGTTGTCCGAGCCGGCCGGTCCCTGGGCGATCCCGCCGAGATTGTCACGGTTGAGCAGATACACGTAGCCGTCCTTGCCCACCGCCACAGCCAGATGCGGTATCGCCGGCGTGCCGAAAACGTGTGTGCCGAAGGCTTCTTCGGGCAGTCCTGTGACCCCGCCGGAGGCGAAGTCGGCGTCCCAGGTGTCCAGGAAGCTGGCGTTATAGGGCGCGAAGAAGTCGACGGGCTTGAGCGAGCCGCCGGGTTGCACGTCCAGTCGCACAATCGACTCGCCGAGGTTCGTCGGCGGAGTGTCTCCGGGCGCGGGCGTCGTCGGCGCGCCACCGTTGCCGGTGCTCAGCAGGATCGTGCCCGGACCGTCCGAGGTCAGCCCCGCGCCGGACTGCCAGATGCCGGCGCCTTCGCCGGTCTCAACCGACACCCAACGCGCCTTTACTTCCGCGTTGGTCGACACGCCGAACACCCAGCCCTCCCATACCGAGCGGTCGCAATCGGAGCCGAAGGCGGCGTACACGACGCCGCCCATCAGCAGCAATCCCGGGCGCTGCAACTCGGTCCCGGCGTGGAACACCTGCCCGGAGGCGTTTTGCGCGGTGCCATTCAGCTGCACCGGGAAGCCAGGCTGCTGCGCGCCGGTGGACACGTTCACGGCGTCCATGAACCACTCCGGTTCGACTTCTTTCGTGCGATACGTCTTGTACGTCACGTACGCGATGTTCGTTGCGGGGTCGATCACGGGGGTCGCCGTGACGCCGACCTTCGGGGCGAGATCGGCACATTCGAGTTCGCCTGGGTTCCACGGTTCGCCGAGGTTCTTGCTCCACTGCTGCGCGCCGGTGGCCGGGTTCAGGCCATAGAGATTGTTTTTCTCAGTGGCGACGAACAGCGTGCCGTTATCGAGCAGCGGCTGCGCATACACCTGCCCTTCCACCGGTGTCGACCACAGCCGACCGAAAGTGCCGCCGCTGAGCAGTTCCGGCGTGATCGACGGCTCGTTCGGGTACCAGCCCGTGCGCAGATTGTCGCCCGCGTCGGTCAGCCCCGACCCGAGGGTTTCCGAGGCAAGCGCTTGCCCCGCACACGCGATCAGCAAGAACAACGTGAACAGCACTGCTCCAGCGCGCATCCTGCGCATCAATCAACCCCCTAGGCCAATCTGGTCTCCACGCCATCCCGACGCTCGATCGCGAAGGATAGCCACCATTTGGACTTTGAGCAAACGGGCTTAAGCGCGAACGCGGGCTACGCGAGCGCGAACGCGCGCTCTGCTTCGTCTGCGACGTGACGGGCGATCGCGAGCGAGGAGGTGGCGGCGGGGGAGGGCGCGTTGCGAACATGCAGCGCGCGCTCGGTGGCGGAGAAGACGAAGTCGTCGACGAGCCTGCCGTCGCGGGCGAGCGCCTGTGCGCGCACCCCGGCGAAGGCCGGCTGCACGTCCGCGACCTGCAGCTCGGGGACGTAGCGCGCGGCGGCGCGGACGAACGCGGAGCGCAGCAGCGCGTGGCGCAGCTCGGTCACGCCGGTCGCCCACCAGTGGGCGAGCATCCGCCACGTACCCGGCCAGCCGAGCGTGTCGAGCAGGTCGCGGCGGCGCACCGTGCCCAGGCGGTAGGCGTCGCGGGCGCCGGCCATCAGCGCGGTCGGCCCGATCAGGACCTCACCGCCGATGTGCTTTGTCAGGTGTACGCCGAGGAACGGCAGCGCCGGGTCGGGCACGGGGTAGATCAGCGAGCGCACCAGGTGCCGGCGCTCGGGCACGAGTTGCAGGTAGGCGCCGCGAAATGGCACGATCCGGGGGTCCGGGTCGGCGCCGGCTGCGACCGCCAGGCGATCGGCCCACGCGCCGGCGCAGAAGACCGCGTGCGTGGCCTCGGTGGCGCCCTGCGTGTGTCTGAGTCGCACGGCACGGCCCACGACGCTCACGTCCTGTACGCCGCAGCTCGTGGCGAGGGTGGCGCCCGCGTCGAGCACATCCTGCGCGTAGGCACGCGCGACCGCCGCGAAGTCGGCGATGCCAGTGTTGGGAGAGTGCAGGCCGGCGATGCCGCGTGCGTGCGGCTCGAGCTCCTCGATGCCGGCGGCGTCGATCCTGCGCAGGCCGGGCACGCCGTTTGCCGTTCCCCGTCGTTCGAGCTCGTCTAGTCGGTCCAGCTCGGAGGCGTCGGTCGCGACAATCAGCTTGCCGCAGCGCTCGCTGGCGATGCCCCGCTGTTCGCAGTACTCGTACATCTCGCGTGCGCCCTCCACGCACAGGCGTGCCTTGAGCGAGCCCGGCACGTAGTACACGCCGGCGTGGATCACGCCGGAGTTGTGGCCGGTCTGATGCGTGCCGATCTCGTTCTCGCGCTCGAGCACGCATACCGAGGCTCGCGGGTTGCGCGCGATCAGCTCACGCGCCACCGCCAAGCCGACGATGCCGCCGCCGACGATCGCCAGGTCGCAGCGCTCCGGCGCGTGCTGAGGCTGTTGGACGGTGCTCGACACCGACGGCAGGCTACCGTGCCACGGCGCCGGGACCGCCCGCAGCGGTGGCCGCCGCGGCGTTCACCAGGCCCGCCCCGTACAGGCGTTCGTCGTCGCCGCCACCGAGTTTGCGCGCGGTGGCCTTGAGGCGCGCGGTGATCTGAGCCGGCGTTGGGTGGCGGCCGAGCACGCCGCTGGCGATGATCAGTGCGGCGGTCGCCGCCACGTGCGGAGTCGCCATCGAGGTGCCTTCGTATCCGGACGGCATTCCGAACCGGGTGTAGGAGCTGCCGGTGAACGTCACCTGGTAGATGTCACCGCCTGGGGGCTTTTCGGGGAAGCAGTTGGGATCGCCGGGGAGATTCGCGTCGGCGCCGCCGCCGGGAGCGACGAGCGTGAGGCCGGCGCCGTCATTGGAGTAGTCGGCCAGGCAGCCGTGTTGGGTGGTGGCGCCGACGGACACGACGTTGGGAGCGCGCGCCGGATAGGCGATCGCGGCGTGGCCCTCGTTGCCCGCGGCGGCGACCACGAGCACGTTGTGGCGGTGCGCGTAGTTGATCGCTCTGATCAGCTCGGGGATGTCTGCGGCGGTCACGCCGGGGGAGAACTCGAGGCTGAGGTTGATCACCTGCGCGTGGTGCTCGACGGCGAACCTCACGCCTTCGGCGATCGTCGAAGCTTCGCCTTCGCCCTGGCTGTCGAGCACGCGCACGGGCATGATGCGCGCGCCGAAGGCGAGGCCGGTGAGGCCGTAGCGGTTGTTTGTCGCCTCGGCGATGGTTCCCGCCACGAACGTCCCGTGCCCGTTGCGATCGTTCGGGTAGGGGTTTTTGGCGACGAAGTCATAACCTTTTACGAACGTGTAGCGGCTGAAGTCGGGCGAGCGGCGGAACGGGCCGCGGTTGGCGTAGGCGACGCCCGTGTCGAGCACCGCGACGACCACCCCCTGACCGCCGGGCGCGCCGTCGGCGGCGACGTTGGACCACGCTTCGGGTGCGTTGACGCCGAACGGGCCGACGAAGTTCCACTGCAGTTCCTGCCAGTCGCCCGGCGCGTGACCGGTGCCTTCGTCGTCCGGGACCGGCCCGCCGGCGACATGCGCGCGGTAATCGGGCACCGCCCACGCGACGTCCGGTTGCGCGCGCAGACGGCGAAGCTCTTGCGCGATGCTCACGCCGGAGGCGAGGCGCAGCACACGCGTGCGGACGCTGGCAGCGCTTTCCCCGGAGGCGTCGCTGTAGCGGGCTGCGACGGCGCCGGCGGGGGCGTAGCCGACGACCACCTCGTCGGGGGCGTAGGTGGCGGGAGTGGACGCCAATGCCACCGGTGCGCTCGCGCAGAGCGCCGTGGTCGCATACAACGCCGCGAGGATCAAAGTGCGAGCCAACGCGCGGCGCGTGGTTGGGCGGGCGGTTGGGAGGCGCATGGTGTCTTGTAATGATGAAGCGCTGGCGCTGCGGGAGGAGGCACTGTCGCAGACGCCGCGGGTAAGACCAATGAGCGAGCGCTTCTTCCCACGTGACGACTACTTCATGCGCATGGCTCTGCGTGAGGCGGAGCGTGCGTTGGAACACGATGACGTGCCGATTGGCGCGGTGCTCGTGCGCGACGGCGAGCTCGTCGCGACGGGGCACAACGAGCGTGAGCTGCGCCAGGACCCCACCGCGCACGCCGAGATCCTCGCCCTGCGCGAGGCCGCGCGGGCGGTGGGCAGCTGGCGCCTGCTCGACACCGTCCTCTACGTGACGCTCGAGCCGTGCGCGATGTGCGCCGGGGCGATCGTGCTAGCAAGGTTGCCGCGGGTCGTCTACGGCGCGAGCGACCCCAAGGCGGGGGCGTGCGGGAGCGTGCTCGACGTGCTGGGCGAGCCTCGGCTGAACCATCGCCCGGACGTCGCCGGCGGGCTGCTCGCGAGCGAGGGCGGCGAGCTGCTCAGCGAGTTCTTCGCCTCGCGGCGGTAGCGTCTATGGTCGCCTATGGGGGAAGGAGATCCGCTCGTCGATCTGCGCGCACGTGGGCTCGTGCGAGAGCCGACCCGGCCTAAGCAGCCCAGCGCAAGGCGCCGACAGCTTCGATCGGTTGGGCCGGTATCAGGCCTCGTTGCTGAGCAGCGTCGCTGATCGCCTACTTCGATACGTCCGCCCTGATCAAGCTCATCTTCGCCGAGCAGGGGTCGGGCCTCGCCGAAGAGCTTTGCTTCACGTGATTGGCATCGACGCCGCGCTAGCGCAGTCCGCGGGCGAGCTTGCCGAGCTTCATGGGCTGCGCGGATACGACGCCGTTCATCTCGCCTCCGTGATCAGCGTCGAGGACGCCGAGCTCGTCACGGTCACCTGGGATCGCGATCTGGCGGACGCGGCAGTCGCATGCGGCTATGCGGTCGTACCCGCCTCGCCGTGACTACCGCGTCACAGTTCGAGCTTCGATCTACAACGGGATGGCGGGAAAGTCCTCGAAATCTCCGTGGCCACTGATTCGGAAGCTCCACAAGGAGCGATTTGGGCCAAGGGCGGATGAGGTGCGCTCAGCCCATGCGTTGGGTGCGGCCCGCGTTCGTGCACCACCTGCGGGTTCGTTACAACGAGTGCGACGCCCAGGGCCACGTCTTTAACGCCAACTATCTCGTCTACTTTGACGTCATCTTGACCGAGCTGTGGCGCGAGGCGCTGGGTTCCTACGATGCGCTGACAGCCGACGGCGTCGACCTTGTGGTCGCCGAGGTGGAGGTGCGCTTCCGCGCCCCGGCCCGCTTCGACGACGAACTCGATATCACGCTTGAGGTCGAGCGTCTTGGCAACACGTCCATGGTGTCCGCGATCGAGATCGCACGGGATGGGAAAACGCTCGCGGAGGGCCGCATCGTCCACATCTTCGTGTGCGCCGACCGCCTCGGCGAGAAGGCCCCGATCCCCGATCGCGTGCGACGCATACTGCGGCGCTACGGCGTTGAGAACCCCGACTCGCACGCGAAGACCTGATCCGGAAGCTCCACGAGGAGCGATACGGTCCCGGTGACCCCAAGCGCAAGAGGCCCCAGAACGCTCGGGGAGGCCACGGCTGACACAGACGCGATCAGTAGCGCAATAGACGAATAGCTCATTCGATCGACGACATCGTCGGTTCGCTGCGTCCATCGGTCGGATGTCGAAAGTAACCGCAGTCCTGAGGATGCTTGGTCGATGAGCAACCCAGAGCAGACCATACAGCTCGCCCGTAGCCTGGCCGAAGAGGTCGTGGGCATTGCCGGCGAGCTGCTTCTGTATGACGCTGACATCCAGCATGTGCAGAGGCGTTACACGATGCCCGTGATCGAGCTTCTCGGTGAGGCCGAGGCGGTCGGGATACTCGCCGGCGGTGGCGACCGAGATGCGCTTGCGGCACTACACCGGGTCACGAGCAGACTTGCCGAGTTGAAGGATGAAGCGCTTGCGGAGAGGGCCCAATCAGGCGGACGAAGACAATGAGCGCTGAGCCGCGCGTCCCTCGAAGCGACGCGCCATCGTCTCGGCGAGCGCGCGCTGCCGTCCGTTCGCCAGTCGCGGCATAACTTCGCGCAGCAGCTCGGCAGCCTTGAGATGAGCCTCGGGAGCCATCGCCGCAAGCCTCCGGCTGCTCTCCTCAGCAAGCCGACACGACTCATTGCTGACCGTCATAAGACAAGCATACGGCCCGATTTCGAACAACGACCTCCAACAGCGCAAAAACGGAGGGGGGGAGATTCGAACTCCCGGTACGCCGTTAAGACGCACAATGGTTTTCGAGACCACCGCATTCAACCGCTCTGCCACCCCTCCAGGGGGCCTACAAGGCTATTAGATCAACTGCCAGCGGGTGCGCGCGCATGTTCGTCGCCGAGCCGTGCGGTGCGCGACGGCCCTCCAGGGTCGGCGCGGGGGCGCCCGGCAGGTGCTACCGCTCCCGCCGCCAGTAAACCCCTGTCCAGTCGATTTCTTGGATCGGCTCGGTTATGCCGTGCTCCTCGCGGTAGTCCCTGATCGCCTGTCCGGCGGCCTTTGCCCAGCCTGGATTGTTGTAGTCGTCGACGATGAGGAAGCCTCCCACCGACAGCTTGGGGTAGAGCGCGGCGATCGAATCGATCGTGGACTCGTAGAGGTCTCCATCGAGCCTGATGAGCGCGAGCTGCTCGATCGGCGCCGACGGAAGCGTGTCCTTGAACCAGCCGGGTAGAAATCGCACCTGGTCGTCGAGCAGCCCGTATTTCGCAAAGTTGGCCTTGACCTGCTCGACCCCGACCTTGAGAGCTGGGAACTGACTGAAGTCCAGACCGGCGTCCTGCGGAAACCGCTCGGTGTCCGGCGGTGGAAGCCCCTCGAACGAGTCGGCCAACCAAACCGCTCGGTCGCTGCCATACACAGCGAGAACAGCTCGCATCAGGATCGACGCCCCGCCGCGCCACACGCCTGCCTCGAGCAGGTCGCCAGGAACGTCGTCCTCCAGCACCTGCGTCACGCAAGCCTGGAGGTTGTCGAGGCGAGCTTTGCCGATCATCGTCTCGCCGTTCTGCGGCCAGTCTCGACCTTCCTCACGGTTCGCCACGACCACTGGCCGCGGCCCTACGATCCGCCAGTTGTAGCCTTTCTCGAGTCGCTTGAACGCCTTCCACAGGTACCAACGCCACCCGGCCAGGTGGACTTCCTGGCGCTGCTCGTCAAGAAAGAGGCTGCGTGTCAGGCAGCCCTTCAGCAGGTCCAGGTAGCGGTCCGTCGAGTTCATCGGCGGCATCGTAACCGGGATCATGCAGGAGCGTTCGCATTTCGCCGCTCCAGCGGGAGACCATTGGCTCACGCGCCCACTTCGGCCAGGTGGCTGCCCCGATTGGCCTGACGCTTTGTCCAGAGGTCGACGGGTGATGCTCGTTATACTTGTGGAGTATGACTGGACGGATTGGTGCCAAGGGGCAGGTGGTGATTCCGAAGGAATTGCGTGATCGCGCTCACCTTCAACCGGGCGATGAGGTCGACTTCGAGCTACGCGACGAGGAGATCGTGCTCTTTGCCCGGCGATCTCCCGTGCGGCTGGGCGGTCGGTTCTCGAAGACGGGGATGGCGGCTCGCCTGCTCGAAGACCGCGCGCGCGAGCCTCGGTGAGCGCCTGCCTGGACTCTTGGGCAGTCCTGGCATGGCTCGATGGTGAGCAGCCTGCACTCTCGAGGGTCGAGGAGTTGCTAGCGGATCGCCCAGTCGTGAGCTGGGTAAACATTGTGGAGGTCTACTACCGAGTAGCTCGCGATCAGGGGCGCTCTGCCGCTGATGAGACACTCGACGACCTACGGAACGCATTCACCTTGGACCTCCCTGGGACAGCCCGGATGATGGAGGTCGCTCGCCTGAAGGCGCGAGCACCAATCGCGCTCGGGGACTGCTTCGCGGTTACGACCGCCGCGGCCCACGATCTGCCGCTCCTCACCGGAGACCCAGAGATCATCGATCTCGCAGAGCGCCCTTGCCGAGTGGAGGATCTCCGACCTCTCTAGCCTGTCGCTCACATACCCGCTTCGCGGCGGAGCACCGGCTCGGCTCACACGGTTGTCCCAACGTAGGCCGCGAGGTGCTCGCCGGTGAGCGTGGAGCGCGCCGCGACGAGCTCGGCGGGTGTGCCCTCGAAGACGATCCGGCCGCCGTCGTGGCCGGCGCCGGGGCCGAGGTCGATGATCCAGTCGGCGTGCGCCATGACCGCCTGGTGGTGCTCGATGACGATGACTGACTTGCCCGAGTCGACGAGCCGGTCGAGTAGGCCGAGCAGCTGCTCGACGTCGGCCAGGTGCAGGCCGGCGGTCGGCTCGTCGAGGACGTAGACGTCGCCGTTCTCGGCCATCTGCGTGGCCAGCTTGAGCCGCTGTCGCTCGCCGCCGGACAGCGTGGGGAGGGGCTGGCCGAGGCTGAGGTAGCCGAGCCCGACGTCGGCGAGCCGAGTCAGGATCTTGTGCGCGGGAGCGTTCTTGCCCTCGCCGGACCCGAAGAACTCGCTCGCCGCCACCACCGGCATCGCGAGCACCTCGCTGATGTCCTTGCCCGCGAACCTGTACTCGAGCACCTCGGCCTGAAACCGCTTCCCCTCGCACACCTCGCACGGGGCGGCTACACCGGCCATGATCGCCAGGTCGGTGTAGATCACGCCGGCGCCGTTGCAGTTGGGGCAGGCGCCCTCGGAGTTGGCGCTGAACAGCGCTGGCTTGACGCCGTTCTCCTTCGCGAACGCCTTGCGGATCGGGTCGAGCAGTCCCGTGTACGTCGCCGGGTTGCTGCGCCGCGAGCCCTTGATCGCTGCCTGGTCGACCGACACGACCCCGGGGCGGGGCGAGATCGAGCCGTCGATCAGCGAGCTCTTGCCCGAGCCCGCCACGCCGGTGACGACGACCAGCACGCCAAGCGGGACGTCGACGTCGACGTCCTTGAGGTTGTGGGTGCTGGCGCTGCGCACGTTCAGAACCCCCTCCGACGTCCGCACCGACGGCTTCAGGGCGGCGCGATCGTCGAGGTGGCGCCCGGTGAGCGTGCCGCTGGCGCGCAGCCCCTCGACGGTGCCCTCGAACACCACCTCACCGCCCGCGGTGCCGGCGCCCGGACCGAGGTCGACGACGTGCTCGGCGATCGCGATCGCCTCCGGCTTGTGCTCCACGACCAGCACCGTGTTGCCCTTGTCGCGCAGCGCCAGCAGCAGGTCGTTCATCCGCTGGATGTCGTGGGGGTGCAGCCCGATCGTCGGCTCGTCGAAGACGTACGTGACGTCGGTGAGCGACGAGCCGAGGTGGCGGATCATCTTGACGCGCTGCGCCTCGCCACCGGAGAGCGTGCCCGACGGCCGGTCGAGCGAGAGGTAGCCAAGCCCGATGTCCACGAACGAGTCGAGAGTCGCGCCAAGCGCTTCGATGAGCGGCGCGACCGATGGGTCGTCGAGCTCGCCCACCCATGCGGCGAGCTCGCTGATCTGCATCGTGCAGGCGTCGGCGATGTTGATTGCGTCGATCTTCGACGAGCGGGCCTCCGCGCTGAGCCGGGTCCCGTCGCACTCGGGACAGGTGGTGAAAGTGACCGCCCGCTCGACGAAAGCGCGGACGTGCGGCTGCAGCGCGTCGAGGTCCTTGGACAGCATCGACTTCTGCATCCGCGGGATCAGGCCCTCGTACGTCAGGTTGACGCCATCGACCTTTATCCTGGTTGCGTCCCTGTAGAGCAGATCGCCCAGCTCTTTCTTGGTGAACTTCTTGATGGGCTTGTCCGGGTCGAAGAAGCCGCAGCCTGTGAAGATCCGGCCATACCAGCCGTCCATGCTGTAGCCGGGGATCGTGAGCGCACCCTCGTTTAGCGACTTGGTGTCGTCGTACAGCTGCGCGAGGTCGATGTCGTTGACCGAGCCACGGCCCTCGCAGCGCGGGCACATGCCGCCGAGGATGCTGAAGCTGCGCCTCTCTTTCGTCGTGCGGCCGCCGCGTTCGAAGGTGACCGCGCCGGCTCCCGAGATGGATGCGACGTTGAAGGAGAACGCCTGGGGCGAGCCGATGTATGGCTGCCCGATTCGGCTGAAGAGGATGCGCAGCATCGCGCCCGCGTCGGTCGCGGTGCCTACCGTGGAGCGCGCGTCGGCGCCCATCCGCTCCTGGTCGACGATGATCGCCGTCGTCAGCCCTTCCAGTACGTCCACCTCGGGCCGCGCCAGCGTCGGCATGAAGCCCTGCACGAACGCGCTGTAGGTCTCGTTGATCAGCCGCTGCGACTCCGCGGCGATCGTGCCGAACACCAGCGAGCTCTTGCCCGAGCCTGAGACGCCGGTGAACACCGTTAGCCGGCGCTTTGGGATCTCGAGGCTGAGATCCTTGAGGTTGTTCACGCGCGCGCCGTGCACGCTGATCAGATCGTGGCTGTCGGCAACGTGCAGCGCAGGCGATTGCGTGTCCGTCCTCGTGGCCATGCTCATCGGTCTCCATCTGTTAGGCGGGGGCGCCCTTCGCGATCTCCGTCGGCGTCGCCTGGGCTCGGTCTGACCAGGCTAGGCGGCGGGCGGCTGGTCGATGCGCACCAGATTGCCGGACGGGTCACGCACGGCGCAGTCTCGCGTGCCCCACGGCTCGTCGGTCGGCTCCTGCACGATCTCGGCGCCCGAGGCGCGCAGCTTCTCGAAGATGGCGTCGAGGTCGTCGGTATGGAAGTGGACACCGGGCAGGGCGCCCTTGGCGAGGAGAGCGGTGAGCGCGTCGCTGTCGGC
>DASZFA010000017.1:0-3681 GCA_035940255.1 Solirubrobacteraceae bacterium
GTGCATCTCGCGCAGCGAGGTGCTGCGCCTTGAAGACGCCGGCACGATCAAGGAGGCGATCGTCGCCCTGGCCGACTCGGCGCATCCCGACCGAACGGCGCAAAAAGTGCTCGACCGCCTCCGCCAGGAGCGGACCCATCGGATCGGCAAGCCGCGCGGGCGCACTGGTCCGCTGCACGACCTCGAGGCTCGCCTGACCGAGCTTGAGCGACAGCTTGCCGCCGCTCGCCAGGCACGAGCCGCGGTCGACGAACTGGCGCAGAAGCGAGAGACCGTTTCGGCGCTGACGGAGGCCGAGCTGGGGATCGTGCAAACGCTCGAGGCGGCCCTGCTCGCGTCCCGCTTGCAAGATGCGCGTCACCGGTTGGAGCGCGTCGACACGCTCGAACACGCGATCGCCGAGGAACGCGGGCGACAGGAGGAGCACACCCGTTTCGCGATGTTCCCTCTCGACCGCCAGGCGGAGGTTCAGGAATTGCGGAGTCACCTGCGCGCATCGAGGGAGACGCAGGCCGACTTCGAAGGTCGCGCCGCCGACACCACCGCCCAGGTGCAGCAGCTCGAGGCGGAGCGCCAGAAGCTCGACGCCGAGGCCAAGGGCCACGAAACGCGAGCCCGCGGCATCGACGAGGCCGCGCTCGGCCACGAGCCCACCGTCCGCGAGCTCCTTTCCACGCTCAACGTTGCCGACACCCAGGCGCCTGAGGTCCACCTTCGCGCGCAGACTTCAGCAGACGAGGCTCGCCGGATCGCGGAGCGGCACCCAGGCTTGATCGGGAACAACCTCGACTGGCCCGCCCGTCAGATGGAATTCCAGCGCGTCTTCTCCGAATGGCACGAGCGCCACAACGTCGCGCTCGAGGCACGCCGCCGGGCGGGCGCCGAGCTGCCGCCGCGCCTCGAGCAGCTCAAACACGACATCGCCCGCTACAAGGAAGTGCCCGACGTCATCAAGAGCGGTCAACAGGCGGAGGAGTCGATGCGACGCGAGGAGGCGATGGCGGAGCGCGCCCGAAGCCGGCAACGCACGTTCCTCGGGGCGATGCTCGGCGGGCTGCTGCTCACCGCGATGGCAATTTTGGTCGCCTTCCTGGCCCTGCAAGGGGGCATGCCGCTTCCGCTCAGCGGGGCGGCCTTCTTCCTCCTCGGCATGGGTGTCCTGTCCACCGGCATCGGGATCTGGGTGCGGGGCGCCGCCGTGCGCGAGGTCGATCGCCGGCTCCGCGCCAAGGACGAGGCACGGGTCAAACGTCGTGAGATCCTCCAGCCGTGGGGCGTGCGGAGCTCGGCGGAACTCCAGCAGGCTCTGGTCGAGCACCTCCAGAAAGTGCGCTACGACGCGACCCGCCTCGAGCTCGACCGGCAGGCCACCGAATTGGAGGAGCGCGCGCAGGCCGCCGGGCGCAGCCTGCGCGAGCTGGTCGGATCGTGGGGACTTCCGCAGCCCGCACCGACCGAAGAGGCGGTTGACGAGGTCGTCCGCGAGGTGGAATCACTGTCCCAGGACACGCTCGCCTGGAATGCCGCCAGCGAGCGATCGCAGGACGCATCCCGCGCTGAATCCGAGTTGGATCAGCGGCGCGAGTCACTGCGTCAGCGACTGCACAGCCTGCTCGACCAGTTGGGGTTCGACCGGCGTGAGGCGCTCGGTGCCGCCCGCGATTTCATTGCGAGTTGCGAGGCCGCCCGCACAGCCCAGCAGGTCCGCACCAGGATCGAGCAGCTCGACGCGCAGTTGGAGCAGCTTCGGGCGCCTGGCCAGCGCTCGCTCGCCGAGCGCGCCAAGGCCGACGACTATGCTCGTCAGCTCACCGCCATCTACGCCCCGGCCGGCATCGCCGAGACCGACATGGAGCGCGCGGCGCAGGCCTGGGACGCCGGGGTCGGCCACGCCGAGGCATACCGGGCCTCGAGCGCGAGGCTCGCCGAGCTCGAGAACCAGCGGGGCGCCGCGTCGAACGACGAGGGAGCATCGCTCCGGCAGCTGGTCGACGACCTGGCTCGCCAGATCGGTGAGGTCAGCCGCAGTGTGGACCCGGCCGCGGTGGCGGAGTTCGCGGCGCTGCCGCTGGCCGAGCTCGAACGGCAGCGAGACCAGCATCGCGGCAGCAAGGAGCGAGCCCAGGAGGAACGTGCTCGGGCCGAGGAGCTCCTCAACGACCGGCTGACCCAGATCGGCGATGTCGCCTCGCTGGAAGAGGAGATCGCGACCGCCCGCGAGCAGCTCCAGGAACTGGAAGCAGAGGCTCACGCCTACGACCTCGCCATCGAAACGCTGGAGGCGGCGGCGAAGTCGGTCCGCAGGGCCGTCATCCCGAGGCTCAAGTCGCAACTCCAGGGCCAGCTCTCCCCGATCACGAACGGCCGCTACCGCGATGTGCGTATCGGCGAGGATCTTGCGCTGCAGGTACGAACCCAGGACCAGCGTACATATAAAGATGTCGACAACCTCAGCCTCGGTACCCGTTCGTTGATCTACCTGCTCGAACGCCTGGCGTTGGCCCGGATCATCGGCGGCAACGCCGAGCCCCCTCCCCTCCTCCTCGACGAGGCGCTGGTGCACGCCGACCGCCGCCGGCTGAGCGCCGCTATGAACGAATTAGGCCGGCTCGACCACCAGGTCATCCTCTTCTCGAAGGACGAGGCGCTGGCCGAACGCGCCGAGAAGGGCGACGACTGGACCATCATTCGGCTCCCCGGCCCAGCCCTGGTCGCGGCATCCGCTGAAGCTCCGCCGGCCAACGGCTCGAGCCTTGTCTCGGAAGAGGAAGAAGTCCCGAGCGCGTAATCAGACCAGGCGAAACGTCAGTCGATGAGGCTCCAGGGCCCGAAGTCGTACGGTTTTCCGGGATCGCGCCGATTCTCGTCTTTGCCTGGCCTGAAGATGAACGCCCCGTCGCGCTCGAACGACACGGCGTAGCCGATGGGAAGCGTCAGGTAGGGGACGATGAACGGTCTACGCGCCGCAATGTGCGCGAGGTGCTCGATGAACAAGTCGGATTCTTGATGCTCTTCAAGCATGTCTCCGCAGCTGATCGACCATCCCGAGTCTCGAGGGTTGTGAAGAGCCTCCCGATCCATGAAGAAGGGCTGCGTGGTGTCCTCCGACAGATGGATGCATGAGACGGCGCCTTTGCCACGGTATGGAAAATCGCCGATTCCTGGGAATCCATTGCGCCGCATGATATCGTCGGCGGCTGCCGTGAGACGGATCGCGCGATCCACGCCCGGCACGACGGGTGGCTCCGGTTCGTTGCTGTAGACGTCTGCGATCTCGAAGACTTCGAGGACCTTCGGCGTGCGCTGTCGCAGAAGAAAGTGCGTCCAGCCGTATTGGACCGTCTCTTCCGGCAAGATTCTTGCCCCGGAACCGATGACCTAGTTCGCGAGAAACTGCAGCACGTCGATCACGCGGTGATCCCATTGGTGGTCCCGCTTCGCCCCGACCTGGGCGCCAATCTCGGTCTGTCCAAGCCTCGCCAGACCGACTGTGCAGATAAAGCGACCTCCATCTGGCAGCGCGTTCGTGACGTACTTGATAGGCGGCTGCCCGGGTTCCACCACGCCACTTGAACAACTCGGGCAGGTCGCCAAGTTTGCGACAGACAGCTGTCAAAACGGGGGGTTAGGCTCGCGTCATGGGCAATGTCATTCCGTGGTCACAGATCCATCCGAGCATCA
>DASZFA010000018.1:0-42735 GCA_035940255.1 Solirubrobacteraceae bacterium
TAGACGACGACGACGAACAGGATCAGCAGGTCGATGACCAGGTTCAAGCCGCTGCTTTCAACTCCGAAATAAGCCAGGGGTGGCATCGGCCGGCTGAGTTTAGAGAAACAGGCGGCCGAACCCGTAGCCAGCAGCGAAGAAGACGAGGATCACGAGCGCGACGATCACAGCAACTGCGCCGATCATCGTGAGCACGGATGGGCCTTCCTCGTTCATCTTGTGAACCTCCGCGAACGAGCTTGCGGACGTTCAATCGTACCGGAGGATTCGACTTGGCCGAGCAGCTCGCCCACCAGGTAGACCGAGCCCGTCGCCAGCACGGCGCCGCCGTGCTCGCTCGCCCAGTGGCGCGCCTCGGCGAGCGCGCGGGAGGGCTTGGGCTCACACGCGACCGCCTCGAAGCCGAGCTGGCGTGCGAGCGACTGGAGCGCCGCTGGTGACAGCGCACGAGCGCTGGGTGGCGCCGTGAACCAGGCGCGCTCACACACCTCGAGAAGTGGCGCGAGCATCGCTGCGGCGTCCTTGTCCTCGAGCACACCGAGCACCAGGGCTACGGGGGCGCCGGGCGGGAGCACCTCTGGCAGCGCCTCCAGCAGCGCCAGGATCGCGTCGGGGTTGTGAGCGCCGTCGAGCACGGTCAGGGGATCACCGTCGAGGATCTGTAGGCGTCCCGTAACCTCAACCGATGCCGCGGCCTCGCTCAGCGCGCGCTCGTCGAGGCGCACGCCCGCGCCGCTCAGATACGACTCGGCGGCGGCGCGCGCGAGCGCGAAGTTGCGCCGCTGGAAGGAACCCCTCGCAAGCAGCCGTGGCACGCCGGCGGGGCTGCCCGCCGTCACGATCCGGGCGGAGCGCTCGCGAGCCACCTCCTGCGCCACCGCGAGCGCGGGCTCGGCGAGATCGGCTCCGAGCACCAGCGTCGAGCCTGGCTGCACGACCGCGAGCTTCTCCTCGGCTATGTCCTTCAGCGTCGGTCCAAGCCAGCGCGTGTGCTCGAGTCCGATATTCGTGAGGACGGTCAGGCGCGAGTCGATAACGCTGGTCGCGTCGTAGCGTCCACCCAGGCCCGCCTCGACGACCGCGACGCCGATGCCTCGCCGCGCCAGCTCCCATATCGCGGCCGCCGTGAGCAGTTCGAACTGGGTCACGTGATCTTCGTCGGACAGGGTACGGTTGACCTGCTCGGCGGCTCGCGCCGCGCGCGCGACGGCGGAGGCGAAGGCATCCGCCTCCAGATCGCGCTCGCCCACCTGCACCCGTTCCGTGTAGGAGATCAGATGGGGCGAGAGATACGTACCGGTATGCACCCCGTGGCGCTCGAGGATCGCGGCGATCATCCGCGTGGTGGAGGACTTTCCGTTGGTGCCCAGCACGTGGATCGCCTCGAAGCTTCGCTGTGGAGAGGAGAGCGCGGTCATCATGCGCCGCATTCGGTCCAGTCCGAAGCGCATGCCGAAGAGCTCGAGCGAGCGCAGGTGTTGCTCGGCCTGCGCCTGGGTCCAGGCGGAGGACATCTGGGGGGCGGACATCTGGGCGGCGCCCTGCTCGCTCGCGCGCGCGGGCGTACGGGCGTCCGCTGCGAGCTCGCGGCCCTGCTCGCCCCCGGTCAGCTCCTCCACGTCACTCACGCGATGTGGGTCTCAGCGGCGCTTGCGGCCTCGGCGCCCGCCGCGCAATGCGAACAGGTCCCGACTGAGGCCGCTCAAGTCGGCCCTGCGGACCAGCCGCCGCAACTCGTTTCGCTCCCGGCCGCTGAGATTCGAGAGCCGCCCTCTTGAGTCGCGCATGAGGCGAATCAAACGATCCCGGTCCTTCTGTGAGAGGGCCTTCCAGCGACTGCGCAGCACCATGCCGGCCTGGAGCGCCGCGGCCCACGGCAGGCGCTTGGCGCGCTCGAGCGTGGCCTTCGCTCTGATCTTTCCTCTGGGCATAGGCGCGATGGTAGCGCGTGGGCTCAGGCCGACTCCTCTCGCAGCGAACCGGTCTCTGCCTCTTCGGGCGCCGCTTCGGTGACCAGCGTCGGGGTGAGTCCCTTCTCGACCGTCTCCTTCGTGACGACGCACTTCTTCACGTCGCGGCGCGAGGGCAGCTCGAACTGCACCTCGAGCAGGATCTCCTCGATTATCGACCTCAGCCCGCGGGCGCCGGTATCGCGCGCGAGCCCCTTCTCGGCGACGGCCGTGAGTGAGTCCTCGGAGAAGACGAGCTCGATGCCGTCGAAGGCGAAGAAGCGCTGGAACTGCTTGACCAATGCGTTGCGTGGCTCGATCAGGATCGAAACGAGGTCGTCGCGGGTGAGCTGGTGCACCGCCGACATCACCGGCAGCCGGCCGATGAACTCGGGGATCAGCCCATACTCGATCAGGTCCTCCGGCAGGCAGTGCTCGAACACTTCACCGGTGTCACGCTCGGCCTTCTTCTCGATCGCCGCGGCGAAGCCGACACCTTTGTGGCCGATGCGCCGCTCGATCACCTTGTCGAGGTTCGCGAACGCGCCGCCGCAGATGAACAGCACGTTGGTCGTGTCGATCGTGAGGAACTCCTGGTGGGGGTGCTTGCGGCCTCCCTGGGGCGGCACCGAAGCCTGGGTCCCCTCGAGAATCTTCAACAGCGCCTGCTGCACGCCCTCGCCGGAGACGTCACGCGTGATCGACGGGTTGTCTGCCTTGCGCGCGATCTTGTCGACCTCGTCTATGTAGATGATTCCCGTCTCGGCCTTCTTGACGTCGTAGTCGGCGGCCTGGATCAGCTTGAGCAGAATGTTCTCGACGTCCTCGCCGACATAACCGGCCTCGGTCAATGCGGTCGCGTCGGCGATCGCGAAGGGCACGTTGAGGATGCGCGCCAGCGTCTGGGCCAGCAGCGTCTTGCCGCAGCCGGTCGGGCCGAGCAGCAGGATGTTCGACTTCTGCAGCTCGATGTCGGAGTCGCCGGACATCATCATCTGCACGCGCTTGTAGTGGTTGTAGACGGCGACCGAGAGTGTCCGCTTGGAGGGGTCTTGGCCGACCACGTACTCGTCGAGCACGCTGTAGATCTCACGCGGCTTCGGCAGGTTCTCGAGGTCGAACGCGGGCGGGGCGGCGAGCTCCTCGTCGATGATCTCGTTGCAGAGGTCGATGCACTCGTCGCAGATGTAGACGCCGGGACCGGCGATCAGCTTCTTGACCTGCCGCTGAGACTTCCCGCAGAAGCTGCACAGGAGCTGCTCGTTGGTGTCTGTTGGTCTGGCCATTGCCGTCTTTCCTCCCGATCCAGGCGCTTGCCAGCCGATCCCGGAGCTAGTGCTCCGAGATCACCCGGTCGATGATGCCGTACCCCTTCGCCTCCTCGGAGCTCATGAAGTAGTCCCGCTCGGTGTCGTTGCGTACCTGCTCGAGGTCTTTGTGCGTGTGCTTGGCGATGATCTCATCGAGCCTGCGGCGAACGTCGATGATCTCTTTGGCGTGGATCTCGATGTCGGTCGCCTGACCCTGAAAGCTCGAGGAGACCTGGTGAATCAAGATCTTGGCATTGGGCAGCGCCATGCGCTTGCCCTCTGCGCCGCCGGCCAGCAGCAGCGCTCCCATCGACATCGCGATGCCGACGCATATCGTCTGCACGTCCGGTTTGATGAATTGCATCGTGTCGTAGATCGCGAGGCCCGCATAGACCGATCCTCCGGGCGAGTTGATGTAGAGCGAGATGTCCTTCTCTGGATCCTCGGACTCGAGGTGCAGCAGCTGGGCGACGATCAGGTTTGCGATCTGGTCGTCGACGGGTGTACCGAGGAAGATGATGCGCTCGTTGAGCAAGCGGCTGTAGATGTCGAAGGCTCGCTCTCCTCGCGACGTCTGCTCAACGACCATTGGGACAAGTGGGCTCATAGTCCTCGCCTTTGTTTCACTTCGCGGACCGGATTCCTCTAGAGGCTAGCTGTTCGATCTTTGATCGGCGGGGGTCCACAAGCGGCCGGACGCAGCGGTGGCGGCCTCGCTGCCGGCCTCGGCCTCCGCGGCCTTCTCCGGCGTCCACAGCTGTTCGCGCGCCCGCGCCTGTGCGGGCGGGATCGGAACAGCTCGCGAGGCGATCAGCTCGATCGCGTCGCGCACCGACAGATCCTCGCGGACCTCCTCGAGCCTGCCGCGCTGGCGCATCTCGTCCAGCAGCTTCTGCGGCTCGAGGCCTTCGCGCTCAGCCACCGGCGTGAGCGCGTCCAGCAGCTCCTGCTCCGTGGGCTCGATCCGCTCGGCGTCCACCACGGCGGTGAGCACCGCCTCACGGCGCAGTGCCTGCTCGGCGTCGGCCTCCATGTCGGCGAGGATCTCCTCCTCGGGGCGGCCGAGCACCCGCACGTACGCCTCGCGCGAGATCCCCCGATGCGAGAGGGAGTGCAGCATCCGCTCCCACATCTCCCTCGCCCGCGCCTTCACGAGCTCCGGCGTGACCGCCACGCGCGCCCGCGAGACCGCCGCGTCGAGCGCCGCCTCGCGAAACTCGCCCTCGATGCGCTGCTCCTCGACCTCGAGCAGGCGGCGGCGGATGTCCTCGCGCAGTTCCTGCACGTCGTCGAAGCCCGCGTCGACGGCGAAGTCCTCGTCGAGCGTCGGCAGCTGCTTGAGCTTCACCTCCTTCACCGTCACCTCGAAGGATCCCTCGCGCCCTGCGAGCTCCTTGTTGGCGTAGTCGGGCGGGAACGGCACCTCGATCGTGCGGGTATCGCCTGCGCTCGCCCCGAGCAGGCCCTTCTCGAAGCCCGGGATCAGGTTGCCGGACCCGAGCTCGATCAGCTGGTCTCGACCCTCGCCGCCCGCGAAAGGCTCCGATTTCGAGCCCCCATCCGATTCGTCCCCGGTGGCGAGCGATCCGACGTAGTCGACGACCACGAAGTCGCCCTCCGCGGCCGGGCGCTCGGCCGTCTCGAGCCGCGCCAGGCGCTCGCGCATCGCCTCGACCTCCTGCTCGATCTGCTCCTCGGAAACTTGTGGATCGCGCCGGGCGACCTCGAGCCCGAGGTAGTCGCCGAGCTCGGCCTTCGGAAGCACGCCGATCTCGATCGCGAACTCGAGCGCGTGGCCCCGCGCCGGGAGCTCGCCGAGGTCGACCTGCGGATCGCCCACCGGCACGATGCCGGATGACTCGATTGCGTCGGCGTACCAGCTCGAGAGCGTGTCACGCACGGCTTCCTCGAGCACGACCTCGCGGCCGATGCGCTGAATGACGAGCGGGCCCGGGACCTTCCCTCGGCGAAATCCGGGCAGCTTGAGATCGCGGCCAAGCTGCTGGGCCTTGCGCTCGAGCCGCCCCTCGAGCTCCTCCGGGGGCACCTCGACCTGCAGACGCACGCGCGAGTCGGCAAGCTCCGTGACGGTGGTCTTGACGGCTGCTGGCACCCCCGCCACGATACCGTGCCGCCTCGTGCCGCCACGACCACGCAGAGCTATGCTGCGCCGGGCCGAGGCGCGGCTGTGGACAGGTGGTGGCGCCCACCTCGTTGGCGGCGCGCTCGACTTCGTCCAGGCGCTCGCACGCTACGTGCTCGCGCGCCGTCGGGCGCGCACGAGCAGGTGACGCCGCCGCGCGTGACGCCGCCGCGCGCAAGCGCGCGGCGGCACGTGCGGGCACCTGACGCCGCCGCGCGCAAGAGCGCGGCGGCACGTGCGGCCCTCTCGCGGTCTAGACGCCGACCGCCGCAGGCGTCGTGTCGAACCGCAGGGCGGCGCCGCGCGGGACGACGAGCACCGGGCAGGTCGCGATCTCGATCAGATGCGCCGCGGAGGAGCTGAGCAGAATCTGCCCCGGCTCGGCGTCCGGGCGGGAATCGAACACGAGCAGGTCCGCCTGGTCGTTGGCCACCGGCGCAACCGCCGCGTGCAGCGCAGCGGCCAGCGACTCGGCCGTCGCCTGCGCGCCACCGTCTCCGTCACCTACGGGGACGACATGGCGGATGCCTGCGGCAGACGTGCTCTCGGCGAAGTCGACCGGCGCGATCGCGATCGCGGCGTGACCGCCATCGAGCAGGCGCTCGGCCGAGTTGCCGATCGAGACGTGGCCCTTGGCGGTGTGCGAGTCAGAGCAAAAGACGATCGCCTCGGCGCCCTCGCGCTCGGCAAGCGCACGCAGTCCCTCTGGCGTTGAGCGGTCGGTCACCACGTGGCGCGCCACATTGGGGTCGCCCAGCAGCGTCGCGCCGCGGTCGAGCAGCTCCTGCGCCTGGCTCTGGACGAGCGTCTCGCGGTCGCGGTCGGGCTCGTGCGTGTGACGCACGTATGCGAGCGCGAGCTCGGCGCCGGCGTCGGCGAACACGCGGCCGAGGGCAACAGCGTCGTCCTCGTTCGCCGTGCCGTCGTAGGACACGATGATTTTGATGGACATGGCTTCTCTCCTGTGGTCTTTCTCTTGGAAGTGATCTCTCGGGTGGTTTCTCCACCATGCTGACATCCTCCTGCCATCAGACCCACTGATCTTGCTGATTTGCGCTATAAGTAAAGCTTATGCTTAACGTTGGCCGCCTACGGGTTCTCAAGGAGGTCGCCTACCGCGGATCCTTCTCCGGCGCTGCCGAGGCGCTCTCCTACTCGCAGTCGGCCGTCTCCCAGCAGATCGCGGCGCTCGAGGCCGAGACGGCCCTGACGCTGGTCGAGCGTCATCCCCGTGGCGTCAGCCTGACGGCAGCCGGCCAGGCGCTGGTGCGTCACGCTGAGGGCATCCTCGCCCGCCTTGAAGCCGCGGAGGACGCGCTCTCGGCGATCGCCGGCCTGCGCGGAGGGCGCCTGCGCATGGCCTCCTTCCCCACGGCGGGCGCGACGCTGATGCCGCTGGCGATCGCGACGTTCCGCTCCTATCACCCCGACGTGGAGCTGACGCTCGTGGAGGGCGAGCCCGAGGACGTCGTCCCGCGGCTACGCGCCGGCGAGCTCGACCTGGCGCTCCTGTTCGAGTTCGCCGGGCAGAGCCTGCCAACTCAGGGCATGACACGGGTGGAGCTGCTCGCGGACCCGATGTATCTGGCTCTGCCACGCGATCACGCGCTGGCGGAGCGAGGGCGCATCCGACTGCAGGATCTCGACGGAGAAGCCTGGGTCCAGACCTCGCGAGCGAGCCAGTGCGCACGCCACGTGATACGCAGCTGCCACGCCGCCGGCTTCGAGCCGAACGTGGCCTTTGAGAGCGACGACTATCAGACCGTGCAGGGCCTCGTTGCGGCCGGCGTCGGCGTCGCCCTGATCCCCGAGCTGGCCCTGTCGGTCGTGCGCGATGACATAGTCATCCGGGCCCTATCGCCGGCCCCCGAGCGGCAGGTGATCGCCGCCGTGCCGGAGCGTGCTCGACTCGTCCCCGCAGCGCCCGCGATGCTGGGCGTACTCGAAGGGGCAGCGGAGCGATATGCGACAAAAAGGGGGCACCCGGCCTAGGCAGGGCGCTACGCGTGTGCTTCGAGACCCTCGCTTCAGCGGGTGAGGTCGGGAGTGTCCTTCGGTCAAGACTCTGGCCCGGCTCCGCTGGGCGGTAGATGTCCGAGCGGGATGCCACCGTTAACGGTCCAGCCATCGAGAGGTCGTGCCATGAATGCCTTGAGCGTGTTGCTGCTCATCGTCGCAGTCCTGATCGCCGCCGGGTGTGCCCGCGCGCTGCTCAAGGCCAACCGCGAGCGCCGGCGCAACGAGCTGCGCTCGATCTCAGTGGACGTCCTGCGCGAGACCGGCGATTCGCTCGCGCAGCGCCTCGAGCAGGTGCGCCGCACGGAGGAGGAGCGAGCGGCCGGCGAGATGTCAAGGCGGGCGGAGGAGATCAAGGGCATCGTCCGGCCCGTCGAGGAGAAGCTTGGCCGGATGGAGAGTGAGATCGGGCGCCTCGAGCGCGAGCGCCGCCAGGCGCAGGGCGAGCTCGCTCAGATGGTTCGCCAGCTCGGTGAGGGCGTGGGCACGCTGCGCAATGAGACCGGCAACCTCGTCACCGCGCTGAAGCGACCGACGACGCGCGGCTCGTGGGGGGAGATCCAGCTGCGTAACGTCGTCGAGATGGCGGGCATGGTCTCCCACTGCGACTTCGTCGAGCAGAGCACGATCGCGACGTCGAGCGGGTCGCTGCGACCGGACATGCTCGTGCGCCTGCCCGGCGGCAAGCTGGTGGTCGTCGACTCGAAGGTCCCGCTCGACGCCTACCTCTCGGCGCTCGAGTCCTCGACGGAGTCAGATCGCGAGCTGCACACCGCGCGCCATGCCTCCCAGACGCGCGAGCACATCGCAAAGCTCGCGTCGAAGGGATATCAGGGTCAGCTCGACTCGACGCCCGAGTTCGTCGTCATGTTCGTTCCCTCCGACGGCATCTATCAGGCAGCGCTCGCGGCGGATCCGGCGCTGATCGAGTACGGCGTCCAGCAGCAGGTCCTGATGGCCACCCCCACGACCTTGATCGGACTCTTGTGGGCCGTTCATTACGGATGGCGTCAGGACCTGATCGCCGAGTCCGCACGCGAGATCGCCGAGTCGGCGCGGGAGCTTCATCGGCGACTGGGCCGGTTCGTCGAGCCCTTCGCAAAGGTCGGCCGCCAGCTCGACTCTGCCACTTCCGCCTACAACGAGGCGGTCGGTTCCTTCGACCATCGCGTGATCCCCCAGGTTCGGCGCATCGAGCAGGCCGGCGCTGCCTCCGATCGGGAGGTGCCGGCCCCCCCAGCCGTCGAGTCCACCGCTCGCAGGGTCACCGCGCAGCTGGAATACGAGCTCGGCGAGGCGGGTGCCGACCCGCTCGCGGAGGCGGGTGAGTTCCCAACCGCCAAGCGGATCGCCGCCGGCGCATGATCAGCGCCACGAGCGCGACCGCAACGGGCACCGTCGCCGGCAGCTCGTTGACGACGAAGAAAAGCAGGTCGAAGCAGAGCGCCAGCATCGCCGTGAGCGCAGCGCCGCGCAGCTGAAACGACGACCCCGCCGTGACCGCCAGCAGAGCGCCCAGCAACGCCGCGACGAAGAGGTCGCCGTAGCCCATCACGGCAGAGCCGAGTGCCGCGCTCTGCAGCCGCGGCAGCCCCGCTGCGGGGTGGGCGGCGTTGAGCGCGTTGTTCGGGTCTCGTAGGAGGTCGGAGACCACGAGCGCTGTGTCTGCGACGGCCATCGCAACGATACCGGCGGCCAGCCAGCGCGGCGGTGTCACGGCCGCCAGCAACACGGCGAGGGTCACGCAGCTGAACGCCGAGAGCGTGAGCGCCGCGGCGTCTCCGGCGAGACCGCCGCGATCGGCCCACGCGAGCGCGAACAGCGGCAGCACGAGCAGCGCTCTGGCCGGGCGGGCTCCGTGCGAGAGCCACCCGAGTGCGAGCGCGGCCAGTGGCGGTACCGCGCAGAGGGCCAGGTAGGTCAGGCCCTGAGCGCTCGCGTGTTCGGCGCCCCGCGCGATCAGCACGAAGCCGATTACCGAAAGCGCCGGCACGACGGCCCAGCGCCGGCCGCGCAGAAAGGACAGCCGCGGCGCCGCCAGCCCGCGCGGGAGCGCCACCAGCGCACCCTGAGCAAGCGACAGCAGAGCGATCGAGATCCAGAACGGCAGCACCGCAGCTCAACATAGAGCGGCCGGCCGCGAGCGGGCGCACCCGGCGCCAAGGCCGGCGCCTCGCGGTCCCCTTCCTAGGGGCCGAGCTGGACCGTCTTGACGACGAGCAGCAGCACGGCCACGACCAGATAGCCGCGCAGGACGAGCATCGCGGCCCTGCGCCCGGGCGACCACACGGGGCGCTCGAGCAGGGCGAGCGGCGGCATGGTCCACGTGCTGCGCCGCTCCTTGGAGATCGGCTCGAGCTCGATCGCACGGGCCGTCGGTCGCGTGCGGAGCACGTAGATCCCCATCCCGGCGAGGATCACGAGCAACCCGAGCGAGAGGTAGGTGAACAGGTGCACGACGTTCAGGCTGGGAAACATCGTGCTGGCCATGAGGATCAGGGAGAGCTCGATCAGGACGCCGATGATCACACTCGCGATCGCGTTCAGCCACGGCGGGTTGCGCCACGGGCCCAGCACCTCGCGATCGTTGCAGAGCAGCAGCAGGAAGACCGTCGCGCTCGGAAGCAGCACCCCCGCCAGCGCCTGCACGGAGGTCGTGATCAGGCCGAGTGGCGCGTGCGGGATCAGCACGATGCCGGCGGCCGCGAGGGCCATCAGGGCGAAGCTCGCGTAGAAGAGCTTCGCGTCCAGCGGGCCGCGGTTGAGCGAGTGCTTGGCCCCGAAGACGTCGCCGAAGGCGTAGGACGTCGAGAGCGTCACGGCCGCGGCGCCGATCAGCGACGCATTCAGCAGCACGATCGCGAAGAAGGTGCCGGCGGTCGAGCCGAGGTAGTGCGCGAGCTCGGAGGCGACCGTCCCAGCGTCGCCGAAGTGGCCGAAGGCCGGGGTGCCGCCGAAGGCGAAGGCGGTGAGCACCATCAGCGCCCCGGCTCCGATCACGACTACGAACGCCCCGATCACCGTGTCCGCCCGCTCATAGTTGATCCACCGCGGCGTGATCCGCTTGTCGATGATGTTCGACTGCTGGAAGAACAGCTGCCAGGGCGCGACGGTCGTGCCGACGATCGCGATGATCAGCAGCACGGCCGTCGAGCTTGCCCCACCGAGAATCCCCGGCGAAAAGGTGTGCTGGACGATGTTCCCCACACCCGGGTGAGCGAAGATGACGAGGGGGATGACGAGGAAATTCGCCACGACGAACACGTACATGAACCTCTCCCAGCTGCGGAAGCTGCCCGTCGAGGTGATCGCGATCAGCGCCGCTGCCGCGACTGGCACGGCCACGTACTTGCTGATCCCGAAGTAGCCGAGCGCAAGGCTCACGCCGATGAACTCGGTGACGATCGTGAGGAAGTTGAGGATGAAGAGGTCGCCGACGGAGAACGCACCCCAGAACTTGCCGAAACGCTCGAAGATCAGGCGCGCGTGCCCGACGCCAGTGACCGCGCCGAGTCGGATGACCATCTCCTGGTTGACGATCAGCACGGGGATCAGCAGCACCAGCACCCACAGCAGGCTCGTGCCGTAGTTCTGGCCGGCCTGGGAGTACGTCGAGACGCCCCCCGCATCGTTATCGCCGACCATCACGATCAGCCCCGGCCCCATGATCGCGAGCAGCGCCATCGCCCGCGAGCGCAGGCCGTGGCGCTCGCCGGTGTCGTACATCCGGATCGTGCCGAGGGCGCCGCGGATGTCCCCGATGTGGGCGTCGTCGAGGACTGGAGGCACGCCGCCGGGCCGCTGCTCGACGGGCGCCAGCGTCGTCTGGTCCTCGGCCATCTCGGACTTCCTCCTTTCCTTGCTCCTAGGGCTGCGCGTCACGTCTCGGCGCGCGCCGGCGCGGGCGGGGTCCCGCGAGAGCTAGTAGGCCAGGAGGGACGGGCCCGACAGGCGTGCGGCCGGCTGGGTACTTCGTGGCTGTTCTCGGTCCATGCCGACCTCCTTTCTACGCGCCCAGTACGGACTCATCGACCGCTCAGCCTAGCAATGCGGGCCGCTTCGCAGGCCTCCGCGCGTCAGTCGCTGGCGACCCCGAAGCGCCTACGCCAGCCGGTCGGCAGCGTCAGCTCCAGCACGTCGTCGACGGTGATCACTCCCACCATGCGCTCGTCGTCGTCGAGCACCGGCAGCATGACCAGGTTGTAGTCGGTCATCGCGCGCGCCACCTCGGGCAGATCGGCGCCGGTCTTCACCGAGACCGGCTCATGGTCGGCCAGCGCGTCGAGCGCCGTTTGCTCGTCGGCGCGCAGCAGGGTGACGACCAGCACCGAGCCCACGAGCCCGCCGCCGGAGTCGATCAGGTAGACGCTGGTGAGTGTGCCGGGCGCCAGATCGCTGGTTCGCACCCGCTCGATCGCCCGTGCCACCGTGTCGCCCGACGCCAGGCCGATGAAGTCGGGGCTCATGAGACCGCCGGCCGTCGAGGGGTTATAGCCCAGCAGCGCCTCGATCCGCCGTCGCTTCGCCGGCGGGAGCAGCGCAAGTACACGACCGCGCCGGTCCTGATCGATCTCGACGATCAGATCGGCGGCGTCGTCCGGCGCCATTCGCGCGATCACAGCTGCAACCTGGGAGTCGGGGCGCTCGCGGATGAACTCGAGCTGATGGTGCTCGTCGAGCTCCTCGAACACGTCGGCCTCGAGCTCGCGATCCTGGCCGACCGCCTCGATGATCTCCTCGCCCTCGTCGTGCGAGGCGGCCTCGACCAGATCGGCGATCTCGGCGGGGTGCAGGTTGGCGAGCTTTCGATGCGAGAAGCGCAGGCGTGCGCTGGGGACATGCCCGACGAACGGCTCCAGGTCGGTCCAGTCGAGGAACGGCCGATCCGCGATCAGCCCACGCAGGCGACGCGGCAGCAGGCGCCGGAGGCGAGCCCGCGGGTTGTGATCGACGCCGACCAGGCGCCACCAGCCGTCGATGCAGGCAAGCTCGATCTCGTAGGCCGTTACGAGGATCGGCGGCTCGGCCTCGACGTACACGAGCTTGCGGCCGAGCACGTCGGCGCCCAGCAGCACCTCGCCGGCCCTCCGCTCGAAGCGGCCGAGGCTCAGTGTCTCGCCCGCCAGGCGGACGGCGCCGGGCTCGAGCGCGGCGATCCGGTCGACCGGGACGAACAGCTCGCGGCCCCCGATCCTCGCCTTCAGGCCGGTCACCGGCGGATAGCCGCCGTCGGCGAGGCGGACGATCAGATCCTCGACGCGGCCAAGCCGCTCCCCCGCGCGGTCGAGCAGCGGGCTCCGTAGAACCGACGAGAGGTGCACTACCGGCTGCGTCAAGACGGCTCCATACGTTACGCCCCGGTGCGGAGGAGCAACGCCGCCCCGACCGCGCCGCCGAGGTCGCCGAGCGCGGCGACGTGAACGTGCGGAGGCCGCGAATCGTGGAACAGATGCGGCTGCATCGCCTCGGCGATGCGCTTCGCGTACGGATGGCCGAGCCGCACGCCGAGACCGCCGCCGATAATCACACCCTCGACGTCGATCAGGTTCTGGGCCGAGGCGATGCCCGCGCCCAGAGCCCCCACCGCGCGATCGATCATCTGCTGCGCCATTTTGTCGCCATGCTCGAGGGCACGTGCCCAGACGCCGCTGGTCAGGCGCGTGCGCCCGCGCTCCCGCATCAGGTCGAAGAGCTTGGTCTTGCGCCCCTTCTCGACCAGCTTGTGAACGTGCCCTTCCATCGCGCCGCGGCCGGCGTAGGCCTCCACGCAGCCCTTGCGTCCGCAAGTGCAACGCGCGCCGTTGATCTCGACGACCATGTGCCCAATCTCGCCCGCGCCCCCACGCCCTCGCCACGGCCCCCGGTCGAGGATCAGCGCACCGCCGACGCCCGTTCCCCAGAAGACGCCGAGCAGCGAGTCATACAGCCGGCCGGCCCCCAGTTTGAACTCGGCCGCGGTCGCGACCTGCACGTCGTTGCCTAGCCTCACCTGAACCCCGAGTGCCCGCGAGAGCGTCGGGCCGAGCGGGAAGGTGCCCTCCCAGCCGGGAAGGTTGCCTGCCTGCGTCACATCTCCCTCCTCCACGATCCCGGGCGTCCCGACCCCGACTCCAGCCAGCTGCGATGGATCGACCTCTGCCGCGCCGGCGGCGTCGCGCAGCGCGGACTCGAGCTCGCGCGCGACGTCCGCTGGTCCCCCGGTGGTCGGCGTCGGGCGGCGGGCTGAACCGAGCACGCTGTTGTCCTCGTCGACGACGACGGCCTGGATCTTGGTCCCGCCGAGATCAATCCCGCCGTAGGTGGACATGCGGGCTGATCATGGCATACGGAGGGATGGGCCCCTGTGGGCCGAGGGGCCGACTCAGGGGTGCTTCGGGTCGGCGATCGCCGAGCTGCTCGGCTTGACGGCGACCGTGGGCGCCGGCAGCGCGGCGATGCGCGTGACCAATTGGTCCCACTCGTTGGAAGTCAGACCGCCCCCGCCGACGAGTTGCGAGACCACCGTGGGCGCAGCGGCTGCCGAGCGCGCGACGGCGCCGGGGGCGCCGACAGCGGAGGCGACGGTCGGGCTCGCGACGCGGAATTCGACGTGAATGTGGCTCCAGGCCTGCGGCGTCGCGTGCGTGTTCGCCGCCCCCGGGTAGCGCATCAGGCTCACGACGCGCTCCGGCTGGTATTCGCCGGGAAGACTGAGGAGGGTGCGGATCGCGAGGTCGGTGACCGTTCCGGGGCCCTGATGGCCGGCGATCGGCGTGCCGTTGACGGCGGCGATGTCGAGCGCGTGCATCCCCGGCGACTTGGTCGCCGCGCCCGCTTCGGAGGAGTGGGCGGCCGTGCACCGCAGGCCGCTGACCGTCGGCTGCAGGCCGCTGCGGGAGAGGAAGGCGAGCATCGCCAGCACGCGCCTGTCGACCGCTCCCGAGGCGATGTCGCTTCGGCCGCAAGCGTCGATCGTGATGCCGGGGTCCGAGAGCACGTCGCTCGCGAGCTGATCGTTCGAGAGCAGGAAGACGTCGCTGGCCGTGGCACCCAACAGCGGTCGGACGGCCTTCGCGCCCTGCGGGTGCAATGCCGCGGCGAGCTGAGCCCAGCTGGCGAGGACCGGGCGCGGGTCGATCGTGGCGACGTCGCCTGCGGGACGGATCGCGAAGCGCAGGTGTCCATGCGCGGCGCCGGCGGGCGTGTGCACGCGGCCGAGCACCGTGCCGGTCGCGACGATCGCGCCGCGGCGCAGCTTCAGCGGGCGATGTCCTGCGTTTGACCTGGCGCCGCTCGCGCTCGCCGCCGCGGCGATGGCGTCGGGGTTACCGGGGTGGGCGAACAGGCGCACCTTGCCCATCCCGGCGGGCGCCGCTTCGCCGGGGTCGGCGGGGACGACGGCGCGCTGGCTTGTCCCGGCGGGCCGCGCTCGCGCCGGGGCCTTGACCTGCAGCGTGAGGGGCTGACGGCCCGCCGTGGCCGGTTGCGAGGGCGCGCGATCGTGCGTGTTGGCGATCGTGGCCGCTGGGGTCCCACCGGCGCCGGGCGCCACGTGCGGCGGCGTGTAGGTCGGCGCGATGCTCCCGAGCCCCGCGTAGGTGAAGAGGTCGCCGTAGACGTCGCGCAGGACCACGTACTTGCCCAGCTCGCGGGTCTCCCCCACCTGCATGATGCGCCCGTCCTGAACGGCGACCACGTTGGCGTTCGGAGCGCTCATCAAATCGACGAGCTGCAGGGGAGGTTCTGACTTGGCGCCCTTCTTGGCAACTCGGGCAACGGCCGACGTGGGCGACGGAGCCGGCGAGCTGCCCGGCACGGGTGCTGCTTTGGCCGCGGGCGCGGCTTGGGCGGGCGCTTCGCTCTTGGCGGTGCTCGGGGCGACGGTGGCGCTGGCGGTCGCGCTCGAGCGCGTCGGGAGCAGCGCCCCCCAGTCGACCTGCTTGCCGGTGACGGGCAGGCGGCCGTCGATCAGCCCGGTGAGCGTCGCGACGACCGACCGAGGGTAGGTCGAGATCAGCTTCGCCCGCAGCAGCACCGAGCTCGCGTATTCCTCTGAGTGGTTGTAGGCGAGGATCGCCGCGTGCAGGTCGGTCACCGCTCCGGCGGCGCGCAGGTAGCGCGCAGCGGCGAAGATCGCGTCCACGGGGTTGTAGGGGTCCGCGTAGCCGGCGTTGAGGGCGTCCACGCCGTACTGCAGCCAGGTCGCCGGCATGAACTGCATCCAGCCCACCGCACCCGCGGTTGACACCGACTGGTCGCTGCCGTAGTTGGTCTCGATTTCGTTGATGGCGGCGAGGATCTGCCAGGGCACGCCGTACTGGGCGGCGGCCGCCTTGTAGATCGGAAGCAGGAACGGCGGGATGCGGTAGAAGCCGAGTGCCTGTACCGATGCCGCGGAGGAGGCGAGCGCCGCCGCGAGCGCCCCAGCCTGGCTGGCGATGAGCTGCGGCGAGAGCGCCACGTTGCTGGGGCCCTTTGCCGCGCCGCTGTTGGAGCCTTCCTTGAGCTTGCCGCTCGTGGGCGTGATTCTCGCGTTCGCTTTGCTTCCCGCGGTGTTCTTCTGCTTCTGGCGCAGGACGACCTTGGGGGCTTGCGGGGCCGCGGGCGCCGGACTGCTGGGCCGGGGTCCGGTGGTCGTGGTGGTCGAGCGTTTCCTGCCCGGCGTGGGAGCTGGCGCGAGGACCGTGGTCGTGGTGGTCGACGGTTGGCTCGGGGCGGTTTCGGCGGTCGTCGTGGGACTCGTGCTGGCCGGCGGCGTCGGGCCTTCAACGGTGGTCGTGCCATCGGCCAGCGCAGCGCTCGAGAGCTGTCCGCCAAGGCTCGCGGCCGTCAGCCCTCCGCCCGCGAGGGCGCTCAACATCGCACGCCACGCCCGCCGGCGGGGCCGGTTTAGGGAGTGCATATGCCGAGTTCGATCATCTTGCGGTCGTCCCATGGTCGTGGCCGGGGCAGGAGGCCCGCAAGCGCGGGATACCCCTACCCGAATTTCCTATCGGCAAAGAACCACGAATCCGTAAAGGGTTCGTAATTATTCGCACAGATCGCGGGTCGGCGCAGCACTGCGGCCGGCATGGCCACGCGACCGTAGCTTCGCAGGCGGCGGAATATTCGGCGCTACACGGGTCGCGTCTTTGGCCTCGCGGTCACGTGAGTCGGTCGCAGAAGTTGCGTGAGCTGGGCCTCGCCGGAAGTCCCCGGGCTGGCCAGTAAGCGTCCATGGCTGCCCCTTTTGGGGACCATACGAGCTCCTCCGCCGTCGAACCGGTTGCGTCACGGCTCCCTGGAACCGCTCTATTCTTCGGCTTGGCGGGTTAGAGGACGGGGAGAGGCCGAGGCGAAGCGGCTCCGAGGGAGTGGGTGCTCGAGATCGATGGTTGCCAAGATGCGGATCCTTGCAGGCGCGGTCATCTGCTGCGCCACTCTGATTCCGCTCGCTGGCGCCCGGGCGGCGGAGACGGTGAGCATCACCGAAGCGGGCTTCTCGCCCAACAACCCGGGGATGCCGACCAACGCGTTCGGCAGCGCCACGATCGGATCGACGACCGGTCCCGTTCCCTCGCCGATCAGGCACGTGAACGTGTACGGCCCGGCGGGCGTGACGCTGGACCTCGAAGGCACCGGGGTCTGCACCGAAGCACTGCTGCAGAAGTTCGGCCCGAAGGCCTGTCCTGCCAACTCGAGGGCCGGCTTCGGGGGAGGCGAGGGCATCTACATGCTGGGCAAACAGCTCGTCGAAGAGCAATACACGCTCGACTTCTTCCTCTCCGACAACCGGCCCGGCCATACGAAGCTGCTCATATTCCTGAGCGGCTCGAGCCCAGTGCTGGTGGAAGTCATCCTGAAAGGGACGGTGATCCGCGGGCCCAAGCCCTACGGCCTCGGCTTCAGCGTCGACGTGCCGGAAATCAAAGTCCTGCCGGAAGCCTCCAATGCCTCTGCGAAGACCGCCTTCGTGACGCTCGGCGCGCATAACGTCGCCTACTACCGCAGGATTCACGGCAAGCGCAAGCTGCTCAGGGTGAGGGGGATTGTCCTGCCCAGGAGCTGCCCACGTGGGGGCTGGCCCGTCGCCTCCCAGTTCACGTTCGAAGACGGCTCGACCGTGATGGCCACGCGCACGGTGCCCTGCCGGCGCGCGTGAGCGAAGGAGCGAGGAGATCGGGCGCGGCGCGTTTGGCGCTGATGCTCATTGCCATCGCGGCCTGCACCACGGCTGCGCCAGCGGCCGCGCAGACGGTCGCAGCCAGCATCCGCGCCTCGTTCCTGCCCAACAGGCTTGCCTCCGACACCGCATTCACGTTCGAATTCGAGCTCCGTTCAAGCGAAGGTGAAGTGCCGCCCCCGCTCAGCAGCATGGTCGTGCACCTGCCCGCAGGGCTCGCCCTCGACCTGCGAAGGGCCGCCCAGTGCCCTACCTCGCGCCTGCGCAGCGGCGGACCGGCCGCCTGTCCGGCGGGATCGCTCCTCGGGCGGGGCCACACGGTGCTCGAGGTTCATGCGGGATCGCAGACGATTCCCGAGGAAGCGCTTCTGACGGCGCTGCGCACGCCCAATCGCGGCGGCCACACGTCGTTCGCGTTGTTCGGCCGGGGGCAGACCCCGCTGGAGCAGCAGAGCACGAGCATCGCCGTCGTCTCACGCGACGGCGCGCCCTACGGCTCCAAGCTGACGGTGTCGGTCCCGCCGATCCCGAGCGTGAGGTACGAGCCGGACGCGTCGATCATCTCGTCCTCGATGACGCTCGGCGTGGCGCACCCCGGGTCTCGGGCACATTCCTTCGCTGCCATTACGGTGCCGCGCCGGTGCCCCGCCGGAGGGTTTCCGTTCGCCGCCGACTTCGCTTTCGCGGACGGCACGAGCGCGCATGCCGCCGCCCTTATCCGGTGTCCGTGAGGTGGCCGACGCGCTAATCTGCCGCTATGGAAACGATCCTTTCGGTGCTGCAGGTCGCGATCGCCGTGATCGTGATTTTCCTCGTGCTGATGCATTCGGGCAAGGATTCGGGCCTCTCGGGCGCGTTCGGCGTCGGCAGCGGGGCGGGCCCGCTGGGTGGGGGGTCGATGGTGGAGCGCAATCTCAACCGCTGGACGATCTTCTTCGCGATTCTGTTCTTCATCAACGCGTTCGTGCTGCTCAAGCGCCCCTGGGCCTAGTCCAGCCTAGCCCTCCTCGTCCGCCTCCAGGCGGTTGAGGATCTCGATCGCTTCGGCGCGCAGCTCGCCGTCGATCGCCTCATAGTCCTCGCGCGAGAGCTTGCCGGTGCGGTAGTCGAGCTCGGCGTCGCGGATCTCGCGGTACTTCGCCTCGCGCGCAGCCTCGAGATCGACATGTTTAGCAGCCTGCGCGGGCGGCGACGGCCCCACGGCGGCGCCGTCGGCCCCGGCCTCGCGAGCCTTTGCTTCGGCGCCCCGGCCGGCTGAGCCCGAGTCCGGCCGCCTGCGTGAGGCGCGCAGGGGCGCGCTGACCACGAGCACGACGACTGCGACGAGCGCCAGCGTGAAGATCGCGATCAGGATGCTCAAAGGTCAGGCGCGCGCCAGGCCGCGGGCGGCACGCGTGCGGGCACGCACGGCGACGCGCCGGCGAACGGCGCTGGGGGCGGGCCAGATCGCGATCAGCCCCCCGCCGAAGACGATCAGCCCGCCGAGCCAGATCCACATGACGAGCGGCGAGACGATCAGGTGGAACTGGGCCTGCGGCGGGTGCTGCAGGTAGGTCCGCGCGATCGCGGCGATCGCCACGATCGCGTCTTCGGGCGGCAGGGTGCGGTTTCCGAGGCTCACGATTCGCCGCAGCTCGGGTGCTTCGATGTTCGGCGCGATCGCGCTCCAGATGTCGCGCGTGGCGCCGGCGTCCATGCTCACGTGGCTGACGGGCTGACCCGCGATCAGGCTCCCGACCGATCCCTGACCCCCGGCCGCCGCGTAGAAGCCCTCGCTTGGCTGGAGCGTGGCGACGTGATGCCCGTGCTTGGAGACCGCGAGCACGGCACCCAGGCTGAGCGTGGAGCCGGTGTGGGCACGGTCGTTCTTAGGCGTGATCGTCGCCGTGGGGCGCACGTATCGGACGGTGTATGCGCCAACGCGCGTGGATTGCCCGGGCGAGAGACCGAGCTCGCTGGCGTGCTGGAAGGACGAGGACGCGGCGACGCCGACGAACAGCACGGCGATCCCGAGATGCACGATGTAGCCGCCGTAGCGCCTGCGGTTTCGCCTTACGAGCGACAGCAGCGCGACGGGCGCCGCCTCGCCGGCCATCGCGCGGCGCGCGCTGACCCCGCGGAAGAACTCCTGTCCGATGCTGCCGAGCACGAATGCCGCGCAGCAGAACATCGCGATCGCAAACGGCTTCTGCGGCAGGCCCGCTGCCAGCAGCGCGACCAGTGTGATGAGTGCGCTAAGCACCGGCACCGTGAAGTTGCGACGGGCGTTCGCGACCGTCGCGCGGCGCCACGTGATCACCGGACCAATGCCGCTCAACAGGACCAGCACGAGCGCCAGCGGCACCGTGTAGCGGTCGAACCACGGCGGGCCAACTGACGCTTCGTGGCCGGTGAGCGCGTCGGAGATGAGCGGGAAGTACGTCCCCCAGAAGATCACAAAGCAGAGCGCCACGAGCACGACGTTGTTGGCGATGAAGATCGACTCGCGCGAGAGCAGGGAATCGATCCGGTGCTCGGAGCGCAGCATCTCGCGGCGCGAGACGACGAGATAGATCGAGCCGCCGATCAGGACGGCGATCAAGATGACGAATGGCACGCCCAACGTCGCCCCGCCGAACGCATGGATCGAGTTGAGGATGCCGCTGCGCACGAGGAAGGTGCCCATGATCGCGAGCGTTCCAGTCGCAAGCACGAGCGAGATGTTCCAGACCTTCAGCATCCCGCGCTTCTCCTGGATCATCAGCGAATGCAGGAAGGCGGTCCCTGTCAGCCACGGCATCAGCGATGCGTTCTCGACCGCATCCCAGCCCCAGTAGCCGCCCCAGCCGAGCTCGGCATAGGACCAGCGGGCGCCGAGCAGGATCCCGACGCCGAGGAACAGCCAGGCGGCGAAAGCGAAGCGGCGGATCGCCTTGATCCAGTCGGCGTCGACCCTGCGCGCGAGCAGCGCGCCGATGCCGAAGGCGAGCGGGATCGTGCACAGCGTGTACCCCGAGTAGAGCATCGGCGGGTGGATCATCATCGTCGGGAAGCGCAGCAGCGGGTCGAGGCCCGCGCCTTCGACCGGCGCCGGACGAGTCGTCGCGAACGGGTTCGCGTAGAAGATCATCAGAGAGATGAAGAAGCCTGCGAAGCCGAGTAGGACGGACGTCGCATACGCCGCGACGTCCCGCAGGCGGCGGCGGGTGAGGAACAGGGCAAGGCTCGACCACAACGACAGCAGCCACGCCCACAGCAGCAGGGAGCCTTCCTGGGAGGACCAGACCGCGGCGGCCCTGTAAAAGGTTGGCGTGGTGCGACTCGACGTGTCGGCGACCGTGTTGAACGCGAAGTCGTTGCGCAGGAACGCGATCTCGAGTACGGCGAACGCGATCGTGAGGATGCCCGCGAGCGCGTAGACACAGCGGCGCCCGGACGCGGAGAACTCCGGGCGGGCGCTCCTGACCCCGTACAGCGAGGCGCCGATGCCGTAGACGCAGACGGCGAGCGCCAGCAGCAGGCATACGCGTCCGAGGCCCGCCATCAGCTCAGTAGTTCTGCTTCTCGCCGGGCGGAGCGGTCTTGAACTTCGAAGGGCACTTGGTGATCAGCGAGTTTCGTTCGCCGACGTAGACACCATGCTGGCGCTCCACCGTCACGATAACCTCGCGCCCTTCGCGGAACGGGTCAGGGACAGTGCCGGTGTAGGCGACCGGGATCGCGGTTCCGCCGGCGCGGTCCTCCACGCCGAAATCGAGCGTGGCGCCCTGGCGGTGCACGGACCCGGGCACGACGGTGCCCGTTAGCTGGTAGCTGCGTCCCGGCTGCGCCTGGCGAACCAGCTGGCTGGGGCTCAGCGCCGGGCTTGCGGCGCTGAAGCTCGTGTAGATGAGCGCACTCGCCAGCACAACTGCCGCACTCAACGCGACGATCAGGCGCGCCGTTCGCTTGCGAGCGGGGTTCATCTGCGGCAAGTATCGCAAACGCCTTTGGCCCGTCTCGTCTCGGCGTGGCCCCTCGCTTTCGCCGGTCATGCGGACGGCAACTTAGGAGGAAATTAAGGTTGTGGCACGAAACCTTTTGACGTGGACGGCGTTTAGTGGACAGAGCTCGTTGAGACCGCACCTCCTCCACCCGATCGCCGACAGGCGACACCTCCGGCGGCCAGGCCGCCGCCGTGACGCGCAGGAGGCGATGACTAGGCCGACCGATAGTGCGGTCCAGCGAGTGCGCGAGGCGGGAGGACCGGTGGATCGTGCCTCCTACGCCTGCCAGTGCGGACTCCTGTTCGAGGCGAAGGTCTCGACGACCGTGATGTGCCCGCACTGCGGCGCCGGACAGCCCTGGTAGCAACGCCGCTGGGCGGAGCGGCGAGTGGAAGCGGCCCGGAGTTCCTCGTGGGACCACCAGCGCGGTTAGCGCGGCTTTCGCGGAGCGTGTTCAGCAGTTAGCACACCGTTTCCCTGGACATTCTCGGAGATGGGGCTACCATGCTCGGATTCGCGCCCGGGTTGCGCCGGGAGCGTCAACCAGCCGCGGCGCGGGAGAGGGACCTATGCACGTGGATCCGTACATCGTTCTTGGGGCCGCGATCATCGGCTTCCTCGTTGGAATGACAGGAGCCGGGGGCGGCGCGCTGATGACGCCGATGCTGATCCTGCTGTTCGGGGTCCAGCCGGCGGCGGCGATCTCGAGCGATCTGGTCGCGGCCGTGCTGATGCGGCCGTTCGGCGCGGCGGTCCACCTGCGGCGGGGCACGGTCAACCTGCGCCTCGTCGGGTGGATGGTGCTCGGGTCTGTGCCGCTGGCGTTCGTCGGGGCGTATCTGCTGCATCTGCTGGGCCACGCGAAGTCGGCTCAGCACAACATCCAGGTGGCGCTCGGAATCGCGCTGCTCGTGGGAGCCACCGCGATGGTCTTGCGATACGTCCTCGACCGGCGTACGGGAGCACGCCGTACCGAAGTCGTGCACGAGGTAGTCCCCCGGCCCGTGCGGACGGTCGCGATCGGGATGGTCGGCGGAATCGTCGTCGGGATGACGTCGGTCGGGTCGGGATCCCTGATGATCGTGATGCTGCTGTTCGTGTACCCGCTGCTCAGCGCCAAGCAGCTGGTCGGCACCGATCTGACCCAGGCCGTCCCGCTGACGCTCGCGGCCGCCCTCGGAGCGCTGGCCTTCGGCCACGTCGCGTTCGGGGTCACCGTTTCGCTGATCATCGGGAGCGTCCCGGCGGTGCTCGTCGGGTCGCTGGTGTCCTCGAGCGCCCCGGACCGTTACATCCGCCCCGTCATCACGTTCGTGATCGCCGCGTCCGGCCTCAAGTACGTCGGCGTGGGAACGACCGCGTTGGGGTGGATCCTGTGCGGCGTCCTGCTTGCGGCCGCCGCGATCTGGCTGACGTACGTCCGCCCGCAGCAACAGCGAGCGAGGGAGGTGGAGCTCGCGAGGCCAGCGGCCGACCCCCTCCCCGGCGAGCCCCTGGAATCGAACGGCGGACCGCTCCCGGGGAACGAGTCGCTGACTCGTCCGTACTCGGGTTAGAGGTACGCGCCGGCGCGCCACGGGCCTCTCAAGGGCGGGAACCGGGGCGCGGGGCTGTACAGCCTTGGCCAGCCGCGCAAAGATAAACGGCATGGAGGCGCAAGCGCACTGTCAGGAGTGTGGGGCCGCCAATGCGGTGGCGGCCCGTTTCTGCATGGCGTGTGGCAGCGCGCTCTCGCGCAGTTGCCCATCGTGCGGCGCCGATACGCCGGCGCATGCACGCTTCTGCATCGCGTGTGGCTCACCGCTCGACGGCTCCGGCGCCGGCCTGGGCGGGCAGGCGCCGGCTGGTTCTGCACACGTTGCGCCGACCGAGCAGCGGCGCACCGTGACGGTTCTGTTCGCCGACCTGTCCGGTTACACGGCCATCGCCGAGCGCCTGGATCACGAGACCGTGAAGGCGCTCGTTGACCGCTGCCTGACCCGGTTCGCAATCGAGGTCGAGCGCTTCGGTGGGCGGGTCGACAAGTTCATCGGCGACAACGTGATGGCGGTGTTCGGCGCGCCCGTGGCGCACGAGGACGACCCTGAGCGGGCGGTGCGCGCCGCGCTGGGCATGCAATCCGCGATGGCGGAGCTCAACCGCGGGCTGCTCGCTGACTACGGGTTCGAGTTCGCGCTCCGAGTCGGGGTCAACACCGGCGAGGTCCTGGCGGGCAAGATCGGCGACGACTACACGGTAATCGGCGACGCCGTCAACGTCGCCTCGCGGATGCAGACGAGCGCAAGCCCGGGCACGATCACCGTGGGCGAGCGGACGCATCGGGCGACCGCCGGCGTCGTCGACTATCAGTTGCTCGACGCGCTTGAGCTGAAGGGCAAGGCCGAGCCCGTGATGGCCTGGCGTGCCATCGCCGTTTCGGTCGAGCACAGCGGAGCTCGCAAGGCGCGCAGCGAGCCGCCGCTCGTCGGCCGGCGCGACGAGCTCGCATCGCTCGAGATGCAGTTCGGGCGCGTGCTGCGAAGCCGCATCCCGCATCTCGTCACGGTCCTCGGCGAGGCCGGCGTTGGAAAGACGCGCCTCTTGCGCGAGCTCGAGCGATCGCTCGCCTCGAGCGATCCGCCGACGCTGATTCGTGGCGGCCGCTGCCTGCCCTTCGGATCCAGCATCGTCTATTGGCCGCTCAGCGAAATGCTGCGCGCGGAATCGGCGATAGCCGACGACGACTCGGCGGAGATCGCCTCGGAGAAGCTCTCTGCGAGGCTCGGACCGCTGCTCGTGTCCGATGAAGATGGCGGCGACGAGACACTGGCACGGCGCATCGCACCGCTCGCGCAGCTGCTCGAGATTCAGGCGCCCGAGTTGCATGCGCTGCCTGAGCGCGATGATCCGCAGAACGCACGCGAGAGCCTGTTTGGGGCCGTGCGGGCCTATCTCGAGGCGGTCGCCCAGGGGGAGCCCCTCGTGCTGGCGTGGGAGGACATCCACTGGGCGGACGAGGGCATGCTCGACCTGATCGAGTACCTGTCGAATTGGATGCGAATCCCGATGCTGCAGGTCTGCCTCGCAAGGGAAGAGCTGCTCGATCGCCGTCCCGGCTGGGGCGCGTCGCGTCGGGCGGCCAGCACGCTTTTTCTTGATCCGCTTCCCCCCGCGTCCACGCGAGACCTGATCGAGAGCCTGCTGCGGGGAGCAACCACCGGGCCTGGCGTGGTGGAGGCGCTCGCCGAGCGAGCCGGCGGCAATCCGCTCTTCGCCGAGGAGCTCGTGCAGCGCCTGAGCGAGGACGGGGCAACCCGTGCGGCGGAGCTGCCCGACACCGTGCAGGGACTGCTCGCCGCCCGGCTCGATTCGCTCGCTCCACTCGAGGGCGAGCTCGTAGCGCATGCGGCGGTCGTGGGCCAGATCTTCTGGGAGGGCGCGCTCGCACCCGTGGCCAGGGCCGAGGGCGGCGACCTTCAGGCGGCCCTCGAGACATTGCGCGAGAAGGACATCATCGTGCCGGTCGAAGGAGCTCGACTCGCCGGCGAGCAGGAGCTCGCCTTCAAGCATGTCCTGATTCGCGAGGTCGCCTACGCGATGCTCCCGAAGGCGGTACGGGCGCGCAAGCACTTCGAGGTCGGCCTGTTCATCGAAGGCCGCGCTGGCGAGCGGCGCCACGAGGTGGTGGCGCTGCTCGCGGAGCATTACGGCCGCGCCGCGACGCTCGGTGCGGAGGTCCGGCTCGCCCCCGAGGAGCTGGCTCCCCTCCGCGCAAAGGCGCTCCAGTTCGTGGAGGCCGCGGGCGATGGGGCGCGCGCGCTTCACTCCAACCAGGAGGCGCTCGCCCACTATGAGGCCGCCGCCGCGCTGGGCGTGGGCGATGACGAGCAGCAGGCCCGCGTTCATGAGAAGCAGGGCGACCTGGCCCTGCGCCTGGGCCGCGTGGATGCTGCAATCGACGTCTGGCAGCAGGGGCTCGACTACCACCAGTCGCGTGACGACCTGGAGCACGTCGCCGAGCTGCACCGCAAGATCGGCGCTGGGCTTGCGCACAAGGGTGAGCGCACGCGGGCGATCGAGCATCACCAGAAGGGCATCAACCTGATCAAGGACGGTCCGCCGTCGCTCGCGCTGGTGCGGCTGTACGAGGAGGCGGCCTGGCTGTATATGCAGGTCGGCGACAACATGCTGGCGATCTACGCCTCCGAGAAGGCGCTGCGCTTGGCCGAGCGCCTCGGCGAGGTGCGCGCTGCGAGCCGCGCGCACGGGATATTCGGGCGGGTCTTCGGGCGCATCGGCGACACGGTCAAGGCGCGCGAGAACCTGGCGCGAGCGATCGAGCTGGCCCAGGACTCCGACGAGCACGAGGCCGTTCTGGCGATGCTCGCGCTCGGCCACCATCTCGAGTATGCGGAGGGCGACTATCACGCGGCGGAGCAGTCCTATGGCGACGCTCTGGCCTTGGCACAGCGCCTCGGCGACGTCCCGGCGGAGATCGAACTCCATGCAGCTATCGCCCAGCTGGCCTTCTATCGCTGCGATTGGGAGGAGGTCGAGCGCGCAAGCAGGGCGAGCGCCGAGCTCGCAGAACAGGAGGGCCTGGTCGGCAAGCTGTGCCTCGCAAACGCGCTGCGAGGCGTGATGCAGTGGCGCGCCGGAGAGTGGGATGCCTCCACGCGACTGTTCAGCGAGGCGTACCAGCTGGCAGAGCAGCTCGGATGGTCGGAGACCGCATTCGGCGCGTTGCTTGGACTCTCCGTGACGCTGCGCGATCGCGGCGAGCTGGCCCTTGCGGAGCGGACCCTCGCCGACGCGCTGGGCGTCTGCGAGCGGGCAGGGCTGCTCTCTGATTCGATCCAGGCATACGCCTCCCTGGCGCTCGTGCGCACGCTTGCTGGGCACACCGAGGCCGCTCGTGACGCCGCCGAGCAGGCGACGACCCTCGCCCAGCGCCTGCACTACCCGGTTGGGGAGGCGGCCGCATCGGAGGCGCGTGGAATAGTCGGAGAGCCTCCGGAGGCCACCGAGGAGCTTCGCGAGGCGCAGGCGATCTGGGCACGGCTCGGTCGCCGTCTCGACGTCGCGCGCTGCGACATGCTGCTCGGCCGCAGCCTCCGCGACGATGACCCGGAGGGCTCCCACGAGGCGTTCGGCCGCGCCGCAACGGCCTATCAGGAGCTGGGCGTCGAGCACCGCGCCGAGCGGGCGCGGCTACTCCGCGAGGCCGACGGTCTCAAGCGCCTCCGGTAGCGAGGCGTAGGCCCGGATCCGAATCACTCTGCCGCCGCGAATCGTCCACAGCTGCGCTGCTCGCTGTTCGACCGGGATCGCCGTCCGCTTGCCCCTGGCGGTGACCAGCGCGTCGACGACGACCGCCTCGGCGGCGTCCCAGAACCGGTCTGCCTGGAAGTGGACCTCGTCCATCGCCTCGTCGAAGGATTGAAAGTAACGGCGCACGCCCTCGGCACCACGATAGGTGTCGGGCTCGGCTGATAGCCCCGGGGGAACCTCGATTTCGAAATCGGCGCCCGTGAACGACAGGATGCGGTCGATGTCGCCGCTGTTGAAGATCTCGAATCCCCTGCGGACTAATTCGACGTTGTCCCGCGACATAGCGCTACCCGGGCAGTCCCGTGGCCTCAAGTGCCTCGCTGCGGTCGGAGTACATCTCCATCCGCGTCTGCTTACCGTCCCTGAGAGTCCACACCTGTGCGAACGACATGTCGACTGGCAACCCCGTTGCCTTCGACCGGCCGCGCTGGGTTATGAGCGCGACGACCCGCTCCCCGGCGTCGAGCAGCTCGTCGACCTGAAGCTCCCAGTCATCCCACGCACCACCCCACTCGTCGATAAAGCTCTGCGCTCCCGCAGGTCCTTCATATACCTGCTGCTCGGGCCATCCCCGGAAGTTCGACATGTCCCAGGTGAAGTTCGGTGTGACGAACTCCGCGACGAACCGCCCCGTGTCCTTGAATCGCTCATAGCCACGGCGGACAAGCTCGACGTTCTCCAGAGACATCCTCCAGTCAGTATCCCGCAAGCCGGCCGGGCAGGGCCTGCTGCTCAGTTGACGTTGATGAGTTCCTGTTCGTCGTAGCCGAGGACCTTGACTTCGCCTTCGAGTTTGTCCAGAACGGTGCCTTTGGAGCCTTCCTTTTCGAGGGTGCCAGCTCCCGCGTCGTATTCGACGAAGCCTGGGTGCAACGAGGAGGTGCCATGTTTGGCGGTTGGCGCAGGTGCCCCTGCGAACGTTTCACTTCCTTCGGATTTCCCTTCTTTCTGGCAGTCGATCTTGACGTTGAGGGCGGTGGTTTTGATTCTCGTAGAGGTTCCTTCGCGTTCCACTGCCGATGCCCACGGCAGTGATCCCGCGGTGACCACGCTGTTGAAGGGGCAGGTCGTGCTTTCGCACTGGAAAGTCGACCAAACCTGCGTCGAGCCGACACCCAGGTTGGTCGCGAACGGTTCCGGGTTGCGCACCGTGCCAGCGGCCACGGTATGACAAGTCACTTCACCGCTTCCACCGACGACGGTCTTCAGCGCGATCGTTCCCCAGGAGATGATAGTCACCGCTTCTGATCCCACGGGCACGCCGTTGCTGTACCAGTGCGACGCGGGTGGCGTCGTGAAGCTCTGGTCTGAGCCTTTGCTCGTCCCGCCCAGGTTCGTCGCCGAGACCCTGAAGTGGTAGCTGGTGTTCGGGGCCAGGCCCGCGATAGGCGCGGACAGGGGGACGTTTTCGCCCGGCCCCGGTTCCGGTTCACCGGACGGGCACGGCTTGGCTGGGGCGCTTGAACCGTATGAGGTCGTGGTGCCGTATTCGAACTTGCATTCGAGGAGTTCCCCGCCGCTGCCCGCGTTTTTCACGCTGCCGTTGAGCGTCGCCGAGGTCTGTGCGACCGACGAGGCCGCCTTCGTTTCCACGAACGGAGGGGTGTGCAGCGTTTTGAACGTTTCGTCTGCGCCCTTGCTCATGCCGCCTGCGTTGGTGGCCGAAACCCTGAAGTGATAGCGGGTGTTCGGAGTCAGACCGGTTACCGACGCAGACACTTCGACCGGACTGGTCCCGGAGCCCGGCGCGGGCATGCACGGGGCGCTTGACCCGTAGGAGGTCGTGGTGCCGTATTCGAACTTGCATTCGGCTACTTCGGATCCGTTGGGGTTCACGGTTCCGCATAACGTCGCCGAGGTCTGGGTGACCGACGGCGTGCAATTCCCGATTGTCGGGGGCGTCACGTAGGTGAACTGGTCGGCCGAGCTGGTGGCGCTGCTGCCGCCAGAGGTCGTCACGATCACATCCACCGTCCCACTCCCCGCCGGGGAGGTCGCTTCGATCGAGGTTTCCGAGTTGACTTTGAAGCTGCTGGCGCTGGTGGAACCGAACTTGACGGCGCTCGCGCCCGAGAGCGCCGACCCGGTGATGCTCACCGTGGTCCCGCCGACGGTCGGGCCGGTGGCTGGGCTCACGCCCGTGACGGCGGGTGCGTCCACGAACACCCACGCCGCGCCCACGCGACCGTTATCACCGGACCCGCCGACCAGCGCGGTCTTGCCGTCAGAGGAGAGCGCCACGCCGGTACCGAAGTCGCCTTCGCCGACCTCCCCGCTGCCCGTGAGCTTCGACCCCTGCTGCGTCCAGGTCGAGCCCGAGCGTGTGAACACCCACGCCGCGCCGACCCCGATTACAGTTTTGCCGCCGGGGCCATTGTCGGCGAAGCCGCCGATCAGCGCGATGTTGCCGTCGGAGGAGAGGGCCACTCTCACGCCGAAGTCTCCTTCTCCGACCTCCCCGGTGCCCGTGAGCTTCGACCCCTGCTGTGTCCAGGTCGAGCCCGAGCGCGTGAACACCCACGCCGCGCCGACACCTTTGAATTCCACCCCTTTGTTGTCGTTCCAGCCCCCGATCAGCGCGGTGTTGCCATCGGACGACAGCGCCACGCCGTTGCCGAGACCACCTTTCCCGCTCTCCCCGGTGCCCGTGAGCTTCGACCCCTGCTGCGTCCAAATCGAACCGGAGCGCGTGAAGACCCATGCCGCCCCGACGTTGGCGTTGTCCCCGGAGCCGCCGATCAGGGCGGTGTTTCCGTCGCTCGACAACGCAACACCGACACCAAACGCGCCTTCGCCGCTCTCCCCGGTGCCCGTGAGCTTCGACCCCTGCTGCGTCCAGGTCGAGCCCGAGCGCGTGAACACCCACGCCGCGCCGACCCGCCCGTGATCGCTGCCGCCGCCGATCATCGCGGTGTTGCCATCGGAGGACAGCGCCACGCCGTTGCCGAATTCGGCCGTGCCGCTCTCCCCGCTACCTGTGAGCTTCGCGCCCTGCTGCGTCCAGGTCGAGCCCGAGCGCGTGAACACCCACGCCGCGCCCGTGAATGAGTTGTCGAAGCTGCCGCCGATGAGCGCCGTGTTGCCGTCGGACGACAGCGCCACGCTGCTGCCAAAGAGACCTATGCCGCTCTCCCCGCTACCTTTGAGCTTTGCGCCCTGCTGCGTCCACGTCGAGCCGGAGCGCGTAAACACCCAAACCGCGCCGACCCGTCCGTTGTCTTCATCGCCGGCGATCAGCGCGGTGTTACCGTCGGAGGACAGCGCGACGCCGCCTTCGCCGAACCCGCCTTTACCGCTCTCACCGCTACCCGTGAGCTTTGAGCCCTGCTGGATAAACGGGTCGATCCGCAAGGGGTAGCGCGCATGGCTGTCGTCGATCCGAACCTCAACTCTCCCGTCGCGGACCTCCATCCACGCGGCGAGGCGGCGGCCGGTGGCGTCTCGCGCGCTCAACTGTCCGTACTGCAGCGCCGTGACGCCCTTGGCGGTTCTGAACAGCACCTGCGATCCGGCCTGCTTTGGGGACAATGATCCGTCAACCCGAAGAGCCAGGCCGAGTGATCCCGTGCCCGCCAGCGGCCGTCGCGCCACGGTGAACCCTTGCTCCAGTCCGTAGGGCCCGTTGCGGTAGAACTCCGTGACGGAACCGTGCCGGTACACAACCTCGCTGCCAGCTCCCGTAGGCGCTACCGCGGGCACCGGCGCAACGAGCTGACCGCGCCCGACAGCGGCGAGCGACAGTCCGAGGGTGCCGTGCAGCACGCGTAGGGCAGCGCCCGAGGCAGTGAAGGTGCTGCGAATGCCCCCACCCTGAGCCAACAGCGAGTCGCCACGGCGAACCGGCCAGAAATGCTGGTCAGAGGCGCCGATACTCGCCGAGGCAGCCGCCGCGAGGCTCACCGGCAGACGAGTGGTGGCGCGACCCTGAGGGCCGTAGCGCAAGGCCAGTCTAGAGGTGCCCGGCCGCGCCGTGAGCGCCAGCGCGGCGATGCACACGACGGCTGCGGTCACAAGCAGCGCTCGGACCCGCCAGAGGGTCATCTCCTCGCTGCACCGAGCAACCAACGCCCCACCGCTCGGCGTGCTCACAACGGCCACTTCCCCATCCACCCTCGGCACCCCCGCCCCCTTCCCACCGTTGCAGGCACGCCCCGCCGAGATGCCCTTCCGTCCCACAGGGCTCACCGCTCATGCTGCGCGTCAACCTACTCAGATCCGCCCATAAGTCAACCCAGCCTGGCCGCTGCCGACCCTGCACGACTGGCAGGAGAACTGGCGCGCACGGACACTGCCTCACGGCATTTCGACGGGCAAGGCGAACGGCTGCGGGACGCCTAACCGGCCCGAAAACGCAGTCCCATCCTTACTTGATCTGTATTCCTGAGATGGCGCGTGCGATGACGAGTTGTTGGATCTCTGCGGTGCCCTCGAAGATGTCGTAGATCTTGGCGTCGCGGTGCCAGCGCTCGACGGGGTACTCGCGGGTGTAGCCGTTGCCGCCGAGGATCTGGATCGCGCGCTCGGTGACCCAGACGGCGACCTCGCCGGACTTGAGCTTGCTCATGGATCCCTCGGCGTTCTCGAAGCGGTGCTGGTTGCGGCCCATCCAGGAGGCGCGCCAGACGAGCAGGCGGGCGGCGTCGATCTCCATCTTCATCCGCGCGAGCGTGAACGCGATCGCCTGGTTTTCGATGATCTTGCGCCCGAACTGCTCGCGCTCCTTCGCGTACTCGAGCGCGTACTCATACGCCGCGCGGGCGATCCCGAGCGCCTGCGCAGCGACCGTGGGACGCGATGACTCGAACGTCTGCATCGCGGCCTGCGAGTTGCTGCGCTTACCCTCACGCGCACGCGCGATGCGCTCATCGAGCTTCTCCTTACCACCCAGCACATAGCCCGCGGGCACGCGGCAGTCCTCGAGAAACACATCCGCGGTGTGCGACGCCCGCAAACCGTGCTTTGAGACCTTCGCGCCCTGCGAGATCCCCTTCGCCTCGCTCATCGGCACCACAAACGCCGCGTGCCCACGCGACCCGAGGTCCCGGTCGACCGTCGCGATCACGACATGCACATCGGCGATCCCGCCGTTCGTCGCCCACGCCTTCTGACCATCGATCACCCACTCGCCCTTCGCCTCGTCGAACCTCGCACGCGTACGAAGCGCCGAGACATCCGACCCCGCGTTCGGCTCCGACGCACAAAACGCCGCGACCTTGACCTCATCAGCCGTACCAAAACAACGCGGGATCCACTCCCCCATCTGCTCCGCCGAACCCTGCCCAAAGACCGCCGCGACCGCCAGCGCCGTCCCCATGATCGACATCCCGATCCCCGCATCCCCCCAAAACAACTCCTCGTTCACGATCGGCAACATCAACCCCGTCGGATCAGCAAAAAACTGCGCCAAACCCTCAAACCCATAAAGCCCGATCTTCGCCGCCTCACCAATAATCGGCCACGGCGTCAACTCCCGCTCATCCCACTCATGAGCAGCCGGACGAATCACATCCGCCGCGAAACCATGCACCCAATCACGAATATCCCTCTGATCCTGCGTCAACTCCAACGAAAAAACCACATCCTGACCCGCCGCGCCCGCGATCGCCTCAACGGCAGCCTCCGCTGCCTCGGTGCCGGTACTCGTAGCGGTGCTTGCGGCGGGGGCTGACATAGGTCGGTCCTTTGCGTGAGGGCTTGTGTGAGGGGTCCGACGGACGGAGCCACCGGCGTCCGGGCCTGTCCGGGACCCTGCTTTTGACCGTCCAAGGGTACCCCGCGGAGCCGAGATCTATGCAATGAGGCGGTTCGGCGTCGAGGTCGACGCCCGCCTGGCGAGCACCCTCCCACAAATCTCGTCAATTTCGGTAGGCTTTAGTTTATTGATGTTCTTTGTGTTGTCGATCCAGAAAGTGCCTATGTCCAAACGCACGGTTGGTCCGTTCCTCCTCCTGATCGCCTCGGCGCTCGCCGTCACGGCATGCGGATCCTCGAGTGGCGGCGGCAAGAGCTTGGCGCTGGTCGCCTATTCGACGCCCAAGTCCGCCTACGAACAGCTGATCCCTGCCTTCCAGGCGACCCCGGAAGGCAAGGGCGTGAGCTTCAGCCAGTCCTATGGAGGATCTGGCGAACAGAGCCGCGCTGTAACGAGCGGTCAGCACGCCGACGTCGTCAACTTCTCGCTCGAACCGGACGTCGAACGGCTGGTCAAGGCTGGCATCGTCTCGCCGAGCTGGAATCAGAACGCGACGCATGGCTTCGTGACGAACTCGGTCGTGGTCATGATCACGCGCCCGGGCAACCCCAAGCACGTCACCGGATGGTCCGATCTGCTCAAGCCCGACGTGCAGGTGGTGAGCCCGAACCCGTTCACGTCGGGGGGCGCGCGCTGGAACATCATGGCCGCGTACGGCGCGCAGCTCAAAGAAGGCAAGACGGCGGCCCAGGCGCAGGCGTACCTGACCCAGCTCTTCCACAAAGTCGTCAGCCAGGACAGCTCCGCCAGGAACTCTCTGCAGACGTTCCTCGCCGGCAGAGGCGACGTGCTGCTGGGCTACGAGAACGAAGCGATCGCTGCCCAGAAGAAGGGAGCGGCGATCGCTTACATCATTCCGACGAACACGCTGCTGATCCAGAGCCCGGTCGCCGCCGTGGGCTCCAGCACGACCGCGCAGCATTTCGTGAGCTACCTGGTCTCCCCCGCCGCTCAGGCGATCTGGGCATCCAAGGGGTACCGGCCGGTGATCTCGGGCGTCCCAGGAAGCTCGAAGTTCCCCACGCCGGCCGGGCTATTCACGATCGAGTCGGTCGGAGGCTGGAAGGCCGTAACCAAGCAGTTCTTCGCCCCGGAAACGGGGATCGTCACGAAGGTCGAGCAGTCGCTTGGAGTGTCCACTGCCAAATAGCGCTGACACGCTGGCGATCAGAGAGCGCCGCCTGCCCCTGTTGGGCGGGCGCGGATCGGGCGTGCTCGGGAAGGGCCTGCTCGGCATCTACCTGACCGCGCTCGTGCTGCTCCCGATCGCGGCGCTGCTGACGAAGGCCGTCAGCGGCGGGCCCGGCGCCTTCTGGCGCGAGATCTCGAGCCCGGAGGCACTCGCCGCGATCAAGCTGACACTGGCTGCGTCCGCCATCGTCGTCGTGGTCAACGCGATCTTCGGGACGATCATCGCTTGGGTCCTCGTGCGCGACGACTTCCCGGGAAAGGGGGTGGTCAACTCGCTGATCGACCTCCCGTTTGCGCTGCCGACAATCGTCGCGGGCCTGGTGTTGCTGTCGCTGTATGGGAAAGGCAGTCCCGTCGGTATCGACGTTGCGTTCACGCGGGCGGCGGTCGGGCTGGCGCTGCTGTTCGTGACGCTGCCCTTCGTCGTTCGGTCGGTGCAACCTGTGCTGCTCGAGCTCGACCTCTCGATGGAGGAGGCGGCGGCGTCCCTGGGCGCGGGGCCGTTAGCGGTTCTTCGCCGCATCGTGCTGCCGAGTCTGATGCCGGCGATGATCTCGGGTGTGGCGCTGAGCTTCGCCCGGGCGCTCGGCGAGTTCGGGTCACTGGTGCTGATCACCGGGGACCTGCCGTTCAAAACGGAGGTCGGCTCCGTGTACATCTTCGGCCAGATCCAGAACGACAGCCTCCCGGCCGCAGCCGCCGTGTCGGTCGCACTGCTGCTCGTGGCGGTCGTCGTGCTGGGCGTCCTGAGCTTCGTCTCGCAGCGACAGTCCCGACATGTCCTCTAGCGGTCAGGGCGCCATGAGCATCTCATCCGCTGCGGGCGTCGGGCGGGCGCGCGGCGCCCCGGCGAGCGGCTCCGGCCACGCCGGCGAGCGCGCGGCGCGAGCACGAACGCTGGGAGTGCGGTCGATCGCTCTCGGCTACCTGGCGCTGCTGCTGCTCGCCCCGGTGGCGATGATCTTCTACCGGACGTTCGAACACGGCGTGGGCCAGGTATGGAGCGCCGTGACCCAGCCGAATGCCCAGCACGCCTTCTGGCTGTCACTCGAGATCGTGGCGATCGTCGTCCCGCTGAACACGGTGTTCGGTGTCGGGATGGCCTTGCTGCTCGAGCGAGGCCGCTTCTGGGGCAAGGGGCTTCTTGGCGTGTTGATCGATCTGCCCTTCGCGATCTCGCCGGTGGTCGTCGGGCTCGCGATCGTGCTCGTGTACGGCAAGACCGGATGGTTCGGGGACTGGCTCGCGGGACATGGGATCCAGGTGATCTTCTCGGTGCCAGGGATGGTGCTCGCGACGGCGGTCGTGTCGCTGCCGTTCGTCGTGCGTGAGACGCTCCCGGTGCTGCGCGAGCTCGGCACCGACGGCGAGCAGGCGGCAGCGACGCTCGGCGCGACCCCCTGGCAGTCATTCTGGCGCGTGACGCTGCCTGGAATCCGGTGGGGCGTCGTGTATGGCGTGGTGCTGACCACGGCGCGCGCCCTGGGGGAGTTCGGCGCGGTCAGCATCGTCTCGGGCAGAATCGAGGGTCAGACCGAGACCCTGCCACTTTATGTCCAGGATCGCTTCGAGAACTTCGATTTGACCGGCGCCTACGCAGCCGCCGTCGTGCTGGCGCTCCTCGCACTCGCAACCCTGCTCGCAATGAATCTGATGACACGGCGCACACGCAGACGGGCGCAGGCCTGATGGCGATCGAAGTCCGCAACGTCGACAAGCGCTTCGACGACTTCGTGGCGCTCGACGACGTCAGCATCACTGTGCAGGACGGCGCGCTCACGGCGCTGCTCGGGCCGAGCGGAAGCGGCAAGTCGACGCTGCTGCGGATCATCGCCGGCCTGGAGACGCCGGACGGCGGCGAGGTGCTGATCGGCGGCCGCGACGTCACGCACTCACCGGCGCGAACGAGAGACGTCGGCTTCGTGTTTCAGCACTACGCGCCTTTCAAGCACATGACGGTCCACGACAACGTGGCGTTCGGGCTGTCGGTCCGCAAGCGGCCGAAGGACGAGATCGGCGCCCGTGTGAAGGAGCTGCTGAGCCTCGTGCGGCTCGACGGCCTGGCCAAGCGCTACCCCTCGCAGCTCTCAGGCGGGCAGCTGCAGCGGATGGCGCTGGCGCGCGCGCTGGCCGTCCAGCCGCAGGTGCTGCTGCTCGACGAGCCCTTCGGGGCGCTCGACGCGCAGGTGCGAGCCGAGCTTCGCGAGTGGCTGCGCAGGCTGCACGACGAGATCCACGTGACGACGATCTTCGTGACGCACGACCAGGAGGAGGCGATGGAGGTCGCGCAAGAGATCGTCGTCATGAACGCGGGTCGGATCGAGCAGGCGGGGCCGCCGGGCGAGCTCTACGAGAGCCCGGCGAACGAGTTCGTGATGTCGTTCATCGGCCCCGTGAACCGTCTCGGCGACGCCTTCCTACGACCCCACGACATACAGATCCTGCCCGAAGACGACGCCAGCGGGGAGGAGGCGCTCGTCGAGCGCGTCGTACGTCTGGGCTTCGAGGTGCGCGTCGAGCTGAAGCTCCACGACAGCCGCGAGATATGGGCCCAGGTGACTCGCGAGAACGCGCAGGAGCTTGAACTGAGGGAGGGTCAGATCCTGTCGGTGCGCATGCCGGCGCCGCGGGTGTTCGCGGCCTCTAGCGGGTCTGCCAGGCCTGCTCTTCGCGCGTGAGCGCCATCACGTCGTCAGGCAGGCTCCCGGCCGCCACGTCCGCGATCGTCACGTGCTCGAGGACTTTGCGCAGATTGGCGCGCAGCGCGATCCAGACCTGTTGCAGTGACTCGGCCGAGCCTACGTATTCGATCTCCTCGGGGCGCTGGCCGCGGACGCCGACGAGCGGACCCTCGACCGCCCGGATGATCGTCGCGAGGCTGAGCTCGTCCGCGGGCTGCGCCAGCCAGTAGCCGCCTTCGGGGCCACGCTGGCTGCGGACGATCCCGGAGGAGCGCAGCTGCGTGAGGATGTTCTCCAGGAAGGAGACCGGGATCCGCTGGGCCTGTGCGACGTCGTCCACCTTTCGGGGCGACTGCTGGCTGCTGCCCGCGAGCTCCACGATCGCGCGCACGGCATAGTCGGCCTTTGCGGTGACGTGCATCGGATGATTCTCTCCGAAACGGCGGCGGCAGGTGTCCGCGGTTGGAATCCCGACCTGTGTGGTAGAAGTTAGGCATGCCTAACCGACGGCCTCCGGACGTGAGGCGCAGATGAGCTTCGGCGAGACCGTGGCCCTGGGCGCGATCGCGGGGCTGACGATCTTCATCGGGCTACCGCTCGGGCGCATCAAGCGGGTCGACGACCGCACGCGGGTGTGCCTCGCGATGTTCTCGGTGGGGATCCTCGCGTTCATCTTCATGGACGTCACCAAGCACGGAGAGGCGATCGTCGAAACCGGCGTTGTCAATTTCAAGGCGCACACGGCGAGCTTCGGTCACGTGCTCGGCCTGTTCGCGCTGCTCGCCGTGGGCTTCACGCTGGGCACAGCCGGCATCTCGGCGCTCGAGCGCCGGCTGCGGCCGCGACGCACGGCCGCGCCTGCGCTCGCCGGTGGCGAGTTCACGGCCGTCATCCGCGCGGAGGAGCTCGCCCGCTCCCAGGAGGGGGCCGAGGAGCGACGCCAACTGGCATTGCAGACCGGCATGGTGATCGCGATGGCGATCGGACTGCACAACTTCGCCGAGGGTCTCGCGATCGGCGTCTCGGCCAAGGCCGGCGCGGTCGGCCTGGCGACCGTGCTGATCATCGGCTTCGGCCTGCATAACGCGACCGAGGGCTTCGGGATCGTCGGCCCGCTCGGCGGCGAGCGGCCGTCGTGGAGGTGGCTGGGCCTGGCTGGCCTGATCGCCGGCGGACCAACGTTCCTCGGCACGCTCGTCGGCTATCAGGTTCACTCAACCCCGCTCGAGCTCCTCTTCTATGCACTCGCCGGGGGCGCGGTCCTGTACGTGATCGGCGAGGTCTGGACCGGAATGCGCCGCTACGGTCACCACACGCTCGGCCTGTATCTGATCGCCGCGGGATTCCTGGTGGGCGTGGCGACCGACCTGATCGTCTCCTACGGCGGCGGTTAGCACGCTCCGGCGAGGATCGCGACGACATGCGGGGCTCAGCGGGTCTCGCTGGCCCGCGGGTTAGCATCCGCTGATGAGCCGACGCTGGAAATGGGACTTCGAGGACGAGCAGGCTGCGGCCCCTCGTCCCGCCGCGGCTCACCCCCCGTCGCCTCCCACCGTAAGCGCCCCGAGCCGCCATCGTGTGAGCCTTGCGCAGCTGCGCCGTCGGCGGACCGGAGCCGCGCTGCTCCTGGTGGTTCTCGTCGTTGTGCTGGCGGTCGCGCTGAGCGGCTCGAGCCACCGGACCCCGAAGTCGAGCGCGAGCTCCAGCACGGCGCGGGCTGGCGCAGCGGGTCCTGTCCGCCCGCGCGGTCCCGAGGTGGAAGGCAACGCCGCCGTGAGCCGAGTCCTCGCCTACACGCCGTTCGTCCGGCAGGGAGGCGGTCGCGTCCGCGACATCGCGCTGACGTTCGACGACGGACCGGGCCCATACACGCCGGAAGTCCTCGACGTCCTCGAGCGCTTCCGCGTCCAGGCGACATTCTTCGCGATCGGCAAGATGGAGCGCTACTTCAGCGCGTCGACCATCCGCGAGCTCCATGACGGCGACGTGGTCGGCGATCACACCCAGTCGCACCCGATGCTTGCGCAGCTCTCCGCGCACGACCAGCGCGAAGAGCTGTTCGAACCGCTCGTCCGCGTCGAACTCCTCGGCGGTGACCGGCCGAGGCTGTTCCGCCCGCCGTACGGGTCCTACAACGCCGCGACGATGCGCCAGCTGCACGCTCTGCACCTGCTGATGGTTCTCTGGTCGGCCGATACGCAGGACTACCTGCAGCCGGGCGTCTCCACGATCGTGCAGCGCGCGCTGGCCGGAGCGCAGCCCGGCGCGATCCTGCTGATGCACGACGGCGGGGGCAACCGTGCTCAGACGGTCGCCGCGCTCCCTCAGATCATCACTCGGCTTCGGGGGCGCGGCTACCACCTCGTCACGATTCCCGAGCTCCTGGTCAAGGATCCCCCTCCGAGCGGCCTGCCGCTGCCGCCGCAACTGAGCGGCGACTGAGCAGCCGAAAAGCCGTCGCCGGGCGTCAGGCCGCGGCGCAGGTCTCGCACGAGCCGTGGATCACGATCTCGTGCTCGGAGACACGCAGCGGCACGCGGTCGCTCAGCCGGCGTATCGCACGCTCCAGCCCGTCGTCCGTGAACGGCTGCAGGAGCCCGCAACGGTCGCACACGAGGTGGTGGTGATGACCGGGCTTCCCCCGCACCGCCTCGTAGCGAACCATCCCCTGCCCGAGCTCGACGCGCTGCAACAGGCCGATCTCCTCGAGCTCCTCCATCACGCGGTACACGCTCGAACGCGAGACGTCGCGATTTCGTCGCGAGAGCGCCGCCTGAATCTCGACCGCTGAGAGGGCGCACGACTGCTCATCGAGCAGTTCCAGGATCGCCCGCCGCGCCCCCCCGCGCCGGTAGCCTGCGTCGCTGAGCGCCCGCGCTGCGCGCTCGGCCCACGGGGACAGCTGCGGGGTCGGAGACACTCGCTTGATTGTAGGATCGCGACCCCGGCGCCTACCTGCCCGTGGCGCTGTGCAGTGCGTGCATCAGGCCTTCGAGCTGGGCCACCTGCCACTGCTGGAAGCTGTCGGAGGCGGGCGCGAGCGTCTCTGTCACCGTCGCGATCGGGATCTGACGTTCCCGTGCGATCTGGCTTACACGCTGGACGTCCGGCGTGACGTTCTGGCTGTTGAAGATCCAGACCTTGATCAGTCCTTCCCGCGCCTGCGCGTCGACGGTCTGCTTGTCCTGGGCGGTCACGTCGGTGCCCTCGGCGATCGCCTTGGCGAAGCTGTATGGGGTGAGCAGCTTGAGCCCGAGGTCTTCGCCGAGACCCTGGAAGATGCTCTCGCTGTAGCCCACCGGCACACCGGCGTAGCGCGACCGGATTTCGCGCCGCAGCGCGTTGTAGCGGGCGAGCGCACGGGTCTCGAAGGTCTGCTTCTGCGCTGCGAAGAACGCGGCGCGGCCGGGGTCGAGCTTCTGATACCCGGCGGTGATCCGGTCGATCACCGCGTAGACATTCGAGGGGAAGTACCAGCGATGCTGGTTGGCGCCGGTCCGGAGCCCCAGCACGTCGCCCACGTTCAAGACGATCCTGCCGGACTGAGGATTGGCCTGCAGCAGCTGCGAGGACCAGTTGTCGTAGCCGAGCCCGTTGACGATCGCCATGTTGGAGCCGACCATCACGCGCGCATCCTGCGCGCTCGGCTCATACGTGTGTGGGTCGGCGTTCGGGTTGACGATGATGCTCCGGACCGAGGCCCGTCCGCCGCCGAGCTGGGAGGCGATGCTGCCCCAGAAGTTCTCCGCCGCCACGACCTGGAGCTTGGTCGCGCCAGTCGAGCTGCTGCCGGAGGCAGACGAGCCCGAACGGCCGCAACCCGCGGCGCCGGCCGCGCCCGCAAGGGCTAGTCCGGTGAGGATGAGCCTGATAGCCGATCTCGGCAGTGGCATGGCGCCTTTCATCTCGGGTGGCTGGCCGAGCGTGGGTTGCTGCACGTGGCGAACCGAAGCCCGGCGGGGTCCGGCGCGCCGCCAGACTATCAAAGACAGGACGGAGTCTCATAAAGGACGCTCTCCCATCCCTTGCAGCGGCTATCCTCTGCGCCCATATGCACGGGCTGCGCGAGGCCGGTTAGGCCGCGATCCAGATGGACGCAGAGGCTCTTCGCGCCCGTCGTGAGGCTCGGCGGCGGGCCGTTCGCCGCCGCCGCGCCCAGATCTTCGGCCTGATCGGAGCCTTGGCGATTGCAGCGGTCGCGATCGTCGCGATCTCCAGCGGCGCGACCCGCAAGAGCCCCTCCGTGCCGAGCTCCGCAAACACCGCTCCCGGCAAACCCACGGCCGGGCATTCCACGAGCACGCCGAGCGCCGGCCCCGGCGGACGGCCTGCGAACACGGCCGTCCCAATCCTCATGTACCACGTGATCGCGGCCCCGCCGCCCGGCGCTCCCTTTCCGGGGCTATACGTGCCGCCGGCGGAGTTCGCCGAGCAGATGCAGGCTCTGAAGAACGCCGGTTGGCACGCCGTCACGCTCGACCAGGTCGCGGCCAACTGGCGCACCGGCGCGTCGCTGGGCGCAGGCAAGCCGATCGTGCTCACGTTCGACAACGGCTACCAGTCGCAGTTCACGCAGGCACTCCCCGTCCTGCAGCGCCTCGGATGGGTGGGCGACGAGAACATCCAACTGTCGGGCCTGCCGCCGTCACAGGGTGGTCTGGGGGAAGCCGAGGTCCGCGGCCTGATCGCCGCCGGCTGGGAGCTGGACACACAGGGCTTCAGCCACGCTGACCTGATCACGCTTGGCTCCGAACGCCTGCACTATGAGGTCGCCGTCACGCGCGGCGCCTTGCAGCGCCGCTACCACGTGCCGGTCAACTGGTTCTGCTACCCGTCGGGCCACTACGATTCCACCGTGATCGCCGCCGTCAAGGGCGCCGGCTACGCGGGGTCCACGACGGTGGTGCCGGGCTGGGCAAGCCCCTCGGGCGACGCCTACCGACTCCCCCGCTTGCGCGTGCTCGGGGGAACGAGCGGCCAGGCGCTGCTCGGCCAGGTGGCGAGCACTCGCGAAGCTCCGGCGGCGCCGAGCTCCTACAACGGCGGGTGAGTCCGGCGCCGTGATTGTCAGTGACTCCTTCGTCGTCGCCGATTGGAGCGATCCGGGCACCCATCCGGGCCGTCCGATCGCCGGTCTGCACCTGCACCGCTCCGACGACGAGGCCTGGATCGTCCTCGAGGGCCGGCTCGGCTTTCGCGTCGGCGAGGAGGAGCGCGAGGTGCTCGCCGGCGACTCGCTGCTCGTGCCGCGTGGAACGCCCCACTCCTACTGGAATCCGTCCTCGGAGCCCGCCCGGTATCTGCTCGTGATGACGCCGAGGATCCATCGGCTGATCGAGACGCTGCACGCGGGAGATCGCACGGACTGGGTGAAGATCTTCGAGGAGCACGACTCCGAGCTGCTGAGCTGAACCCCGCCGGATGGCGGTCGCGGTAGGAGTGGTGGGGCGCCCGTCGAACTTCCCAGGCATGGTAACTCCCGCCAATCCGGAGGATGTCGGCGTCGTTACGCCTCCCGTGTGCGACCACAACGGCAGGGCGAGCGGACGGCTGACCTTGGAGGAGGCGAGCGTTCGCTGTGAGATCGTCTGCGAGTGCGGCCAGATGTTGGCCTTCCTAGGCCACGAGGACTACAACCTCGGCCGACGGACAGCTCCTCGCCGCCGGCCGACAGGTGCGCGCTTGAGACGATCGACCACCCAGGCGGCGCGCGCGTTCGGGCGCTCCATCGGCAGGAAACGGGGTGCGCCGGTGCCGGTCGAGCGCTCGAGCGGCCTGATTCCGGAGCGCGTCCCCGACCAGTAGCGCAAGCCGTGTGCCGCCGACCCCATCCAGTGGACCCGATCAGGTAGGTTTCACGGGAGCCACGGACCTGGCCGGGTTGGCGCCAAGCGGGTTTTTAGCCCCAACGGAGTGGGTTCGATTCCCACCAGGTCCACATCGCTCGACAGCTCTTCCACGACCGCCGGCGGCGAGCCTCCCGGCGCCAGCGATCGCCACGCCCGCTTACCAGGTTCCGGCGGGACAACCGCCTTTGTTGGTTTCGACGGCGGCTTTGCAGGTGCGCGTCACCACGCCACCTTCGTTTTTGATCGTGAATTCGTCTTTGGTGGTGGCGGCCGTCGCCGTCACGGTATATCCCGTTTCGGTGCCTACTGCGGCACTGATCCAGGCGTTGTTGCCTTCAACCGTCGGGATCGAAGGCTCAACTGCACTCAACTGGGCCGGAGCTTTGATGGATGCGTAGCTCCCGCTGTTGTCGGTGGCAATCGTCTCC
>DASZFA010000019.1:0-1842 GCA_035940255.1 Solirubrobacteraceae bacterium
ACGGCTCGACCGACATGGACGCCTACCTGGAGGGATGGAGGTGGGGACCGGTCGAGGAGCGCGCGGGCCAGGCGCAAGAGATCATCGCCGAGCTGGTTGAAGAGTTGACGGCGGCTCACCCGCGGGCGAGACTGCTGAACCCGGCATGAACGAAGCCATCCTCGACGAGCTCCAGAACAGCCAGCAGCTGATGATCGCAATGCTGCGTGTCTCGGCGGAAGATCCGTCCGCGCGAGTCGGCGCCTGGGACCTGCGCGACATCGCGGCGCATCTCGCCGCGTCAGAACGAGAGGCGTACCTGCCGAGGGTCCGGGCGATCGCGGCTGGCGAGAACCCGACGTTCGGTTTCTACAGCAACGACGACACGGACTTCAGCGGGATCCACCTCGACGACGCGCTCGACGAGTGGGTCGGGACTCGGACGATTCTGCTCGGCTTCGTGCGGACGCTCGACGAGGAGCAGCGGACGAAGCTGACGGGCCGCCACGAGACGTTCGGGGACGTGAGCGTAGATCGCTACCTCGAGATCGCTCTGCGTCACGACCGCGACCACCTACTCGGCCTCGAGCGGCTTGCCGGCGAGCTGACTCGTTGACGCCCCGCCGGCGAGGCATCTTATTGACTTTGACGAGCATCATCGCGATCTTTTCGGCCGCCTGAGCCAGGATCGCCGCCGCCGCGGCGTCCGGCCGCAGGTTGGGATTGCATTGTTTTTCCAGGTCACGTGCGAGAAAGAACACATTGGCCGCCGCCGTCGCGATCTCTTGCGGCACGACGATCGTCTGTGCCCGTGCCGCGTCAACGCTTTCGTCTGAACGCAGCGCGGCAATGAAGTTGAGATAGGCGATCGAGTCGAGCTCGATCAGTTCTTCCGCCCGAAGGCGGATCGCCTGAGCGCGCTGCCTTGCTTCTGGCAATTCGCTCCGGAGCGCCACCTTCTCGAGCAGCGCTGCGGACGCGGCAACCACAGCGGCCGCGGCGGATCCACTGGCGGGCGCCGGTTGTGCCGAGGCGAGAGCGTCGAGGAGACGCCCGAAACGTCGCTCAGGAGTCACCGATCTCCTGCTTCCGCCTGGCCATGAACTCGTGCAGCGCCTCATCGACACCGGGATCGATGCCGGGGTCGGGATACTCCGCGAGCACCTGCTTCCACCGCTCCGCGGCGACGACGTCGGCCGTGCGCGAGCCGAAGCGCTGCCAGCGGTCGAAGTTCTCGGTCGAGGAGACCCACGGACGATAGAAACCCGTCCTGTAGTGCCGCATCGTGTGCTCGGCGCCGAGGAAGTGCCCGCCGGGGCCAACCTCCCGGAGCGCGTCCATGGCCAGCCCCTCATCGTCGACCGGCATGCCATGGCCGAGGATCCACTCGAACATGCGCAGCTGTTCGACGTCGATGATGAATTTTTCGTAGGACGCGAGCAGCGCGCTCTCCAGCCATCCCGCCGCGTGGAGGACGAAGTTGACGCGGCCGAGGATGGTCGGCCACATGCACATCATCGATTCGTAGGCCGCCTGCGCATCCGGCGATTTCGACGAGGTGAGCGCCCCGCCGCCGCGGAACGGCAGGTTGTAATGGCGCGCCATCTGCGCGCTGGCGAGGATGCCCATGGCCGACTCGGGCGTGCCGAACGCGGGTGAGCCGGACTGCATGTCGGTGTTGGTCAGGAACGAGCCATACACGCTCGGGGTTCCTGGCCGGACCAGCTGGACCAGGGCGATGCCGGCCAGCGCCTCCGCCGTCTGCTGCGCCACGGTGCCGGCCAGGCCCATCGGCGACATGGCGCCGGCCATCAAGAACGGGGTGACGATCACGGGCTGCCCCGCCTCCGAGTACTCGAGCAG
>DASZFA010000020.1:0-14511 GCA_035940255.1 Solirubrobacteraceae bacterium
TGACGACGCTCATGAACGAGCGCGCCGGACTGGGCTTCGTACTGCAGATCCGCCTGCGCCAACTGCTCGACGAGGTGATCGCGATCGCCGCCGAGCGCGGCCTGCTCGACGATCCGGTCTGCGCCGACGAACTGGCCGAGCTGCATATGCGCTGCGAGTCGATCCGCCTGCTGGCGTGGAAGGGGCTGACCGACGTCGAACGCTACGGCCAGCCGGGCCCCGAGGGCTCGCTCGTGAAGTGGCTATGGTCTGACACCAACCAGCGTCTGACGCAGCTTGCGGTTGACGTCGTCGGCCCGCAGGCGCTGACGAGCGGCACGAGCTGGAGCTACGAGCTCCTGCGCGCACGCGGGAACACGATCGAGGGCGGCACTACCGAGGTACTCAAGAACATCGTCGCCGAGCGCGTGCTCGGCTTGCCGCGGCTCAAGGTCGCCGCGTAGGAGCAAGATGGACTTCGGCCTTACCGACGACCAGCGCGAGATCCAGCGCACGGCTCGCGACCTGCTCTCCGAGCGGGCCGGCCCCGAGCGCGTTCGCGAGCATGCGGAGGCCGGGAGCATGGATCGCGAGCTGTGGAGCGAGCTCTCCGAGCTGGGATGGCCCGGTATCGCGGTGGGAGAGGACCACGGTGGACAGGGGCTCGGCCGGATCGAGCTTTCGATCCTCTGCGAGGAGCTCGGCCGCGCGCTGGCGCCGGTTCCGTTCCTGCCGAGCGTGCTGGCCGCCACGCTGATCGAGCACGCCGGCTCGCCCGAGCAGCGCGACCGCTGGCTGCCCGGCCTGGCCTCTGGAGAGATCAAGGGAGCGCTCGGAACGGCGCTCGACGGCTCGGCCGAGCTGGTGATCGGAGCCGGCGACGCGGATGTGATCGTCCTCGTCGAGGACGACGGTGGTCGTGTTCTCCGCCCCGAGCAGGCCGATGTCACGCCGGTGGCGTCGATCGACCCGACGCGCTCGGCCGCACGGGTGAGCGGCAGCGAGGACGCGGGCGAGCCGCTCACGGGTGACGTCTCGCCCGGCATCGATCGGGCGCTCGTGGCGGTCAGCTCCGAGCTCGTCGGTGTCTGCGATCGCGCGCTCGAGATGACGGTCGCGTACGTGAAGGAGCGCAAGCAGTTCGGCGTGCCCGTCGGTTCCTTCCAGGCCGTCTCACATCGCTGCGCGCAGATGCTGCTCGAAAGCGAGAAGGCGCGCTCGACTGCCGCTAACGCAGCCTGGGCGGCCGACGCCGATCCGGGAAAGCTCGCCGAGGCTGCGGCGATGGCCAAGGCGGCAGCATCAGACGCGGGACGCGAGGTGACCGCCAGCGCGATCCAGGCGCACGGCGGGATCGGCTTCACCTGGGAGGCCGACGTGCACTGGCTCTACAAGCGGGCTCATATGGACGCTGCGCTGCTCGGAGGCGCAAAGCATCATCGTGCCCGCCTCGCCGCGATCCTCGCCGATCGCGCCGGCGCTCACGCCGTCGGCTGAGATCCGGGAGCCCCACGGTCGGCTGGACTCACCCCGCACATGCCGCTCCTCGCAAGAGCGGGCATCCGGGATGATTCGCTCATGGCATACGACGAGGACCTTGCCAACCGGATTCGCGAGCTCGTCGCGATGGAGGACGGTCTCACCGAGCAGCGAATGTTCGGCGGCCTGGCGTTCCTGATCCACGGCAACATGTCCGTGAGCGCGAGCGGCCGGGGCGGGTTGCTGTTGCGGGTCGACCCAGCGGAAAGCGATGCGCTGCTCGGCAAGGCCCACGCAGGGGCTTTCGAGATGCGCGGTCGTCCCATGCAGGGATGGCTTCGGGTTGACGCGGCCGGACTGCGAACCAAGCGCCAGCTCGAAGCGTGGGTGGCTCGCGGGGTGTCCTACGCCCGATCGCTGCCGAGCAAGCGTTAGACGGATCGTGTTGAACGGGGAGCGCGCCCGTCGCCGCGGCCGATCAGCGGCTGCTCGGTCACTTCTGCTGGCCGATCCAGGAGAGGATCCCCCGCGAGTGGGTGATGACGGTGCCATCGGGCAGCTTCAAAGCCGGGAGCTTGGTTGCGCCGGTCGCATCGCGCAGCTCCTCACGCGACCCTTTGCGCATAAAGGGGAACGGGCTGCCGTGGGCGGCGACCACCTTGTCGTACTCGATGCCGGCTGCGCGTAGCGCCTCCTGAGCGCGGCGACAGGGATGCATCCGGGGGCCGCCGTCGTCGCCGTGGCAAACGAACAGCTGCGGCTTCTCGGCCGTCTTCATCTCCGGTTCGGGTGAGGACATCGACATAACTCCCCTATCCGCCGGTCGCGACCGGCTCGTGTGACTTGGCCCAGGCGATGATCGCGGCGCTCCCGCTGAGAGTCGTGCCGTCGGTGAGCCTCAGCACGGGCAGCTTCTCCTGACCGCTCATGGCCTTGAGCTCGGGCCGTCGGCCTTTCGTGAACAGGCCGAACGGAATGCCTTTTCCGAAGACGATCTTCTCGAAGTCGTGGCCGGAGGCTCGCAACGCATTCTGAGCCCGACGGCATGCGTGGGGCTTCGGGCCACCTTCATCGATGTGACAGACGTACAGTGTGAGCCTCTCGGCCATCGGACACCCCTCGAGTCGCGGAAGATGCTCGGAGACTAACCCCTCGCGGCCGGCACGCCTAAGGACGTCGATGGCGCATTGCGGCGGCGAGGCTCGCGTTATCGTGCGTGCATGTCGAGCTATGCGGCCTTTCTTCGTGGGATGAACGTCGGTGTCCACCACCGCGTCACGAACGACGAGCTGCGAGGCATGTTCTCGGCGATGGGCTTCAGCGAGGTCAAGACCTTTCGCGCGAGCGGGAACGTCGCCTTCACGGCTGAGCCGCGGCCGCTCGCGAAGATGACGCTGGCCATCGAAGATGGTCTCGCGCAGGCGCTCGGCTACGCCGTGCCCACCTTCCTGCGCGCTGCGGAGGAGATGCGGGAGATCGCCGCCATGCGGCCGTTCGCGCCGGAGATCGTCGAGGCGTCAAAGGGCAAGCTCCAGGTCTCGATTCTCGCCAGCGAGCCAACCGCGCAGGTGCGTGCGGAGGTGCTCGCGCTGTCCGACGAGCGCGACCGTCTCGCGTTCGGCGGGCGGGAGCTGTACTGGCTTCCGAGCGGAGGGACCCTCGAGACAGCGCTTGACATGGCAGCGATCGAGCGAACGCTCGGACAGACGACGCGGCGAACGAAAGGGACGATCGAGCAGATGGCCGCGAAGCACTTCGGAGGGTAGGCTCTGCCCCTCAGCGAGAGGGGAGTGGTCAAATGGCACAGGTCGGGGTGGTACAGGCATCGCCGCGAGGGCGCAACCCGTTCGACGAGACGCTCGTAGAGCGGGACGCGGAGGGCATCGCCCGCTACCTCGATCGGCCGGCGTCGCTCGTGCACATGCTCCGCGCGAGCGTCGAGCGCGACCCCTCCGCGATCGCGCTCGTCGAGGTGGGCGGCCCGTCGATCAGCTACGGCGAGCTGTGGGATCGCGCCGCTCGCGTGGCCGGTGGACTGCGGGCCACGGGCGTGCAACGCGGCGACCGCGTGGCGATCAGGCTCCACAATGGGATCGACTGGGTGCTCGCGTTCTTCGGCGTGCAGATGCTCGGGGCGGTGGCCGTCCCGGTCAATACCCGCTTCACTGAGGATGAGGCGGCATACGTGGTCGATGACTCGGGCGCTTCTTTCGTCTTCGCGGCCGGAGCCTCGCTGCCCGAAGGCCAGGCGACCACCGTCGAAGACCTGGCGCCGGACGAGCTCGCCGCGATCTTCTACACCAGTGGCACCACGGGCTTCCCCAAGGGCGCGATGACCTCGCACGGCAACTTCACGACGAACAGCGAGAACGCCTTGCGCTGCTTGTTCACCGACCGCAGCGAAGGGCCGGAGATCTCGACGCTCGTCTCGGTTCCCCTGTTCCACGTGACCGGGTGCAACAGCCAGCTGATCCCGATGCTGGAGTTCGGAGGGCGCGTGGAGATCCTCTCCGGCCCGCTCGACTTCGAGGGCTTCTTCACCGCGGTCGGCTCAAACGGCGTCAACCAGCTCGTCTCGGTGCCCGCGATCTACCACGCCGTGATCCGCAACCCGGCGTTCGCCGAGCTCGACGTGAGCGGCGTTCGCTGGGTGTCCTACGGTGGCGCCCCCATCGCCGAGAGCCTCGTGCAGCAGATCAAGGAGGCATTCCCAAACGCGCGCGTGGGCAACGGGTTCGGCTTGACGGAGACCTCCTCGCTGACCTCATTCCTGCCCCACGAGGAGGCGGCGGATCACGCCGACTCGGTCGGCTTCGCAATGCCCGTGGTCGACCTTGCGCTCGATGAGCCCGATCGGAAGACCGGGGTCGGCGAGCTGCTCGTGCGCGGCCCGAACGTGGTCCAGGGTTACTGGAACAAGCCGCAGGCAACGGCCGAGACGTTCGTGGAGGGTTGGCTGCACACCGGCGATGTCGCGCGTATCGACGACGACGGCCTGCTGTACATCGTCGACCGCAAGAAGGACATGATCAACCGCGGCGGTGAGAACGTCTACTCGATCGAGGTCGAAAACGCGCTCGCCGGCGCCCCTGGCGTGGGCGAGGCGGCTGTGGTGGCGGTGGCGGACGAGATGATGGGCGAGAAGGTGGGCGCCGTGATCGTGCCCGCAGCTCCGGGCCAGCTCGACGTCGAGGCGGTGATCGGCCACTGCCGTGCGCATCTCGCCGATTTCAAGGTTCCCCAGTACGTCTCAGTGCGCGAGCAACCTCTACCGCGCAACCCCGGCGGCAAGCTGCTGAAGGCGCAGCTGCGCGATGACACGGAGTGGGGCAAGCCGCTTCGCTGAGAAGCCAACGAGGGGAGATCGCAATGCCCGAGGTGCAGACCGTGCAGGGAGCCGTAGACGCGGGGGATCTGGGTGTCGTCCTCGGCCACGAGCACCTCCGCTTCCGCGACGAGGCGGTGGCGGCGCAGTGGCCCGAGCGCTACGACGAGCAGGCGGAACTCGACGCCGCCCTGGAGGCGGTCGCGGCCGCGAAGTCGAAAGGTGTCGAGACGATCGTCGAGCCGACGGCGATGTTCGGTGGACGGGATGTGCGCTTCATGAAGCAGGTCGCCGATCAGACCGGCGTGCGGATCATCGCCTGCACGGGCATCTACAGCTACGACCGTCTCCCCCATTACTTCGAGAACCGCGACGTTGGCGTGATGGCCGACCACTTCGTGGCGGACATCGAGCGCGGCATCCAGGGCACCGGCATCAGGGCGGCGTTCCTGAAGTGCGCCGCCGACGCGCCCGGCATCACCGAGAACGTAGAGAAGATTCACCGTGCCGTCGCCCGCGCGAGCGTTCTGACCGGTGCTCCGATCATGGCGCACTCGATGCCGGCGGTCGCGACGGGACCCCGCCAGGTAGAGATCTTCGCGCAGGAGGGCGTCGATCTCTCGCGTGTGCAGATCGCGCACTGTGGCGACACCGACGATGTCGACTACATCGAGGCCCTGCTCGCCAGGGGTGTGTACGTCGGCCTCGACCGCTATGGGCTCGAGATGTTCCTGCCGATCGACAAGCGCAACGCGACCGCGGCCGAGCTGCTGCGACGCGGGCACGCCGAGCGTCTGATCATCTCCCAGGACTACTGCGCCACGATCGACTGGTTTCCACCCGAGGCGGCCGAGGCGTTCATGAGCCAGGGGGCGATTCGCAACTGGTCGATGACGCTCGTCTTCGACGAGGTCGTGCCCGCTCTGCGCGAGCTCGGCGTGATGGATGATGCGACGTTCCGGACCATCTTCGTCGAGAACCCGAGCCGCTGGCTGGCGGCCTGAGCTCCGCAGGCCACTCGCAACTCAGCTGGGGGCGAGCAGCAGCTCCGGTCCCTCGAGTGCGTCGCCGGGGCGGTTGAGCGACGGGTTCGCCGGGTGGACGGACAGCCGTGAAGCGGGCAGCGGGCCACAGAGCTCGAGTGCTTCGTCGGTGCCGACCCGCGGGTCAAGCCAAGCCCGCTGGGCGTCGTGATCGGCGAGGATCACAGGCATCCTGTCGTGAATCGCACGGGCGACGCCGTTCGGCGAGGAGTCGCAGGTGAGCAGCGTCACGCTCTGCAGCCACTCCCCGTCCACGCGCGCGGGCGTCCACAGCGAGGCGAAGGCGAAGGGGATGCCACCGTCGACCTGGAAGAAGAACGGCTGCCGGGGCTCCCCCCTTTTCTCCGGTTTGAGCCACTCGAAGTATCCGTCGGCGAGCTGCAGCGCCCGCCGCGACGCCTTCGGAATCAGGTTTCGATATCCGGGCCGCGAGGCGACGGTCTCCATCCTCGCGTTGATCATCTTCTGGGCGCCCTTGAGATCCTTCGCCCACGGCGGTATCAGGCCCCAACGCAAGAGGCGGGCCTCCGGCTCGCCGCGCGGAGCGACGATCGCGAGGACCTCTTCGGTCGGGGCGACGTTGAAGCGCCGCGTGCCGGCGTCGCTCGTGATCGGCACGCGGAAGCGATCGTTCAGTTCCTGAATCCCGGCCGTGTTGGTGTAGCGCCCGCACACCCACACGAGGATATGCAGCTCACGCCACGAGCCTCGGGCTGCCCACGCGGACGTGTGTTCGCATCTCAGCGCCCTACCGAGCGGGCGCTCGAGGTGCTCAGACGTCTGGCGAGAGCTCGACGGGCAGCGTCTTGAGCTGGTTGATGAACGGCGATTCGACGAACAGGGGTGTTCCCGAGACCGTCATGTTCGGGTAGCGCTTGACGGTCTCCTCGAAGAGGACGTTCAGCTCGAGGCGGGCGAGCGCGGTGCCGAGGCAGAAGTGCCGGCCGCCGGCGCCGAACGCCTGGTGCTCGGGGTTGCGGCGCACGTCGAAGCGGTCGGGATCCTCATAGCGCGTCTCGTCGCGGTTGGAGGACACGTACCACATGACGACCTTCTCGCCCTGCTTGATCTTCTGCCCGTTGAGCTCCGTGTCGCAAGAAGCGGTGCGGCGGAAATGAGCGAACGCCGGGAACATGCGCAGCGACTCCTCCACCGTGCCAGCAATCAACGACGGGTCTTCGACGACGAGCCGCATCTGGTCGGGGTTCTCCATCAGCGCGCGCATCCCGCTGGCGTAGGTCGCCTTGGTGCTGTCGTTGCCCGCTGCCACGAGCAGGAAGAAGCCCATCACGATCTCGTGTTCCTCTAGCTTCTGCCCATCGACTTCCGCGTGCACGAGCACGCTCGTAAGGTCGTCGGTGGGGTTCTCCTGGCGCTCGGCGATCAGCTTGCGGCAGCGCTCGAAGATCTCGGGGATGTCTTTTTCCATCACGCCCTCGACGCCCTCGGGGCTGATGTCCACGTCCCCAGCTCCGAGCGCCGCGTTCATCAGACGCGCCCACTCGGCGTCGTCCTCCTCGGGAATGCCCATGAAGCTGCCGATCACGCGTGCGACGACGGGTTGGGCGACCTCGGTCACCAGGTCGCAGCTCTCGCGTCCCGCGAGCCGGTCCCAGACCTGGGTGACGATCCCCCGGATCGCGTCCTCGTGGTCGGCGATCCTCTTGGGCGTGAAACCAGCTTGGAAGAGCGCCTTCAGGCGATCGTGCTTCGGGGGATCCATACCGATGAACATCGCCCGCGTCAGCTCGAGCGGGAAGACGACGTTGGCCGCCGTGACGCCTCCGGCTTCAGAGGAGTAGGTGCGGAAATCGCGGCTGACGGTGTGGATGTCCTGCGCCGTCGTGACCGACCAGTAGCCCGCCTCGTCGGGAAACTCGGTGATGCGATCCGTCCAGTGCACGGGACACTCCCCGCGCAGCCGCTTGAACAGCTCGTGTGGCGGACCGTCCTGCCAGTGCTCGCGCTCGCCGACGAGGACGTGCTCCAGGTCGCTGCTTACCGCCGCCATTGGACCTCCCTAGTCGATGCCGCAGGACGCACTGCGGATATTACTGGCTGGCCGGCCAGGAGTCGTGCCGGTCTCGCGCGAGATCAGCCCACGCCGAACAGCGCCCTGCCCGCGAACAGCAGCATCTCGTCAAGGTGTTCGCTGAGGGTTTCCAGGCTGTGTCCGCCCGGGTAGACGGCGCTCTCGGCGCTCGCCCCGGCGGCACGGAGCTCGGCGGCGAACGCAGGGTTCTCCGCCGGATTGGCGGCCCTGTCGGATTCGGCGCCGTAGATGAAGGCGCGCAGGCCCAGTCGGGACAGGACCGGCCGGTCCACACGGAGCCTGCCGCCGAGGCCGTCGAAGAAGCCGAGCCAGCTCTCGACGACGGCGAAGCGGTGCGGGCTGCCAAGCGCGACGCGCAGCGCACCGTAGCCGCCCTTGGAAGAGCCGGCGATCGCTCGTCCGGCGCGAGTGGCGATGGTTGGGAGCATCCGGTCGACCATTTCCTGGACTTCGAGCACGTAGCTTTCGCTGTGCCGTCTGCCGATGTTCTGCCAGTTGTTGTCTCCGCTCGCGTCCTGGATCATGACCGCGATCATCGGCGGGATCGCTCCCTGCTCGATCAGGCGGTCCAGGTTTTGCTGCAGGCCGATTTCCAGGAAGGCGTTCGCGTGCCCGTTCTGGCCGTGCAGCAGATAGAGCACGGGGTAGTGGCGCGTCGTGCTGACGTAGCCGGGCGGCAGGTACACGAGGAACGAGCCCTTCCCGCCGAGCGCAGGTGAGCTGTAGCTCGCCTGATCGATTGCGCTGCCGGCGCCGTCGTGGCTCACGGCCACGAAGCTCGGAAGCGGCGGCGTCAGAGCAGCCGTGGAGCTCGCCGCGCGTGGGTCCGCGAGCGCAGGCCGCTCGGCGACCCGGCCACCGAGTACCCGTTCAAGCCCGAGTGGGCCCTTCGCGGCGAGCGCGACGGAGACGGCGGCGAGCGCGCTGAGCAGGGCGCCAAGCAGAAGCCGGCGCGGCATCGCGCGTCCCTGCCGTTGAACGGCCGCGGGCCACCCCACGCCGGCGATCGCCGGCTCGAGACGCGGCGGGAACGCGGGGACCCAGGCGGGCGGCAAGGGCGCCGATTCGGCGGCCGCGCGCTTGCCGGGCCAGCTCCAGTCGCCCAAGCTCTCCATCCACAGGTGCGTGCGGGACGGGTTCATTGCGGCGGACATCCACCAGATTCAACGGAAGCCGGCCCGCGAAAGCCAACCCCTGCACGCTCGCGCCCAGCGGGGCGATCAGTTGGTGCTCCACACCTGTCCCGTGTCACCGAACCCGAGGGCCTGCTTCGTCGCTTCCGTAAGGTCGAATTCGCGGCCTTCCACGTAGGGGCCGCGGTCGATCACCGGCACGCGGATCGTGCGCCCGCCATAGCGGAGCGTCACGAGCGTCCCGCAGGGAAGCGTCTTGTTGGCGACTCCCACCGTCGAGCTGGTCAGCGATGCGCCGCAGGCGGTCTGGCCGCCGCCGCCGTACCAGGAGGCCCCGACGAGGCGGTACACGTTCAGCCGCCCGAGAAACCGGCGAGCCGCCAGGTCCCTCGCGTCACCGGCGAAGCGCAGGCGCACGAGCTCGCTGCCCGTCTGCCAGGGCAGGTAGCGCAGCTTGAAGCGGCCGTGGAGGCCCGTCAGCGTCCGTGTGAGCGTCCTCCAGCCGTGGTCGCCGAGCTTCTGCAGCGTCACGACCTTGCCTGGCAGTCCAGGCGCGAGGGTGCCGGTGACCGTCGCCGGATGACCGTCGAGGACGTTCAGCTGGGCGTCGCGAACCCTGAGCCGCGTGTGGACGGGGCGGACGAGGGTCGGGGGTGCGCCAGACACAATCCCAACCGGAGCCAGGGCAAGGGCAGGCTGTGCGAGCGTCGCGGGGACGTACATCTTTGGTGCGGACCTCCTTGTATGCCGCCTACGGGGTTAGCTGTCGGGCTCACGGCCGCTGCGCACGCGAACGGGACGCGTGTCAGCCGGGCGTTACAGCCGCATCAGCAGCCGATTCGCCCCATCCGGAGCGTTTTACTCGCCCCGGCAGTGGTTCCCCCGTTCGCTTCCATCCACGGAAGCGACTCGGCGAGAGTCGAACAATTGTTCGGATGCTAGGAGGATTATGGAGCGGCCAGTGTGACGCACGTCACACATGGTCATTCGTTGCAGAAGTGCCATCCCGCACAAAGCCTGGTCCCGTTTCCTGCCGATGGGGCCGCATGCATCGAGTTGGAGCCGTCGCACTCGCCGTCATTGCGCTCGCGGGCTGCGGAGCGCAGAAGCACAGGAGCGCATCGTCGCCCAAGCCGGCTCGTGGGTCGGGCGTGCCCATCTTGAGCGTGTCCCGGCCGGGGCGCCCTGCAACTGCTTCTGACGCGGCGATCCGGCGACTGATCGACCGTGACTGTCGCGTCGTGATCGTCATCGGCGGCCGTGCGATCTGCCAAGGAAGCCCGAGCGCCGTCGCACAAGCCGAACGCGCTCTCGGCGTCTCGCTGAAATAGCGACAACGCGAGGCTGCCGAGGACCTCCTACGAGTCGCCGCGTGCGCTAGTGATCCTCGGAGGCATGACCGTGATTGTCGGGCTGATCCGGCGCTGGAGGACCGCTCGGCGCTAGCGGGTCCTTCGCGTCCCTGCGGCGCTGCTCAACTTCATCTGCGAAGTCCATCGACATCGAAGCCGTTTCGTATCCCGCGAGAACGTCGTGCTTCGGCGCCACCGACTCGTCGGCTTCATCCTTGTTCTGCTGGTCTTGGCGGTCCTTCCGGTGAGGCCATTTCATCCCGAGTCGTCCTCCTCAGCCATTTACTCGAGTGTAGGCGCGGGGTCGGCCAGGGTGGAGCAACTCCACCCCTAGGGTGCCTATCCGGCGGCGGTTGCCGCGCGGAGGATGGTCGTAGAAACCAACCGCCAGTAGGAGGCAACCGAAATGCTCAGCACCACCAAGATCCGCGCCAGCATCATCGCCCTCGTCGCATCGCTCAGCCTTGCTGCTGCGGCGGTGGCACCCGCCGTCTCGCAGGCCCAGTGGCACACATACTGCGTGGCGGGGCATTGCGTGACGCACGCGAACTTCACGTCCGGAGGCGTGAACCCGTGTACCGGGATCAACGCAAACTACGGCAAGGCCTATGAAGCGCTGCTTGAAGCCATCCAGACGAAGCAGGAACAAGCCGACAAGGTGCACCCCGAAATGACCCAGGCCGAAGCGCAGGCCAAAATAGAAGAAGACGAAGCACAGGTCCACCTCGACAGCATCGCCGCCTTCGAATGGGGCTGCGACGTAGCCGTGCACACCTCGCCGACCTCGCCCGTCGTGGCACCAGTCGGTGCGGTTCAGGCCTCACCGGCAGCCACCACCGTGCCGACGGTCGGAGCCACCAAGGCGACCTTCTCGCCGGCGCCAGCGCTGTAAGCGGCTCGCAAAGCCGAAGCCCAAGCACAGGAGAGCCCCCGCTCACGCGGGGGCTTTCTGCTGTCCGCGCAGTCGAGAGGGACACGGGGCCGCTCCGGAGTTGTTGTCGGAGGGTTGCCTGGCCAAAGCGGCCCCGCTCATGGGATGGGTGAGATGAAGCTACCGGTCCCTGCGGACGACAACCAGAGCTGTGGACGGATGGTTTAGTGCGGCGCCCGGGCGTTCGTGCATGATCAGCCGCGTGGCTCATCGGCCTGCTCCGCATGGCCGAGACGATGTCGCTGAGCGGCGTGCGCGGCGAGCCGGCCGAGGGCGGCTGACGGATTTCTTCTCAGTGTCGTTGACGCGGCGTCCCACAACAGGGAGAATCGAGACCGGATGGCCAACCCGGACCGCTTGACAGCGCTCGACACGACGTTCCTCCATCTCGAGGACCACTCGACGGCCCACATGCATGTCGCGAGCGTGATGGTCTTCGAGGGTCAGGCGCCCAACCCAGACGAACTCGTCGAACACGTCGTCAACCGGCTGCATCTCGTACCGCGCTACCGTCAGCGCCTCGCATATGTGCCGTTCGACCAGGGCCGGCCCGTCTGGACGGACGACCCGCACTTCAACCCGCGCTACCACATTCGCCACACCGCTCTTCCGAAGCCGGCCGACGACGAGGCGCTCAAGCGGCTCGCCGGCCGCCTCTTCTCCCAGCGCCTGGATCGCTCAAAGCCGCTCTGGGAGATATGGCTCGTGCAGAACATGTCCCGCGACCGGTTCGCCCTGATCGCCAAGACGCACCACGCGCTTGTCGACGGAGTGTCGGGGGTGGACATCACGACGGTGCTTTTCGACTCGGCGCGCGAGCCCGCGCCGATCCCGGGTCCCGGGAGTCCGTGGGTCGCCCAGCCGCTGCCCGGGCGGGCCAAGCTCCTCGGAGAGGCGCTCGTCGAGCGCGCCACGATTCCCGGCGAGATGGCCCGGGGGGCTCGCCGGCTGCTTCGCGCTCCGCGCCGCGCGGCTTCCCAGCTCAAGGACGGACTCGTGAGCATCGGCGCCACCACGCTTGCCGGGATCAACGCCCCTGCGCCGTCGACGCCGTTCAACGTCGACATCGGACCGCACCGGCGATACACGTTTCTCGACGCCGACCTCGCCGAGTTCAAGGCCATCAAGGACTCGCTGGGCGGGACGCTCAACGACGTCGTGCTCGCCTCGGTGACGCTGGCACTGGGCCGCTACCTGCGCGACCGCCGCTACGACACCGACGGCCTCGTCCTGAAGGCCATGGTGCCCGTCTCGGTACGCGCCAAGTCCGAGCAGGGAGCTCTCGGCAACAAGGTGGCCGCGATGTGGGCGCCGCTGCCGGTCGGGGTCGAGAACCCGGCCGAGGCCCTGCAGCGGATCAGCCGCTCGATGGAGGACCTGAAGAACTCCGGCCAGGCGGTGGGCGCGCAGGTGCTGACGAACCTGGCGGGTTTCGCGCCGCCGACGATCATGAGCCAGGCCGCGCGCCTGCAGGCGCGCCAGCCCTTCTTCAATCTCGTCGTCACAAACGTGCCCGGCCCTCAATTCCCGCTCTATCTGCTCGGCCGGCGCCTGCAGGTGCTGTTCCCCGTCGTGCCCCTCGCCCAGCGCCAGGCGCTCGGAATCGCCGTCATGAGCTACGACGGTCATCTCGGCTTCGGCCTGCTCGGCGACTTCGACTCGCTCCCCGAACTGGAGAACATCCGCAAGGACCTCGAATGGGCGATCGACTCGCTCGCCCGCGCCGCCGGCGTGCGCAAGCGATCGGCCAAGAAAGCGCCGACCCCGCGCAAGACGGCACGGCGCGCCTCGAGCGACGGCGCGGCGACGGTCAAGCCCGCCGGCGCGAGCTAGGGCTCCGAGCTCGTACAGCGTGCCCTGAGCGGTTCGCCGAATTCCGGGCACGTACGATCCTCGCATGCGCCTGGCCCTCTGCCAGATCAACACGACCGTCGGCGACATCTCCGGCAACGCCGAGCTGATACGCGCGGGAATGCGCTCCGCGCGCGAGGCCGGCGCCGAACTGGTTCTGTTCCCCGAGCTCGCCGTCACCGGCTATCCGCCGGAGGATCTCCTGCTGCGAGAGCATTTCCTCGCGGACGCGCGAACGGCGCTCGAGCAGTTGGCGCAGGAGACGCAGGGGCTGGTCGCGGTGGTGGGCTTCCCCGAACGCGCCGATGACGTCTACAACGCCGCGGCGATTCTGGCCGGCGGCGAGATTCACGCGACGTACCGCAAGGTCTACCTGCCCAACTACGGCGTCTTCGACGAGGAGCGCTACTTCCAGTCCGGCGTCTGTGGGGCCGTGTTCGACCTCGGTGTCCATCGCGTGGGCCTGACCGTGTGCGAGGACATCTGGGAGCCGGGCCCGCCGGCCAGCGACGAGGCGCTCGCGGGCGCGACCCTGATCCTCAACATATCCGCTTCCCCGTATCACGTGGGCAAGGGCGCCGAGCGCGAGCGGATGTTCGCCCAGAGAGCGCGCGAGGATCTCGCCTGCGTCGCCTTCTGCGGGCTCGTCGGCGGCCAGGACGAGCTCGTCTTCGACGGCCACTCGTTCGTCGTCGACCACACGGGCGCGACGATCGCGCGCGCCGCGCAGTTCAGGGAGGACCTGCTGGTGTGCGACGTCGATCTCGAGGCCGCAGCGGCGGCGCGGCTGCGGGTAGCCGGGCACCGAACCGCGGCGCGGCGCTCGGGCGCACAGGTGAGCGTCCTGCCTCCGCTCCCGAGCGCCGAGGAGCCCGCGGCTGCGCCGCCCTTGAGGCGTGCCCTGGCCACGCCGATCGCGCCACCCGAGGCCGAGGTCTACGCGGCGCTCACGCTGGGCCTGCACGACTACGTGACGAAGAACGGCTTCGCCCATGTCGTGCTCGGCGTCTCGGGCGGGATCGATTCGGCGCTCGTGGCATGCCTCGCCGTCGACGCCCTGGGCCCGGAGCGCGTCAGCGCCGCGATCATGCCCTCCCCCTTCTCCTCGACCTCGACCCAACACGACGCCCACGAGCTCGCCCGCAGGTTGGGCATCCGCACGCACGAGCTGCCGATCGAGACGATCATGGACGACTACGGGGAGACTCTGGAGCGAGAGTTCGCCGGCCTGCTCCCAGGCCTCGCCGAGGAGAACATCCAGGCACGTATCCGCGGCAACCTGCTGATGGCGCTCTCGAACAAGTTCGGATGGCTGGTGCTCACGACCGGCAACAAGTCCGAGATGTCCGTCGGCTACAGCACCCT
>DASZFA010000021.1:0-8361 GCA_035940255.1 Solirubrobacteraceae bacterium
AGCCCGGAGGCTGGGGCCCCCCCGAGACTCTCCGCTGTTGGTGCTCGGCTTCGTCCTGGTCGGCCAGTCGATCCAGACCCTGTCCGCCTGAGCCATCGAACGGACTCGCTTACGCTCGATGACCCGCCCCGGGTCGAACGCGGGGCGGGTCATCGGGGGACAGCCCGACCGTGAACGATCCCTCGGCGTTCGACAGGCGGGCACCGTAGCAGCGAGGCCATTACCAGCCCGCGCTGCGACCGCTGACCTGCGACTACGACGTCGTCGTCTTCGAGCCACTCCGTCGGCCCGTTCGGCGCCGTAGCCGTATCCCATGTCCTCCAGCCGAGGAAGCGGCAGCCGGGCCACCGATGCTGCACCGCGAGCATCTGTCCCTCCCAGGCCTTTAGGACATCCAGCGCCAGCGGCATTGGCGGTGTCGTGAGCGTCACTATCCAATCCCGCCGACCCAGCAGCCGCGGCGGTGAGGGGGCGACCCGCACGACGCCAGCGGTCATCGTCCGCAGTTCGGCGGAAACACCTACCGCCTGTCGGAGCCTCGACGCCTGAAAGCAGCAAAACAGGCGCGAGCGATCCTGGTCCACGGACGACTGGCGAGAGTGGACGTATGGTGAGCTCACCCAAGCATCCTCCCGACCCATCGTGGCCAGGTCGATACCGCAGTTGCGCGATCTTCCCGCGCCTACTCCAGGACGAGCCCTTCGCCCAAGGCCTTCGCGACCAGATGGGCGCGCGAACGGGCACCCACCTTCACCATCGCGTTGCGCGCGTGCGTGCGGACCGTGTCGTGCGCGATCCGCAGCTCGTCGGCGATCTCCGGTCCGGTGTTTCCGAGCGCGACAAGCCGCACCACCTCGCGCTCTCGCGCCGAGAGGATCGCAGACTGCGGGGGAGTCATCGTGCGCCGGAAGCGTGGGCCCCAGCGCGAGGTGCTGAGCGCAACGACCAACACAAGGCGGCGCCCGGTGATGATCTCCGTCGTGGCCGCCCATTGCACGCCCACGCGGCCCCCGTCCGCAGGCCGGAGCTCCGCCTCACCGGCGAACTCACCCCGGCGCAACGCGGCCCGCCATTCCGCGGATGACACCAGGGGACCCCCGACGACGAAGCCGTACATCGGTTGGTCGATCAGCTCAGCGCGTCTGTAGCCGAGCAGCTTCAGATACGCACCGTTTGCGTCGACGTGGCAGCGGTTGCCGTCGAGCAGCACCATCGCGTTGCGCGATTGCTTGAAGGCCGCCGAGAACAGGCCCGCCCATTCTCCTTGTGCCACGGTCGGGAGTCTCAGTAGCCGGTGTTCGTCTTGACGCGCTTGCGATCGAGGGGATGCAGGGAGCCCTTCACCTTCAGCGCCTCGCACGCTTCTGCGATGTCGGCGCCCAGCGTCGCTACGAGTGAGTGTCCGAGCGTCTGCTTGACAAGTGCGCGCATGATCTTGACGTGGTCCGCGTCGGGGGGCAGCGTGTATGCGGGAACCATCCAGCCTCGCTCGGCGGCGAGCTGGGCCGCCACGTCGAACTCGTCGTAGTTGTGCTCCCCGGCTAGTTTGAAGGCCACCAGTGGAAGCTGCTCCTCCTCCTCGCTGCCGATGATCGAGAACTCCCCGATCGCGGCGATCTCGTCCGCGAGCGCCCGCGCGTTGTACTGCATCGTCTCCATGATGTAGCGATAGCCGTCGTGGCCGAAGCGAACGAAGTTGTAGTACTGCGCGAGCACCATCGCCGAGCCGGTCGAGAAGTTCAGTGTGAACGTCGCGTCGCGCTTGCCGAGGTAGTTCTCATAGAACACGAGGTCGTCTGGGAGGTCGCTGGTTTCCCTGAACACGAGCCACCCGATCCCCGGATAGACGAGCCCGAACTTGTGGCCCGAGACGTTGATCGAGCGCACCTGCTCGAGCCTGAAGTCCCACTCGCTGTGTGGATACAGGAACGGCCACACGAAGCCGCCGCTGGCGGCGTCCACGTGCAAAGGCACGTCCAGGCCCTCGTCGCTCTTCAACTTCACCAGGTGATCGTTGATCCCCTGGATGTCGTCGGCGTGTCCTGTGAAAGTCGTTCCGAGCACTGCCGCGACCCCGATCGTGTTCTCGTCGACGTGCGGCTCGACGTCGGCGGGGCCGATCGTGTACTTGTCCGGCTTGAGCGGAACGATCCGCGGCTCGACGTCGAAGTAGCGGCAGAACTTCTCCCACACGACGTGCACGTCGCCTCCGAACACGAGGTTTGGGCGCTCGACCGGCTTCCCCGCCGCTTCGCGCCGTGCGCGCCACTTCCACTTCAGCGACAAGGCGCCGAGCATGATCGCCTCGGAGGACCCCTGCGTGCGAGCGCCTGTCGTCTCCCCGGGAGCATGGAAGAGGTCGGCGAGCATGCGGATGCAGCGTTGCTCTATCTCCGCCGTCTGCGGATACTCGGCGTGGTCGATGAAGTTGGTGTGCAGCGCCTCTTTGATCAGCCGCACCGCCTCGGGCTCCATCCATGTGGTCACGAAGGTTGCGAGATTGCGCATCGGCAGGCCGTCGAGGAGCACCTCCTCGCCGACCAGGCGCATCGCGTCGGCAGCGGGCATGCCGGTCTTGGGGAGCCTGTTGTCGGGCGCCGGTTCGAGCAGGAAGCGGTTGCCATACCTGCTCTCGAGCGTGTCGATGCGCCTGCCGCTCAGGTCGGGTGGGGCCCCATCAGCGCGCGCCTCGACTTCTATGTTCTTGGACGGCATTGCTACCTCCTTGGGCTCGCAACGACACGGAGGTCGCGAAGCGACCCAGAGCCTCGAGCGTACGGACGGAATGCCGACGGCGCATCCTCCGAAATGGGTGATGGCGCTCGGGCCCCCGGACACCTCGCGGCGCGAAGCGGTCGGCCGCCGAGCGCCGATTGCTTCACGTACCCTTCGCGTGGCCCACGCGCCAATGTGCGGAAGTCTCGGGCGGTCAATTTCTACGAGCTGGTCGGCCTGCCTCTCCGGTCCGATCGAAAGGAGGACACGACCATGGCCACGCCCGAGGGGGGCACAGTCCCTGAGATGTCTCCTCACCCCCGCGCCTACAAAATCCTGATCGGCAAGCCGCTGACGGCTGGGCGGGCGGCGGGAATCATCGTTTCGATCACGGTATCCGTGACCATCATCGGCGGCGTGCTGATGCATTTCACCGACAAGAAGACCTTCCCCAATATCGGCGATGGCTTCTGGTGGGCGGTGCAGACCATTACGACCGTCGGCTACGGCGACATCGTGCCGAGGAGCACGGCCGGACGGTTCGTCGCCTCGGTCGTGATGCTCGTCGGTATCGGCTTTCTGACCGTCATCACCGCCTCGATCACCTCGACGTTCATCGAGACGACCAGGCGGCGCCTGGAGGGGAACACGACAGCGGCGCTCACCGCAAAGCTCGATCAGATCGGCGCGCGCCTGGACGCGATCGAGGAAAACCTGACCGATATCCGCAACCGGCGCTGACCCAACGGCCTAGAGCGTCTGGATCTGCACCAGGCTCGTCGTCCCGGGCCGGCCCGACGGCAGTCCGGCGGTGATCCCGACGCGCTGCCCTGGCTGACACCAGCCCAGCTCCACCACGCGGCGGGCGGCGTCGGCGATCAGCGCCTCGGTCGTCTCGTGACGTCGCATCGACGCCGCCTGCACGCCCCACATCAGCCCGCAGCGCCTGACCGTCTCTTTTCCGGGCGATAGCGCGTAGATCGGCACCGTCGGACGGTGGGCTGAGACCAGCCGCGCCGAGCGCCCCGAGAGCGTCGGAATCACGAGTGCGTCGAGCGGCAGCTCGCGCGCCGCGTCGGCGAGGTTGTGGGCGAGCGTGTAGGCCGGGTCGGAGTGCGTGCGGCGCACGCGGGACTCGTTCCAGCGCTCATACGGAGCGATCGTCTCAGCTTCGACGGCTACGGCGGCCATCATCGCCACAGCCTCGACCGGATATGCCCCCACGGCCGTCTCCTGGGAGAGCATCACCGCGTCGGTGCCGTCGAGGATCGCGTTCGCGACATCCGCGACCTCTGCGCGCGTCGGCCGCGAGGAGGCGACCATCGAGTCGAGCATCTGCGTCGCGGTGATCGACGGGCGGGCGAAGAACCCGGCGAGCTCGAGCAGCTGCTTTTGCACGATCGGCACGCGTGCGATCGGCAGCTCGATACCGAGGTCGCCGCGGGCCACCATCACGCAGTCCGCGGCCTTCACGATCTCTTCGGCGCGTTCCACCGCCTGGGGCTTCTCCATCTTGGCGATCAGCGGCAGCCGCGTGTGGCGGCGCACGAATTCGACGTCCTCGGGCCGCTGGACGAACGACAGCGCGACCATGTCGACTCCGATCGACTCTCCGTGGCGGAGCAGCCCGAGGTCCTCCTCGGGCAGCGAGGGAAGGGTCATCAGCGGGCCTGGGACGTTCAGGCCCTGGCGCGACGCGACCGCGCCGCCGATCTCGACCTCCACCTCGACCTCGCCCTGCGGCGCGCGCACCTCGACCGCCCGCAGCCGCACCGATCCGTCGGCGAGATACAGGATCGCGTCCTTCTCGATCGCCTCGGGGAGACCTCCCCACGAGACGCTCATGTGATGTGCGTCGCCGGCGACCTCTTCGTTGCCACAGCTGAACGTGAGCCGCTCACCAGGGGTCAGCTCGACGACGCCGTCGCTGAGCGGGCCGATGCGAAGCTTCGGCCCCGGCAGGTCCTGCAGGATCGCCACGGGGCGCCCGGCCCGACCCGCGGCGTCGCGCACGCGGCGGACGGTCTCGGCGTGCTCCTCCAGCGTCCCATGGGAGTAGTTCAGGCGCGCGACGTCCATGCCCGCGTCGACCATCCGCACGAGCGTCTCCAGGTCGCGCGAGGCAGGCCCGATGGTGGCGACGATCTTGGTGCGGCGCATCGGGGCAAGGTATCGGTCCTCGGTGCTGCACGTCTCGGGCCGCGTGCGTAGCATCGATTCGTGCTTGGTCCCTCACGACCGATGCCCCGCGTGGGCGCGCAAGCGCGCATCGCTCACTTCGGAGGTGGCTTTGAGCTGGGCACCGTGCTGGCCGTCCACGACGACGGCCGGCGCCTGGAGGTGCGCGGCGAGGCGGGAGACGTGCTCGAGTTCATCCTCAGCCCCGCGAGCGCACGCTTCGTCTCGGCCGGGAGCGCCCAGGGTCCTCGCCTCGAGCTGCTCGGCGATCGCTGCTCCTGACCCTCAGGGCGCCTCGACGTCCGGGAAGTGCTCGGCGCAGTGCTCGCGCAGGACATCGCGCACCCATGCGCGCTCCTGCTGGGTGGCGATCCGCAGGCGCCCGAGCAGCTCGCGCTGGCGGTCGATCGGCACCCCGGCGATGACCCAGCGCACCGCGAGCCGCTCGAACAGCAGCTCTGCGGATCGCTGCCACGCGTCCTCGCGCGTGCTTGAAGCGCGCCCGGCGAGGCCCGCGACGGTCCGGGCGTACTCCGTGCGCGCGCCGGGCGTCAGCGAGCCGCGCAGCGTCAGCACGTTTCCCTCCCGGTCGGTGTAGTCGCTGCGCGGAGCGGTGAGCCTCTCGTGCCGGCGGCCGCGCCTGCCCACGCTCAGCCCGTGTCGGCGGCCTGTTCGAGCTGGGAGCGCACGTCGCCCGTCAGCGGCTTGGCGTGCCCCGGCCACGCGGCCGCGGGCTCCAGCGCCGCCAGCTTGCGGATGCTCGCCCGCGCCTGCTCCGTGTCGTAGTTGTAGAGCTCCATAGGGACGCGCGGGGCACTGTCACGACCCCACATGTCGAGGGTGTAGAAGCAGTCGCTGCTCAGCGCGAGGCGGTCCCGCTCGCGCCACAGGCCGATCTGCCCGGGTGCGTGGCCGGGAAGCTCGATCACGCGGAACCCTGCGACCTCATCCCCCTCCGTGAGCGTGCCCGAGACCTCGACGGCTCCGCCGTCCCAGGCGAAGCGATGCAGCAAGCGGTGCGCCTGGCGCATGCCGAACGGAAGTCCCCTCAACCCCTCCGGCCAGTAGCGGAAGCCGCCGCTTCCCTCGGCGTCCTGCACCTCGTCGGGGTGGCACAGCACCGGCGCGCCGAGCGCCGGCGCCGTGCCACGGTGGTCTGTGTGGCCATGGCCGAGCACCACTCGGCGGATGCCTCCCAGCCTCGCGCCCGCGCTCGCGACCGCTCGCGTCATCGTGCGCGCCCCGGCGTCGAACAGGGTCACGCCGCCCTCGTCCTCGATCAGGAACACGTTGCAGCGTCCAGGCTGCCCTTGCAGCATCCAGACGCCTTCCGCCACGAGCTCGGCATCGCCCGCACCGAGCCGGCCGCTGAGGCGGTTCTTCGCGTTGAATGCCCCGATCATCCGCTGCTCGACCGGCGAGCCCTGAGGGGGCATCATCCCTACCTGCCGGGCGAACGTCATCGAGTCGCTGAAGGCGTCGTTGCTCTGGATAAGGCCGTCGCGCACCGTGATCAGGTCGAGGCCTTCGAGGTCGATCGCGCGGCCCATCGGGGCGACGCCGGCGAACTCACCCGGACCCGCCAAGGTGCCCGTCAGGCGCCACTGAACGGCGCAGCGCTCGTCCTCGGTCGTCGTCGAGAGGACCTCGAAGCGCAGATCGGGCATCGCCTCGAGCAGGCCGCCGATGAACAGGCGCACGCCCTCGGGCGCCACCGTGTCGACCTGGCCGCGCACGTACTCGCGGCCACCCTCGGCCCACAGCGAGACGGCCGTGTCGAGGTCGCGATCGCCGATCGCCTCGAAGTAGCGGCGAGCGACCGCCTCCGCCTTGCCGCCCGAGATACGCCTGCGTTTGCGGGCCACCTGCTGGACGCTGGCGGCCGCCTCCTGCACCTTCGTGCTGGCCTCGCTTGCGCTGTCACCCTCGTCCATATCTCCTCCTTTGCGCCCGTGAACGCAACTAGTCTAGTCTGCGGCGCGTGGCGATGGTGAGCAGCCGGCGCGAGCTCGGAAGGGGCGAGCGGGTGGTGCCCGGCGTGTACCGCCTGCGCCTGCCGCTCCCCTGGCCCGGCGTACCGCATTGCAACGCGTGGGCGGTCAAGGACGGCGAAGGCTTCGTGCTGTTCGACACCGGCCGCCACCAGGCCGATTCCTTCTCCGAGCTGGAGCGTGCGCTTGCGATGTGCGACCTCCGCCTCGAGGAACTGAACCTCGTCGTCTGCACGCATGCCCACTCCGACCATTACGGCCAGGCTGCCACGCTCGTGGAGCGGACCGGGCGCGAGCTGTGGATGCACCCGAACCATCTGCACATGACGCGAATGGCCGAGGATCCCGAGGCCGTCAACGCGGGGCGCATCGAGGTCGCTCGCCAGAGCGGCGTTCCGGAGGAGCCGCTGCGGCGCTACGCCTCGCAGCTGGGCTCCCGGGAATCGGGGCTCTCCGGCGTGATCGAGCCCGACCGCGATCTGGTGAACGGCGTCACGATCGCGAGCGACCTCGGTGACTGGGTGGCCTACGAGACCCCTGGACATGCTCCCTCGCACGTCTGCTTGTTCCAGCCTGAGCGGCGACTGCTGATCTCGGGCGACCATCTGCTGGGACGCATATCGCTGTACTTCGACTACGGCTACACGCCAGATCCCGTCGGCGAGTTCCTGAGCTCGCTCGACGTCGTCGAGCGGCTCGGCGCGCGCCTGTGCCTGGCCGGACATGGGCGCACGTTCACGGACGTCTACGCCCATATCCAGGGCAACCGCAAGCTGGTGCGAGAGCGCCTGCAGAGCGTGCTCGAGGCCGTCTCGCGAGAGCCGCTGACGGCCTTCGAGGTCGTCCCCCACGTCTACGGCGACTCGCTTTCCCAGCAGAACGCCCAGTGGTTGCTCTCCAAGATCCTCGGCTACCTCACCCACTTGCAAGCCACGGAGCAGATCCGGCGCATACCGGGCGAGCCGGAGCGGTGGACTGCATAATCAACGGATGCGCATCGACGACATACTCGCCGGCGACGGGCCCGTCTTCTCGTTTGAGTTCTTCCCACCCAAAACCGAGAACGGCGAGCGCAACCTCGAGAACGCTCTCGCCGAGCTGCGTCCGCTCGAGCCCGCATTCGTCTCCGTCACGTACGGTGCCGGGGGCTCGACCCGTGAGAAGACGATCGAGATCGTCAAGCGAATCCGCGAGCAGTACGGACTCGAGGCGATGGCACATTTCACCTGCGTCGGGGCGACGGTGCCCGAGCTTCGGGCCACCCTCGACGAGATGCAGGGCGCCGGGATCGACAACGTGCTCGCGCTGCGCGGCGACCCTCCCGCCGGCGAGGAGGAGTGGGTGGCCACCGAGGGCGGCCTCGAGTACTCGCGCGAGCTCGTCGAGCTGATCGCCGGCGACTATCCGTTCGCGATCGGCGCCGCCTGCTTCCCCGAGACCCACATCCACGCCGAGAGCCCCGAGGCGGACCTCCAGC
>DASZFA010000022.1:0-163336 GCA_035940255.1 Solirubrobacteraceae bacterium
CAGGAGGTCGCCGAGCTGACCGAGCCAGAGGAGATCTATTGGTGCAACGGTTCGGCGGAGGAGTACGACCGTCTGTGCCGCGAGCTCGTCGACGCTGGCACCTTCGAGCGGCTCTCCGACGCCAAGCGGCCGAACTCCTACTTGGCGCTGTCGGATCCTGGGGACGTGGCGAGGGTTGAGGACCGGACGTTCATCTGCTCCGCAACCGAGGAGGACGCCGGCCCGACGAACAACTGGTGTGAGCCCTCTGAGATGAGAGAGACGCTGAATGAGCTGTTCTCGGGCTCGATGAGGGGACGCACGATGCACGTCGTGCCGTTCTCGATGGGGCCGCTCGGCTCGGACAAGAGCCACGTCGGGGTGCAGCTGACCGACTCGAACTACGTCGCCGTGAGCATGCGCATCATGACGCGCATGGGCAAGGGCGCGCTCGACGCGCTCGGCAGCGAAGGAGATTTCGTGCCGTGCCTACATTCGGTGGGAATGCCGCTGGCCGAGGGACAGGCGGACGTTCCGTGGCCGTGTAACGCCGAGAACAAGTACATCGTCCACTTCCCTGAGACTCGGGAGATCTGGTCCTATGGCTCGGGCTACGGCGGAAACGCGCTGCTCGGGAAGAAGTGCTTCGCTCTGCGCATCGCTTCGGTGATGGCGCGCGACGAGGGCTGGATGGCGGAGCACATGCTGATCCTCAAGCTGACCTCACCAGAGGGAGAGGTCAAGTACATCGCTGGTGCGTTCCCCAGCGCGTGCGGCAAGACGAACCTCGCGATGCTGATCCCGACGCTCGAGGGCTGGAAGGTCGAAACGGTCGGCGATGACATCGCGTGGATGAAGTTCGGCGAGGACGGAAGGCTGTACGCGATCAATCCCGAGGCCGGACTCTTCGGCGTGGCGCCGGGGACGGGCGAGAAGACCAACCCGAACGCCGTGCGCATGGTCAGCCACGACACGATCTTCACCAACTGCGCGAAAACCGATGACGGCGACATCTGGTGGGAGGGGCTTACGAAGGAGCCGCCGACGCATCTCATCGATTGGCAGGGGAATGACTGGACGGCCGCTTCGGAGAAGCCCGCCGCGCACCCCAACGCACGCTTCACGGTCCAGGCCGACCAGACCCCGGCGATCGCGCCCGAGTGGGAGGACCCTGCCGGCGTGCCGATCGACGCGATCCTGTTTGGCGGGCGACGATCGACCGTCGTTCCGCTCGTGACAGAGGCCTTCGACTGGGAACACGGCGTGTTCCTCGGCTCGGTGATGAGCTCGGAGAAGACGGCTGCGGCAGCGGGCACGGTCGGTGAACTTCGCTTCGACCCGTTCGCGATGCTGCCCTTCTGCGGCTACAACATGACCGACTACTTCGCCCACTGGCTCGAGATCGGCCGCAAGCCAGGAGCAAAGCTTCCGAAGATCTTCTACGTCAACTGGTTCCGCAAGGACGAGAACGGCCGTTTCCTTTGGCCGGGCTTCGGAGAGAACTCGCGCGTGCTCGCTTGGGTGTTCGCGCGCTGCGGCGGGCGTGGGACGGCGAACGAGACCTCTATCGGGCTGATCCCGCCAGTCGGTGCCGACGGCGTCGACACCGATGGGCTGCAGGTCTCCGACGAGGACATGACCGAGCTGCTGCGCGTGGACACCGACGAGTGGCGGGCGCAGCTGCCCCAGTTCCGCGAGCACTACGCGAAATTCGACAACCTGCCGGACGAGCTGGACGCGCAGCTGGACGCGCTCGAGCGGCGCCTCGGCTGAGCCCGCTGCGCGACTGATTGTGGCCCGCGGGATCGTCACCCCGCGCGACGGGCGGGCACGACTACGGCTCATGCAGGTCGAGACCCTCCTGCGGCGAGGAGATGCGGCAATGACCGCAGTCAACCTTGCCGAGGCGCTCGACGTGTTGCAGCGTATTCAGGGCATACCCCGCGAGCGGCTGGAGGAGATCACGACGCCGCTCCTGGCGGAACGGATGACGTTGGTACCGATCGACGAGAAAATCGCCCGCGACGCCGCCGACATTCGCGCGCGCTGCTATCACCGCACGCGCGCGCCCATCTCGCTCGCGGACTGCCTTCTCCTCGCCGCGACGGGAGAGTCCAATGCGCTCGCCACGGCTGACGGGCCCCTGATCCGCGTGGCGGAAGCCGAGAACGTCCAGGTCAGAGCACTGCCGCACTGATGGGTCTCCGTGGATGGGCTGGCGCGTCGGCATTCGGCAGTTCGTTAACTGAGAAGGGAGGCCGGTGGGCCTCCCTTCTTTCATCGAGCTTCCCTGCTCAGCTGACTATTTCGAGCAGATCACGTAGGCGGTGGCTACACCTTCGTCGCTGCTGAAGTACCAACCGGTCGGCGCCGCTGAGTAGGTAGCTTCTTTGCCTTCAGTAGCGATGGGCGGCGTCGTGTTAGTCGAGTTCACCGGTCCCGACGCGACGTAGTGATGACCATTGCCGTCGTTTCCGCCACCGCCGATCGCGACGTCACCGGCCGGACATTTCGCGGTAACGCTTAGGCCTTTGCTAGCTGCCGTGGCGTAGATGACCGTGATGTTGGTTGATTGTTTGTATTCGGCTCCGGTCGGGCCGGTGGCTCCGGCCGGGCCGGTCCCTCCAGTGGTTCCCGCCGCGCCTTTTTCGCCTTTTTCGCCGGTCGTGCCTTTTTCGCCTTTTTCGCCGGTCGTCCCGGTCGTGCCTTTTTCGCCTTTTTCGCCGGTCGTCCCGGTCGTGCCTTTGGGTCCCGTTTCGCCGGTCGCGCCTTTGGTTCCTTCGGTTCCTTTGGTTCCGGTTTCGCCGGTGACGCCTTTGGGTCCGGTTTCGCCGGTGACGCCTTTGGCTCCGACTTCGCCTTTTTCACCGGTTGTGCCTTTTTCGCCGGTTGTGCCAGTGGCTCCGGTTTTGCCGGTTTCGCCTTTGGCTCCGGTTTCGCCTTTGGCTCCGGTTTCGCCTTTGGCTCCGGTTGGACCGGTAGCTCCGGTGACTCCGGTTTCGCCTTTAGCTCCGGTTTCGCCTTTGGCTCCGTTGCTCCCGGCCGTGCCTTTTTCGCCGGTGGCTCCGGTCGCGCCGGTTTCGCCTTTGGCTCCGTTGGTCCCAGCCGTGCCGTTTTCGCCTTTGGCTCCGCTTTCGCCGGTGGCTCCGGTGGCGCCTGTTGCGCCTGTCGCTCCGGTCACGCCTTGCGCGCCGGTTTCGCCTTTGGCTCCGGTTTCGCCTTTGGCGCCCGTTTCGCCGTTTTTACCGTTGGTGCCGGCAGTGCCTTTTTCGCCGGTTGCGCCGGTTTCGCCGGTGTTGCCGGTCGCGCCGGTGTTGCCGTTGTTGCCGTTGGCTCCGGCTGTGCCGGTTTCGCCTTTGGCTCCGTTTTCGCCGGTCGCTCCGGTGGCGCCTGTTGCGCCTGTCGCTCCGGTCACGCCTGTCGCTCCGGTCGCGCCGGTTTCGCCTTTGGCGCCCGTTTCGCCGTTTTTACCGTCGGTGCCGGCCGTGCCTTTTTCGCCGGTCGCTCCGGTTTCGCCGGTGTTGCCGGTCGCGCCGGTTTCGCCGGTGTTGCCGGTGTTGCCGGTGTTGCCGTTGGCTCCGGCTGTGCCGGTTTCGCCTTTGGCTCCGTTTTCGCCGGTGTTGCCGGTGGCGCCGGTGTTGCCGTTGGCTCCGGCTTTACCTTCGGCACCGGTCGCACCGGTTGCGCCAGTGGCTCCGTTGGTGCCTTTCGTTCCGTTGGTTCCGGCTTTACCTTCGGCGCCCGTCGCACCGGTCGCACCGGTGGCGCCGGTTACACCAGTGGCTCCGTTGGTGCCGTTGGTTCCGTTGGTTCCGGCTTTACCTTCGGCACCGGTCGCACCGGTCGCACCGGTCGCGCCAGTTACACCGGTGGCTCCGGTGGCTCCGTTTTTGCCGCTTGTGCCGTTGGTTCCAGCTTTGCCTTCGGCTCCAGTCGCGCCGGTCGCTCCGTTCGTCCCGGCTTTGCCTTCGGCGCCGGTCGCGCCGGTCGCGCCGGTCACGCCTTTGGCGCCGGTTTCGCCTTTGGTGCCGGTTTCGCCTTTTTCGCCTGTGGCACCTTTGCCGCCGGTTGCTCCGGTGGCTCCAGTCGCTCCTGTTTTACCGGTGGCTCCGATTGCGCCGGTGGCTCCCCTTTCGCCTTTGGGGCCTTGGGCGCCGGTTGGACCGGTGGGCCCGGTCGCCCCAGTCACGCCTTTAGGGCCCGTAGGGCCCGTAGGGCCCCTGTCGCCCTCGCCTGCGGCCAAGGGCGCCATCGCGAGCAGCAGCACGCCGAGCGCCGCAAGGATCCCAGCCAACGCGCATGCAGAGCGGGTGCGCTGCGCCACGATCGAAATAGTCGCGGCGATTGCCCGCTTGGGTTCCCTGCTCTGGTCGGCTTCCTTGCGCTGGCGCATTATCCCTCCGGTGAGCTGCAGTTGGCGAACGTTTAGGCCACGGACCCGTGGCTTTCGTGAAAGAAACCGTAGAGGCGTCCCCGAGGCCGGACAACCCGAAGAAGCGCTAGGTCGACCTAGACGAACGTCGAGTGTGCTCGACCCCTTCAGGGCAGCGGGACAGTGGCGCGCATTACGGGCGTCCGGCGTCCGGGGCCCTGGCTAGCATCCGCGCATGCATGTCATAACGCCAACGCCCCTCGCGCCAATTCCCCGTCTCGGCCGAGTTCGGCGACGAGCCACGGTCGCGGTCGTAGCGCTTGCCGTCGCGGCGCTGATGGGAGCGTGTGGCTCGTCCAACTCCTCCTCGACGAGCTCGTCGAAGACCGATCTGAACACCGCTCGCGTTGCCGCTTCCATCAAACAGAGCATCCTCACCCAGCGCCACCTCAAAGCCACGGTCGTTTGCCCGACGGCGGTGCTACAGGAAAAGGGCAAGACCTTCGAATGTATCGCCACGACCCCGGGTGTCAAGCGTCCGTTTTCCCCCGTCACGACTCATTTCGTTGTCACAATCCAGAGCAACCAAGGCTACGTCACCTACGCGGGGAAGTAGCCCGTAGCTCGGGCGGGCGGCCCGGCAGTACAGATGGGTGATCTGCGGCACTCGACGCTGATACGCGATCCGCCCGGCCTGCTCGCGAATCCCCCCGCCGGCGAGGCTGTATCCGTTCGCCCGCGCGGCGTGCAAACCTTTGGACACGCTAAGTGAGGCGAGCCCGCCGGCCTGGCGATGTCAGCGATACAACCAACCGGCAATCTACGGGGACGGCAGCCTGCCTAGTGGTGCTTTTTGGTTTTGGCGGCCTTGTGCTTGACCGCGACGCACTTCTTGACCGTTTTCTTCCCCGTTTTGACCTTCTTCACGACGCATTTGGACTTGGGCTTGGGGGGCACCAGGGTGCCGCTGGCGAACGGTCCGACGTTGCTCTTGTTGTCCATAGCCGCCACGCGCCAATAGAGAGCTCCGCGGTTTGCGGGCAACCCAAGATCGACGTTCGGCGCCCAGCTGGACTGGTCGGTGTGGCGCGATTCGATCGTCGTGCTGAAGCTGAAGGTGTCGGTAGTGGAGATCTCGACTTCGTATTCCTTCGCATACGGCTCGGGATTCCACGAGATCACGATCCGCGAGCCCGACTTGATGCCCTGCGCACCGGCCGGCGGCGCGGTCGTGTGGGCGAACGGCTGCGGTGCGAAATAGCCGCCGGGCACCTGCTGGTAGAGGCCTGACGGGAACTCGGCCCGCGCCTGCCAGCGCCAGATCCCTGGGCCGTCCCACTCCTGCACCGTGAACGCGGTCGAGTCCGCGGTGAAGTCCTTGGTCGTCCCATCCGGCTGTTCGACGTGCACGTCATAGGCCGTTGCGCCGGCCACAGGGCTCCACGAGAGCACGGGGATGGCTTCGCCGCCGGTGGCGTTGCCGGCCGACGGCGTCGGTTTTGGAAGCGTTCGTGTGAAGGTCTGCACTGCCGACCAGTTGAGCCCTTCGTTGTGGGGGTTGGTGTCATTGGCCCGCACCCGCCAGTAGAGCGTGACATTGGCCGGGTAGGTGGACGAGCTTGTGTACGCGGTCGAGTCGGTTCTCACGTTGTCGATCGGGTTGCCGAACGTAGGGTCCTGGGAGACCTGAAGTGTGTAATTGAGCGCCCCCATGGCCGGTGTCCAGCTGAACGTGGGCTGGTTTTCGCGGGGGGCCCCATTGATAGGGGCGAGCGGCGTGGGGGGGACCGAGGACTTGTTGAAGCCCTGCGGAGCGTCCTGGAGCGGCGGTTCGTTGAACACTTCGCCTGTCGCGTTGACCGGCACCACAGCCCAGAAGTAGGTGGTCGTCTCATCGTCTAGCGGCGCTTCGCCACCGAGCTGCGGGGCGTAAGCAGGCACGACGGTCGAGGCGACATCGATCACGTGTGTGAAGCCTTCGTCGCGGGCGATCACGATGTAGTAGGAACTGGCTCCTGGGACACGGTGCCATGTGAAGAGCGGCGTACTGCGGCATTTCGAGAACACTGGACATGATTCTTCCTGCGCCGGGGTCGAGCCAGTCCTTGGGGGCAGGTAGGCGCTGGCTTCCGTTTCCAGCCCGCCCGGACCTGGGCTGCCGGGCGCGGGCTGGCTCGCGAACCTGAAGGCCGGCTGGTTCAGGCCGCCGATCTGTGTCCAGTTACTCACGACCTGATTGCCTCTCGCGTCGTTGTCGGAGCGGGCGAGGACGCGCACGCAGTAGGGAGTGTCTTCCCCTTTCAGCTGCCCCTTCGAATCTGAGCTGGGCCACGCGGTGGGACCGATATGGTTGAAATTCGGGCCAAGCGGCGTCCAGGCGAGCGTCGATGTCTCAACGGTCTGTTTTTCACCGCCGAATTCCGGAGCAGCCCAGTTGCAGCCTGATTTGGCGACGTAGTAGGTGACCTGAACCTCGTAGCTGGAAGCTCCGGGAACCGGCGACCAGGTGACAATAGGCGTGTCACGTTTTGGATCGGCTTCTCCAATCGGTTCGCCGTTGGGTTCGCTCATCGTCAGATTCGGGATTGTCGGGGTCACGCTGTCAAAGGCCTTTGTGAATTTCGCGCCTTCGTTCCACACACCCGCGTTGCCGCTGGCGTCGATCGCCCGCACGCGCCAGTAGTATTCGTTGTTGGCAAGCACTTGGGTGGGCGTCAGCGAAGTACCAATCGTGAGGCCGCTACAGCACCACTGCGAGCCGACGGGGAAGTTTTCGGCCGAGTTGACCTCGACTTCATATCTAGCCGCCCCCGGGATCGGCGCCCAACTGAACTGGGGTTCGAACACCCGCGGGTCAGGATTCAGGTCGCTGACCTGCGCGCTCGTGCTCGTCGGCCATGACCAGTTGAACGTCCTAACTGCCGACTGAGTTCCGCGGTGGCCCTCGGTATCCACCGGCGTGATCGCCCAGTAATACTGGCCCACGGGGAGCGTTCCGGGGAGCGCTAAGACGCTGCCCCAGGTCTTCTGTGGAGAGGTAGCCGAGCCAAGCACGATGTTCGACAGGTGTTCGTCGGTGGCGATCGTGACGATGTATTCGGTCGCACTGGGCACCTGGCTCCAGCTCAGGACCAGCGGCACGGATGGCCAGGTGATCGAGGCAGCGTTCGCGGGCCCCAGCAGCTGCGGTGCTTCCGTCCAGGCCTTAACGAGGCTACGCGTGGCCGACCACGCTCCCGGCTCTTTGGTCGCCGTCAGGCCACGCACCCGCCAGTAGTAGGTGCCGTCGGTGACCGGCTTACCGAGTGACGCAGCGAGATTATGCGTCATTGAGGTGCCCGTTCCGGTGCCCTTCCCGAGCACGACTGAGTGGAACTTCGGGTCCGCCGCGACCTGATACTCGTATTCGACGGCTCCGCTCACGGCGCTCCAGGTCAGCGTCGGCACCTGCTGGAAGTGGGCGCCGTTGGCCGGTTCCAACTGTGCAGGCGGCCCGAGCCCGTGAATCTTCGCGCGCTTGACAGTCTTACCGTGCTTGACCGCGGCGCGGTGGTGGACGGCCGCCTGAGTGGCGCCCACGGCCCCCAGCACGCAGGCGCAGACCACGACGAACAGGGTGGAGATCCTCGGCATGGGGCTGCGACGCTACCGGCCCACATCGCCGGCGGCGACGGAAGAAGCGCTAGGTGGTACTAGACGAAGGTCGAGGCTGGGCGAGGGCGTGTGCCCGCGCGCCTTGCCCGACTCGTTGAGCGCTATCGGGTCGAGCGGATCGCGTCGTAGCACGATGGTGAGCATCGCGGTGGCGATCGCCAAGGCGAGGGCGATCTGCCAGGGCCGCGGAACTGCGGATGCGCTGACCCACATGGCAAGCGGCAGGCCCCAGACGACACCGAGCCGCGGGCGGACCAGCGCGAGCGGCACTATCAGTAATGCGAAGTAGTGCAGCTGCACGATCGGCGTCGCCAGCAGGCTCACCCCGATTGCCAGCGCCAGCGCAGGCACATCGCGCCCGCGGCGGCCCAGCGCAAGGCAGGTCGCGGCCGCGCTCGCGGCGACCCCGAACGCAAGCGCGTAGGCCAGGCGATGGCTGGTCCCCTCATGTAGCGCGAAGGCGATCAGGCTGTAACCGCGCCGCTCCTCGAATCTGGTCAGCGCGTGCAGGAGCCGGGTGTACCGTTGCAGCTCGTTGAAGCCCAAGACAGCCCAGGCGACTGTGTTCAGCACAAGCCCGCACGCCGCGGCGTACGCGAGCGCTGCGTACCGGCGGGTTGCGAGCAGCCATAGAGCAAGCGGCCACAGAAACAGCTTCACCGAGACGAGCAAAGCGATGAGAAAGCCGACCAGGAGCGGGCGCTCGCGGTTTCGCCAGGCGATCGCGATCCCGAGACCGAGCAGGAGGGTCACGTTGGCGACGCTCCAGCCCGAGTACACCGCGGGGCAGAGCAGCACCAGTCCGTACAGCCGCCAATCGCGAACGTCGAGCACGCGCAGGATCAGCATCGCCGCGGCGATCTCCACCCCTGCGAAGACGAGGTCCGCGACGCCATGGGGAATCAGCGCGAGCGGCGCGAGCAGCAGCGCGGCCAGCGCCGGGTAGACGAACGCGATCGCGTGCGTAACGGTTGGAGAGCCCGGATCGGCGTAGGGGCTAAGGCCGTGCAGGACCCGCTGCCCCGCCGGCCAGAACGCATAGTGAAAGTCCCCCGCGAAATGAATCGCCCCGCCGCCGGACCCGATTACCGTGAACGCGATCAGCGCCATGGGCAGAAGGCCCCACACGGCGACGGGCACAATTCGACTCGCAAGGGCCGGGCGGCCCCCACGGAGCCGCTGCTCTCCGGTTTGCGGGAGCTTCACGTCGACCGACCCGGACCGACTACCTGCCCGCGAGCTGACGGCGGCGGCCAAGCCGCCGTCAGAGTTTCGAGAACCCCGTAAGGAGTTCATGGACCGCGGGATACAGAAGCACGATCAGCATTGCCGGGAAGATCAAGAAGATCAGCGGGAAGAGCATCTTCAGTGGCGCCTTCTGCACACGCTCCTGGGCCGCCTGGCGGCGGCGTGTGCGCATCTCGATCGCAAGATTGCGCATCATCGTGCCGATCGAGACGCCGAGCGTCTCGCCCTGTACGACCGCCCTGACGAAGGACCGCATGGCCGGTGTGTCGGAGCGCTCGAGTATGTTGCCCAGCGCCTGGTTGGTCGACAGCCCCATCCGCTGCTCCTGCTGAGCTAGTTTCAACTCGTTCCCAAGAGGTCCCTCGAATCGGCCGGCGACTAGCTGCAGCGAGCCAGCGAAGCCCAGCCCAGCCTCGATCGTCGCTATCAGCACGTCGATCAGCTCCGGCAGTTCCCGGTCGAGGGCCTTCAGCCGTATTTCGCTTCGGTGGCGGACAGACGCGCCAACGAGAATCCAACAGAACAGGCTGGCGGCTGCCGCCAGCACGACGGCCAGGATCAGGCCTTTACCGCTCGCGATGACCTCGAGCATCAATAGCGCTGGCAATATCACAGAGGCGAGCGTGCGGTAACCGTGGAAAGCGTCGCTCGAGACCCTGTACAAGCCCGCGGAGGCGAGTTCGCGATTCGGCAGTGACTTGAGCGTGGTTACGTGCGCGCCCATCATGCGTCCCACGCTCTCGGCGAGCGCGTTGATGCTTCGAGCGAGCGGCGTCGGCGTCCGCAAGTCCTCGCCCGGGAGACTGCCGCTGAAGCCATAGGTGTCGATCTGGCGCAGGTGGGTTGCCATCCGCATGCGGGGAAGGGCAACCGCGCGAATGACCAGCACGATCGCGGCGGCGACGAACAGGAGGCCGATGACAAAGAGCACGGTCATTCGTGCCTCAGGCCTCGATCCTGACGATTCGGCCCAGCACCAGCGAGCCAGTGAGGATCAATCCCACCGCCAGGGCCAACAGAAGGTGACCGGTTTCGGTGTCAAAGAGCGGCGCGAGATACCTCGGGTTGAGAAGGTCGATCACGACGAGCAGGGTGGGCGGGATCGATGTGACGATCCAGCGCGACCCGCGCGCCTGCGCGGTCAGCGTCCGCAGTTCCCGATTCAGCTCAGCCCTCTCGCGCACGGCCTCGGCAACCCGGTCGAGAACCTCGGCCATGTTCCCGCCGGTCTGACGGTGGAGCTCGGCGACAAGGGCGACCTGCTCCATGTCCCGCGCGTCCATGCGGAGCGCCACCGAGCGAAGCGCATCCTCGAGCGGCATTCCGAGCTGCTCGTCGGCGAGCACGCGCTGGAACTCGCCCTGGGCCGGTTCGCTCGCGCCGTCCGCCATCACCGTGATGCCCGACACCATGCTGTGCCCAGCGCGCATTGCGGCGGCAAGCTCCTGCAAGTGAGCGGGAAGCTGGTCGCCGAACAGGATGCGCTGACGTCGCAGGCGCCGGTTGACGACGGCCCGGGCCATGACTGGGACGAGAACGAGGGCGGCCACGCCGGCGACCGGAGTCTTCGTGAGGATTGTCGCGAGGACAGCAGCCGCGAGCGTGTATGCGGCGGTCAGGTAGACGACCTCGATGGCCGGTCGCTCGATCCGCGCGATGTCAAGCTTCTCCTTGAACTCGTCCCACCAGCGCCCGCGCTCGAGCGAGCGCTCGGTGCGGGCGAGTATGCCCGCTGCCGGCTCGGCTGCGATGTCCGCGTCGCGGGGCTCACTGGGAGGAGAGACAAACTCGCCGATGCGTTCGCGCACGCTACCGCGGCTGGAGCGCCGGAGCAGAGCGACCGCGACGGTCAGGCCGACCAGCAGAGAACAGACGGCGACGACGAGCGCCAGCGCGAGCGTGGTGGACCAGAATGGCGCGTTCGAAGCTGCGGCCAGCGCCATGCTCATCGCGCGGCACTCCTGGCAGCCTGAGAGAGCGGTTGCGCGACGGACGTCGGCGAGATCGCAGCCGGGAGCTTCACGCCGCGCCTGGCGAACTTCTCCAGGAACAGAGGTCGAAGCCCGGTGCCCTTGAGCGAGCCCACAGCCGCGTGGCCGTTCCCGGCCGAGTCGACCTCATAAGCGAACAGGTCCTGCAGCGTGATGACGTCCGACTCCATACCCTGGACCTCGGTGATGGCGATCACCTTGCGCGAGCCGTCGTGCATGCGCTCAAGCTGAATGATCAGATCGAGGGCCGCGGTCACCTGCTGGCGTACGGCCCGCAGGGGCAGGTCGTAGCCGGCCATCAGGACCATCGTCTCCACGCGCGCCAGAGCGTCACGCGTTGAGTTGGCGTGGACCGTGGAGAGTGAGCCATCGTGGCCCGTGTTGAGCGCCTGCAGCATGTCCAGCGCCTCGGCGCCGCGAACCTCGCCGACGATGATGCGATCGGGGCGCATTCGCAGCGAGTTGCGCACGAGATCGCGGATCGTGACCTCGCCCCCCTCCTCGATATTGCTCGGCCTGCACTCGAGCCGCAGGACGTGTCGCTGCGCGAGCCGCAGCTCGGCCGCGTCCTCGATCGTCACGATACGCTCGGAGTCGGGGATGGAGGCCGAGAGCGCGTTGAGCATCGTCGTCTTGCCCGCCCCAGTCCCTCCGGAAATCAGAATGTTCAGTCGGGCCTGCACGCAGCGCTCGAGCAGTTCGGCAGTGTCTGGCGTTAGCGTCCCGACGCGGATCAAATCGCCCACATTCAGGCGCTGGCTGCCGAACTTGCGAATCGTCAGCAGCGACCCGGACAGCGACAGCGGCGGGATCACGGCGTTGATGCGGCTGCCGTCGGGCATCCGCGCGTCGACCATCGGTGAGCTCTCATCGACCCGGCGCCCGACCTCGGCGACCATCTTGTTGATGACCCGCCGTAGGTGCGACTCGTCGGTGAAGCGCACCGCGGTCTTCTGCAGTTGTCCATTGCGCTCGAGCCAGACATCGTGCGAGCCGTTGACCATGATCTCGGTGACCGAGTCATCGGCCATCAGGCGCTCGAGTGGCCCATATCCCAGGATGTCGTCGGTGAGAGCCACGGCCAGCTGCTCGCGGTCCTCGCGCGAGATCCCCACCTCCTGGTTCAGCCGGGTCTCGATCTCGGCGGTGACTCGCTCGCGCAGGGTCTCGGGATCGATCTCGGTGTTGAAGATCTGGCGTCCGAGATCGTCGATCAGGCCGAGATGGATTCGGTTCTTCACCTCGGCGAACGGATCGACGAGCGGGTTCTTCACCTCATTGGCCGGCGGGGCGATTCTCTCGTGAAGTTCCATGGCGCTCTCCTACCGCGCTCGCCGGAACAGCCGCCGACGGCGTTTTGCCGGGAGCTCGGGCAGGTTGCCGGCGGCGCGGGCATCCTGGATGTAGAGCTCTGCGAGCGCGCGGAACGACTTGGCGGCCTCCGAGCGTCGGTGCTCGAGCACGATCGGCTCGCCGCGGTTGATCGAACGTGTCACGCCGCGGTCGCTGGGCACCAGTACGTCGGGCTGCGCGCCGAGGATTTTTGGGACGTCCTCGCGTCCGATCCCGACGTTGCTGTCCGCGCGGTTCAGCACGAGGCGGATCCTGTCCGTGTCGAAGTCCATCCGTTCGAGCGTCTCGAGCCCGAGCTTGGAGTTCTTCAGCGACAAGGAGTCGAGCATCGCCACCAAGCAGACCTCCGTGGAGCTGTCCACGGCTGCGATCACCTCCGGGGTGAAGCTTGGCGGCGTATCGATGATCACGAAGTCATTGACTTCGCGAAGCACGGCATACACGTCGCGAAGGAAATCGCTCGTTACGATTCCGGCCTGGTCGGGCCGCGACGGCGCCAGCAGGGCCCGCGCGCCCGAGGAGTGTACGGCCAGGAAGTCTTCGACCTTCTCGGCGTCGAGCGAGCCGCCGGAGCCGATCAGGTCGTACACGGTCCTTTCCGGACTCAGCCCCAAGGCGAGCCCGACGTCCCCGAACTGCAGGTCGAGGTCGACGATCGTCACCCTGTGGCCCGCGTCGGCGAGCGCGACGGCCATGTTGGCGGCCGTCAGCGTCTTGCCGCTGCCCCCCTTGAGTCCTAGCACGCAGATCATCGTGCCGAGCTGCGTGGTCGTGGCCGCGACCCCCCGCTTGCGTGCAACCGCCTTCTCCACGGTGAACATCACCTGCCGTGACATCGTCCTGGCCGCCTCGGCGTTTCCGTTTGCCGGGAGCGCAACGATGTCGTCGACGCCGGCGCCGAACGCGTCGGCGACATAGCCGTTGCTGGCGGCCGGGCAGAGCAGCACCACTGGCCGTACCGGGTGATGCCGCGAGGCGGCCGCGAGATATTCCCCCACGTCCGTCGTGTAATCGACGCAGGCGACAATCAGCACGTCGCCGGCGCCGTCGTCGTCCGTCCCGAGCCGTGCGAGATCGACGTAGTCGAGCACGCTAAGCGGCTCACCCGACAGCATCGCTTCGATTACTTCCCGGTCGACCTCGGTGTCGAGGGCGACGAGCGCATGTAGTTGGCTGGCGATCATTTTGTTCCTTCCTGCGAAACGCCTGGGTTCCCGGCCAGGATCGACAATTCGTCTATGACTTCCTTGCTCGGCGACGTACCATGAGCCGGGCTCAGTACCAGCCAGACCTTCCCGAAGTCCGCTGAAAAGGCGAGCTCGGCCGCTTGATGAATGTTCACCTCGAGCACGACGTTGGCCGTCTGGGTCGCCAGCGACCCGCCGAGACCGCCCCCAGTTGGAGCGCGGCCCGCATCCAATACCACGACATAGGGCGCCACCAACCGCAAGAAGGCGGGTTTTTGTTCTTCCTTTTTGAAGCTGACGTATACGTCGACTCGGTCGCCTGTCTGTACGTTGCCGATCATGCCGTGACTGGTGTCGACCGGTACGGAGACGGCGCGGAGGTTGCGCGGAAGCCTGCTGTAGAACAGCCCACCGCTCACGAAGTCCGCGGCCGTCAGCTGCTGGCCCGGATAGATGTCTCTGGCCGCCACCTCGCCGTGCAACGCGGCTGTGTTGGCCAACGCGCCCGTAGCCACCTGTTTGTCGGGGATTCTCGCCGTCCTGAAGTACTGCCCGACGCCGACGGCGGCACCGGAGGTCCCCTTTTGGATCAGTCGTTTGGCGACGAGCACGGTCGCAGGCTTGCTCGAGCTTTCAACGCTTTGGCGGTATCGCTGCAGCGCGAACACGAGGATCGCGGCGGCAACCAGCGTGCTCAGCGCGGCAATCGCGAGTGTGCCGCGCCGCGTCGAGGACCAACCACCCGACTTGCTCCCTACCGGTCGTCTCTGAGTGACTTCCATGTCTTGCTCCTTACTGGGTGAGCGTCGCAACGCACGTGTCGATGGATTCCGGATTCGTCGAGCACCTTCCGCCTTCGAGACCTTCGCCGATGACGTTTACGTACTTGATCAGGTGACCAACGATTTCGCGCGGACCCGCCGGGTCGTCGGCCGCGAATTTGCTTTCTTCTTCTTTCGTAAGTTTGCATTTGTCGCCCGGCCAACCCGTGACGTAGAACGTCGCGAAATGTTCGATTGGGAGTTCTTTGAGAGACTTCGCGTTGTTGAGAGAGTTCGCCACGCTGTAGGGCACCACGAACAGCTGGATGAGCCGCGAGTCGTCGGGAGGAATGCGCGGGACTTTGCCGCCATTGTTGTCCGTCCAGTTGTTGTGACAGTAGTAGCGGCCCGACGGTGGTTTTTCGATTCTTGCGGACATGCCTTCCTTGAAGATGGTGTTGAGTCCTTCGACCGACGTTTTGGGGACGTTCACGACGCCGACGCAGCCGTACGGTGGTTCCGTGCCTTTTTTGCATTCTGGATCGGTCGTATTGACTTTGTAGGTGCCTTTGCAGCCTTTCGCGAGGTTTTCCTTCCATGCGTTTGCGGCTGTTTCTTCTGCAGCTTTGCTACCCGCGGGCGGGCACGCGATGACGAACTGGTCGTCGATGTCCGTGTCTTGGTCCCCGTACTGGATGTGATACGCCCCTTCGGAGTATTTCTGGGCGTCGCGCAGGCTGCCGGTGAGGTCGACGGTGACCACGAGTTTGTGGGTGCAGTTGTTTTTCGGTTTGGGATCGCACATCTGGTAGGAGTTCGCGCCGCGTTCCTTGGGAATCGGGGTTTCGGCCGCTTCGGGCTCGGAGACCTGTGCGGCGACGATTCGCTGCGAGCCGTCGGGGCCTGTGGAAAATATGCGCTGGACGTCAGACAGCGTGTGTTTTTCTTCGGATTTGGAGCCTTTTTCGCACGGCGCTTTCGATTCCCGTTTGCAGGTCACGACGAGATTGATTTGATTCGAGCCGTTGGTGTCTGATGAGCCGAGCCCGGGCGCTGTCGCTGTGCCCGTACACAGGATGACCGTGCCGGCACCGGTCGGTTTGCATTCCATTGCTGCTCCGAGGGTTTTGTTGGTTGCTTCCGCTACGACTTCCGGCGCGATCGTCATGCCCGTCGTGCTGTTGCTGCCGTAGTCCACCCTCGCGGAGACCGTGAAGGTGCAGGTCGGGGCCGAGAGATAGTTCGAGAAGTATCCGTCGCTGCACGTGTTGGAGGCGCCCTTGGATAGCGTTACCTTGCGCGCGAGCGGTTTTTCGAAGGTCGCCGTGCCTTCTTCGGAATAGCCGGCGATATGGATGAGCGGCGGAACCACCCGGTTGTCCGTCGTGAAGCATTCGACGTATTTCTGCCAGCAGGCTTCCGTGCGGGTTTCGTTTTCTTTGAACACGGTGGTCTTGCCGGCGAGCGCGATCCTGATCCCGATGTGCGGGTGTGTGATGGGGACCGAGACTGCCGTGCTCCGCCACCGGAGGAGGCCTCCTTCACCGGTCGGCCCGACGCTCGTGAGCGGCGCGCTGGCGATGACTTCGCTGTTTTCAAGGTTGTCTTGTTCGTTGTTGTTTTCGTCGTTCCCGTCGTTTACGAAGTAGACGCGTGCTGCGACTGGTTCGGACTCAACAGCCGGCAGGACGGCCGTCGCTTTCGTCTGGGAGACGATCGAAACACGCGCGTGGGCGTTGATGCTGGCCACGTTCAACGCTTGGAAGAACCAGGGAAGGTTTGTTTCGGTGAGCTTGACGTCAATCATGTTTGCGCCTTCTTCTTTGCCTTCTTCTTCGCATGGCGGCTTTTCGATCACGGTTTTGTCTTCAGACGCTTGTCCGAAGTAGGTCTTCTTGTTGATCACCTCGTGGATGTTGCTCTGAAGGGTGCCGCCTATCTGTTCGTTGAAGAGCGGGGTTCTCGAGGTCACGGTGGACCCTTCGGGCGTCACGATCGACGCGGCACCGCCGTACTGTCCGGCGGTCTGGTAGATCGATTGCTTGACCGCCGCGGTACAGGGGTACGTGAAGTCCTGCGCCGCCGCGAACGCGGCCGCGTCCGCCTGCACCTGGAGATGACGCTGGTGCTCGAACCAGTTGCCCACGTCGAGGACGAACGCGGCGAGCAGGATGGCTACCGAGGCGAACACGGCGAACAACACGAGCACCGCGCCGGTCTCCTGGTCGGGCTGCCCGGCGGTTGTGCGCGGCGAGCCCATCAGCACGGGGGTTTCGGGTAGGGGGTGGTCGGCGGGACCTCGATGCGCATCTGCGCGGTGCTGGTGAGGGGGGTTTCCGTCGCTCCCAGTTGGAAGATCGGCAGCCATTTGTACATGTAGGTCAGCTTGACCTCGACCCAGTCTCCCCGTTCGGAGGTGGGCGAGCAGATCGACGCTTTGGCTTCTTTTGTCACCTGGTTGTTGTCGCCTTGTGCCTGGATCCATTCCAGAAGGCTCTTTTTTTCTTTTTCGCCCGGGTTCTGATTGACGGCGGCGAATCTAGCCGCCTCGCTGGTGAGCTGGGTCTCGTTGATCCAGTCGTTGAGTGCGATGCCGAACCAGGCGATTCCTAAGAGGAGGATGAGAATGATGGGGAGAACCAGCGCGAACTCGACGAGCGCTTGGCCGTCCTCGGACCCATCGCTGTCGGCTCGTCCGCAGATACGTGCACCCCTGCCGCGAGAAGCATCGGCCGCTGGCCTTTGCTTCGTAGGGTATGGCGTCGGTTTGCTGGAAAGTTGGAAGCGGCGGATGTGCATCAGAGCGGTTGTCCATGAGCGGTGCAGATCGAAGATCGCGATAGAAGGTCACAGGGTGCTGAACGGTGAATTGGGTTCGGTGCTCGCGGCAGATGGTGTCGAAGCCCCCGCCCCAGCGACAGAGCTAGTTTTGGAAAGTCGCTGGGGCAGGCGCTCGACCAGACAGTGTTTTGCGCGTTACAGCGCTGCCTGTACGGTTTCCAGCTTTTTCACGATCGCCGCGCCGATGCCCGTGAGAACGGTAATGGCCACGATCGAGACCAGCGCCAGGATCAGCGTGTACTCGACGAGCGCCTGACCCTCGTCCTTCTTGATCTGCGCGCGCGTGTAGAGCGAGAGCACGAAACGGTTGAGCTCGGTCCACATATTCGATTCACCCCCTCCCATCGGGATAGGCCCGAAGGCTGTTTGCACAGTGGCGGGGCCGTGAACGGCGTTGCCCAAACGTCAGACCACTGGCTCGTGGCACCCGAGTGGAGAACCGTAGATCCGCCCGGCTGGCGGGTCAACGAGAAGAAGCTCTAGTTCGACCTAGACCAAGGTCGAGTCCACGAGCGCGTGCCCTCGAGGCCTGCTGAGGATCAAGGGAATACAGCAGGGGCATCGAGCCGGGCGCAAGCCAGGGCGGAAGCACCGCGAGCCGGCTCGCGATTGGCGCGACCGGCTGCAGTGTCACGCGCAGGCAGCTTGGAATAGGCTAGTCACGGTCGATGGCTCTGCGAGCTGCGGCCGTGGTGGCGGCTACAGCGCCGTCTCGACTGCTTCTAGCTTCGTCACGATCGCCGCGCCGATGCCCGTGAGAACGGTGATGGCCACGATCGAGACCAGCGCCAGGATGAGGGTGTACTCGACGAGCGCCTGACCCTCGTCCTTCTTGACCTGCGCGCGCGTGTAGAGCGAGAGCACGAATTGGTTGAGCTCTCTCCACATATGCGATTCACCCCCTCCCGTTCGTCTATGCCGAAAGTCCGGTTAAAGTGGGGCCGCGAGCCATGCTTGCCAACTTGCAGGACACCGGCTCGTGGCGCCAGACTCGCGAACCGTAGATGCGCGCTCAGGGCCGGTCAACGAGAAGAAGCTCTAGTTCGACCTAGACCAAGGTCGAGTTCTGCGCGAGCCCGGCGCCGAACCGCCCGCGCAGACGAGAAGAAGCTCTAGCCAAAACTAGACCAATGGGCGGTGTGCTTTAGCTCGCTGAGCACCGAGACTTTCTCTCCGAGGGCGAGTCCCGCGGCGCCTTTCACCACAAGCCTGTTCCCTTCTAGGGGCTACATGCTCACAGAGGGAGAAAGAGACGCCCGCAGTTCATGGCCAAGACCAAGCTCATAGTCAATCTCACGCGCGGCGAGTGTGTGTGCGTGGGCGAGCTCGCGGATGGCCCGCTGCTCCGCATGCGGGGTCTCATCGGTCGGCGCGGACTGCCGGCCGGGGAGGGCCTGCTGCTCACCCCTGCGCCTGCGATCCACACCGCCTTCATGCGTTTCCCGATCGACGCGCTGTTCCTGGACCGAGACCTGCGGGTGCTCGATATCGCGGAGCGCCTGCGGCCTTGGCGGATTGCCTCCAAGCAGAGGACGCGCGCGGTGCTCGAGCTCGCAGCCGGGGAATGCGCCCGTCGTGGCATCGCGGTCGGCGACAGGCTGGAGCTTCGGGATCGAAGGGTAAACGGTGGAATCCCGTCGGATACGCCGCGTGTTCGCGACACAGCGACCAACGGATCGGACATCACGGGCGCGCATCGTGCGCAACAGGGCTCACTCACACGGCTTCAGCCGCTTCGCGTTCTGGTCATCTCTTCAGACCCGCACTTCCGCAACGTGATCTCGCTCCTGCTGGCGCGCCGCAATTGCTCGGTGACCACGACGGCCAATGCCGCCCGCCTCACCGAGCTGATCGCCCGGGAGAGCGTTGACGTCGTCCTGCTTGACGACAACCAGTCGCCGGCCGTCGCCACGGTCGCGACGGTCGAGGCGCTGGAGCGCCCGGTCGGCGTCGTGCTGGTGGCCGATCAGGTCGGGGCCGCCATGCCCGACCTTCCCGTGGTTGCCAAGTGGGGGCCGTTCGCGGACCTTCTCGCCGCGATCGAAGCGACCGCTGAGCGGAGCCGGGGCGTTGGTGGGGGCCGGTGACCGTGGGTAACATCCCGGCGGCGGCCCCATCCGTGGACACTGGCGCCCGGCTGCTGCGACCCTCAGCGGCGACTGCGCCGCTCGTTGTTGGCGTGGTGATTCTGGCCTTCGCAACGCTCCCGCTCGATCGCGCTGTCGTGGCGGCGTTTGCGGCTGCGGTGTTGGTCATCCTGTCGGCGATCGACATCCAGCGCGGAGTGATCCCCAATCGGATCGTTGTGCCTGCCGCGGGAATCGTGTTGGCCGGACAGATTGTGCTGTTCCCTGGGCAGGCGCTCGAGTGGACGCTCGCCGCGGTCCTAGCGGCGCTCGCCCTCATGATTCCCCAGCTGCTGGGGCGCTCCTGGATGGGGATGGGAGACGTCAAGCTGGCCCTCTTGCTCGGCGCGGCGCTCGGTTGGGGCGTTGTCGGCGCCGTGTTGATCGCGTTTCTGTGCAGCTTCCCCGTTTCGGTCTGGGTCCTGATCCGCGACGGCATGTCGGCGCGCAAGGCGACGATTCCGTTTGGCCCCTTCCTGTCGCTGGGCGCGCTGATCGTGATGTTCGCGCCTCACCTCGCGGGCCTCTCGACGAGCTGAAGCTGATGACTTCCCTTTCGCATCTCGACAGCCCGGCCCGCCGGCGCGCGGACCTCGAGCCTCACCGCTTTCGAGTGGAGCGCTTCGAACACGCGCCCGCCGAGCTGCTGCTGCGGCTCTCGGTGCGCCTATCGGTTGAACTTCCCAGTGCGGCACGCCCACTGCTCTTGGTCCAACGAGACGCGATCGAGCACGCCTACCAGCCGCTCGTGGCCTGTACCGGGCGCGCGCAGGTGAAGGACGGAGACGAATGGCTATGGCGGGGATCGTTCGCGGTCCCGCCGGACCTCGCCCGCGACCGCATGGCGCTGTTCGCGCTCCGGTTGCGCGACGACCTTCGGTTGGGGCTCCCGATGCCAAGCGAACGCCTGCCTGGCATGCCGGGGTCCAACGAGCCCGACGGAAGCGGCCACGCGTGGCCGCACGTGATCCGGCGAAGCGCGCTGATGTCCGTCGTCATCTGCCAACTCTGCTTGGTGACGGCCGGCCGGCCGGCCGCAGCGCTGGCCGACGGATCCTCGGGTGCTGGCGCGAGTGGCGAACCATCTCCGCAAGCGCCTCCTGCTCCCCTGCCGGGAGGGCGCGCCGAACCTACGCCGGAAACTGCCCCACCGCCGACCGGCGGACCAACCGGACCCGCGCCGGAAACGCGGACGACCATCGTTACCGGGTCAGAACCCCCGAGTACGTCGAACGCTCCGCGGGCCGCTAAGCCACCGTCCGCCGGGACACGCGTGCCAGCGCCCGCGGCGCCGGCCGTGACGTTGCAGCTCACGCAGGACACGAGTGCCGCCAGCACGGTGGCCGGCAAGATCAGCGCCGCGCATAAGCAGCTGGCCAACGGCGGCGCGAAGGCCTCAAAGGGTGCCGGGGCCTCGGCAAAGAACAACGTCGCTCTCCCGCCGCAACTCGTGTCGGCCGAGGCCGCGGTCCTCGCCGCTGAGCTCTCGAGCTCGGCGGGGTCGGCGCAGGCGCTCGCCTTCTACCGAATTCCGCCCTTCCTGCTTCCCATCTACCAGGGCGCCGCGGCTCGGTATCGCGTGCCGTGGCAGATCCTCGCCGCGATCAACGAAGTCGAGACCAATTACGGCAGCGACCTGTCGGTGTCGAGTGCCGGCGCCGAGGGGTGGATGCAGTTTGAGCCGGGCAGCTGGCTGCAGTACGGGGTGGACGCCCTGAACGCCGGCTATGCGGACCCCTACAACCCGGTCGACGCGATCTTCGCCGCTGGGCGCTATCTGCAAGCCGCCGGAGCCTCGACCAACCTCCGCGGAGCAATCTTCGCGTACAACCACTCCGACGCCTACGTCAGTTCGGTTCTCCTACGCGCCAAACTGATCTCGGTCCTGCCGAGGTCAGTGATCGGCACGCTCACCGGACTGATCGACGCTGGTCTTCCAGTTGCCGGAAAACGGCTCGCGTGGCAAATGCTCGCCCCGGCCGCCTCCGCTCCGAGCGCAACTGCGGGTGGCACGTTGGTTGGCAGTAGCAAGCCACCCCATCGCCAGGCGCCGGCCACGCCCGGCTCCTCCGCACCTCTCTCGCCGACCGCCGCTGGAGCCGTGGTGGGCGGCGCCACGGGACAAGCGCCGCAGCTGGTGGATCTCCTGAGTGCTCGCGATGCCACGGTCCTCGCCGTGCAGGATGGCCGGATCGTTGAGCTTGGAAGCTCCCGCAAGCTCGGCAAGTACATCGTTCTGCGCGACGTCCACGGCGACGTGTTCACGTACGCCGGGCTTGGCAGCGTCGCGGCGAGCAACGGTCCGCCGAGGACGGCTGCTGGCCGCGCCAATCCCGCCGGTCGCCGACCCCACCGTGCTCGCGCCCCGCTGCCGTTGCGCGTCGGATCGCTGGTGCTGAAAGGGACAGTCCTTGGGCACGTGCGTGTGCCGTTCGGGGCCAAGGACGGTCACGTGCATTTCGCAATCCGCCCGGCGGGCGACGCCAACATGATCGATCCCCGCCCGATCCTTGCGAACTGGACCCAGCTTGACAAGGCGCTCCATCCGCAAGGCGCGAAAGGGGAACCGAACCTGCTCCGCGCGACCGCGAGTCCGAGGGTCTCCGTCGCCAAAGTCCACCAGGCGGCGGGTGCCCTCCGCAGCACGCTTGCCCCGCCTGTGCTGAGCGGCGGACTGACCGCGGTGCAATGGGACCAGCTGATCGCTCGTATCGCCGTGTTGCCGGTGCCGAAGGTCGCAGCCAAGCCGAGCTCCGCCGCGATCCCTGATCCTCAGGCGGTCGCGAACAAGCCTGCGGCGGGGAACGGTCCGGCGCGTTTGGGGGGCTAGATCCCGTCCCTTAAGTCCACCGATCTCATTGTCGATAGGGGCACCAGACACAGGGGCAGTGCGCCTTGTGGCCCCCCGAGACCACATCGAGATGAGAAAATGGCCAGCCAATCAACGGGGCAGAGCGGCGTCCCCACCAAGACACAGCCGCCCAAGCGCACGCGGTCTCGGCGACGAGTAGCCCGAGATCCGCTCCTAGATAGCGAGCGCGCTGCGCTTACGGATCTGCGTCGGCTCGAGGACGTGTTCGCCGACGAGGAGTGGCCGGAACCCCGCGCGTTCATGCGCGCCCGCAAACACGCCAGGGCGCGTGCTCTGGAGGTGCTCGAGCGGGCCGGCTCAGGCCACGACTTCGGTCGAGCAGCGTTGCTGATGGAGGCGTCGGAGCTGTTCGGCGCCATGAGGGCGGAGGTCGCGGCATCTCCGAACGACGCCGCGCGCGTGGCACAGAGGGTCGAGGACGTCGTCGGCATTCCCAGGATCGCGCTCGCAAGGGAGGTCCTCCGTGCGCCCGAGCTATTGAGCCTGTTGCCCGCCGTGGCGATCGAAGCACAGCTGGCGATGCTCGTCGCGTTCGCGCCCCTGCGCAACGCATCGCTCTGGACGCTCGACGACGCCGAGCAGGTGACCTGCGTGAGTCACGTCGGCGAGAGCGGCCCCTCCCGAGGCGCCAAGGAACTCGCGGCGCGACTGCTCGCCGGCGAAAGCGCCGAGTCGGGTCCCCGACGCATGCTGCTCGGCCTGCCGGTTGGGCGCTGGCAGCAACCGCTTGCCGCGCTTGTCGGCTCTGCTAGGCCCGGTACGCGAGACGGCTCTGACGCGTTCCTTGAGGAGGCCTTGCCGATGCTCGGCGCGGTCCTCGAGCGCGACGCCCTACTAGCGGGCAACGCTGCCTCCGAGCGCGCACTGGTCCAGTCCAGCGAGCGCAAGCTCACTCGCTTGGGCTTCGATCTGCACGACGGGCCGATCCAGGAAGCCGCCATGCTTGGCGAGGACCTGCGCCTGTTACGAGGCCAGGTCGACGCGATCGTCAGGAATCCCACCCATCGCACACTTGTGAGCGGACGGCTTGATGATCTCGATGCGCAGATCGCGGCGCTCGACACGGAGCTGCGTCGTATATCCAACGAAGTTCATGCCGCCTCGGTACTGCTCAATAGACCGTTCACGAAGGCGTTGCGCGACGTCGCCCAGTCCTTCGCAGTCCGTACCAACATCGAGCCGCGCGTAACACTCGACGGCGACATGGGACTAATCTCCGCGTCCCAGCAGATAGCGCTGCTGAACATCATTCACGAGGCGCTGACGAACGCCCGCGAGCACAGCGATGCGACTGAGGTGGAGCTAGCGGTGTCCGTAAATACGGCAGGCGTCGAGGCGCAGATCGTCGACAACGGCCGCGGCTTTGACCTTGAGGCCACACTGATACGCGCCGCGCGCAAGGGACGCCTCGGCTTGGTGGCCATGCATGAGCGGGTGCGGCTGCTCGGAGGCCAGTGCCGGATCGACAGCCGGCCAGGCGGCCCGACGGTCGTGTCGATCGCGCTCGATCGCTGGGAGCCGCTCGTCCACGACACTCAGTCGAAGCGCATCTCCTAGCCGCCCGAGGCAGCCGTGCAACCCGTGCGGAGCGCTCTGCTCAGGTGCTAGGCGTGAGCCGCCGCGAAGCTGGCGGATGAAGCGAGGTCGTTCTCGAAGGCGTAGCGAACCGCGGCGCTGCGGTTGGACACGCCGAGCTTGCGATAGATGTTGGTTAGGTGGAACTTGACCGTGTGCTCGCTCAACCACAGGTCCTGGCTGATGGCCTTCGTCGTCAGGCCGCCGGCGACGGCCATCAGAATCGTGGTCTCGCGCGGGGTCAGTTCGGGTCCGCTCGCCCCGACCGGACCGCCGTTGGACGCGACGGGGGAGGAGGGGACGTGGTAGACGGCGCCCGCCGAGGCCTGCCGCAGCACCGATGGGATGTCCATTGGGCTCACGCTCTTGAGGATGTAGGCGCTCGCGCCCGCCAGGAGCGCCGAGTCAATGCTGGCGCGGTCATCGGAGGCGGAGATCACCACGGTCTTGATCTCGGGCCGGCACCGCTTGAGCTCCGCGACGCATTCGAGGCCGTCAAGACCTGGCATGTGCAGGTCGAGCAGGACGAGATCGGGGTTTCTGCGCTCGACGAGCGCGAGCACCTCTTCGCCGGAGCGCGCCTCGCCGACCACGTCGATGTCGTCGCTGGCCTCGAGCGCCTTGCGAATCCCCTGCAGCATCAGGGGATGGTCGTCAGCGATGAGGACCTTCAGCTTCGCATCCATTCGAGGTTGCCCCCTTCCGTGGCCATCAGCACTCAAAATCGACCCCCAGTGCCTGATAGTTGAGATCTTACATGGAGCATCGACGTTTGTGCGGGTCACGCACAACGGTACCTTGGTCGAGGTAGACCTAGACCTTCGTCTAGGTTAGGGGCCCGCGGAATCGGGGTACGGCCGCATTCATCTCTCAGTCGTGCCCGTGCGTCTCCCCGGCGGCAGCCGGCGGCCGCGACTCCTCAGCCAGCGAGGTGATCGTCAACGACCCTCGCGCCGCGGACTCCAGCACGTCGGTCGCCTCCTCCAGCGACCGCGCATACAGCTCGACGAGCAGGTGCACGATGATGCGCGAGTCGTCCTCGTGCTTGTGGAAGCGCACATGCGTGAAGAACTCGCGCACCCCATGGTCGCCGAAGGCCGCGTAGGAGAGCGCGTCGCCCGCCTCGGGGCCGGAGCAGCTATCGACGTCCTGTGCGTCTACTGCCACGGTGCACGACGCGACCCACGGCGTCCCGGCGATCATCCTTTCCCAGCGATCCTCGATCGGCTCCACGCGCCCGTTGTTGAAGCCGAGGTGGGGCTGGTCGTGCATGCAGTCGAGGCACTGCACGACGGCCTCCTGGAGCTCGTCGACGACTTCCGCACGCTCCCCGGTAGCGGGATCGATCTTGTGTATGCCCTCGTAGTGGACCTGCACCTCGAGGTCCTGGGACCAGCAGCGATAGCAGCGCAGCCAGCTGCGGGCGCCTGTCTCTGACATCGAGCCCTCCATGAGGGGCATTGTAGGCGGGCACTGCGGGCAGGCGTAGCGCGTGAGGCCCGGCGTGGCCCTGAGCGCGACACCTGGCCAGAGCCGGTGGGGTCGCTGGCGACGACGAGCGGGGCGCCCGAAGGCGCCCCGCTCGTCACGCGTGGACTTGCCGCCGCGCGCTATTTGTGGTGGTGTTTTTTCGTTTTGCTCTTCTTCTTGTAGTGCACCGTCGTCGTCGAGCTTTGGGCGAGGTGGGTGCTGGAGAGGCGGGTCGGCGTGAACACCAGCGTCGTCCGTACGCGGAGCTTTCCTCGCTTCTTCAGCGCCTTCAGCACCGCCCTATTCGGTTTGATTTTCAGTTTGTAGCGCCCCGCGGCGGTGACCGTGAGGTGCGTTCGTCCATACTTGACCGGCGCATTGTTCACGCACTTCTTGCCCTTGCGGACGAAGCCTTTCTTGCACTTCTTGTGTTTGGCTTTCGCGGACGTCGCGAACGATTCGAGGCCGAGGCCACCGATCCTCGGGAACTCGGCGAGTTCGCCATTGGGGCCGAACAGTTCGCCGCCTTCAACAACTTCGGCTTCCCATTCAACTTCGCCGGGTTCGAGGAATTCCCATTCGCCTTCGAGTTCGCCTTCGAACAAGACGAAGATGTGCAGCGGGACCGGCGGTTTGGGTGGAGGCGGCGTCGGTTGCACCACCAGGATCTCGCTGCCGCAGGCGCTCAAGCCACCCACGTTGTTGGCATCGCCGAAGTACTGCGCCTGGAAGTAATACGTCCCGGCAGGGAGCGTGATCGGGGATGTGGTCGCAGACCCCCCGGTCACCGAGACGGACTGCGCCTGACCGGCGACCGGCAACTGGCAGTGGCTGTCGCTGTAGACCGTGAATGTCGCTTTCCCTGTCGCGGTCCCTGCCGGAGCCACCGCACCGACAATCGTCGCCGAGTCGGTGACCGCCGTGCCGGCTGGCACGACCGTCGATGAGAGCTTCGTCGTCACCGTGGAGGCGCAGGTGGTGCAGGCGAAGATCGTGCTCGGCAGTTTGTCCGGATTCCAGTGCTGATTGAGCATGTTGTCGAAGACCTGTTTCAGGTGAGCGGTCGGTTCAAAGGTGAACCAGAAGTCCTCGCCCTCATAGAGCGCGAGGCCGCCCGAAGCCGTCCTCGAGTAGGCCATGACCGTGCCGTTCACCCCTTCGACGTTGGTCGCCGCGATGGCCTGGAACCAGTGAAGCGCTTTGGTAGTGAAGATGTTCGCGTCGCCCACGGCGTCGCCTTCCTGTTCGCCGACACTGAGCCCGGCCGTCAGGGAGCTCGGCTCGACCGCCGTGTAGGAGCCCGACGCGCCTCTCGGCCCTGGGTTGTTGGTCGCGAACGGGAAGACGAAACCGCTCCAGTTCGGTTCGCCCAACGAGACCGGCGAGCAGCCGTCGGCGTCAAAGATCATCACCTTGTGAGCCGTTTCGATGAACGCGTTGACCTGTGCGAGAGCCGCGGGATGTTCCGCGATTTTGCAGGTCTGGTAGAGGATCGCGGTGTCGTATCCTCCTTCTTGCAGCAGTTTCGGTTTTTCGTCCAGTTCGGCAAGGGTCACGTTTTTGAGGGTCGCTGCCGTGCCACCGGCCGGTGTGTATGTGCCTTCGTTGCCCGCTCCGGGCAGGGCGCCTCCCACCGCGTTTCTAAAGATGCTGTCGCCCGATCCGGGTCCCCTGGCGTCATTGATTCCGCATTCCGTGGTGCATGCGGGCAGCGTCTTGTCATAGATATACGCCACCGTTTTGCTTGAGAATTCCGCGCGCGCCGCGGCCGGGAGTGCCGCTAGCAGCGCTGCGGCAAGGACGAGTAGCTTGACCGCGCGTCGGCGCCTCGTTCCCAGGGCTCCCCCGTATCTGCGCTGCTGGCCTCCTGGCCGTCCGTTAGCCGTGTCAATGGGCGAGCCATGCCCGCCGATCCCCCTGCCGTGCATGAGATGAACCTCCTGGCACCCCCCCGGGGTCCCGACCGTTATCAGGATCGCCGGAAAGGCTACCCCTTCTGAGCGATGGATGGCAATAGACGGACGGTTTTTCTAGGAACATGCGGCCTCTCCGGCCACTGGGCGTATTCGCTTGTGCTGCGCCGACTTCAGCGCTTGGCTACGCTCAGCGTGGCGGTGTCTTTTATCGTCTGGCCGTCGGCGCTGCGGATCGTGAGCAGCAGGCGGTAGCTGGCGCCCGGAACGAGTTTCTTCAGCGTGATCACGGTGCGCCCCGCCGCGAGGCGCTGCCTCACGACGACGGTGATCGCATCGGGCTTGCTCCGCCTTTTGAAGCGTGCGGTGCTTCTGCTGCTGCGGTGCCTGCGGACGGGCGTCGCCTTGAGAGTGGCGACGCCCGAGAGACTCGTGAAGACGGGCACGCGGGCTCGCGTGCCGGTGCTCCTCAACGTCGAATCCGCGATGCCCGCGACCAGGCGCACATATGCTTGCCTCACCACGGCGGCCGGGAAGGCCGCGATCTTCACCCCGGCGCTCGTCGCGATGCTCGTTTCGACGTTGTCGGACGCGCTCACGACGCAGACGAGCATGTTGCCCGCATCTTCAGAGGACGGAACGTAGGTGCCCCCGCTTGCGCCTTCCACTGGGCCGCCGCCTGACGTTGCCCACCGATAGCCGAAGAAGACGGGGCCGACGCCCGTCCAGCTGCCCGCGTCGCATCTCAGCGGGCTCCCCACCTGCGCTTTGCCTTCGATGAACGGCGGGGCCGTGTACCTTGGACGGGGTTCGGTCGTCTCGACGGCGATGCCCTCCGGGATGGCTTCGCCCGTGCTGAACATGCTCCGCGCCTGGCTCCCGTCGAGGTTGGCGACGCCGATGTCGTGGGTTTCCGCCTCGCCCCAATAAAGCTTTCCCGCCCCGGGGTCGATCGCCAGACCGCCTTCGAAGCCCGCTCCGGGCCGTTCGAGCAAGGTGTGTGCTTCGGTCCCGTCCAGCTTCGCGCGGCGGATCTCGTTCTTTTCGCTTTTTTTCTTGTTGAGGTTCAGTTCCAGCCAATACACCTTGCCGCCGGCGTGATCGACCGCGATCCCGAACGGGGAGGCCTGTTTGGTGACGATGTTCGTGACCTTGGGTTCGGGTGCCATCGCGGCGGTCTTGATGTCGCCGGACGGCCAGTCGGCCCAGTAGATCCGCCGCGCGGTCAGGTCCAACGCCAGGAACCCGCGAGCGGGTTCTTTCGTCAGCAGTTGCTTTTCGCCGCCGTTGAGATTGGCTCGCTTGACCCCTTCGCTGTCCGTCCAGTAGATCTTTCCGCCGGCCACGTCGAGCGCGATGCCGAGTGGTTCCAGTCCGGAGTCGTCGATCACGATCTGCGTTTCACTCCCGTTCATGTTGGCGCTCGAGATCACGCCCGCGTTCGTATCGGTCCAGTACATCTTCCCGTCGAGCGTGTCGAGGGCAAGACCGTCCTCGAATCCGGCGGGCTCGGATTGCAGCGTCTGCAGCCCGCTGCCGTCGAAGCCGGCCCGCTGAACGCCGGTGCCCCCTTCCGGCAGGAACGCGCTGAAGTAGACCTTCGACTGCGCTTGCGCCGGGGCGAGCGCCGTGACGATCAGCAGCGCAAGCGTTGCCGCCGTTGCGTTTCCGAGTGAATACAGCGCCCTCGTCATTGGTGCCCCCGAGATCACCTCTAGCAGGGCACCGGGCCGCTTCCCAGCGGCGTCGGACGCATGTTGCAGCCTTAGCCGAAGGTGAACGCGTAGCCGCTGATACCGGGCGCGATGCGCAGGCTCAGATGATGGCGCCCGGTTCGCGCCAGCGACACGAGCGTGTAGAGGCGCTGCCCGCGGACGGTGACCACGCCGGCGTGCACGTCGGCGCCGGCGTCCCTGGCCGCGATCGGGCGTCCGTCGAGCAGGACCTGCACCGGCAGCGGGCTTTCGCCCGGAGAGCTGAGTACGAGGTAGACGTTCTTCGCTTGGAACTCCACGTCGATCCCGGCCGAGGAGACGGCCATGGCCGGCTGGTCGGAGATGTTCCAGGTGCCGCTGTAGGCGAACTCGTTCAGTCCGAGTTCGGCGGTTGCCGGCCCCCCGTAGTAATGCTGCCCCGCTTTCGGTGCGGCGAGCCAGCCCTGTGCCCGCGCGGTCCCGAGATAGGTCTCCGGCGTGGCCTGCTGCGAGGGAACGATCACTCCCGTCGGATGCCCCTTGCCGGCCACCGCATAGCCCGATTCGGCGAGCAGTGCGCGGATCGCCGTTTCGGTCTTGTCGTAGTCACCCTCGCCGAAGGCCGCGTAGCGAACCTGTCCGTGGGCGTCGATCAGGTAGTCAGCGGGCCAGTATTGGTTGCCGTACGCGTTCCACGTTCCCATGTTGTTGTCCTGGACCACCGGATAGCGCAGCCCGAACTGTCCGATCGCATTCGCCACGTTGCCGGCGTCGTGCTCGAACGCGAACTCGGGGGTCTCGACGCCGACGATCGTGAGGCCCCGGTTGCGGTAGGCGGCGTCCCAAGCCTTCAGGTAAGGGAGCGTGCGGATGCAGTTGATGCACGTATACGTCCAGAAGTCGACGAGCACGACGCGCCCGTGCAGCGAGGAGAGCGTCAGGGGCCTGGCACCGGGCGTGTTGAACCAGCGCTGGGTTTCCATGAAATCGGGCGCCGCGCCGAGGCTCGGCAGGGCCTGAGCGTCGGCGATCAGGGTCGCCTGGCTCGCGTTCGCCTTCGCGGCGTGCACGGCCGTCGCCGAGCCCGAGCACGCGGAGGAGCCGTTGGCGGGCGCGAACTTGGCCCGGCGGCCGGTGATTTCGTGCAGCCGGCCGGTCACCGAGCCCGAGCACTCGAGGCCCGCAGTGAGGTTGACGTCTGGAATGTTCTGGGCGACGAACTGATCGAAGCTGACGTCTGCGCTCGTGATGATCGCCACGGCCGTGAGGATCATCACGACGCCGAGCGCGCGCTGCAGCTGCGGACCGCGACCGGCTCTGCGAACGCGCTCGAACAGGCGCCGGCCGCCAAGGACGATCAGGAGCAGCACGACCGCGGAGCCGGCCGCATAGGCGAGCGCGATCGCGACCGTTTTCCCCGATGCGGCGCTGACCGAGATCACGGCCGCGAGGATCGGGCTCGCGCAGGGCGTGTATACGAAGCCGAGCGCTCCTCCGACGAGCAGCCCAGACGCGAACCCGTCGCCGCTCGAGCGGGGGCCGAAGCGCGCCAGGCGCGACAGCGGAGCCTCGATCCGCTCGGTCAGGCGCGGCATCAGCAGTGCGAGGCCGAACACGAGCAGGACCACGATCGCCAGGTCGCGAAGCGGATCGCTGCCGAGGCCGACTCCGTCGACCACCTTCGCGAGGCCGACGATCGTGACGGTGAACGTGACCGACAGCCCGAGCACGATCCCGAGCGGCCGCCGCCGGCCGCCGGCGCCGCCGGCGGACAGCAGCGCGGGCAGCACCGGCAGCACGCAAGGCGACAGTGCGGTGCCTGCTCCCGCGAGCAGCGCGAAGATCAGCAGCACGAGCATCTGCGGCTAAGGCTAAGGCCCGGGCGGGCGGCTAAGCGCCAATTCCGGCGCGCAGCGTCGCCGCGAAATCAGTTCCCGTGATGGAGCCGACCGAGGGGGACGACGCTCCTGCCTGGCACATGGGGTCAGCGCTTGACGAGCACGTACACGGTCGCGAGCGCGAACCCGATCTGCCCAAATGCGAGCGCCGTGCCGAGGTTGGCCGCGCCGAGCGCTCCCGCCAAGGCGCTCGCCAACACGAAGGCGCCGACCATCAACACCAGGTTGCGCGCCACCGTCAACTCGCTCCGGCTGAGCGTCGAGATCGCCAGCCGCTCATCCGAGGCCCCGCTCGAGCACCGCGATCAGCGCCGGGACCTCAAGCCCGGGCTCCTGCTCCGCGAGCAGCCGCTCTGCGGCGGCGCGGCCGCCGAGGGCTCGAAGTCCTCGTTCGCCGTGCTCGCAAACGAACTCGCTCAGGGCTCCGGCGCGGCGTGCCCGAAGGCGCCGCTTCGAGACGTCAAGGCCCGCGCGGCGCTCGTCGAGCATGTCGACCAGTTCCTGCACGCCGGTTGGCGGAGACAGCGAGGAGACGGCAAGAACGGGCGTGGTGGCCGAGCCCAGCGAGCGCAGCGCCGCGCTCAGGTCGCGTCGCGTGCGGGTCGCGATCTGTCCGAGATCGGCCTTCGTGACGACGAGCACGTCTGGGATCTCCATGATGCCCGCCTTCAGGAACTGGAGCACGTCGCCGCTGCCGGGCTGCACCACGACGACGATCGTGTCGGCGACGTCCGCAACCTCCGTCTCCGCCTGCCCTACGCCGACCGTCTCGATCACGACGAGGTCAAACGCCGCGGCCAGCGCGTGTGCCGTCGGGCGCGTCGCCCGCGCGAGTCCGCCGAGCCGCTCGCCAGCGGCGGTGGAGCGGATCAGGACGCGCCGATCTGCGGGGTCGAAGTCGATCCGCGCGCGATCGCCGAGCAGCGAGCCGCCCGAGCGGCGAGAGCTCGGATCGACGGCAAGCACCGCCACGGAGCGATCCTGCGCACGCCACGCGTGAAGCAGCGCCGAGAGCAGCGTCGACTTTCCGGCCCCGGGCGGGCCCGTCAAGCCGATCAGGTACCCGGCGGCCTCGCCGCCGAGCGCGGCGGGGGACACCTCTCGCATGAGCGCCCCAGACTGGTCCCGCTCGGCTGGTGCGGTGCTCTCGAGCAGGTTCAACGCCGCCGGCGCCGCGCTCAGGTCTCGCTCACGCAGACGCGCGCCGAGGGCCGCTCCGTCTGAGCTCACGCCGGGCCGGGGGCAAGCGAGCCGTTGCCAGCAACCGTCGCCCGGCCGGCATCGGCACCGACGAGCTCCACGATGTCGCGCATGATGCGGGTGATGTCGAAGTCCTTCGGCGTGTAGACGGCGGCGACGCCTGCCTGCTCCAGCAGCGGCACGTCCTGGTCGGGAATGATGCCGCCCACGACGACCGGCGCGGTGACTCCCGCCTCGTGCAGCGCGTCCATCACGGCGGGGATCAGCTCGCGGTGCGAGCCCGAGAGGATCGACAGTCCGATCACGTGGACGCCCTCCTGGAGGGCCGAGGCGGCGATCTGGGCTGGCGTGAGGCGTATCCCTTCGTAGACGACGTCCATACCCGAGTCGCGCGCGCGCACGGCTATCTGCTCGGCGCCGTTGGAGTGGCCATCGAGGCCTGGCTTGCCGACGAGGATCTTCGGGCGCCGGCCGAGCTTCTCCTGCAGCCGCGAGACCTCATCCCGTAGCTCGCTCAACTCGGCGTCGGCCGGCGTCGCGGCAGCCTCGCCGACACCCGTGGGGGCGCGGTAGCTGCCGAAGACCTCGCGCAGCGTGCGCGACCACTCTCCTGTCGTCGCGCCCGCACGCGCCGCGGCGATCGTCGGCAGCATCAGGTTCTCGCTCTCGCTCGCCGCGGCCTTTGCGAGCGCGGCGAGCGCAGCGTCCACATCCGCCTCCTCGCGCTCCGCGCGCCAGCGGCGCAAGGCCTCGATCTGCTCGGCTTCCAGGGCGGGATCGACCACGAGGATGCCGCCCTCGGCGTCGTCCGTGAGCGGCGAGTCCTCCGTCTCGCGGAAGCGGTTCTGGCCGACCACGATCTGCTCGCCGGACTCGATCCGGCGGATTCGCTCGCGGTGGGAGTCCACGAGTGCGCCCTTCATGTAGGACACGGCCTCGACGGCGCCGCCGTGCTCGGCCACGACGGACATCTCCTCGCGCGCGCCCTTGAGCAGCTCGGCGACGAGCGCCTCCATGACCTTGGAGCCCTCGAAGATGTCGGGGTACTCGAGGATGTCGGTCTCGAAGGCGAGCACCTGCTGAATGCGCAGCGACCACTGCTGGTCCCAGGGACGCGGGAGTCCGAGCGCCTCGTTCCAGGCCGGCAGCTGGATCGCGCGCGCGCGGGCATCGCGGCCAAGCGTCACCGCGAGCGCCTCGAGCACGATGCGCTGCACGTTGTTCTCCGGTTGGGCCTCGGTGAGGCCGAGCGAGTTGACCTGCACGCCATAGCGGAAGCGGAGGTGACGGGGGTCCTGCACTCCGTAGCGCTCGCGACCCAGCTCTTCCCAGAGGATCGACATCGCGCGCAGCTTCGCGTGCTCCTCGACGAAGCGCACGCCGGCGTTGACGAAGAACGAGATCCGCCCGAAGACCTGATCCATGATCTCCTGGCCCCGCCCACCCACGCGCTCACGTGCGGCGTCGAGCACGGCGATCGCGTTGCTCATCGCGTAGGCGATCTCCTGGACGGGAGTCGCGCCGGCCTCCTGCAGGTGGTAGGAGCAGATGTTGATCGGGTTCCACTTGGGTACGTGCTCCACGGTGTAGGCGATCATGTCCGCGATCAGCCGCATCGACGGCGCGGGGGGGAACGCGTAGGTTCCGCGCGCGAGGAACTCCTTGATGATGTCGTTCTGGGTTGTGCCCTGGAGCTCCTGCTCGCTGACGCCCTGCTCCTCGGCCGCGACGATGTAGAGCGCGAGCAGCCACGCGGCCGTGGCGTTGATCGTCATCGAGGTGTTCATCTCGGCGAGCGGAATCCCGTCCATCAGGGCGGCCATGTCGCCGCGGTGGGAGATCGGCACGCCGACCTTGCCGACCTCGCCGCGGGCGAGCTCGTCGTCCGGGTCATAGCCGGTCTGGGTGGGAAGGTCGAACGCGACCGACAGGCCCGTCTGCCCCTTCTCGAGGTTGCGCCGGTAGAGCTCGTTGGAGGCCTTCGCCGTCGAGTGGCCGGCGTACGTGCGCATCATCCAGGGCGGGTCGCGCTCGGGCAGCCGTGGGGACTGATCGCCGCTCATGACACCAATTGTACGGTTGCGCCGCGGGCTCTATCCTGCCGGTTCGTGAGCCAAACGGTCGAGATGCCCCGCATCGGCAGCCCGGGCAGCGGTCTGGGCGGCTCGTGGCGGGTGATCGTCCGCAACGACGATCACAACACGTTTGACCACGTGGCCCGTACGTTGGCCCGCTTCATACCCGGCGTTACCCTCGAGCGCGGACATGAGCTAGCGAACGTGATCCACAACTCAGGTAAGGCGGTCGTGTACAGCGGCCAACAGGAGCCGTCCGAGCTCTACTGGGAGCAGCTGAACGGTGCGGGGCTGACGATGGCCCCGCTCGAGCAGGGCTAGGCGCTCTCCCCCGTGGCGACCCCGTTGCCGCCGCCGTTCCCGCTCGTGATCGGCTCGGGTGCCACCGCTCCCACGGCGGTCTCGTCCCACCACCCGTAGAGGACCGGCACCTGGTACCAGCTCGAGTGCCGCGCCCGGAAATAGGTCATCTCCGGTCCGTCCCAGTAGCGCTCCCAGTCGAGATGCTCGTCGAACGAGGCGAGCTGCTGGAACTTGTAGCGGTCATCGTGTGCTCGGTAGACGGCATACGAGCTCGCCCCGTAGCGGAGCGCCGTAGCGGCCACCTCGTTCAGGTCGACCTCGAAGGCGTCGGCGCGAAAGCCGGTGGCGTACCACGGGACGATCACCGTCCCGGCCATCAGGCGCCCACCTCGGCATGGATCGCGCCGGGTCCCTCCGCCGTCTTGCCCTGGCCCTCGGCGTCGGCGCCGACGAGGATCGAGATCTTGCCGAGGTGCTTGTTTTCGAGCATCAGCTGATGCGCTTCGGCGACGCCCTCGAAGCCGAGCGTGCGCCACAGGACGGGCCGGATCTGTCCGCTCTCGATCAGTTCGTTTGCCTTCGTGCACTCGTACGCGTTGGCAAAGTGCGAGCCGAGGATCTCCTTCTGCTTCATCCACAGGTAGCGCACGTCGAAGTCGAGGTTGAAGCCGGTCGTCCCGGCGCAGATGACGACTTTGCCGAACGGCTTGACCGTGAACACCGAGGTCGGGAACGTCGCCTGGCCGACGTGCTCGAAGACGATGTCGGGAGCGTCACCGAGAATCTCCCTGACTCGCTTTGAGAATTCGCGCGAGACGCCGAAGCGCGCCTTCTCCTCCTCTGGTGTCTCCTTCCCCGTCCGCATCATCCCGGCGAACTCGCCGCGGTCGATGTAGTCGACGGCGCCCAGCCGCTTCACGAGCTCGCCCTTCTCGGCGGAGGAGACGACGCCGACGGAGTGGGCGCCGGCCGCGGCACAGAGCTGCGTCGCGAACACGCCCAGACCTCCGGCCGCGCCCCAGATCAGCACTCGGTTGCCGGCCTGCATCTTGCAGCGGTCGATCAGCATGCGGTAGGCGGTGAAGTAGACGAGACCGTAGGAGGCAGCCTCCTCCCAGGTCAGCGCCTGGGGCTTGTGGAGAAGCTGCTGGGCCTGGACTTTCGTGAACTGGGCGAAGGAGCCCCAAGTCGTCTCATAGCCCCAGATCTTCTGCGAGGGTGCGGCCATCGGATCGAGACCGTGCACCTCGGGATCCTCGTAGGAGGCCTGGTTGCAGTGAACGACGACCTCGTCGCCGGGCTTCCAACGCGTCACACCCGGGCCGACCTTCCACACGATCCCCGAGGCGTCGGAGCCGCCGATGTGGTGGCCGAACTCGGGATGGTCGCCGTAGCGCATCACCGACACCGGCTTGCCGAGCGCCGCCCAGACGTTGTTGTAGTTGACCCCCGCGGCCATCACGCGGACGATCACCTCGAAGGCGCCGGGCTCGGGCACCTCGATCTCCTCGAGCTGGAAGGCGTCCTTGGGCTCGCCGAAGCGCTCCTCGCGGATCACCCAGGCTGCCATCGTGCTCGGCAGCTCGCCGGGCTCGACGTCTATGGATGAGACTTGCTGGAGATCGATTGCCACGTGCTCTGGACCTCGTCTGTAGGGATCGGAAACGAAACCCATCCTACCCGCGCGTGGCCGGGTCGTGCCTGGGAGTGCGACTGCTTGGCGGGAGCGATGAGCGCTAGAGCGGAGCGATCTCTGCTGTCTGGCCGCGGCTCGGGGCCGGTGCCTGCTCGACCGCCCGCGCGCTCGGCTGACGGCGGCCCACGAGCGTCCACGCGAGCACGGCCCCGAGCAGGGCCACCGCGGCGCCCAAGCGCAGCCCGTACTGCAGTGCATAGACGAAGGCCTGCTGGCTCGCGTCCACGACCGGGACGGGCACGCCGTGGAGGACGCCACCCGAGCCGAGGCTGTCGGCCACGCGTTCGCGCGCCCCGGACGGCAGGCCGGGCAGCAGCTGGTCGATCTTCGAGCGGCCGAGCGTGCTGACGAGCGCGCCGAGGACCGCGACGCCAAAGGTGCCGCCGACCATGCGGCTCATCGAGAGGATCCCCGAGGCGACTCCTGCCTTGGCCTTGTCGACCGCGTTCATCGCCGCGGTGCTCATCGGCGACATCACGAAGGCCATGCCGAGACCCATCAGAACGAAGCCGGGCAGCAGCGCGCCGTAGGAGCTCGAGACCGTTAGATGCGACTGCCAGAAGAGCGAGCCCGAGACGGCCAACAGACCGAAGGTCATCAGCGGCCGCGGACCGATGCGGTCGGCGAGGCGCCCGGCGATCGGAGCGATCAACACGATCATCAGCGTCGAGGGCAGGAAACGGATCCCCGCCTGGAGCGGGCTGTAGTGGAGGATGTTCTGCATGTACAGCGCGAGAAAGAAGAACATCGCGAGCATCGCGAAGCTGACGATGAAGGCGACGATGTTTGCCCCGAGGAACGTGCTGGAGCGGAAGAACCTGAAATCGACCATCGGCTCCCGCCGACGGCGCTCGACGACGGCGAAGCTGGCTAGGCCGACAAAGGCAATCGCGTAGAGGGCCAGCTCGCGAGTCGAGCCCCAGTGCCAGTTGTTGCCCTCGACCAGCGCCAGCACGAGCGCACCGAGTCCGACCGTGAGCGTGAGCACTCCGGGCAGGTCGACGGTCCGCGCGACCGTCTCATCGCGGGACTCGCGCACGGCGAACAGGGTGATCAGCACCGCGCCGACGGCGACGGGGACGTTCAGGAAGAAGATCGACTGCCAACTCACGCTCTGCACGAGAAAGCCGCCTACCACCGGCCCGATAGCCAAAGCCAGCGCCGAGACCCCGGCCCAGGTGCCGATCGCCTTGCCGCGCTCAGCTGGCGGGAACGCGTTGCTGATGATCGACAGCGTGGCGGGCATCATCAACGCGGCGCCGACGCCCTGCACGGCTCGCCAGGCCACCAGCCACGTGTCGCTCGGCGAGAAGCCGATCGCCGCGCTGGAGCCGGCGAAGATCACCACGCCGGCGAGGAACACTTTGCGGCGGCCGAAGAGGTCGCCGAGGCGACCGCCGGTCACCAGCAGCACGGCGAAGGACAGCGTGTAGGCGTTGACGGTCCACTCCAGCGAGGAGGTGGAAGCGTGCAGGCTGCGCTGGATCGACGGCAGCGCGACGTTCACCACCGTGTTGTCGAGCATGATCATGAAGAGCGCGAAGCACATCGCCCCGAGCGCCCACCAGCGGCGGTTTCCCTCGTTCATCTGAAGCGATCGGATCCGCTCGGTCATCGCAGGCCTCCCGGCTCGGCGGGCCGACAGGCGGCTATCTCGGCGCGGTGCTCGAGGATCAGGGCCAGAGCGTGCTCGAGCGCGCTCGCCTCTCCGTCCCCCAGCGAGCCGATCAGCTCCTGCAAGGCCGAGAGGCGCGCTTCGTTCAGCGCCAGCGGCACCTGGCGGCCGGCGCCGGTCAGGCGAACCCGCTTCATGCGGCGGTCGACCGGGTCCTCGTCGCGGAGCACGAACCCACGCTCGAACAGGCCGTCGACCGCGCGGCTCATGGTGGGAAGCGAGACTCCCATCGTCTCGGCGAGGGCCTTCACCGAGCGCTCCTCCCCTCCGGCGTCCAGCGCGCAGAGCAGCTTCAGCTGCGTCACAGAAAGGTCAAGCTCGCCGATGGCGTTGAACGTGCCGACGTTCGCCGAGCGCATCAGGAAGCTCGCGAGCGCGTACATGTCGCGCGTGAGCGCCGTTCGATCGACGCCGGCGGTCGTGGAAGATGCTTGCATGAATGCAAACATATCACCCGTGCAATGATTGCCTGTGTGATGGGCATCACACATGGCAAGTGACCGCATGAGTGCGGTGTCCCTAGTAGCGGTACTCCGCTCGCTCAGGCGTCGCGGAACGGAAGCTCGACGATCTCTGCCGTGGCGCCGTCCTCGCCCACGCTCACGATGCTTCCGGGCTCGGCCTCCCGCCGCACGAGCGCGAGGCCGATCGGGCCGAGCTTTGGCGAGCGCGCCGTGCTCGTGAGGCGCCCGACGGTCCGCTCACCCAGGCGCAGCTCCTGCCCGGCGACGGCGGGCTCGGAGAAGACCACGCCGCGCAGGTGACGGTTGGGCTTGCCCCTGTAGTAGAGGCGCGCGACGGTCTCCTGCCCGACGTAGCAGCCCTTCGCGAAGCTCACAGCCCGCTCGTTCAGCCCCGCCTCCTGCGGGATCACCGTGTCGTCGAGGTCGACGCCATAGCGGGGGCGGCCGAGTTCGATCCGAAGGCACTCGGCAGCCTGCTCGCCGACTGCAATCGCGCCCCGCGCCTCGAGCTCTGCGGCGAGCCGCTCGGTGACGGCGGCCTCGCAGATGAGGTCGATCCCGACATCGCTGCGCACCGCGAGCGCGTCGATGCCGCCGACGAGGATGCGCGCGTTAGCGTGCTCGTCGTGAGCCAGGTCCGCGGCTGCGGCGACTCGCGCGGCGTCGGGACCGATCAAGGACAGCAGGCCCCGCTCGAGCGTCCGCTTGTGCAGTTCGACGTCGTAGCCGACCTTGAAGTGGCGGATCATGTCGAACAGCCGCTGCAGCGCGGGCCGCTCGGTGTCGAGCAGAAGCTCGGACGGTGCCGCGGAGGGATCCTCGCCCACGACGAGGATCCGCAGGTCGCCGAGCATCTTGCCCTTGTGTGTCAGGAAGGCCGCATAGCAACCCTCGCCGGGCCGGAGCGTGGTCAGCTCGTTCGTCACCTGGCCGTTGAGGAACTCGACGGCTCCGGGGCCGGCGAGCGCGAGCTTGCCGCGCTGCGAGCGATCGAGCAGGCCGCAGCTCTCGATCAGGGTCCGGTGCTCGGAGCTGAGGCCGTCCGTATCGAATCTCGTCGCTTCCTCGCGTGTGCTCACTTGTTCGAGAATAGCCTCGGTAGGCTGTGCCTCGATGGGTCTCGCCGACATCTTCCAGCAGATCGTCGACTCCCAGCCCGATGACTGGACGCATCTCGAGCTGGACCTGCGCCTCGCCGACGAGTCGCGCTACGTCGAAGCCGCCCTCTATCTGACGACGTGCAACGCGCAGCCCTACTCTCACCATGAATGGCATTGGCGGCTCCTCGTCGCTCATCGCTTCGGACACGCCGCCGCGGCCGAGGCCGTTCACTGCGCGCTGCGCCTGATCGACGACGCCGGGATAGAAGGCGAGCTGGCCCTACGGGAGATCCGCACGGGCCGCGTGGAGGTGGAGCCGACGTGGGGCCGGCCGTACTCGGCTCGCGAGGAGTTCCGCCGCCTGCGGGCGCAGTAGCGATGGCGCGGGTGGTGGTGCTCGTTCCGGACCTGCTCTTCGGGTCGCGTGTGCAGAGCTCGCTGCGGGGCGCCGGCCACGACGTCGAGCTCCTCGGCGAGCCGGATCGTCTCAGCGACCGCCTGCGGGACCCCGCCGCGCCGCCGGTCGCGGTTCTCGTCATCGATCTGACCAGCGAAGGCATCGATCGGGCGGGTCTCGTGCAGTCGCTCTCGGAGGCACGAGAACTCGCGGGGATACGCACCCTGGGCTTCTACTCGCACGTCGACACCGAGACGCGCGAACGCGCGGAGCAGGCGGGCTTCGACATGGTGGTTCCTCGCTCTCGGATGGCGCGCGAAGGCGCCGAGCTGGTGACACGCCTGGCGGGCCAGGCTCCGCCCGCACTGAGGTGAGCCGGTGAGCCGGGGCGGCACGCAGGTGATCGCCGCCGCTCCCGGGATCACGCGGCGAAGGACTCTTCCGGTCACCCGCTCGCTCGAGATGCGTGGCGAGATCCTGGCGTGCGCCGTCGGCTTCGGCTTGCTCGCGTTCCTGATGTGTGCCGGCCACGTCCGGAGCGGTGGCTTCTACTACGACGACTGGAGCCTCGTCGCGCTCGGACGCTTCCCGGGGGCAGGCGGCCTCCTGCACTCGCTCTGGCTGGATTACGGCCAGCGCCCGGGGCAGGTGCTCTACTACGCGGCGCTTGACGAGGCGTTCGGCGCGGCTGCCGGGCCCCGTCTAGCGCTCGCGGCGGCGATGGTCGTGCTGCAGGCCACGTGCCTGTACGCATTGCTGCGATGCCTGGCCATGCGTGCGCGCGACGCGGCCGTGATCGCCGCCCTCGCGCTCACATTTCCATTCAGCGACAGCGTCTGGCTATGGGGCGTGCTCTCGCTCACCAGCCTTGCGATCTCGGCTGCGCTGCTTGGCATGATCCTCGCCCTGCGCGCGCTGCAGAGGACCGGGCGCCGGGCGTTCGCTCTTCACGCCGCCTCGCTCGCGCTCTACGTCGCCAGCATCCTCAGCTACGAGGCCTTCGCGGTCGCGGGTTGCCTCGCCGGCCTGCTCTACGCGCAGGTCGTCGGACTGCGCCGCGCCCGCCCACGCTGGGCCCTCGACGTACTCGTAATCGGCGTGACGCTCGCGTTTGCCCGCCTGGCTCTGCCGATCGACGTCGCGACGCCCTCGCGCACGCAGTCACTGGCGGGGATGGTCCACCACGCCGGCCTGATCCTCACCCGGGGCGCTCGGCTCCTCGGCGCCGCGGCGCTGCCCGTGACGGGTGCCAGCCCGTGGATCGGGACCTCTGCGATCGCCGCCGTGCTGGTGGCGGCCGCGGCCATCTGCGTGCGCATGCCGAGCGGCGACGGCGCGCGCCCGGAGCTGAGACGCTGGCTGGCGCTCGCCGGGGTCGGCGCCGTCGCCGCCCTTGCCGCCTGGGCCGTCTATTTGCCAGCCAGTGATCATTACGCGCCGACCGCCGCCGGGACGGTCAACCGCGTGAACGCGGCCGCGGCCATCGGGATCGCCGTCCTCCTCTACTCCTGCATCGTGCTGGGCGCGCGCATGCTTGTTCGCCTCACCCGCCTGCCGGCATCCGGAGGTGCGCTCGTGGTCGGCGCGGCGGCGCTCGCGCTCGGCTCCGGATACGTCGCCCGCTCGCTCGCCGACGCGCGGGCCTGGGATGCAGCCGCCGCCGATCAGCGCACGGTGCTCGCAGGCATGCATGGCGCGCTTGTGCGGTTGGCGGGCGACGCGACGGTCTACGTGTACGGCGCCCCGGCCTCCGTCGGCCCTGGCATACCCGTTCTCAACACGACGCTCGATCTCAGCAGCGCGATGCGCGTTTCGTATTCCAGCCCGCGGCTGCGTGGAGTTCCGACGCCAGCCTCGGCGAGCGTGAGATGCGGCCCGCGCGGGCCGCTGGCGGCGGGCGTGAGCGGCGCCTATGGCGACTCCTACCTACTCGATCTCCCCGCCCGCCGGGCGCTCCCTCTGCTCGGACGTGCGCAGTGCGCCGCTCAGGCTCAGCTCGAGGGCGTCGCCGCGCCGCCGCCGAGATCGGCGTGTTCGGCCTCGACCGGATCCAACGGCACGAGCGCGGCGTTGGGGACCCGCTCGGTGCGCTTCACCGGATGCCCGCCGCGCCGGGCGAACGCCGCCCGGATGACCATCCCGTGGCAGACGACGAGCGCGGGCAGCTCGTCACGTTCGACGTCCGCAAGCGCCGCACTCACGCGCACCTCCTGTTCGGCGAAGGACTCCCCGCCGGGAAACGCGAAGCCGGGGTCGCCAGCCGCGAACGCCGCAAACTGCTCGGGCGCCTGCGCCATGATCTCGGCGAAGCTGCGGTCGGTCCAGTCGCCGGCGTCGGTCTCCATCAGGCGGGCGTCCTCGCGCGGCTCGAGTCCGAGCCGCCGGGCGACGACGTCGGCGGTTTCACGCGCACGCAGGAGCGGGCTGCACCACAGCTCCGCGAATCCGTATGCGAGCGCCCGCTCGGCCAGATCGGCGGCCTGCTCGCGCCCGGTGTCATCGAGCGGAACCGGCAGCTGGCCTTGAAAGCGGCCCTCGAGGTTGTAGGCGGTCTGGCCGTGGCGGGCCAGGTAGACGCGGCTCGCCACCGGCCGGGCTAGGCCGGCTCGCCGGCCCGTGGCTCGCGCACCCCGCTCGCATCGGTGCCGACCGGCTGCGGCGGTGGGCGCAAGTAGAGCAGCTCGTAGAGGACCACGGCGACGGTCGCGCCGAGCAGCGGTCCCGCGTACCACACCCAGCCGTTTGACCAGTGGTCGCCGACGAGCTGCGGCCCGAACGCGCGCGCCGGGTTCATCGCGGCGCCGGTGAACGGCCCGCCGAAGAGGACGTCGATGCTGATCGTGAGGCCGATCGCCAGGCCGGCGATCGACTTGAACGTCCCGCGCGGGTCGACCGCGGACGCGAAGACGACCCATGCGAGGAAGAACGTGAGGATCGCCTCGAGCCCGAAGGCGGCTCCCGCGTTCACGCCGCCGCCCACGGCCGGCACGCCCAGCTTGACGGCTTCGGTCGTGGCGCGGGGCAGGAGCTGTTGCACGAGCAGCGCGGCCAGCGCCGCGCCCGCCAACTGAGCGGCCCAGTAGACCACCGCAAGCGGCGGCTTGATGCGGCGGGTGACGAGGAAGCCGAATGTGATCGCGGGGTTGAAGTGCCCGCCGGAGATGTGACCGAGCGCCGATACCATCACCCCGATCGCAAGGCCGTTCGCGATCGCGACACCGATCAGCGACGTGTCGTGGACCTGGTTGGCGGCCGCGGCCGCTCCGGCGCCGATGAAGATCAGCGTGAAGGCGCCTACGAACTCGGCGACGCCGCGGCGAAGGGCATCTTCCGGCACGACGCGAAACCTACGATCCCTTCCGGACGGACGCTGCCGACGGGTCTGGCGGGAGAGCCGGGACCGCCTAGACTCCGGGTTGTGCGCCGCAGGGTCACGTTCAGCCGCAATCTGACGCTGTCTCTGTCACGGACGTGCCGGTGCTATTGCAAGTACTGCGCGTTCGCGACCCACCAGGCGCACCTGTATCCGCCCGAGGAGGTGCTCGAGGTCCTCGACGGGGCGGCGGCACGCCAGGTCAAGGAGCTGCTGGTGCTGACCGGGGAGCGCCCCGAGGTCAATCCGCTGGTCGCGCGCCTGCTGCGCGATTACGGGCACGAGGACTTCACGTCGTACGTCGTCTGGACGTGCGAGCGCGCGCTCGAGCGTGGGCTGCTGCCGCACACGAACCTCGGCGTGCTCTCCCCCGAGGACCTGGCGCGCGTGCGCGAGGTGACCGCGTCGCAGGGCCTGATGCTCGAGTCGATCTCAGAGCGGCTGATGGAGACGGTGCACGCGGGCTCGCCTACGAAGCACCCTGCCAGGCGGCTGGCGACGATCCGGGCCGCGGGCGAGCTGCGGATCCCGTTCACGAGCGGCATCCTCGTGGGGATAGGGGAGAGCGAAGAGGAGCGCCTGCAGTCGCTGCAGGCGATTGCCGAGCTGCACGCCGAGCACGGGCACATCCAGGAGGTGATCCTGCAGAACTTCGTTCCCCACCAGCACTACTACGGGCAGGAGCCGGCGCAGATCGCGGATGCCGCCGCGCGCGAGTACTGGCGCACGGGCGTCGCCGACGGCCGTCCGCAGCTGCCGCTGCCCGAGTGGGCGTGTCCCGTGGGCATCGAGGACATGAAGCGCCTGATCGCCGAGACTCGCAGGCTGATGCCGGACGTGGGGATCCAGGTCCCGCCGAACCTGGCCGACTGGTGGGGCGAGCTCGTGGCCGCGGGAGCGACCGATCTCGGCGGCCTGAGCGCCAACGGCGATCACATCTCTCCCGAGCACCCCTTCCCGTCTCCCCATCAGGTGCGCAAGGAGCTGCAGCGCGACGGCTACGCGCTCACGGAGCGGCTGTGCGTCTACCCGCGCTACCTCGACCCCGAGTGGCTCTCACGTGGCGTCATGGACACGATCAAGGTCAAGTACTGGAGCTTTATCCCCCGCCGCGGGTCGGGCCGGACCGATCCGCCGGCGCCGATCCGCCCGACGCTCGTGCCGCATGCGATCGAGCGCGGGCGCGACGGGCGCACGCTCAGCCCTCAGGAGCTGACGGCGATGTTCGCCGAGACCAGGCCGGAGGCGATCGAGGAGATGCGCCAGGCCGCCGATGAGCTGCGCATCGAGCTCGCGGGCGAGCTGGTCACGTTCGTCGTCAACCGCAACATCAACATCTCCAACGTCTGTACGGTCGGCTGCGCGTTCTGCGGGTTCGGCCAGGGCAAGCGCTCGCCTGACGCCTATGAGCACGACGAGGCCGACTTCGTCGGGCGGATCGAGGAGGCGGTCGCCTACGGAGCGACAGAGCTTTGCATCCAGTCGGGGATCCATCCGGACTGGACGCTCGAGGACTACCTGGGGTGGTTGCGCTTGGCGAAGGCGACCGCTCCGCAGCTGCACCTCCACGCGTACAGCGCGATGGAGATCGCGCACATGTGCGACATCTCCCGTCTTCCGCCGGCCGAGGTCTTCGCACAGCTCAAAGACGCGGGTCTCGGATCGACGCCGGGCACGGCGGCCGAGGTGCTGCATGACGGCGTTCGCGCGCGCATCTCCCCGAACAAGCTGCCGGTGGCGCGCTGGGTCGAGATCATCGAGGCGTCCCACCGCGCGGGTCTGCGCTCGACGGCGACCGTCATGTTCGGCCACATCGAGGAGCCATGGGAGCTCGCCGAGCACATGCGCGTGATCCGCGAGCTGCAGCAGCGCACGGGCGGGATCACCGAGTTCGTGCCGCTTTCGTTCATCCCCTTCCAGACGCTCCTCGGCCGCACGCACGGTGTAGAGGAGATCTCGCGAGAGGAGAACCTCAAGCACACCGCCGTCTTCCGTCTCGCGCTCGGACGCACGATCGCAAGCCTGCAGGCGAGCTGGGTGAAGATGGGTCTGGACGCCGCCACCGAGGCGCTGCGCTGGGGCGTGAACGACCTCGGCGGGACCCTGATGGAGGAGTCGATCAGCCGCCTCGCCGGCAGCTACCACGGCACGAGGCTCGACCCGGACCAGCTCGTTGCGGCCGCGCATGAGGCCGGGCGTCCCGCCGCGGAGCGCACCACCCTCTACGACATCCGCCACCGCTACGGGCTGCCGGTCGCGGCCTGACTCTCGAGAAAGCCCTCCATCGCCTCGAGCATCATGCGGGTGTACGCAACGCCGACCACGAGGCTTGCGCGCACGCCCTCCCACGCTGGGTCCTCCCCGGTCACGGCCTCGAGATATCCCTCGAGCTCCGCGAGCTTCGCCCGGTGCCAGTCGCATCGAGCCCTGAAGACGGGCACGGGGTCGGCGCCGGCGAATATCTTGAGCACCCCTTCCTCGCGGAGCTGGGGAGGCGTGAGCTCGGCGGAGCACTTCCAGGCCTCGAGGACGCTGCGGCCCGCGTCCGTAAGCGAGTAGACCTTGCGCCGGCGCCCGCCGGTCTCCTGGCGCTCTGAGAGGAAGCCGCCCTTCACGAGCCGCGTCGGCTCGGCGTAGAAGGTGGTGTGCGGAACCATCCAGAAATTCGCGATCGACCGCTCGAGCGCCTGCTTGAGCTCGTATGGGGTGGATGGGCCGAGCAGCTCGATGAGCGTGAGGACGGCGAACGAGGTGCCTGTGAGACGGGTAGCGTTGTCGCTCATCGTGTTCGTATGGGGTGCTTGACGTTCATAGTTCCATGTGTATAGTACGGGCCGTACTATAGCTCTCTCTGCGGCGGTGATCCGCGGCAGCCAGGTTCGATCAGGCGTCAGACGCCGGAGGTGAGGACATGAGCGACACGGCAATCACGGGCAGCGTAACCAGCGGCGGAAACTACGATGCTGTGATCGTGGGGGCGAGTCTCGCGGGCTCCGCTGCGGCAAGCATGTTGGGGCGCGCGGGGGCGCGCGTCGCGCTTGTCGAGCAGCGCCCGGAGGCGAGCGCCTTCAAGCGCGTGTGCTCGCACTACATCCAGTCCTCGGCCGTGACGAGCCTCGAGCGTCTCGGCCTGCTCGAGCCGATGATGCAGGCCGGCGCGGTTCGCTCGCGTGGACGCATCCGCACCCCATGGGGCTGGGTCGAGCCGTCGGCCAAGAGCCGCGTGCCGAGCGGCGTCAACCTGCGCCGGGAGATCTTGGATCCTCTGATCCGGGAGACGGCCGCGCAGACGCCGGGAGTCGATCTGATCACGGGCCACACCGTGCATGAGCTGATACGCGACGGCGACGCCGTCTGCGGCGCGCTTGCGCGCAATCGCGATGGTCAGGAGCGGCGACTGCGCGCCAAGCTCGTGATTGGGGCGGACGGCCGCGACTCTCGCGTGGCCAAGCTGGCGGGCGTGCGCACGAAGACCTACGCCCACGGGCGCTTCGCCTACGGCGGCTACTTCGAGGGACCGCCACCTGCAGGCGCGCCCGACGCCTCGCTGTGGTTCATGGACCCGGACATGGCGGCGGCGTTTCCCACCGACGCCGGTCTGACCTTCTACGCCTGCATGCCCACGAAGGAGCGCGTGAGCGCGTTCCGCGGCGATCCGGCGAAGGCCTTGATCGAGTTCGTCTCGCGCGTGCCGGACGCCCCTCCGATCCTCGCCTCGCGTCTCGTCGGCCAGATCCAGGGCAAGCTCGACATGACCAACGTGGCTCACGCTCCCACCGCTCCGGGCGTCGCGCTCGTCGGCGATGCCGCCCTCGCGATCGATCCGCTGTGGGGCGTCGGCTGCGGCTGGGCCTTCCAGTCATCGGAATGGCTCGCCGACAGCGTGGCCCCGGCGTTGCTGGGCGAGGAGCCCTTGCGACGCGGCCTCGCTCGCTACCGTCGCCGCCACACGCGGGCGCTTCGCGGCCACGCCATGATGATCTACGACTACGCCTCTGGCAGGAAGTTCACCCCCGTGGAGCGCCTGCTGTTCTCGGGCGCCACCAGCGATGAGCGCCTGGCGGGCGTGATGGAGGCTTTCGGCACCCGCAACATGGGACCGCTTCGCATGATGGCCGCCGGGCTGCCGCTTGCGGCGCTCGCCGCGGCACGTCGGAGAATCTCGGCCGGCGGCCGCGCAACGCCCGCTCTGGCCTCCGTCTCCCGAGCCGACGGCGGCGGCGCATCCGAGGGCGCGCGATGAGCGCGCTCAGGCGTGCGCGGCTCGAGGTGGCCGGCGTCCGTTCTCCGATGATCGAAGCGGGACCGCAGGATGCGCGGGAGGCCGTCGTCTTCGTGCACGGCAATCCCGGCTCCTCGAGCGATTGGACGGCGCTCGTCGACGCCGCCGGGGAGCTCGGGCGGGCAGTCGCCGTGGACATGCCGGGTTTCGGCAAGGCCGAAGCGGCAGCCGACTTCGGCTACCACGTGTCCTCCTACGCGGACTTCCTGCAGGCCGCGCTCACGGCGCTGGGGATCGAGCGGGCTCACCTCGTCCTGCACGACTTCGGCGGCCCGTTCGGCCTGATGTGGGGAGTCCAGCACCCCGAGTCGTGGGCGAGCGTGGTGCTGATCAACGTCGGCGTGATGCCCGGCTACAGCTGGCATTCGATGGCCAAACGCTGGCGTACGCCCGTGCTCGGCGAGCTCGTGCAGGCCTGGGTCCCACGCTCCGCGTGGCGGCGCGCGATGCAGAAATCGGGCCCGCGAGGACTGCCGCCGGAGTTCGTGGACAAGATGTACGACGACTACGACCGCGCCACGCGGCGGACCGTGCTGAAGCTCTACCGCAACACGCCCGATCCGGGGACGACGGCAGCGGCGCTCGGCGCCGAGGTCGCCGCGCTGCACAAGCCGGCGCTGGTCGTGTGGGGCGCCGCCGACCCGTTCATCGGCGTCGAGTACGCCGAGCGCCAGCGGGAGTTCTTCGACGTGCAGGAGGTCATCATCCTCGAGCAGAGCAGCCATTGGCCCTTCCAGGACGATCCGCAGTCCGTCGAGCGCGCGGTGCTGCCGTTCCTCAGCAGGCAGCTCGGCGTCGGCGTGGTGGCCTAGCGCAGCCGGGCTCGGCCTAGCGGAAGAGATCCTCGGCGAGCGGTCGCAGCAGCGCGGCGGCTCCCGGGCCATCGTCGCGGGTGACGAACCGCGCCAGCCCGTCGATCACCACTACGGGCTCACGTGAATCCTTCGCTCGGGCAAGGTCGGCCGTCGCCGCGGCGGCGTCGGCGACGGCAAGCCAGGTCGCCTGGAGCAGACGTCCGCGCGCGTCGCCGCGGCCTCGCCAGTCATCCAACGGCTGCATGCCGGCGAGGCCGATCACGACGTCGAGCTGTCCGTGGCGCCAGGCGCGACCGAAGCTGTCGCTGATCAGGACCGCGGGCGGCGTCCCGCCGCTCTCGTGCCGACTGGACAGAGATGCCCGCAGGCGCTCGCGGATCCTCCTTGCCGAGGCGTCGGGGTCGCGCGGCAGCAGCACGAGCGTGTCTGGGCTCGTGCTGTTCGAGGCGTCGACGCCGGCGTTGGCGCACACGAAGCCGTGGCGCGTTCGGCAGATGAGAACTCCTCGCTCCGAGCGCAGGACCTCCGCGGACTCGTCGAGCACGACCTGGACCGCGCGAGGGTCCTTCTGCTGACCGCCTTCGGCGGCGATACGCGAGGCGAGCTCGCGGGCGCGGGCACCCGGATGGACGTCCGCGAGCGCCACGACCGCTCCCTCGGCCTTCGAGACGGCCTTGTGGGCGATCGCCAGCACCTGCCCTCCGCCGAGCGGCTCCTCGCCGAGCGCCGCCACGATCAGCGCCGCGAGATCGTCCCCCGCGCTCACCTCCGGGATGGCGTCGACGGCGCGTGCTGAGAGGGGCGTCACCGCGAAGGCCGCGTCAAGCGGAGGTCGCTACCGGGAGCGTGCTCGCGCTTGCGGCGCGCGCGAGGACGGCACGCGTGCTGGGCGCGAGCGCACGCCGGCCGACGGTCCGCTCGGCGAGCGGAAGCGCGCGCAGCGCGGCGAGGTCGGCGCCCGTGTCGATGTCGAGCAGCAGCGATGCAGGCCGCTCCACTCGGCAGGCAGCCCCCGCGGCCAGCGCGAGCGCCCGATGACGCTCGAAGCTCCCGGGCCCGAAGCTTGGCTTGATCACATCCGGTGGGTCGAGGAGCAGTCCGTTGGTCCCCGTGCCGTGGCGGTCGGGGACGATCACGACCTCCGGCCCGCTCGCCTCACGCCCGGCCCCACCGTCTGGCGATCTCAGCAGGGCATCGAGCTCCAATGGGTCGAGCGCCGGGCAGTCGCCCGGAACACACAGAACGCGCTCTATGCCGCTCGCGATCGCGTGCCGCACGCCAAGCTCGGCGGCGGCCGACTGGCCCGCTTCTGCCACGTCGTCGAGGACCAGCGCTCCGAGCTCGGCCGCCGCCTGTGCGACGGACTCCTCGAGCGTGACGACGATCGTGATCTCGCTGCATTCGGTCTCGGCGAGTGCGAGCAGGACGTCGGCGACCATCGCCTGCGCGAGCTCCAGGCGCAGCGTGTCGGCAACACTTTCTCCGAGCCGCCGCTTGGCGAGGGAGAAGCGCTTGACGGGGAGGATCGTGGCGGTCCGCACCGCAAAGAGCGTATCCCGCCGCGAGCCGCGGCCGGACTAGCCGCCGAGCCCGTCGGCGAACGACAGCGTCTCCACCGCGACGCGGAAGCGGGCCTCGGGGTCGTCCATGCGGGTGTCCGTCTGAAGCGTCGCGAGGCGCCCGACGTTTTCGTCGGCGACGATCCCGTCGAGCAGCTCGCCGTAGAAGTCGAGGACGCCATCGGCGCTGCACTCGAGCGCGGCGAAGGCCATGAACGAAGCCGTCGGTCCCTTCAGGACCTCGCCGCCGACGATCGGGCTCACGGCGACGACGGGCGCGTCGGTGGCGAGCAGCGCCTCGCGGATCCCCGGCACGGCAAGGATCGGGGCGATCGATGCGAGCGGGTTCGACGGCCCGATCACGATCGCCCGCGCTGCCGCGATCGCTCCGAGCGCGTCCGGGTTGGGGGCGGCCTGCTCGGCTCCGCGGAACTCGAGGCCCTCGATGGCACCGGCGGCTTGCTGGCGGATCATGAACTCCTGGAACGCGCACCAGCCGGCCGACGCGCTGAGTACCCATGTGCGCACGGGATCGTCCGTCATCGGGAGCACGCGCGCCCGCACGCCGATCGCAGCGTTCAGCCGCGCGAGGGCGTCTGTCGGGGAGAGGCCATGGGCGAGCATCCTCGTGCGCTCCAGACACCAGGCGAGATCACGATCGCCGAGGTTAAACCAGACGTCCATGCCAAGGCGCCTGAGCTCGTCCATGACTTCGAAGGTGTCGCCGCGCAGGCCCCAGCCGCGGTCGTCGATCGTGTCCGCCAGCCAGAAGGAGACGAGGTCCGGGTCGGGCGAGACATGCGCGCCGTAGATCTCGATGTCGTCCCCCGTGTTGGCGATCACGACGAGCCGCTGCGGCGCGACCGCGTCGGCCATACCCCGCGCGAGCTTGGCGCCCCCGGTCCCTCCCGCGAGCATCACGACGTTCCCATCGCCCCGCTTTCGCGTGCTCACTCCCACAGGCTGTCGGGAAGGCTGGTCAGGCAGATGCCCGCGTGGGCCTTGTAGCGGGCGTTCACCGAGATCAGCAGCGCGGTCAGCGACTCCGTCGTGCGCGACATCTCAAGGCGCCCACAGTCGACACAGCGCAGGCCGTCGATCAGCTCGATCAGCGCCGCGGCCTGGCGCTTGTCCTCGCGAGAGTCGCCGCAGACCAGGACGTCCTGCTGCAGCGGATGCTGCAGATCGGCGAGCGAGGTCGCGCTGACCGTGTGAAGAGCGGAGACGACGCGAACGCCGTCCGGAACCATCTCGAGCGCTTGCTGCGCGGCGGAGCCCTGCCAGACCCCGACCATGCGGGTCGCCTTTCCGCTCACCGCGGCCGCCAGTGGCACCGTCGCGTCGATCAGCAGCTGGCCGTCCGAGAGCGCATGCCGCAGGTTCGCGAGCGTCTCGGATTGGTTGCGAAAGGGGACGCTGAGGATCACGGTTGCCGCCGCACGCACTGCGTCCTCGTTGTGGTGGGCCGAAAATGATCCGTCGGGCACGTGCAAACGAGCGCGCTCGACGGTTTCGACAGCCCTCGCGAACTCGCGCGAGCCGAACGCGATCGGCACGCCCGCCCGTCCAAGCCTGATCGCGACGCCGAAGCCGAGCGCCCCGGATGCGCCAATGATTGCCACGGGGTCGGGGGAGGCGGGTGGCACGGCGGCCGAGTATAGGCTTCGTGCGATGCGGCTCGACGGAAAGACGGCGTTCGTGACGGGCGGCGCGTCGGGGATCGGCGCCTCGACCGCCCGCCGGCTCGCGGCGGAGGGCGCGCGCGTGGCGATTGGAGATCTCAACGAGGAGGGCGCCCGCGAGGTCGCCGGCGAGCTCGACGGATTCGCGTGCGCGCTCGACGTCACCGACACCTCCTCGGTGCGCGCGGCGATCACGGCCGCGGTCGACGAGTTGGGCGACGTCGACGTGCTCGTCAACAACGCGGGCAGCGACATGTTCTCGTTCTTCGTCAACTCCGACGAGCAGCTCTGGGACTTCGTGCTGGGAGTGAACCTGCGAGGAGTGCTCGGCGTCACGCACGCGGTCCTGCCGCGCATGCAGGAGCGGCGCGCAGGATGCATCGTCAACGTCGCCAGCGAGGCCGGCCGCGTGGGCTCGCAGGGATCCGCGGTCTACTCGGCCGCGAAGGCGGGCGTGATCGGCTTCACCAAGGCGATCGCGCGAGAGGCGGCGCGCTACCGCGTGCGCTGCAACGCCGTTGCGCCAGGGCCGATCGAGACGCCGCTGCTGAACGCCGCGCCGCTCGTGCTCGGCGAGATCGGGGAGCGGCTGAAGCAGGCGATGGTCAACGCCACGGCGCTGAGCCGCGCGGGCCAGCCCGAGGAGGTGGCCGCTGCGATCGCCTTCCTGGCGAGCGAGGACGCCTCTTATGTCACCGGCCAGACGCTGAACGTCAGCGGCGGCCTTTCGATGTGGTGAGCGCCCAGATGGCTGAGTTGCCTGGCTCCGTTCGCATCAGGGAGGTCGGACCGCGCGACGGCTTCCAGAACGAGCCGGAGATCCTCCCCACCGAGGCCAAGATCGAGCTGATCGACGCGCTCGCGCGGACCGGCTTGCGGCGTCTCGAGGTCACGAGCTTCGTCCGTGCCGAGGTGATCCCGCAGCTCGCCGACGCGGGCGAGGTGCTCGACGGGATCGACGTGCCTGCGGGCGTCTCGGTCGGCGTGCTCGTGCCCAACGAGCGCGGGCTCGACGCCGCCCTGGAGCATCGTTCGAAGATCGACGAGATCAACGTCTTCATGTCGGCTTCCGAGACCCACAACCGCAAGAACGTGAACCGCTCGACGGAGGAGTCGCTCGCGGGGCTGGAAGCCGTCCTCGGGCGGGCGCGGGAGGCTGGGCTGCGCTGCGAGGCGGTGATCTCAACCTCCTTCGGCTGCCCGTATGAGGGCCACGTGCCGCCGGAGCGCGTGCTTCAGATCGCTGCGCGCCTGCGCGATGCGGGAGCTCAGGAGCTCGGCTTCGGGGACACGACCGGCATGGCGAACCCGCGCCAGGTGCGGGAGTTCTTCGCCGTCGCGCCGTCGTCGCTTGGAGGCGAGGTGGAGCTGACGGCGCACTTCCACAACACGCGCGGGCAGGGCCTCGCCAACGTGCTTGCGGCGCTCGAGGCGGGCGTCGAGAGCTTCGAGTCGAGCTTCGGCGAGCTGGGCGGCTGCCCAGTGCCGGCGGGCGCGACGGGCAACATCGCCAGCGAGGATCTCGTCTCGATGCTGCACGAGATGGGCATCCAGACAGGCATCGAGCTGCCGGCGCTGATCGCCTGCGCGCGGCGGGTACAGGAGATCCTCGGCCGGCCTCTCGGGAGCCACACGCTCGTGGCTGGGCCAGTCGACTGGTAGCGGGCTAGCCGGCCAGCGCCTCCTGCGCCTCTCCCTCCTCGCGGGCGCTCTCGCGGGCAGCGGCGGCGCAATACTCCTGCACCGCAATCTCCATCTCGAGCGTCTGCGCCAGCGCCGGTCGCGCCGCGGCGTCGATCACGCGCTTGACCCGGCCGACGGCGACATGCGAGTTGGCGAGCAGCTCCTCGATGAGATCCTGCGTCGCCGCCTCCAGCTGCTCGGGCGCCACGATGCGATTGACGAGTCCGATGCGCTCCGCCTCGGCGGCGTCGATCAGCCGCGCGGTCATGATCAGCTCCTTCGCGCGACCGAGCCCGACGACGGCCGGCAGGCGCGTGGACCCTCCGACGTCGGGAATGATCCCGAACTTCACCTCCGGCAGGCCTAGTCGGGCGTCGCTCGAGGCAACGCGCAGGTCGCAGCCGAGGGCGACCTCGAGCGCGCCGCCGACGCAGGTGCGATGGATCTGGCAGACGACCGGCTTGGCCATCGTTTCGCAGAGGTTCGCGCACTCGAGGAAGACGTTGCGAAACGGGCGCAGCAGCTCGGAGCGGCCCGATGACTGCGCCAGCTCGACTAGATCGACGCCGGCTGAGAAGTCCGGACCCTCACCGCGTAGCAGCACGCAGTGGACACTGCCGTCGTCGGCCGCCTCCCGCAACGCCTCGCCGAGCGCAAGCAACAGCTCCTGGTTCATGGCGTTGCGCTTCTCGGGGCGGTTCAGCACCACGTGCCTGACGGGCCCGTGATCCTCGGTGATGACGATGCTCATGACCTCAGTCCTCCTGTTCGGGCGGTGTGCATGACCACGCTCTGCGGACACGGCGCTAGCTCGGAGCCGGCGCCGGCGTGGGTGGGGGCTGGGATCATCATGACCCTCGCGAGGCACGATCGCTTCGCGGCGCGCCCCGGTCGCCCTGGGGCGCGTAATAGGCTCCCGTTCGCAAACGGAGAACTCGAGCGGAGGTCTAATGGCGGAGCAGATCGAGAAGGTGGGCGTGCTCGGAGCGGGGCTGATGGGTCACGGCATCGCGCAGGTGGCGGCGCAGGCCGGCTACGAGGTCGTGCTGCGGGAGGTCGACGAGGCGACGCTCGAGAAGGGGATTGGCAAGATCGAGAAGCAGCTTGCGCGGTCCGTGGAGAGGGAGAAGTCAACGCGCCAGGACGCCGACGCGGTGCGGGGGCGCATCAGGGGGACAGTCCGTTATGAGGACCTGGCGGAATGCGATCTTGTGATCGAGGCGATCACCGAGAGCCTTCGCCTGAAGCTCGAGATGTGGCGCGAGGTCGATCCGATCGTCAAGGGCGACGCGGTGTTCGCGACGAACACGTCCTCGCTCGCCGTGATCGACCAGGCGGCGGCCACCTCGCGCCCCGGGCAGTTCGTCGGCCTGCACTACTTCAACCCGGCTCAGGTCATGAAGCTCGTGGAGGTCGTGCGCTGCGTGACGACCGGCGACGAGGCGTTCGAGGCCGCGCTCGAGTTCGCTCGCTCCGAGGGGAAGCTGGCGATCCCGACGAAGGACAAGGCCGGCTTCATCGTCAACCGCCTACTGGTTCCGTACATGCTCGACGCGATCCGCGCCTACGAAGAGGGCGTGGGTTCGGTGGCCGAGATCGACGAGGCGATGAAGGCCGGCGCCGGCCATCCGATGGGTCCGCTCACGCTCGCCGACTTCGTCGGGCTCGACACCCTCGGCTCGATCTGCGACGTCCTATTCGACGAGTTCCGCGAGCGCCGCTTCGCGCGACCGCCCACGCTCCGCAAGATGCTCTCCGCGGGCTGGTTCGGGCGCAAGTCGGGAATCGGCTTCTACGACTACTCCGGCGAGGCGCCCCAGCCGAATCCGGCATTCTGAACCGGTCAAAATGAGCTCGCGCCATCGAGAAGTGCCACGATGAGCGGTCTGCGCGACGCGAGCGATCGCGCCCTGCGGGGCGGCCCCGAGCGCCACCGCGAGAAGGCTCACGACCAGGGCAAGCTGCCCGTGCGCGAGCGCATCTCGCTGCTGCTGGACGAGGGCAGCTTCGCCGAGGAGGCGCTGCTGGCGAACTGGCGGGAGGAGGGCTTGGGGGCGGACGGCGTCGTCACCGGCATCGGCACGATCGGTGGGCGGGTGGCCGCGCTGATGGCCAACGATCCGACCGTGAAGGCCGGCTCGTGGGGGCCGAAGACGGTCGAGAAGATCCTGCGCATCCAGGAGCGGGCGCTTACGCTCGCGGTGGCGATGGTCTATCTCGTCGATTCGGCGGGTGCGCGGATCACCGAGCAGGTGCAGATGTTTCCGGGCCGGCGCGGAGCCGGGCGCATCTTCTACAACCAGGTGAGACTCTCCGGGGTCGTGCCGCAGGTCTGCGTGCTGTTCGGCCCGAGCGCCGCCGGAGGTGCCTACATTCCGGCCTTCTGCGACCTGGTGATCATGCGTGATGGCAACGCCTCGATGTACCTCGGCTCGCCGCGGATGGCGGAGATGGTGATCGGCGAGAAGGTCACCCTGGAGGAGATGGGCGGGGCGAGGATGCACACGGGTGTCTCGGGCTGCGGCCACCAGCTCGTGGGGAGCGATCAGGAGGGTATCGAGACGGCGCGCCGCTACCTCTCCTATCTCCCGAGCAGCTGGGAGCACGAGCCGCCGCAGGCCCCTCCCGCGCCTGCGCGGCCGCTGCCCGCCGGCGCTGCGGTGCGATCGCTGATCCCGGAGGACGAGAACAAGCCCTTCGACATGAAGACGCTGATCGACGCGCTCGTCGACGAGGACTCGCTGCTCGAGATCCACCCACGCTGGGCGAAGGAGCTGATCGTCGGCTATGCGCGCCTCGAGGGGGCGGTGATCGGTGTCGTCGCCAACCAGCCCAAGCACAAGGGGGGTGTGCTGTTCTCCGACTCGGCCGACAAGGCGGCGCGCTTCATCTGGACGTGCAACGCCTTCAACGTGCCGCTGCTGTTTCTCGCGGATGTGCCGGGCTTCATGATCGGAACACAGGTCGAGCGCGACGGGATCATCCGCCACGGCGCGAAGATGATCAGCGCCGTCAGCGAGGCGACGGTGCCGAAGATCTCGGTGATCGTGCGCAAGGCATATGGGGCCGGCCTGTATGCGATGGCGGGGCCCGCCTTCGACCCCGACTGCTGCCTGGCGCTGCCGAGCGCCTCGATCGCGGTGATGGGGCCGCAGGCGGCGATCAACGCGGTCTACTACAACCAGCTGCAGGCGATCGAGGACGAAGGCGAGCGCGCGCGGCGCACGGAGGAGCTGCGTGGGGAGTACGCGGAGGACATCGACATCCTGCACCTGGCCTCCGAGCTCGTGGTCGACGCGGTGATCGAGCCCGAGAACCTGCGCGAGGAGCTGGTGCGCCGCTTCGCCCACGCGGCCTCCAAGCGGCGCACGTGGCCGGCGAAGCACAACCCGGTCACGCCGGTGTAGCCCGGCGCGCTGTGTAGGAGTTGGCGAGCACCAAGGCCTGGTCGTCCGCGTCGCCGAACGACGGGTACGACACCGGCTGTACGATCTTCGCTGCAAGCAACCTCGGGGGAGGCCCTATGGCTCAGGAAGTCGAGTTTGGCAAAGGTGGGGAAGGCAAGATTCGGAGCTTCTGGGTCGGCTTTGGCCTGACGGCGGTCACGTTCTCAATCTACGGTTTCTGCTGGTACTACTTCGTCAACAACGAGTTGAAGGACGTGGGGATCGCCAAGGACGACCAGAATCTCGGTCAGTCGAGCCCCGCGATGTCCGTGACGGCCCTCGTCTTGGGCGGCTTTACCTTCTGGGTCGCGCCCCTCCTGTCTGTCTACAACTACGGTCAGCGCATCAAGCGCTCACAGCGTCTGGTCGGCGTGCCAAAGCAGGACCAGATCGACCCAACCATCTCGTTCCTGCTCTACTTCCCCGGCATTCTCCTCATCGTGCCGTTCTTCTTCCACTACTGGTATGTGACCAAGCATCAGAACATGGCGATGCGCGCAGCAGGGGGCCTGCCTTACAAGGGCGAGGTGGCCGCGCTGGGAGCAAGCGAGACCGGGACGCTGACACAGGAGATTCGGGCCCCGGAGCAGCCCTCAGTCGAGCCTCCGGCGACGCCTCCCCCGGCCGCCGAGTAGAGCGATTGAGGGTCGCTTCGTGCTGTCGATCACTGCGGCGGGGAGCTGGCCTTGGGCGTGGCCAATCTGCGTGGACGTCTCCCTGGCAGTGCCTCCTGGGTTCAACTACGCTACGCGGCCGTCACGGTCTTCAGGGACGGCCTAATCGAGCACCAGACGAATTACACCGACATCGACGAGGCCCGTGCTGCCGCCGAACGCCTGGCCGAGGCTCGGCGGCAGGCGATGTCGCAGGAGAGCTCATGACGAGCAGCTTGTCGTCGCCCACCATGGATGAAATGGCGAGGTGATGTCCGCAAACCTGGACCTTGTGCGCTCGATCTACGCAGCCTGGGAACGCAACGATTGGAGCTCGGTCGAGTGGGCGGACCCCGAGATCGAGTACGTGCATGCCGACGGTCCCGATGCCGGCAACTGGAACGGCGTCCTGGGGATGACAAACGCCTTTCGCGGCATGCTAAGCGCCTGGGAGCAGTGGCGGGTCACGCCAGAGGAGTACCTGGAGCTCGACGACGAGCGCGTCCTTGTGCCATACCACTTCAGTGCGCGGGGCAAGACGAGCGGACTGGAGGTTGGGCAGATGAGGACGAGCGGGCTGAGCCTGTTTCACGTCCGCGACGGCAAGGTGACGAAGATCGTCCAGTACATGGGGCGCGACCGGGCGCTCGCCGACCTCGGCCTCACGAAGGAGGGCGAGTCCGCGTGACGGGGGTTCCGCGTCATGGTCGGCGAGTACCGCGGCGGAGCGAGAACCCTTTCAATAGATTGCCGATCAGATGGATGCTCTCGATCTCGCCTATTGCGGCATTGCCCGCCAGGCGCAGCTGATCACCGCGGGCGAGGTCTCCTCCCGCGAGCTCGTGGACCTCTACCTCGAGCGGATCGCGCGACACGACCCCGACCTGAACGCCTTTCGTGTGGTCTTCGCTGAGCGCGCGCGACTCGAGGCCGACCAGGCCGATGGGCGACGCGGAGCGGGAGGCGAACGGCCGCTTCTCGGGGTTCCCATCGCTGTCAAGGACGACATCGACGTCGCCGGCGAGCAGACGGCATGGGGCACCAATGCGATGGATGGATCCGCCCCCGCGGACGCCGAGGTGGTTCGGCGCCTGCGCGAGGCCGGTGCCGTGATCATCGGAAAGACGAACGTGCCCGAGCTGACGATCTGGCCGTTCACCGAGTCAGCCACGTTCGGAGCGACCCGCAACCCGTGGGATCGCCAGCGCGCCCCCGGCGGCTCGAGCGGAGGCAGCGGCGCGGCCGTGGCGGCTGCGCTGGTCGGCGCGGCGCTCGGCTCAGACGGCGCCGGCTCGATCCGGATCCCTGCGGCTTGGTGTGGGCTTTTCGGGCTCAAGCCCCAGCGTGGACGGGTCTCACTCGCTCCGCGCCAGCGCGCGTGGCACGGCCTGTCGGTCGATGGTGTGCTTGCCCGGCGCGTCGCCGACACGGCGCTCTTCCATGACGTCGCCTCCGGCACGACCAAGGTCGACGCGGACAGCGCCCCTGCCCCGGCGGTGCCGTTCGCGCAATCGGCCGCGAGCCCGCCCGGACGACTCAGGATCGCCTTCTCGACGCGGATGCCGCCGGGCGTGGTCGGCAGGCTCGACGGCGACGTGGCGCGAGCTGTCCAGGAGACCGTCGAGCTCCTGCGCTCGTTGGGGCACGAGGTGTCCGAGCGCGACCTCCACTACCCGGTCTCCGGAATTCCGGAAATGCTCACGCGCTTCCTGCGCGGGATCCACGACGACGCCCGCGGGGTCGCTCACTGGAAGCGGCTGGAACGGCGCACGCGGGGGATGGCCCTGCTCGGTGCCCTGATACCGCCCTCGCTGCTGCAGCGCTCGCTTGCCAACGAGGGCGAGTTCACGCGCAGGATGAACCGCGTGCTCGAGGACCACGACGTGCTCATGACGCCCACCACGGCGACGCCTCCGCCGCGGATCGGTCAGTTCGAGGGTCGTGGCGCCATCTGGACGCTCAATGCGATCGCCGGAATGGTTCCCTTCAACGGCGTCTGGAACGTGACAGGACAGCCCGCGGCCTCGGTGCCCGCCGGGTTCGGCGCCGACGGCCTCCCGCGCGCAGTTCAGATCGTGGGCCGGCCCAGCGACGAGGCGACGCTGCTCTCGCTCGCGGCGCAGATCGAAGCGGAGCGCCCGTGGGCGCAGCTGCGTCCGGCCGAGTACTCGTGAGCGAGAGCGAGGCGCTGCTGGCCGTCGCGGTCGAGGCCGCCCGCATGGCGGGCTCGCTGCTCCTGGAGCGCGCACAGCATGGCGCCGAGGAGGTCACGAGCAAGAGCACCCCGACGGACCTCGTCAGCGAGGCCGACATCGCGTCCGAGCGCGCGATCCGCGAGCTGCTGGCGGTACGGCGGCCAGCGGACGGGTTCGTCGGGGAGGAGGGTGGCTCGGCCGAGAGCTCCAGCGGGCTCAGCTGGGTCGTCGACCCGCTGGACGGGACGGTCAACTTCCTGTTCGGCATACCCCAGTGGTGCGTGAGCGTCGCGGTTCGCGATGACGAAGGCACGCTCGCCGGCGCCGTCTACGACCCCAACCGGGATGAGGTCTTCACCGCCAGCAGAGACGGCCGTGCGGAGCTGCGTGCACCCGGGGTGGTGCGTGAGCTGCGCGGGCCGCTCAGGGCCGCCGCTCGATCGGAGAGCCTCGCCGATTCTCAAACATCCGCCGGCGACGAGCTGCGCTCGGCGATGGTGGCCACGGGTCTGGCGTATGACGCGAACGTACGCGAGGCGCAGGGCAGGGTGCTCGCCAGCCTGGTGGGGCGCGTACGTGACATCCGGCGTTTCGGCAGCGCGGCGCTCGACCTGACGTGGACCGCGGCCGGACGCTACGACGCGTACTTCGAGCGGTCGGTCAAGCAGTGGGACATCGCCGCCGGGGCGCTCATCTGCGAACGGGCGGGGTTGCGCGTGGTCGAGCTGCCCGTGTGCGAGAACCTGCCATGGGGCATTCTCGTCGGCCCCCCCGATCTGGTGGACCCCTTGCTAGAGCTGGTGTCGGGACCGTAGTCTGAGGGGCGGCGTGACGCCCGGCGCTTGAGATCCGCCGTCCTCTCGCGTATCGGACAGCTGTTGATTAGCCGATCACGGCGGTTTCAACGGGGCTCAGGCGGGTAGTCGGCGCCGCGTACCCGTCGCGGCGCGTTCTCATTTGCGCTGGACGCCGACCATGGAGGAGTCCTTGATGAAGCCGTCCCGGAGAATGCCCCTCTTTTTCAGTGTCCTCGTCCTAGCCGTCATCTCGGGAGCGGGCAGCGCCGACGCGTGGGCGCCCGCCGAAAGCGCGACCATCCATCCTGGCGTGATGACTTTCACGGGCGGCTCATCGTTCCTGGGCGGCGCCGGGCAATGCACCGCGAACTTCGTCTACACCGACGCCTCCGGCGGCGTCTACCTGGGCCAGGCCGCACACTGCTCCTCGACCGGCAGCAGCACCGAAACAAACGGTTGCAGCACGCACTCGCTGGCGCTCGGCACGCCGATCTACGCGGGCGACCTCGTCAACGGCGGTATCCAGAACGGCACGCTCGTCGGCACGCTTGCCTACAACTCGTGGGTCACGATGCAGGGCAAAGGCGAAACCGATGCCCACACCTGCGCCTACAACGACCTCGCGCTGATCAAGATCAACGCTGCGCAGCTGGGCAACGTCAACCCGACCGTACCCTTCTGGGGCGGCCCGAACGGGCTCGCGAGCGGCGTCTCCTCGCAGGGCGAACGCGTCTTCAGCTATGGCAACTCGATCCTGCGCGGCGGCGTCAGCGCCTTGAGCCCGAAGACGGGCGTCAGCCTTGGCGACATCGAAGAAACCGGTGGTTGGAGTCAGGGCGTGTACACGGTCACGCCGGGTATCCCCGGGGACTCCGGTAGCGGCTTCGTGGACGCAAACGGCAACGCGCTTGGCGTGCTGTCGACCGTCGAGTTCGCGCCCGTGCCGGCGAGCAACGGCGTTGGGTCGCTCGCCAAGGAGCTCGCCTACGCTAACTCCGCCACGGGCCTCGGGCTGCAGGTTGCGACGGGAACGACGCGCTTCAGCTCAGTGCCGGTTCCACCGGCGCCATGAGTGCGGCGGGTGGGATTCGAACCCACACACCCTTCCGGGCAGGGCCTTTTGAGGGCCCCGCGTCTACCGTTCCGCCACCGCCGCACGCGGGGGACCCAGTGTAGGCGAGCCTTACCACGGCAACCGCGGCGGGCGCGGCGCCGTCGCCCCTAACCGGCGGCGTCGACGCTCAGGCGGGGTGGGGCGGGAGCTCGCTGTAGACGTCGCCGCCGGCAGTCGGCTCGCGGCGCTCGAGCTCGACGTTCCAGCCCTGCGAGAAACCGCGCATCGCGAACGCCACCAGCAGCATCTGCACCGGGACCAGCAACAGCGTCAGCAGCCCGAGCAGCCCCGCACTGAGGGTGGGCTGCGCGAAGCCGGCCTTGTCGCGGTTGAACCAGGCGGGGCCGGCTACCAGGGCGAAGATCGTGAGCAGCACGGCCAACGCCGCGGAGACCGGAAGCACGCCGGGCTTCCAGCGAGCGGCATAGAACGCGAGCGTGAGATAGACGACGATGAAGCCGATCTGGATGGGCTTGGCACCCTCGAGCACGCTCCAGCCGCCAATCGTGATGATCAGGACGAGCGCGGCGCTCACGAGCAGCAGCAGCACGACCGTCGCGCGTGTGCCCTGCACGACCGGCTTGTCGCGGTTGGGGTGGGTGATGATCACGCCGGATCGCTCGCTCCGGTCGGGGGGGACGGACATCGCGACAATGACCATACAATCTTCGCCCCCTCGACGGACGTTTTGTCCCTGGCGCGTCCGATGCTCGCGCTGCTCGGAGCGGGCTCACCTTCCCCCCGGTGGCTCGCCGGGGCAGGGCGGCGGGACGGGAGATATACGCTCTGTCGAGCCCAAGCGGGCGTGGTGGAATTGGTAGACACGCCGGCCTTAGGAGCCGGTGGGCTAGCGCCCTTGGGGGTTCGAGTCCCTCCGCCCGCATAGTCGAAAACTGCCGTAGACATCGGGGTTCTGCGTTCTCGGTTGCTGCGAGATCCGTCGCACTGCTCCCGGGTCGCGGACGCCTGCTTCTCGCGCGCAGCGACGGTCGATGTGCCCGGGGAAGCTACACAGACCTTGGCGCCGACTCCCCTCCACCCGAGATGCCGGCAGGTTGCTTCCCGGGACCGGCCCAACTGCCCGCCAGGGCTAAGCGGCAGGCATGGCCTTGCCGACTCCCGCGCGCATCTCGTCGGCATTCATGACCGGCGAAAACGTGATCTTGGCGCCGAGCCCCTGGAAGAACGGCTCAGCCGCCGGGGGGATTTCGCTCGAGTCCGCCATCTCGAAAAAGATCAGGCCGGTGCGCATCCCATCCATCGACGTGAAGTACGCCGCCTCCGCCTTCAACGCCTCGAGCGCACTTCCGACGATCTGCGGCAGGCTACCGTCCTTGATCGCGGCGTTCCCGGCCTCGGTCGGAATCTGCACCGTCATCATCAAGCGCATCGCATCTCCCTTCGATTGAAAGCCGGCTCGCATGGCGAGCCGCGGGCGCGCAGGCCCGAACCTATGAACGCGGATGTGGAGCACCGCTGCGACGGCCAACGCCCAGCCTACATCGCGCCGCGTCGAGCCACGACCTTCGTAGTCGATGAGTACTGCGAGTCACCAGCCGGCATCACCAGGCATTGGCAGGACACAACGGAGAACTGGCCGGAGATGTCATCCGCCCCGCCGGCGTGGTTCGCCAAGGCGACGATCGTGACACTGCACAACGGCACGGTCGTCCAGGCACTCTAGGGGGACGTTCGACGCCTTCCGCGGCTCAGTCGCGGAAGGCGACGACTCCGCCCGGCAGTGGCAGGCCGATTATCACGCGGTGCCAGGCTTGCCTGGCCTGGGCGTGGTCGACCATTTTGATCAATTTCCCGGAGCTCCGGATACCGCGCTTGTAGGACCGGGACGCCGAGCTCTACCGGGCGTGCGGGCTCGTCCGGTGGGCGTGTCGAAGCGCCAACGGGGCCTAGAGTGGGCCGCGTGACGCTTCAACGGATGGACAACGTCGGCATCGTGGTGGAATCCCTCGACGCCGCTATCTCGTTTTTCGCCGAGCTCGGCCTCGAGCTCGAAGGGCGAGCCACGATCGAAGGAGACTGGGCAGAGCGCGTCACCGGACTGCACCCCATGCGCGTCGAGATCGCCATGATGCGCACGCCGGACGGCCACAGCCGGCTCGAGATCTCGCGATTTCTCACGCCGCCTGCGGTCGCCGATCACCGCAACGCCCCCGTGAACGCTCTCGGCTACCTACGCATCATGTTCGCCGTGGACGACATCGACGATACGCTCGCCCGGCTCCGCAAGCACGGCGCGCAGCTTGTAAGCAGCGAAGTGGTCAGGTACGAAGACGCGTATCGGCTCTGCTACATCCGGGGGCCCGAAGGACTTCTCATAGGCCTGGCCGAGCAGATCAGCTAGTTTGGCTCAACCTTCGCGACGAGAGCCCCTCAGGCGTCAGTGCTCGGCGGTCGTCTGCTTCGGACTCGGATTCTTGGCGCGATTGACATGCGCGCGCGGGCCTGGAAGCATCGAGCCCGTGCGGAGAGGGCGCCCGACAGCGGGCCTCATGCTCGTGGCCATGAGCCTACTTGCCGGCTGCGGCGGCTCGAGCCACAAGGCCGCGAGCGCGAACACGGCCACGCAAGGCTCGGTGCCGCAGGTGCCTCCGCCGCCCGGGCCGCCTCCAGCTCCCCCTTCTCCGGCGGTGCACGCGATGGCTGGTCGCGTGCTCGTCGCAAGCGATTTGCCCGGCTTCGCTCCGCGCGACGGGCTGGAAGGCGGCACCAGCGCCCGCAGCTGGATGGCGCCGTCGGGCCTGCCGGCGTCTGAACAGGCCAAGGAAGCGCGCAAGCTTGAAGCCCTGACCTTCGTACGCGGCGCGCGCGAGCGGCTCGGACCTACGAGCGGCGGCCAATCCGAAGCCCTCTCGATCGTCATGCAGTTCCGATCACCGCGCGGGGCGCTCGCGAACGTCTCCGACGAAGTGCGCGGGGAAGAAGCCCACGGGGCGAAGGGGTTTGCCGTGCCGCGCATCCCCGGCGCGCGCGGCTTCGGCGGCGTCAACGGGGCCAACACCGGCTACAACGTCGCGTTCGCCGACGGCACCTACTACTACCTCGTCGGGGCGGGCTACCCGACCGGCTCGCCCGGGGCGCCCACGCAGCAGGACCTCATCGTTGCGGCCCAGCATCTCTATGCGCGCGTACACCACTGAGCAACGCTTCCACTGAGCAACGCTTGACCGGCTGCGAGCGCGCTGCAGGGATGCCGCAAGTGCGAAGAGGCAGTCTGGCCGTGCCAGCCCTGGGCGTATCGACTAATTTTGCCAACTGGCCGGAGCTGCGGATCCCGCGCTGACGCGCGTGCTCTCGTGGGCCTATACGGCGGCGCCGCGATGCCCTGTTCATATGCGGCGGCGCCGCGATGCCCTGTTCATCATGTAGCAGGGGACGTCGAGCGCCGGTCCGGATCCGACCGTCGCTCTGGCCATAATTCAGTACGTGAAGCGCGCCCGTTCTGGTCGTCTCGCATGCTCCTAGTCGTGGACACCCGACTTCGGACGGGTTGACGTGAGCGCCCAGGACCCTTCGCCGCCATCGCCGAGGGGATCCGCGCTGGAACGGCTCGACGCGTTGTTGCGCCAGCGGCTATTCGGACACTCCCCGCACATCGGCGCGATTCGCATCGGCGAGGACCTGATCCACTACGCGGTCGCCGTCGTGCTGCTCGCGGTCGCAGGGATCGTTCTCTACCACACGGCCTACGACCTGGCCACCAGCGATCAGCCATTCGCCGAAGCGGCGACGACCGCGATCAACGGCGTGCTGTTCGCGATCATCGTGCTGGAGGTCATGCGGACGGTCATCGCCCACTTCGAAAAAGCGGGCCTTCAGCTGCAGCCGTTCCTGATCATCGGGATCATCAGCGCGGTCCGGGGGATCCTCTCAGTCGGCGCGCGCCTGTCGCTGCAGGGCTCGATCAGTATCCACGACGCGCTGCTGGAGCTTGGCGTCGATGCGGCAGTGGTTCTCGCTCTGGCTCTCTCGCTCGTGCTCATCCGCCGCATAGCGGGCATGCGCGAGAGGCAGGCGGCGCCCTGAGGCGGCGTGCGGGCGCTGCGGCGCGCCAGGCTTGCACCATCGGGCCCACCCCCACCAGCTTCCCAGGGTTCGACCGTCGGCGAACGCGCCTGCCTCGCTTGGGCGTATCGACTAATTGTTGCTAACTGGCCGGAGCTGCGGATACCGGCCTGATCGCCGGTTCACCTCGGCGCCTCTGCTGCGCTGGACTCCGACCCGACCCCGAGGTCTGCGAATGCGCGCTCGCGGTTGAAGTACACGACGAGACGCTTCACCTTCCCGCCGGAGATGTGGAATAGGTTTGCGCCCTCGGAACGTATTTGCGCGGCGTCAAGACCACTCGCTTTCCCGCGTCCGGTCCCATGGATCAGGACGAGAACACGTTGGCCGTCGAGCTCGCGATAGTGCTCGGCCTCGCCCCGCCAGTGCTCCCATGCCCCGAGAAAGTCCCTCCAGCCCTCGATCATGCCGTCGAGCCCTTCCCAGCTCCCTGGCGAGGGGCCGTCGGCGAGGACGAACGCGATGTCTGGGTCTGCCCACGCGGCCGAGTCGAAGTCTCCGTGCTGCCACGCATCGAAGATCGAGCGCACGAGCTCTACGTTCGCCGATGTCACGCCCGGAGTGTCCCAGGTCCGTCACGGCCGGTTCGAGGATGTGCCAGCCCTGGGCGTATAGATCGGTTGTTGTCAACTGGCCAGTGCTACGGATTCCGCGCTCCCAGGGGTGTTAGGCGCCGGTACGATGCCGGGCATGGCACTCGTCCGTATCGAGGTGCTTGAGGGACGCTCGGCGCAAGAGAAGCGCCAGCTGCTTGATGCCGTTCGCGAGTCACTCGTCGTTGCGTTGCAGGTCCCGAGGGGCGACCCGACCTTGCGCGTGCTCGAGCACGATCCAGCAAACGTAGAGCTGCCGACAGCGCCTCACCCCGTGGGCGATCGATACACGCTTATCGAGGTCACGATGTTCTCGGGGCGCTCGTCGGAGGCGAAGCGGACGCTCTACCGGGAGATTGTGCGCAGACTGGGCGACCTTGGAATCCCCGGCGGGGATATCACGATCGTGCTCGTCGAGTCGCCCCGGGAGAACTGGGGTGTCCACAGTGGGCGCCCGGCGAGCGAAGTTGAGCTCGGTTTCGTCGTCGAGGTCTGAGCTTGAGTTCAGAGGCCTGCCAGTCCTGTCCGTCTCCGTTGGTTTCGCTAAATCTGCCGGAGCTGCGGATCCCGCGCTGAGGCGGCTCAGTCAGTCTGGCGCGGCGACCGTATGCTGCGCGGCTTGGAGCGCTTCGTCGCGGCTCGCGTAACCCTCCATCCGCAGCGCCTTGTTCTCTCTCAGAGTCCAAACATAGGCCCAGACGCGCGAGACCTCGACGCCGCTTTTCTTGCCGCGACCGGCAAGGCGCGCCACCACCACGACATGGTCGCCCACCTCGATGTACTCCTGCGGCTCGATACCAATCTCGTCCCAGTACGTGGCAAAGCTCTCGATGTAGCGTCGGACGGCATCGAGTCCACGGGCTGAAGCACCTCCTCCGGGCAGCGCATCCGCCTCGACCATCGAGATCTCGGGATCGAACCTGTCGAGGGCCAGGTCGCCACTCCCCCACGCCGCGTAGATCGAGCGCACCAGCTCCAGGTTCGCCGAGGGCATCCGGTCAAGCCTGGCATATCGGGCGAAATGCGCGCCCTGCCAGACCTGGGCGTATCGACTAATTGTTGCCAACTGGCCGGAGCTGCGGATCCCGCGCTGAGGGCGCTGTCAGCCCGGATCGGCTGGGTTCGGCTCGGCAGCGAGGCCGAGGTCGGCGAACGCGCGGTCGCGGTCGAGGTAGTTGACCATCCTCGTCACCTTGCCGCCGCGGACGTGGAACACGTTCGCTCCTTCCGACCGTATCTGCCCGACCTCCACTCCGCTTGCCTTGCCGCGGCCGCCACTCCAGCGGTAAAGCACCAGGACGCGGTCGTCGTCGAGGGCGCGGTACTCATCCGCCTCAAACCGGAGCTCCGCCCAGGCACTCGCGAAGGTTCGGAAGCCTTCTGCCATGCCCGCCAGTCCTGTCCAGCGGCCGGGCACGGGCCCGTCTGCGAGCACGAACTCGATCTCCGGGTGCGCCCACGCGGCCGAGCTGAAGTCGCCGCGCTCCCCGGCCGCGTAGATCGAGCGCACGAGGTCCAGGTTCGCCGACATCGGCCAAGCCTGGCATATCGGGCGAGTTGCGGGCCCTGCCAGCCCTGGGCGTAGCAGGGGTACAGCTCCAGCCCATCCGAGCGCGTTCCTGCTGCGCAACTCCCTGCTTTCGCTTCGCGCGGGATGCGAGCGTCTCGGGAGGCGCCCGGTCGCGCCGAGTGGTCGCGCTCGCTTACACGCGCGGATGCGGCACTCTGCATTTCCTGCGGACCCGACTAGGCGGCGGCGGGGTGTTCGTCCTTCGGCGCGTAGCGGTGGTGCAGCGAAAGTGGATTGCCGTCAGGGTCCAGACAGATCGCCTGCCAGCAGACGCCGGAGTCAAATGTGTCGCTGACAAAGCGCACGCCCTTTGCCTCGAGCCGCTCCCTGGCGGCAGCCACGTCGCCGACCTGCAGGGCGATCGGCATCGCGTTTCGCGAGAACGTGCCGCCGAAGTCCTCAGCGCGCATGATCGCCAGCGTGAGGTTGCCGGCCTGATACTCGGCGCCCGGCCGGCTACCGTAGCGCTTGACGAACGGCAGGCCGAGCGTCTCGCCGTAGAAGGCGGTCATCGCGTCGAAGTCCTGCGCCGGGATGCAGACGAAGTCCACACCGGTGACGAGGGGGTTCGTATCGGTCATGTGGTTTAGATTCTCGCACGCGGCACGCAGGGTAAGCAGTCGTCTAGCTCCCTTGAGTCCACGCGCTTGGTCGTCGTCCGATGCGCTTGTGAGCCGCGGCACCGCCGAGACCGCCGCCTGTCCACGGATGCGAGAGAGAGGAGGCCGGGAACAGTCGATGGGCGCTCGTCGCGGGGTGCGGAGCCCTACCTGGGGACGACCTCGATCCAGTCGTAGACGCGACCGCATAGCGAGCGCCAGTCGGCAGGCGTCGCCACGCGCAGGGTCTGCTGACTGGCGGCTCCTGCGGGCGTCAGGAAGATGTAGTCCAGGATGGCCCAGCCGCCGTCGCCCGGGGCGAGACTGAAGCCTCCACGCGTGAGCGACAGAAGATGGCGCCCGGCTGCGAGGTGTGCGCGGAGGGGCGTCATTGTCTCGGGGTTCAGCGAGTTGCCGCCGAGCTGACCGCCGATCGCCCCCAGCGGCACCCCGTCGAAGCTCGCGTGCACGGGACGCATGATCTCCCCTTGTAACCAGAGATCCCACTCGCCGGCACGGGGCACTGCGAACGTGGCCCAAAGCCGGCCGGGCCCATTCATCACGAGGCCCACCCGGCCGCGGGTCCAGCTGGCCGGGTGGTGGGCCCGTGTCACGGAAATCCTCACGAGATGAGACGGTCTGGCGGCGACCAGCTGCGCGCCGTGGGTGCTGGCTAGCTGTGCCAGGCGCTGGACGCGCGGGCACTGGACGGGCGAGGTGGACGGCAGTCCGACGTGGGCGATGGCCGCCGGGGCACCGGGTCGGCGGCGCCAGGCCTGGTAGTAGGTCCCCTGCCAGATCAAGCGATAGGCGGCGGGCGGGCGACTGGCAGAGGGGTCGCGGCGCGTGATGATCAGCGGGTAGGCGCGCAGCTTTGCTGGTGGCGCCCGATCCAGGTCGATCGCGCCGCCGTGGCCCGTCGAAAGTCCGGCGAGCGCGACGGGTGGGTAGAGGAAGTCCACCCCGCTGATGTCGAGGTCGCGCAACTCGTACAGCGCGTATTCGTCAAAGTCGGTGAATAGGGTGGGCCCCCGGCCGGCGAAGCGGGCGTTCAGCGAGGCCAGCTCGTCGTAGCGTGCGGTGGGGGCGAGGCTGGAGCTGTGGTATTGCATGGCGTCGGAGGCGAGCACCCCGCCGGTGAGGGCGAGCGCGAGTAGCGTCGCTGCTGGCCGGAACACGGTCCGCAGCGGCAAAGCCCGCAGGGCGGCCACGCCTCCCCAAGCCAGCAGAACGACCACCGGCGAGGTGAGCATGAGGGTTTTGGCGTCCACCCAGTTCGTGGCGTACTCGGTCACCGCGAGCCACACCACAAGCGTCAGCGCGAGCCAGCCGGCCAGTGGGTACTCGCGGATACGCGTTACGTGCAGGGCGCCCAGCACGCAGGCGATGAACGTGATGACGATGAGCGCCTGGGTGACCCGGAGATCGCCCCCCTTGGGCAGGTTCGTGTAGCCCGCCCACAGCCAGGTGCCGAACACCTGCACCGCCCGCAGCGGCGCGGTCAGGTTGCCCGGGTTGCTCGTAGACGCGATGTTCTGGGCCACCCGCAGGGATCCGGTCAGGTCGATCCACGTCGGCCAGGCGAAGACGAGTGCGATGATCGCCCCAAGCCCGGTCAACAGGAGTGCTCGTCGTGCGCTCTGGCGCCCGGCCAAGCCGTCGCCGATCGCGACGACAGCGAGGGTCGCAACGGCCGCCAGCACCCACGCGCCGAACCCCACCCCGAGCGCCGAGACCCCGGCGGCGGCCACGAGGGCGAACGGAGTGGCGCCGGCGGGCGGTCCCCGCAGCCAGCGCGCGTGCAGGACGACCAGGACGCCGAGCGTGAGGATCATCGGCAACGCCGTGATCTCCTTTATCGATCCCACCAGCTCGTAGCCATAGACGAGCGCGGGCAGCGTAGCGGTGAGCGCAGCCAAAGTGGCCCACCCACCGTCGAGGCCCAGCCTCCGCGCGAGCAGCCGCGCCGGGCCGGCAGCGGTGGCGAGCATGAACGCGTTGAACGGCTGGAAGGCCCAGATCAGGGGAAGGCGCAACAGGAACGCGCTGCCGCCAAACAGCGTGTCCGAACCTGAGGGGTAGCTCGTGTTGTAGTAGGCGTTGATGAACTGTCCGTAGGAGTTGCGCAGATCCAGATGCGCATAGTGCTGGCCGTGACGGATCAGAAAGTCCGCGCCAATCATGTGGACCGCGGAGTCCGTCAGAACCGTGTAGGACGAGAACGTGGGCCGGCCGGCGAAGAGCACAGGGGCCAGCGCCACGATGTACACGAGCACGGGCGCGACGATCTGCCACGCCCACGCTCGCCATCGCCGCGCGAGCATCAACACTCTGCCCCAGGCGAACAGGAATCCGGCGACGGCAACTGCCACCATCACATACGGGGTCGCCGGCGCGAGGGGCCAAGCGTAGGTTGTCAGCTGGGAGATCCCGATCAGTGCCGCGGCGCCAACGGCCGGGAGAAGCGCTCCGGGCAGAAAGCGCCCGCTTGCCCAGTCGACCAGCAACCCGGCGCCGACACACAGCACCGCGAGCACTACCGGATAGACCAACGCGGTGAGGATGAACATCGACGGTGCTCAGTCGCTGCGGCCGGACAAGCCGAGAACGGCGGAGCCCGACGTGGGTGCGTTGTCTGTGACCGTCGCCATTGCTCGCAACGCCCGCGCCGGGACTCGAACCCAAGACCCTCGCGTCAAGAAGTTGCCCATAAGCATATGCAGGCTGCGGGCTGCCGGCTCGGACTTCGCCGTAGGGCGTCTAACCTGTGCCATCTCCGAGCGCTCCCGAAAGTTCGGCGTTCGATAGGTCTTTGACGTGGGACGGTCCCCCGCGCGCGGATCTGCAGACCTAATTCGCCAGGGCACCGCGCCCTCCTCCACTACCGCTCTCCCATCCCGAGCGCGCGTCTCGTCCGGGGTTCGGCACACGCTCGCTTTTGCCCCCCAAGCGATAGTTGTGTCGACGCCCGAGCGGCTTTCGGAGGGTAGTTGAAGGGCTTCGACGTCGCTTAGGCCTCGATAGGCTGAACTGGCTCGATGAGGGTACGCCGCTCTTGCACTTGCTCTAGGCTCGTAGTCGCACATGCCGACCAGTGCTCCAGGGCGGGTTTTGGTAGGCCGGCGGAGCGAGTCCGAGGCCCTCGGCATGCCGCTGAAGGCGAACTCAATACTCGCCGGGCTGGGGTGGCGACGCGGCCCCCCTAGGTCGACCTCTCCACCGCCACTCGCTCTGTGATCGGTGGCGTAGAGACCTATTTCTCGACGCGGAAGGAGTGACCATGGCGAGCGTGGCGAATCGTGATAAGCCGATCCCGACGGGACGGCTGCGACGGACTGCCAAGGTCGGCGAGCTGGTCGGTGGCCAGGCGGTGCGGGGATACGCCACGCGGGCCGCCAACGTGACTCGCTCGCAAGAGGCTCGGCAGGCGGCGGAGGAGCGGCGCCAGATCGAGGAGGCCGAAAAGATCGTCGACGTCCTCGGTCACATGAAGGGCGTGGCGATGAAGGTTGGTCAGATTGCCTCGGTCATCGACCTCGAGGGGCTTCCCCCCGATGTCCGTGACCGCTTTCAGGCCAAGCTCGCGTCGCTGCGGGATTCGGCGCCGCGGGTCTCGTTTAGGGACATGCGCAAGGTGATCGAGGACGAACTCGGGGAGCGCCTCGAGAACGTCTTCGACGACTTCGAGGACGAGGCAGTGGCGGCCGCATCGATCGGACAGGTTTACCGCGCGCGCCTGGACGGGCAGCGCGTCGCTGTCAAGGTCCAGTATCCGCGTGTCGCCGCGGCGGTCCGCGCCGACCTACAAAACATTGGCCTGCTGCTGCATGCGGCGAAAAGGATCGCACCGTCCCTGGACGCGAAGGCCGTGGCGGCGGAGCTGCGCGAACGGCTCGGCGATGAGCTCGACTACGAACATGAGGCCGATGCGCAGCGCGGCTTCGAGCGGCGCTTCGATGGCCATCCGTTCATCGTCATTCCCAAGGTCTTCAGCGAGGTGTCGGCCGAGCGTGTGCTTGTGACCGAGTGGGTCGACGGCCAGGAGTTCGACGAGGTCAAACAGCTCGACCAGAAGACCAGCGATCGCTTTGGAGAGATCGTGTTCCGCTTCTTCTTCGGGTCGCTGTATCGCGATGGGGACTTCTCGGGCGATCCGCATCCCGGGAACTACAAGCTGCTCCCCGACGGCCGGGTGGCGTTCTTCGACTTCGGCATGACCAAGCGCATCCCACAGGAGCGCTTGGAACATGAGAAGGGTGCGATCAGAGCGGCCCTGGCGAAGGACCCGGCACGGGTGCGTGAGGAGCTCGGGGCGCTCGGGTTTCTCGCGCTCGACGATCCGTCCATCAAGTCCGATGAGCTGCTGGCGTACATGCGGACGCTGCACGACTGGCATGCGGAGGATCGTCCGTTCACAATTACTCGCGAGTATGTCGCCGGGCTCGTGTCGCGGGCCGCGCCGGGCTCATCGGAGTGGCAGCTCGAGAGGCGCCTGGGCGTGCCGCCGGACGCCATCACCTCGAGGCGTCTTGAGACCCTGACGCTTGGAGTCCTGGGCCAGCTCGGGGCGACAGCCAACTGGCACCGGATCATGGGCGAGCTGCTTGAGGGCGGCGCGCCGGCGGACCAGCTCGGCGAGCAGGAGGCGGCGTTCTTTGGCTCTGTCCCGAGCCGATCGGCGTCGTGATGAGAACGAACGCAGACGAGCCGAACCCGGTCTCTGCTGCAACCGACGTTCAGGCGGGAGACCTCCACGCAGGCGGCAGACACACAACGAAAGGGGCGAACATGAGCAGCGTTCGCACCGATTTGGCGAGCACTGGCTCCAGTCCTTCAGCGACTTCCGTCAACCATCGCATCGCCCGGCCGCTTCAGAAGTCGGTCGTCAACCCGCTCGTCAGACTGGCGTTCCGGCTCGGAATCCCGGATCCCGGTGACGCCCTCCTGCAGACCACCGGACGGCGCAGCGGACAACCCCGGCAGACCCCTGTGTGCGACGGCATGGACGGCGATACGTTCTGGCTGCTCTCCGAGCACGGTCGCGATGCCGACTGGGTGAAAGACATAGAGGCGAATCCTGGTGTGCGCGTCAAAGTTCGTAGCTGGGACGCACAGCGGGTGGCTAGCTGGCACGGCGCACCTCGTTGATGATGACGACCCGCGCGAGCGCCAACGTCTGCTGGCCGAAGGCAACTGGGCGCGCGGGCTCTGCGTGCGCGCCTCTGGCGCGCTGGCAACGGATCTGCTGAGCGTTCGTGTCGACCTCGATCCGGTCAGCTAGGGCGGTAGGCGCAGTCGGCCAGCGCGATGGGCCTCAGAGGCGTCGTCACAGCTTGGGACCTACCCCCGCCCGGAGGTGATCATCACCCAACTATCGAGCTGATGCTGACGCGCGCTGCCGAGGGGAGCCGCAGGGAGGCTCGCACCGATGGGGCGAGCCTAGCCTTGGCGATCGAGGGCGGCGGCCTTCGCGGAGTGGTCTCTGCCGGGATGTGTGTGCTGCTTGAGAAGACTGGCTTGATCGACAGCGTCGACGCAATCTTCGGAGCGTCCTCTGGCGCGCTAAATGGTTCGTTCACGGCGACCGGGCAGGCTGCGCTCGGGTCTACCAACTACCTCGACACGGCGACCCTCAAGTTCGCCAACCCGTTGCGGGTGCTCGCAGGACGCGTCCCGATCGACTTCGATCTCCTGTTTGATGAGGTGATCCGAAATCGCAAGCCGTATGACTTCGAGGCACTGTCCGATGCTTGAGCTTGCCCGTCGACGCGTCCACCCGGCGCTCGCGGCACTGATGCGCGACCGATTCGAACGCTACAACGCACAGGCCGAGGATCTACAGCGCGCCGTCGCCGAGGATCCAGATCTCACTCAAATCGCGCCCACGGACGACGTGCCTAACGTGTCTCAACTCGAGTTCTCGCAACACGCGATTCGTGATGGGCTCCGAGCCGGCGCGAACGCCATCGCCGCAAGCTTCGGGCTGCCGGACGTCGACCTGCTGTGGCAGCCAGAGGCGTACAAGACGACCTAGCTGCAGTTCCGAAAACGCATTCAGGCCGAAGCGCGGACCGAGATGGAGCTAGTCGACACTACCTGCGACACGTCGCCGTCAACCCAGCCCCGCCGGGTCACGATTGCGCCTTCGTGCGGATGCGAGCGTGTCGGCGCACGTTGCTCGGGCTTCTGGTGTGGACGAATCTCGATGGCCCCGGCCGACCGCGCTGAGACAACTGCTTTGCCATGAGGAAACGGAGGCGTCTCCGGCGCGCCCCGAGAACGCTCGATGCTGGAAAGCAGGCAGCCGCCGGCGAACGCAAGTATGAAGCCCGAACTTCGGCGCTCAAGTGCGTACATCAGCATCATGAACGTGACGGCGATGGCGCCGAAGGCGGGAGCATGTGCTCGGTTCTGTCTCCCTCGCGCCTCCCGCGCGCACCTAACTCTTTGAGGCGGGTTGACGAGTAGCTTCGAACGCGTGCGCCACGGCATCAAGTGCCGGAACGTGATCGACACTGGTTACCGTCGCCTGCAAGCTTCGGCTTTGCTCATCAAAGGCGAACGCGAAAAACGGACAGCACTCGCGCTCGACGCTCAACGCCTGCTCGAGCGCCTGGCGATCGAGGTCGCGATCGAAGAAGATCAATACTGCCTCGGGCTGGCGCTCGACACGCGTGACGCTGCTGGCCAGAAGGGCATAGCGGACGCGCTGCTCACGCTTGCCGATCTCGTCAAGCGCGCAGCTGGGGATCTCTGCGATGACCTCGTCGAAAGCGTCGCTGCTAGTCCGGGCGTCTGACATGGGTCGCTCCTTTCGGGGATGTTCGGGTACTGTGCATCTTCAAGTCGGGTTTAAGTCAAGTGACCCAGGAACTGTTCATCGGCGAGGTGGCTCGCCGCGCGGGCATTCGTCCTTCGGCGATCCGCTACTACGAGTCGATCGGGCTGCTGCCCGAACCCGAGAGGATCTCCGGCCGCCGCCGCTACCCTGCCGAGATCGTTCGCACCCTGTCAATTATCGGTGCCGCGCAGCGAGCCGGTCTCACCCTCGACGAGGTCCGCGAGCTACTCGCGGCGTCCGACGCAAACGGCGCCGTCTCCGAGCGGCTACGAACCATTGCCGGGCGCAAGCTGCCGGAGATGGACGCGCTGATCGAGGGCGCCCGCCTCGTGCGGGGTTGGCTCGAGGCAGCAGCTGACTGCCGCTGCCCGACCCTCGAAGATTGCCCGCTGTTCGACTAGCTCGGTTAGCAAGGGCTGCACCGGCGCTGTCCGTTCACCGATCCTCGGTGGGTGCTTCCGGCCGCGATCGCGTAGTAGCTGTCACCGGCCTTTACTTTCTCATCGAACGGCTCTCGGGCGGGTAGGCGAGACCCAAGTGACAGCGCGGAACCCTAGCCCCGCTCATTCCGTTAGACGCTCTTAGGGTCTGATCCGCGCTCGCGAGCGGAGGCAGCAGCGCGCGAGAGGCGGCGACTCGTCGCGCGCGCTGCGCTCAGGACAATCACTGGTTGATTGGTAGCTCCCGGAAGGTGTTACGGGTGGGCGTAGCGCCCGCGTAGACCTTCAGTTCTTTGATCGCCTTGCCATTGAATTCGAGATTTTCGTGGCTTGATCCGAATTCGACGCCACCGTTGCCGTCGATTGTGATGGCGCCGATGAGATGGGCGTTGCCGTGAAGCGAGACGAGCGCGCTGCTCGATTCCTGTTTGTTCACGAGGTAGACCACGCCGTAGAAGGTCGGCGTGCCGTTCATCGAGAACGTGCCGTTTACGATTACGAGGAAACCGGGCGACGCTTCCGAGTTGGCCGTTTCGTTGCTGCCCCCGGTCACTTCACACGGGCCTTCGACGTACACCTGCGTACCGGATGGCAAGCCGCTGGGACATGTCCCAGTCGGGTAGTAGGTACCGGCCGCTTCAGCCCCCTTCTTGAATGTTGCGAGCTGGCTCGCGGTCCACGTCGCGCTCGGGCTAGCTGCCGTTGTTTCCGTCGTATCCGGGCTCACCTGCCCTTCTCGATACTTCTCGCATTTTTCCTTGATTTCTTTTTTTGTCCCCGTGAACCCCGTGCAGCGCATGCTCACTCCGGCGGGCTGGGCTTCTTTGCCCTGCGTGTTGACAAGGACCTTGTTGCCGTTGTTAGTCGTTTCGAACCAGTTCGCCGTTACAGCGTTTTCGGGGAACTTCGTGGCGACCAACTGGCGCGAGACGAGCGTGACGAGCGACACCACCTGACACTGGACGACGCCCACGGAGCGTATCCAAAGCTTGTTGAGTCCTTCGGTGTCCGCTTCAGGCTTTCCCTGCTCGACGGCGGATTCGAACAAGGTGCTTTCTTTCTGAGGCTCGCGAACGTAGGTGGTCCACTGGTTGGTGAGGGGGGAGCCCCAGGCATCTTTGGGGGTGCCGGCCGGACAGGCGACGGGACTGGCGTTTTTTTCGTAGCCGACTTTGAGGCTTTCGGGCGTGGGACAGTAGCTGCTCGTCGAGTAGCTGGTCGCCGGAGTGCAGCTCGACACCCCGCCGCTGGATGGCCACGCCCGCGAGATCTGACCGACCTGCGCGTTGAGCGCCGCCTCCGCGACGTTGAAAGCCGCCTCCTTGGCCGTCTCGTGGGCCGAGGCTTTCTGCTGGTTGTCTACAAGCAGGAGCAGCCCCAGGCCGAGGCCCATGATCACGACCAGGAGCACGATCGCCGACACGAGCGCAAATCCTTGCTCGTCACGCATTTTTCTCATGGCACTGGCACCGTTTCTTTCGCCTTGTCCGACAGACCGCTCGGGTCCGTGATTTCGAGTTCGTATGTGTGTGTTCCGGAGGACTCTTCTTTCGTTTCCCACTCTGCGCCCGAGGCTGTTTGCAGGACACCGTCTTTCCACCACTGGTATGTGAGCGCCAGCCCGTCCGGGTTGGCCGATTCGGTGGCGTTGAGGGATACGTGTTTGTTGATCAGCGTCCATTTGATCTTGGCGGTCGGCGGCCGGTTGGCGTTGCGCAGCGCGACGCCGCTCGTCAGCTGGGTCTCGCCCGGGCGGTGACCGGGATTGAGGTCGAGGAAGAGGTTCATCTCGACGGACGTCGTCTGGGGAATGCCTTCGGCGGAGTAGCTAAAGACGGGTCGGTTCTGGCCGCCGTTCTCGTTCGTCACGTGCTGCACGAGCTGCGTGTTCGTTTCAAAATCCGCAGCGCTGGGGTCGGGGCAGGCCGTGGAGGTCGGAACTGCGGGTGGTTCTTTGGCCCATCGCTTGACCTGGGTCCAGAGGACCTCGTTCGTCGGGGTCGAGGCATCCAGGCAGTAGCGCACCCGCATCGCGTGGGTCGCGTTTCCACCGCCGTTCAAGGAGGTCGGGTCAATCGACTGAAAGATGATCGAGTACGGTTCCTTCTGCTCGAGCGCGCCGGCCGCGCCGGTGCTCGGCGCCGCAACGTTGCGCAGCTGCCTGGCGAGGCGGTCGGCGGCGGTACGGGCGTTGTCCTGCGTTTCGTTGCGCAGGACCTCGAAGCGGTTGTTGCGTTGAAAGACGTCTAGAACGGACAGCGTCGCGCCGAACACGATCGTTGTGATGGTCATCGTGACGAGCAGCTCGACCAGCGTGAATCCGTGCTCGCCGCGCGCTACTCTCATAGTTTCACCGGTCCGAGGAAGGGAGACTCCCGCAGGTTCGCGTTGACCGCGGTGACCCAGTAGCTGTGGGCGGTGAGAGCGTCGGTGTCGGTGAATTCGGTCGTACCGACGGGCACGACGCCGTCACGGCTGACGTATTCTTCGTTCCCGCGGTAGATGCGATAGAAGACGACTGGCGCGCCACCCGAGGGAGCTGACCATTTGAGGGTCACCGAACCGTCCGCGTTCTTGGTAGCGGTCAGCGGGCCCCCCGGCACGTGGGGTGCTTCCGGTGGCCCTTTCAGCACCGTGAAGGTCGTGGCCGGACCGTTGCTGAGTTTTTCGCTCAGGACTTCTTTTTCGGCTTTCCGGTATACCGCGACGACGGTGTAGGGCTGGTTCGATTCGAAGGCTTTTTCGGGCAGGTTGGTGTCGACGCACGTCAAGGAGAGGCTGAGTTCTTCTTTGGGGCAGACGAGTTCCCCTTTCGGGTTATAGACGCGATAGCCGATCACGTTCCGTTCGGAGTTGGCCTGCCACTGAAGCTCCACAGCCTTCGTGTTTTTGCCGGCGACGTTGACTTCATTGAACCCGCCGTAGGTGACTTTCGGTGCCGTGGGCATGCCGCGGATCAGCGTCACGACGATCGATATCGGAGGTCCGTAGATGCCGGTGGAGTCGATCGCCTGGACCGACACGTGGTAGGCACCGTCGGAGACTTCGCCTTTCGGGATCGACCACGAGAACGTCCACGTCGTGCCGGATACGAACGTCGGCGCGTTTTTCTGCTTGACGCCGTCGAGCGACCAGGCCATCGCTTCGGTGGCTTTGGGCGACTGGGCGGTGAAGACGAGCTTTTCTTCGACGGGCACCGTTTCGATCACCGGATTGGTTGGCGCCGCCACTGCCGGTGCGGAGAGCTTGAGGCCGGTCGCGTTCAGCCCCGGGGCCTCTCCGGCCGCCGTGAGCGTCTCGACCTGGTGCACGCCGGGGCTTCGGCCGACCGCAGACCAGGTCACGTCGACGGTTATGCGCTTGAGGTTTTCGGGCTGGGGATCTCCCGCTTCCGTGCCTTCTTTTTCGCCCGGGTCTTTGCAGAACGGGTTTTCGCCGAGGCCGTTTTCGTGCTTGCCGTACCCGTTCTTGGGGTCGTCGATCGAGCACGCTTTGACGGTCACTGTGTACGTGACGCCTCGGCTCTTGATCTGCCACAGGCCGCCGGATCCTTCATTTGCGAGCCCTTGCATCGCCTGAAGCTCGCCTTCTATCGCTTTCGGAGCGATCTGTGAGTAGGGGATCGTCTGTGCGTCCTCGAGGATCTGCCGGGCGAGATTGGTCGCTCCTTCGCGGGCTCTCGTGCTCGCGCTCGCCTTGAGCGACGTGTCGAGCAGTCCGAACAGGGAGGTCAGTCCCACGATGAGGACTACCGCGGCTATGAGGACCTCGAACAGGGTGAAGCCGTCTTCGCCGCCGAGCCTCCGCGCGCCGGTCCCTCCCCCGGACCGGTGGCCTGTCCTGCAAGAGAATATGCGCATGGCTCGGAACACCGCTTGTCTTTGGGTCTTTTCGACCGCCGGGGCTCGAGCCTTGAGCGGCGCTGAGGCCGCTAGGCGCATCGGTTGGTGGCCCAAGGAGGGGGGCGATTGCCACTCCAGCGCCTAGAATCTCGGGTCGCCGGGGGGACTGGTGTATCGGTAACACGGTGGTCTCCAAAACCGCAACGCGAGGTTCGACTCCTCGGTCCCCCGCTCAAGCGAGAACGCTGTGCACGCCCCATGGAGGAAGCCAGGCGCGCCGGAACCTGCAGAGGGAGAGGCGTGAGCGGCCGCAACAGCGGCGTTCTGCGGCCGCCGGCCCAGCGTCCGCCTGCTCCCGCCCCGGCTCGCCTGGACGGACGAGTTCGCGTACCTGGTCTGTTTAGGACAAGCGTCTAGCGTTTGCGCGTCACGAGGGCAGGGACGGCTCCGGCCGTGCGCCGAGCGTCACGTGGGCGGCTTCCCGCCGGCTCGCCGCTCTACTCCGGACTCACCTGCGATGAGGATGACGCTCACCATCTCGGGCCCGAACAGCCCATGCTCGATCACGCCTGGCGTCGCGCTCAGCCTAGCCGAGAGCTCGCGCGGATCTGCGACCGCTCCTAGATAGTCGGCGATCAGGCCTCCGTCCGGGCTCTGCACCGCGTCGCGCAGCCTAGCCTCAGCGAGCTTCGCGAGCGTGCACCCAACTCCGAAGCGAATCAGCTCGAGGGGCACGGGCGGCGAGAGCTGTTTCACCGACTTGTCCTCCGAGGCGATCACCACGAACATCGTCGCCGCGGAGGCGACGATCTTCTCGCGCGTCAGCGCCCCGCCGCCGCCCTTGACAAGCCACGCGGACGGGTCGATCTGATCGGCGCCGTCGATCGCGACGTCGAGCGTGCCCACCTCGTCGAGGTCCTCGATCTTCAAGCCGAGCTTGAGCGCCGCCTGTTCGGTCTTCGGCGACGTGGACACGTAGCGAACGCGTCGCAAGCTCCGTTCGGCGATCGCGGGAAGCAGGTGCGCGACTGTCGTTCCGGTCCCCAGCCCGACGCGCATCCCGTCCTCGAGCATCGCTGCCGCCGCTTTGGCGGCGAGGTCCTTGTAGCGCTCCCTGAGCGCTCCGCTCAGCGGTGGCTGCCGCGCAGTCGCACGAGGGGACGCCATGGCGCGGACGTTATCGTCCCCGGCACCTCTCTGAGACGCACGTCGGCGGCGGGCACCGGCTGATGCAGCAGCCGGCCCTGCCCCACCGAGCAGTTCAGTTCCCGGGCCAGCGCGAGCTGGCGCCTGGTTTCGATGCCCACCGCCACGGCCGTGAGGCGGGCCTCGTGGGCGAGGGCGATCGTCGCCGCGAAGACGGCCCGCCTGTCGTTGTCGCGGTCAAACGTATGGATCAGCTCAGGGTCGATCTTGATCGTGTCGATTGGAAGGTTCCGCGGGAGGCTGAAGGAGGACTGGCCCGCGCCCACGTTGTCGAGCGCGATCGCGACGCCGAGACGCTTTACGTCGGCGAGCGCCTCGCGGGCGCGCTCGGGGTCGCGCATGACGGCCTCCTCGCTCACCTCCAGGCACAGTGCCCGCCCGGGCAGCCTGCAGTACGTGAGCTCCTCCCGCACGCGCTCGGCGAGATCGAGCTCACACAGCTCGCGCGCGGAGATGTTGACGGAGATCGGGATCGCGATCCCTTCGCGCCGCCATCGCTCGGCCTGGGCGCAGGCCGTATGCAGCACCCAGTTGCCGATCTGCACGATCAGTTCGGTCTCGGCTGCGAGCGGGAGGAAGGCGCTGGGAAGCAGCGGGCTCGTCTGCGACCCCTCGAGCTCTCTGGCGTTCCAGCGCAGCAGCGCCTCGCAGCCGACCGCGCGGCCGCCAGCCAGAGGCAGGATCGGCTGATAGGCGAGCACGAGCTCGTGCTGCGGCAGGGCCTGGCGCAGGCGACCCTCGATCCTGAGGTGCTCTTTGACCTCCTCGCGAAGCGTCTCGTCGAACAGCTCGAGACCACGGCCGCCCGTCCGCTTGGCGCGATACATCGCCACGTCGGCCTCCCTCAGCATCGTCTCCGGATCCGCCTCCGGGTCGTGCGACACCGAGACCCCGACGCTCGCGAGCATCGACACCTCCGCGGAGCCCACCGGGAACGGTTCCTCGAGCGCCTGCACCACGCGCTCGGCGAGCGCCAAGGCCTCGCCGTCGTTCTCGATTTCCTCAGCGAGGATCACGAACTCGTCTCCTCCCAGGCGTGCGACGGTGTCGCTTTCTCGCATCATGTCGGCGAGGCGGTCGGAGATTCCTATCAGCAGCTGGTCTCCCACCTCGTGCCCAAGGTTGTCGTTGACGGCCTTGAAGCGGTCGAGGTCGATGAACAACACCGCCACCACGCCGGTGCTGCGGTTCAGGCGCATGAGCGCCTGGCGCGCGCGATCCATCAGCAGCAGTCGGTTCGGCAGCCGGGTCAGCGGGTCGTGCAGGGCCTGGCGCTCGAGCCACATCCGGTCGGTGACGTCGCGCGCCGCCGCGTACCACGTGTCGCCGTCGCAGCGGGCGCTCCACAGCAGCGAGCGCCACGAACCGTCGCGGTGGCGATAGCGGGTCGTGAAGTTCTCCATCTGCGCCGGCCGGTTGGCGCCCGCAAGCATCAGTGCGAGCGTCGGCTCGACATCGTCCGGGTGCATGAGCTCCTGAATCGGATGAGCCTGCAGCTCCTCGCGCGTCCAGCCCAGCAGCTGCTCCCAGGCGGGGTTCAGCAGGGTGAAATAACCGTCGAGCGAGATCGTGGCCAGCAGGTCGCTCGTCATCTCGAACAGCCTGGCGATTCGCCCTTCGCCCACGGGCGCGGGTTCGGGGCCCGCAGTGGGGCCGATGCTCGTCGTATGGGGACCCATGCCTGTCCACCACGTCGGCCCCCGGCCCCGGTTCCTCGGGCGCGCCAGGCGCCAGTGGACGTATTGACTAGGCCTGGATCACGACGTGATCGCGCCGAGCGAGGAGGCCGTCTCCGGGCGTGCGCCCGCCGCCGGCGCGGCGCCGGCCGGCAACTCGTCTGCGAGCAAAAAGCGCCATACCGCGAGGCACACGAGCATCGTCATGATCACCGCGCTCGAGACGCACCACTCGCAGATCGCGTGGATCGAGAACAGCTCGCGACCGGTCAGGTAGGCGCTGAACCCGAAGCCGATCGCCGTCACGCCGACGGCGGCGAGGCGCGTCGTCTCGGTCTCGGGCAGCAGGAGCAGGAGCAGGATCGAGACGTAGCCGATCAGGCCTATCAGCGCGACCGGCACGCCCGCGAGATGGGAGTAGGCGGAGGTCTGAACCAGCTCGCAGCTGCCGCCCAGCGAGCACGCCGGCTTGATGCCGGAGTAGTGGACATAGGTGAGGTAGCTCGCCACGCCGAGGCCGATCACCGTGAGCACGATCATCGTGATCTTCAGCCCTCGCCGGCTGAGCATCGCTACGCCTTGAGAAGTCTTTCGATCGCGGCGTTGTAGGACGACGGGTCCGTGTAGGACCCCGGTTCGAACTTCTGCACGGCGCCGCCGGTCTTGCCGATCAGGAACGAGGGGGTCCCGGTGAAGCCCTGAGCGGTCACTACCTGTGCGTCGGTCGTGATCTGGCTGGCGAGAGTCGGGTCGTTGCGGGCCGCCGTCCACGCCGTCAGGTTCAAGCCGGGCACCTGCTGCGCCAGGTTCTGGAGATACTGTTCGGTGACGTAGCCGCTGTTCTCTTCGCCCTGCTCGTGGTAGAAGAGCTCGGCGAACGGCCACAGCAGGTTCTGTTTGCCGGCCGCAAGCGCCGCGATCTGCTGCGTACGGAAGACTTCTGGTTCGCGCGTCGCCGTCTGCATATTGTGGAATTCGATCCTCAGCTTGCCTGTGCGAACCCACTGCGGAATGATCGACTGCAGCGCTCCCAGCGTGAAGTTCCTGCAGATCGGGCACTCGAGATCGGCAAAGTACTGGAGCGTCACCGGCGCGTTGGGGTTGCCGAGAGCGTTTCCGCTCTCCGGGATGCCCCCGATCTGCGAGCTCACGAGGGCGACGTTCTGGTTGGCCTTGCCGCTCCCCGCCTTGACCGGACCCGAGGATTTCCCGCCGCTGCCCGTGGCGATCACGATCGCGACAATCGCGACAACGACAACGGCGACGACGATGCCGAGCTGGGAGAGCCGTGTCCGGCGAACCGCGCGGGCGGCCTCGGCCTCCTCCAGCTGTTTGCGCTCCGCACGCGCCTGCTCGCGGCGCTGCTTGCGGGTCAGATCCTCCTCGTCGCTTTGCACCGGGCTCATGAAACCAACTTTTACAGGTTTATTCTCAACGATGCATAAGCAGAGAAGGATCGCGGTCGCTCCACGGCGGGCCGGCTCGGCGCTCGACTTCTGATCCGCCACGCCAGCCGCGAAGATGGTCGTTCGCCCCTGTAGCTCAACTGGATAGAGCGCCGGCCTTCTAAGCCGGGGGTTGCTGGTTCGAGTCCAGCCGGGGGCATGGCGAGATCTCGGTAGGCAGTCGAGGCCTAGACGCAGCCGCCCGCCCGGGTGTACCTGGCGTGCGGCATTCGGACCGGGTTGCGGCCGACGGCGCGGGCGATCACGGAGAAGGCAGGCCGGGTGGAGCAGTCCGGGCGGAGCAGGCCGCTGTCCCAGGAGATGCTCCCATGCGCCCGTGCCCACTGCAGCGTGTGGGGCACCCGCCATTGGTAGTAGTAGACGCGCGTGATGCGCGAACTGATCGTGGCGAGCGAGAGCAGGCGCCGGGCGAGTTCAGCTGCGTGGGCCTCGGGGTGCACGATGTAGCTGGCGTGGCTGCTGTTGTAGGGGCGTTCCCAGCGCCACACCACCCCGCCGCCCTCCGTGAACCAGACCTGTCCATGGACGAGCCTCAAGAGCTGCGAGGTTCGTTCATGGCTGCCGAGGCCAACGTCGACGTAGCTGTGGAGGCCCCAGAGACGAGGACGGTAGGCCCAGTGCAGGAAACCGCGCAGCCACGTGACCATGTTCGGGGTGTCGAGCACGTCGGCCGCCGTGATCGAGCAACCGTGGCAGTGGCCTGAAAGGACGTTGTAGTAGTCGGCCGCCAGGCGCGGGTTCGCGCCGGTGGGCTGCAGGGGGTGGTTCTCCTCGTTCCATGGCGTGTAGTCAAGGACCCACGGGAAGAGCTTTTTGAACGCCACGATTGCTTTCGCATACGCCGCCAAGCTCGGTCCGTGGCCCGGATGGCTCGGATCGCCGTTGAACGCGACCAGTGGCCTCACGCCATCGGCGAGTGCTCCCTGCAGCCAGGCTGCCTCCCAGGCGAGTTCTCTTGGCCTCGAGACGACGTCCCAGGGCACGATGATCCGGGCGATGCGCACGCCGAGCCAGCGAAAGCGGGGGTCGCGGAAGAGGTCCGCCGAGTTGTCCGAGATGCCGACTGCGAGCCGCGTGGCGTGAGCCGGCCGCGCGGCCGGGGGGGCCGCGAGCGCGCCTACCTCGACGCTGACGGCGGACAGGGAGACGGCCGCCGTTACTACGGCTAGGATTCGGCGGCGCCCGGGCGAGCGCATGATGCGTGGGAGCCGGATGCGTCTCATTCTTGCCTCGGGCGGGCCCTCGCCCGCTCGATCCGCACCGATCCTAGAGGCCGGCACGGCTGCTCAGCGCTGGTTCCCTCTTCCCGCCAAGGGAATTCCGGGGTTTCGCCGGTGCAGAGACCGCCCTCCGCGGGCGATTTGGACGCTCGAGAGCTAGGTCGTCACCGGCGCAGTCGGGGCCTCGGCCACGAGTGGCGGCTCGCGAGCGATCCGGACCGCTTCCTGTGGACCGATGAACGGCGCGAGCGTTATGTAGGTGACGAGCGGGAGCAGTGCCCGCAGCCGTTCGCCGCGGCCGCACAGGATCTCCTCGGCGATGATCTCGAAGATGCCTCCGGCGATGGCCTCGCCGGTGATCGCCGGAACGTTGCTCGCCCGTTCGTATCCCGGCGCGAGGGCCGCGCCGAACCTCTGCAGTGCCTGGTAGCGGATGCGATGCGCGTCGGCGCCGATCGCGGGGAAGGCGACGAACGCGAGGTAGGCCTGCGACGGCCGTGCCGCCAGCCACTCGAGCAACTTGTCGAGCCCCGCCCGCACGGCGCGCGGCCAGTCCTGCTCGTGAGCTGCGTAGGCTCGGGCCGAGACGGCGTAGACCTCGTCACAGCCGTGCTCGTAGGTGGATAGGAACGCCTCATGACGGTCGGAGAAATGCTCGTAGAAGGTCTTGTGGGACACGTGCGCGTGTCGGGCGATCCCCGAGACGGTGATCCCCGCATAGCCTTTCTCGTGGGTGATCGCGGCGACGGCCTCCATCAGGCGCCGACGCTGGTTCTCAAGCACATACTTGCGCGGGTAGCCTTGGCCGGCGAGCGGCGGGGAATCCGGCCGGGCCGTCTGCCTCGGACCACGGCGGGGCGCCCTGCCACGAGAGAGCTCCAGCGGATCCTCCGACACGTAGCTGAGCAACCAGGCGACCAGCGGATCGAGAACACCCGGAAGCTGCCTGGTCGTGTTCGCCGCGACGCGGTTGCTGACCACGTCGCGCACCCCGCCGACGAGCCCGCGGAGGATCAGTCCGGAGACCTGGTTGGCGCCGGGCCCGCGCGCCGCGTGTCGGGCGAACTGCGCTTGGAGCGTGTCGGTGAGCCGACGGTTGCGCTCGGTTCCCCGGCATCCGGCGGTCGGCGCGTCGATGAGCACCAGATGCGCCTCCTGCGGATGCTCGGCCGTTGCCTCCAGCACGGCGCCCAGGGCGCCCCTGAGCACCTCTTCCGAGGTCGGCGGCGCGCCGTAGGCCTCGAGGACGTATCCCACGGAACGCAGGAGGATCGAGTCGTAGGCCGCGAGAAAGCACTCTTCGCGGCTCTCGAACTGCGCGTAGAAGGCACGCTCGGTGACGCGGGCTCGTTTGCACAGAGCGGCGATCGTGACCGTCTGGAAGCCGCGCGCTTCGACCATCTCGATCATCGCCTGCACGATCCGGTTGCGCTGGTGTTCGGCCACGACGCGGCGATCCAGCCCGTGCCGGCCCGTCGGCAGCGGCGAGAAGCTTTGAGTGTCGTCCTCCGAGCACGATCGAGCCGGCATCTCCGAGGCCAAGATAGCCCTCCCGGCCACGTTGCGGGTTGACTCCCGGTTCACGTTTGTCAGGTTCTGAACAACGGCGATGGACTTTTGGACATGGTACTTGACATGATTCGGAAGACTCGTGTACCGTCGCGATCCCCCCAGGCGCGAGACTATGGCCGTCGTTGAAAACACATACACCGGGTCGGTCGGCCCGAGCACGGGCCGACACGGCCTGTCGGCCGTGCACGTGGCGCAGATCCAGCGCAGCAGGATGGTCGCGGCGGCCGTGCTGGTCGTCGAGGAGGTCGGCTATGCGCGCATGACCGTCGCGCAGGTCATCGCGCGAGCCAGGGTCTCGCGCAAGACGTTCTACGAGGTCTTCGCCGACCGCGAAGACTGCTTCCTCGCGGCATTTGACCAAGCGCTCTCGCAGGCTCGAACGCTCGTCACCGACGCCTTCCGGCGCGAGTCCGAGTGGCATGAGGGCATCCGCGCGGCGCTCACGAGCCTCCTGATCCTCATGGACGAGGAGCGGGCTCTGGCCAAGCTCTGCCTGGTGCAGGCGTCCGCCGCCGGGCCACGCGTCGTGGCGCGTCGCGCGGCGGTACTCGATGAGCTCGCGAAGGTCGTCGATCGCGGCCGCTCACTGACGTACGGCGCTGGCGAACCGCCTGTCCTCACCGCCGAAGGAATCGTCGGCGCGGTGTTCGCCGTCCTTCACCGACGCCTGCTCGACGACCGCCCGGAGCCCCTGACAGATGTGCTCGGCTCCTTGATGAGCATGATCGTGCTGCCCTACCTTGGGCCGCCGGCCGCGAGCCGCGAGCTCAACAGGCCGGCGCCGCAGACTCCTGGCGGCATTGGCTCGCGTCGCGCGCCGAGCGGAAAGGACCCGCTCGAGGGGCTGAACATCCGCCTCACCTACCGGACCGTGCGCGTGCTCACGTTCGTCGCCGAGAATCGTGGCGCCAGCAACAGCGAGACCGCCGCGGGCGCGGAAATCGAGGACCCCGGACAGGTCTCCAAGCTCCTGAGCAGGCTTGCAGGACTGGGCCTCGTGAGGAACCTTGGCGACAGACGCGGGGGGACCGCGAACGCTTGGGGTCTCACCCCGCGGGGAGAGCGCCTCGAGCGGGCAGCGCGTCCGCGAGCATGAGTCCGCAGGCGAGCGCGAACCCACGGGCAGACGTGGCGGCGCGCCAGGGGGGCCTGACCCGGCGGATATGATCCCGCCCCGCCCCGCCCGGGCGGACCCCACACGGCTAAAGCGCCCGCAAAGGGCGGCATTCAGATGCCTCTCAAGCGGGGTTTGCTGGTTCGAATCCAGCCGGGGCCGCTGATGTTCCTTGCCACCGCGCTGCTCTATCCGTGCGTGCTCGCGGTGCTCTGCGCAGGCACGGGGCTGCTCGTCGATCGGATCAGCGGTGGCTTCTTGCCGCTGGCACTGCTGCTGCCCGTCGGTGCGGCCGCGCTGATCGCCGTCTCACAGCTGAGCACATATGTTTCGCCCGCGGCCCCAGCCACCCCCTACGCACTGGCGGCCGCGGCCGCGGCGGGGTGGTGGCTGGGGTGGGGGAGAGTGCGCGCGTTCGCAAGGGCCTCGCGGTCATCCTGGTGGCTGCTCGCGGTACCGGTGCTCGCCTACCTGCTGGCGCTCGCGCCCGTACTCCTCGCGGGCCGCCCGACCTTCTCGTCCTTCATGGCGCTGGCCGACTCGGCGGTCCACATGGTGGGCGCTGACTACCTGATGCACCACGGCCAGAGCTACGCGCACCTGGACCTGCGCAACTCCTACGGCCAGTTCGTCAACAACTACTACAACAACAGCTATCCCTCCGGCGCCGACACGCTGTTCGGCGGAAGCGCCTTGCTGCTCGGCCTACCACTGATCTGGGCCTTCCAGCCATTCAACGCCTTCATGCTCGCGACTGCCGTCGGTCCCGGCTGGCTGCTGGCGCGCAAGATCGGCCTCGGCCGGGCGCACGCGGCCCTCGCGGCGTTGAGCGTGACGCTGCCCGCCCTCGTCTACGGCTACGAGCTGATCGGCTCGATCAAGGAGCTCACGGCGGTACCGATGATTCTCACGCTCGGGTCGCTCGTCGCCGTGCATCGCAGCTGGCTGCTGGACGGCGCGCGCCGCGCGATCCCTTTCGCGCTCGTCGCGGCCGCGGGGATCTCCGCCCTCGGCGTCGGCTTCGCCCCCTGGGTGCTGGCGGCCGTGCTCGTCGTCCTCGCGGTCGCGGTCGGGGAGCTGCGCAGCGGCCGGGCCGATCGCAGGCGGCTGCTGACGCTCGCCTGCGCCGGCGTGGGGACCGGCCTGCTGGCCGCACTCCCCACGTGGGTCAACGTCTCGGGATCGCTGCGCGTCGCGGGCGCGATCACCTCCACGAGCAACGCCGGCAATCTCCACAGCCCACTGCGCACGATCCAGGTCTTCGGCATCTGGCTGCGCGGCAGCTACAAGCTGGCCCCCGCCGGCGCGAGCCTGACCGCCACCCATGCTCTTGTCGGCGTTGCGCTGCTCGCCGCGGTCTTCGGGGCAGTCCACGTCATCCGGGCGCGTGAGTACGCGCTGGCGGGATGGCTCGCGCTGATGCTCCTGACGTGGCTCCTCGTCGACGAGTTCGTCACGACCTGGGCCGGAGCGAAGACGCTGATGCTCACCTCGCCGGTCGTCGTGCTGCTCTGTTGGGCGGGCGTGGCGGCGCTGGCGACGCTCCGCGGGCAGGCCGCGCGGCTCGCGGCCGCCCTGCTCGCGGTGGTGCTCCTCGGCGGCGTGATCGCGTCCGACGCAATGCAGTACCACGCCTCGAACCTGGCGCCGACGGCGCGCTATGAAGAGATGGCGTCGCTGAACTCGCGGTTCGCGGGGAGAGGCCCGACGGCCTTCACAGACTTCGACGAATACGCGCTCTATGAGCTGCGTGACCTCGACGTCGGCGGTCCGGACTTCTCCTACCCGCCGCCTGCGCTCGCCGAGGCCGCCGGCTCCTATGGCGCCCCGGTCGACCTGAACCGCGTGGCTCCCGCGGCGCTGGTTGCCTACCCGCTGATCCTCACCCGGCGGGACCCCATGCTCAGTCGGCCGCCATCCGTCTACCGCCTCCTCTCGCAGGGCGCCTATTACGAGGTCTGGGCCCGCCGGCGCGGCGCCCCGGCCGCGGCCGTCCACCTCGTCCTTCGGGGAGCTCCCCCCGCGCAGTGCGCGAGCATCAAGGCGCTCGCGCAGGCCGCCGGGGCTGGGCGGGAGCAGCTGATCGCCGCCGAAGCGCCGCAGCTCATCACGATCCCGCTGCTTCGGAGTGCGCACCCGGCCGGATGGGGACGACAGCGCCAGGGCCTCGTGATGACGAGGCCAGGGCGGCTCGTCGCCACGTTCGAGCTGCCCGCCGCCGGCAGATGGAGCGTGTGGGTCAAGGGGCAGATCATGCCGGCTGTCGAGCTTCGCATCGACGGGCGAAGGCTCGCGTCCATCGGCGGCCAGCTGAGCGGCAACTCACTCGTCCCCGACACGGTCCCGCCGCTCGCCGTCGCCCTGTCCGCCGGCCCGCACCTGCTCTCGGTGACCCGCGGGCCCTCAACGCTTGAACCCGGAGACGGCGGCTCGGCCGTGCTCGCTGCGATCTTTCTCACCCCTGCCACATACGACCCTGGCGCGCTGCGGGCCGCTCGCGCCTCGGATTGGCGCGCCCTCTGCGGCCGCAGCTACGACTGGATCGAGCTCGTCCGCGGCTAGCGGCCTGCCGCCGCAGGCGCGCGGAGTAAGGTCACGAGGGCCGCGCTGCTCGCAGGAACCGTGAGCGTGATCGCGCCGCCGCGCCGCACCAGCGGCGTGACGCGCGGCCTGGCATGCCAAGAGCCGTCACGGGCCACCGCCCGCCCGCCCAAGGTGACGCCGGTGCTCGCCGCCGGCCCCGGGGCTCTGAGCGACAGCACGCTCGCCCAGCGGTAGCTCCGTCCGACCTGCAGGCGCAACACAGCCGGGTGCGCACCCGGCGGTTCATCGTCGACGATCACCAGGCGGAGGCTTCCGCCGGCGGTCTTGAACGCCTGCGCGAGCACGTTGGGGCTTCCGGGTGTGCTGATCGTCGTCGGCAGCGGGCGCGAGCCGATCAGCGACTTGGAGAGCAGCAGCGCATACCAATCGGGCTGTGGGTGCAGCACTCCGGACCCGAACAGCCGCGCCGTCGCGGCGCACAGAGGCGAGTAGCCCCGGCAGTTGATCGGGTTGCCCTGCATGTTGATCCCCGACACGCCGGCCGCCATCGCCTCGGCGAGGTAGCCCGTCGCCCAGAGGGCCGACGCGAAGGCGTTGCTGATGCCCGCCGTACCCCCGCAGGAGACGCTGTTGATCTCATCCAACCTGAACGGGATCCGGCTCGAGTGCGAGACCGACATGAAGCGGCCGAGCGACTGGCCCTCGAGCTTACGTACTCCAATGCTCAGCAGGCGGCCAATCGACGGCGCCGGATTCTGGTGGCAGCCGAGCGGATAGTGGTGACCTGTCAGCAGCACGGGCCTCTGCGCGAGCGCCTCACCGGCTCCCCACGTAACGAAGATCTGCGATCCGGACACGCCCGGGCCGGCGAAGCGGACGCCGGGCGCGGCCCTGGCGATCGCGCGGCGATAGGCACCCACCTCCGCGTCGTAGCGGGCGAACGTCCATGGCGAGGAGCGGAACTGGTGCTGCGCGTAGGCGTCGGGCTCGTTGCCGATCTCGATTGCCGCCAGGCGTCCCCCCAGCGCAGCCTTCGCGGCGGCGACCTCACGCGCCGCGGCCATTGGTTCGTAATGGGCCAGGCCGACCGTGAGCAGCACGCTCCAGCCGCTGCTAGACGCGATCCGGCCCAGCCGGCGCAGGTCACGCGAGTCCAGCACCCGAGGCGCCCACGCGGGCCGCGGAGTCGCCGCGTCGGTCCACGCGACCTGGGTATCCGCCGAGACGCCACCGAAGCGGAGTACCCCCGGTCCGAGCGAGCGCAGCAGGCCGACGATGTTTCCGCTGTCGGCGAGCGCGGCGAACTCAGGGAGCGCCGCCACCTCGAATGAGAGCCCGATGAACCGTGGCCGGACTTGCTTGCCGGGATGGTGGCTGTCGATCAAGACCGTCAGCGGCTTTCCCGCGACGCTCGCCGACCGGCCAACGTGGGCATGCCGGGCTCCGCGTGTGAAGACCGTAGCCAGGGCGATCCCTAGCGCCGCAACGCCGAGGGTCACGGCGAGGACGAGCACCTTCCCTCGGAGCCCCCGCCGAGCGTGCGGCTCGCTCAGCTTTGGTGCCGTTGCGGGGCTCATCGACCCTGCAGTAAACAGGGGCAGCCAATTCCCTGCGCCAAGCGCAGCCGATGCGGCCGCGTCGTCGGGGCGGGCGCCCATCAGCTGTATGCGGACTGGTCCATCTAGGTCGCACACTCTCCATCAGGGCGCGGACATACCCTCTGGTACTTGAACCGCGCGAAGGCAGCTCCCGCAATCGATCAGATCCTGCTTGGCGACTGCCTCGACCTGCTGCCCGGCTTCACCGCCCAGTCCTTCCAGCTGGTCTACATCGACCCGCCGTTCAACACCGGCACGACCCAGGTCCGAAGGACCCTGCAGGCGGTTCGGGACGACGATGGCCAGCACAGGGGCTTTCAGGGGCGCCGCTACCGGACCAGTCTGCTCGCCGAGTCCTCCTACCGCGACAGCTTCGACGACTACCTCGCGTTCCTCGCGCCGCGGCTGCAGGAGGCCCACAGGCTGCTTGCGCAGGAGGGCACGCTCTACTTCCACATCGACTACCGCGAGTCCCACCATTGCAAGCTGGTGCTCGATGAGATCTTCGGCCGCGAGTGCTTCCTCAACGAGATCATCTGGGCCTACGACTACGGCGCTCGCACCAAGCGCCGCTGGCCGGCCAAGCACGACACGATCCTCGTCTACGTGAAGGATCCAGATGCCTACCTGTTCGACGCTGAGGAGGTCGACCGTGAGCCCTACATGGCCCCTGGTCTCGTGACGGCCGAGAAGGCCGCGCGGGGCAAGCTCCCCACCGACGTCTGGTGGCACACGATCGTGCCGACAAACGGGAGCGAGAAGACCGGCTACCCCACCCAGAAGCCCGAGGGCATCGTTCGCCGCATGGTCCAGGCAAGCACTCGCCCGGGCGACTGGTGCCTTGACTTCTTCGCCGGCAGCGGCACGCTCGGCGCCGTGGCCGCCAAGCTCGGCCGCCACTACCTGCTGATCGACTCGAACCCCGAGGCGGTCCAGGTCATGCGCGCGCGCCTCGGCGCCCGCTAAGAGCGCCGACGTGCGAGCCTTTGCCTGATGTACCACCTCGAGCTTCGGCAGTTCCCACACAACCTCTGCCGCTTCAACCTCACCGAGCAGGACCTTCGTGCGTTGCTCGCCCCCTGGGTGCTGGAAAAACCACTCGAGCTCGGTGAACGGAAGTGGAGCCCCCACCAGGCGACCATCACGGTGCTCGAGGGGCCCCGCCTCGAGCTCCAGCAGCTCTCGATGGGACGAGGCTGGCGCACAGCCCAGCGCGCAAGCGAGGACGTCACCGCGCGGGTGATCGCCGCCGCAAGCGAGGCGCGCGGCGCCATGGCCCCGGGTGCCCCGGCGCAGTCGCCCGCCGGCCCTCCGGGAGCGGCTTCCGGCCCATCAATGGACGCATCGCTTACGGCCGATCCGCTGGCGCTCGGCGTCCAGCTCGCGTCGCTTCTAGGCGGCGACCCGGCTCGGCTGCTGGCGGCCTGGCGCCAGGCCTCCGCCGAGAATCCCGGTCGCTCTCCGAGCGAGACGCTCGCCCTCGCCGAAGCGGCACTCAGCTCCCTCAGGCCGGACCCTGGCCGAGCCGGTGACCGCTAAACTGCGGATGTCTCGCACCTCGTGGTGGGCGTAGCTCAGTTGGTAGAGCTCCTGGTTGTGGTCCAGGCGGTCGTGGGTTCGAGCCCCATCGCTCACCCTCTGAAAGGTCCTCCCGAAGACACCCTGCCGCCACCTTCATGGAGGCCCGGAGGTGGACTTTCCGCTCATTGAGTGAGGAAGCTCCGACTGTCGGGTCGAAGGCGCCCGGGGCCGGCTGGGCGATGAGCGTGGTCGTGCGGTTCGCCACGAGCCGTGTAGAATCCCCGCAAATCTAGGGTCTGGCTACGGTCTGGAGCATTGCGCGGCGCGGGGTACACGGGACGCTTGGAGAGCTTGCCCCGCAGGCCAGCATCCACCGAGAACCACCACCCTTCCCATCCAGGAGAGAGGACGACAAGATGTCATCCACGTGGTATCGACTTCGCCCGCCAGGCGGGCTTGCAAGGCCGCGGCACGCAGCTGTAATTGCACTGGTAGTTCTAGGATTCGGCGCTTCCGCGAGCGCCGCCGGCGCCTGGGGCGGCGGCGGGGGGGCCCACGTCAACATCGTTAGCCAGACACATCCTGCCGGCCCCCGCTACTTCAAGACCATCCAAGCCGCGGTCGACGCCTCGAAATCCGGCGACTGGGTGCTGATAGAACCGGGCACCTACTAGAACGTCTGTCGCGACACGCCGGCCAGTGAGGACACGGCCTTGATTGTCGTAGCCGTGTATCCGTGTGTCGCGGCGACCTCGACCATCGCCTCGTAGAGTCGGGTGCGCTGGTGCTCCTTCACCTGCTCGCGGCTGAGCCCGTTTCGTCCGCGAACTCCCGGGCGGAGCTTCTGATAACGCGGCCCGGCCGGGACGGGCTTCGTGTTGGTCAACGTCAGTGGCATCTGTGGTCTCGCGCTGACAACTGTCGGAATGACATACTTGACTCACCTATGCTTCTGGGCGTAGGGTCGCGGCGTCCGCCCGGCTCGGATCGAGCCAGCGCCCGTGGCGCTTTGTCAGATCCCCGGTCGCGGGATAGGCGATTCGGGCCGTCCCGCCTCGTAGACCGAAATACCCCGTGGATTTCGCTTACCGACCCTCAGTACGGCCACGCACCGCACATCATCTATGCACTCCCACACGAAGCGATAACGGTCGCTTCCGAAGTGCTTTGCGCGACAGCCCTCCCACTCTCCGGTTAACGGATAGCCCTCATCGTGAGGTGCCGCGCACACTTCGTCCCGGACAGCTAGCGCCTCGTTGTACGTCTTGCGGTCGGCGCGCCCGAGCCGCACAAGGTCATCTACCGCCTCATCGCTGTAGCGGTAGTCGTACGTCTCGGTATCGGCGCTATTCGTTGAGTCGCTTGTCAACCTCGTCCTGGCCGTGGGTGCGTCCTTCGCGCACCTGTTGGCGGGCGCGACGGAGCGCCTCAGCCTCGGCGGGATCAGAGTCGATCTCGCGGCTCATCATCTCGCCCTTGGAGACCTTCAACAGCTTGGCGGTCGTGTCAACGAACTCGCCGAACTCGCCCCGATCCTCCGTGGTTGGCTGCTCATCCTCGGGAGTCGCCGAATCGTCTTCCTTGACGTCCACGGGGAAATCCACAAACGTCCCCTCGGGGCGCTTGTTGCGCGTCAGTGTTGCCGTGGTCATTGCTGCTCACCTCCTTGTAGAACGGCTGAGAACGGGACCGATAGTTGGTGCTGGTTATCGATCAGCACCTCGAAACTGTATTTGCCGGGATGCGGAAGCTGCGGCCGCCCTGGAAAGTCCCACGCGAACATAATCTCCGGCTCAACGCCCGCTGGGATACCCTCGGGCGGCAGCTCGGGCACGCCAATGTCAACGTTGAAGTTCGTAACGCGCTGCCCATCTTCGTCGTTCAGGATCACGTCGACCCGGTGAGGACCGCCAAGCTCAGTCGGATGCATCATGATCCGCATCGCCAAAGCCATGCCCAGCGGCGCTGGGTACTCGGGGCGCGACGCCTCGGTGATCCCGCCGCCGAGGATGTGCAGCAGTCCCTCCCGCACGGTAGCGGCGTCGCAGAGTAGGCAAGTATCGACCTTCATCGTCCGAGAATACCCGCGTCCGAACGGCGGGCGAGCAAGATCACGCCCGCCCTGTGACCTCGGCGTACGTGAGCCGGCGTCCCGCAACGGAGCCGAGCACCTGCGAGAAGCGGCCAAGGTCGGTCAGGCCACGCCCGTTGTATGTAAAAACCCGCTCGTCGACGTAGCGGAACAGGTGCTCCGGGTCCACGGACACATACGTTCCGTTGAGGCCGCGCTTGAGCATCGCCCAGAAGTTCTCGATCCCGTTCGTGTGGACACGGCCCCGCACGTATTCCTCTGCGTGATTGACCGTTTCGTGCGTGAACCGTTCCTCCAAGCCCGTGTAGCCGTTCCACTGGTCCGTGTAGATCGTGGAGCCGTCCTGCACGCGCTCGGCCACGATGGGCTTCAACGTCGCGCCCTTCGCGTTGGGGATGACCTCAGCGTGGACCGTCCCTGAGCCGCGCTCACGGAAGCCCATCACGGCAGTCTTGTGCTGGCCGAGTCCGCCACGTCGGGTGATGCCTTTGCGCTCACGGGCATCACGCTTCATGTAGCCGACCTTGCCGCCGACGAAAGTCTCGTCCACCTCGACCTCACCCTTCAAGAACGATTCGGTCTGCATGGCGAGCCGGATGCGGTGGAGCATGAACCACGCGCTCTTTTGCGTGATCCCGAGCGCGCGCGCCAGCTCATGGCTGGAGACACCGTTCTTGCTGTTCGCGGCGAGCCAGACGGCCGGGAGCCACTTATCGAGACCGAGCTTGGAGTCCTCAAAGATCGTCCCGACCTTGACGCTGTACTGGCGCTTGCACGCCTTGCACTTCCAAACTCGGCGAGTTGTGAGGTAGCTGTATTCGACGCACCCGCAACGCGGGCAGACCGGTCCGTTCGGCCACCGTAGCTTGGCGACAAACTCGGTCGCCACGTCGAGGTCCGCGAAGTAGCGGACTGCCTCAAGGAGATTGGCGGGCGGTTTTTGGCCCTGCAGCAGACTTTTTGTGCTCATGAGGTGAGCATACTACATCACGGCTGGTGAGTCAAGTATATCGTTCCGACAACTGTCTGCAAGCTGGAGCTTACCTACGCGGGGGGAACATGTCGAGTGTTCAGCACGACGGCCGGGGCAAAGACTCGCGTGGACATGTCCCGCCACTCTCCGACGATCTTTGCCCAGACGTACGCGCGCTGACCCTCTCGCCCGCCAGCTCGGCGAAGCGATCCGCGAGGGGCGAGAACAACGCGGCGAGACGCTCGACCAAGTCGCCAACCGCATCCCACGGATGGACGCCAAGTACCTCGGCGAGATCGAGCGAGGCTGGCACTCTCCGACGATCCCGACCGTCAAGCGGATCGCCGATGCGCTCGGCATCGACCTCGTGGACTTATTTAAGGGCCTCTGAGTAGCCGGCTCAGAGGTCTTGGGAGCTGTAGGCGTCGTCGTCGCCGCGGAGGTCGCGGTAGCGGCGGTCGAACAGCTCGATCACGGCGGTCACATCCGAAGGGCCCTCTACGAGGTGGCTCACCGAGCCGGGTGTCGAATCGGCGGGCTCGGCGTCGCCGTGTTCGACGAGCTCGTCGTGCTCCGGGAGGGAGAAATGAAGCTCGACCGCGCCGCGGTCGCGGTCGAGAATGCCAAGCTCGAGCTGCTCGTAGCGCACGAGGGCAATGTCCTGCGAGCGTCGCTCGATGCTCACGCCGGGCCACGTGCCAAGCTCGTTGGCGATCTCATCGACGAGCGCGGCCGGATGTGGCACGTGCCCATCGTACCCCTCCCTTGCCATTGGGAGCCCTCACCCTCGTGGCCGATTACGCCCAGAACGGCGCGGAAATCAGACAGAGCACCATGATCGATGCTCGCGCCGCATCCTTGACGCCCGCATCGACCCGGACGAGCAGAGCCATGGCATATTGGCAGGGTGTTCGACCGCGTGAGCATCCTGGTATCGGATCTTGTCGCTTCAGAGCGCTTTTACCTCACAGTGCTCCGCGCGTTGGGGATCGGACGAGACAGCTCCGGGGCGGACTTCGCCGAATGGAATGACTTCTCGATTGCGCAGGCGAGCGACGAGACTCGCGTGACCCGCCGCCTGCACGTCGGGTTCGTGGCGCCGTCCCGGGAGCACGTGGAGGAGTTCTGGCGCGCGGGCATCGAGGCGGGATACCGCGACGATGGGCCACCCGGCCCGAGGCCGCAGTACCGGCACGAGTACTACGGCTCCTTCCTCCTGGACCCCGACGGAAACAGCGCCGAGGCGGTGCACCACGGCGTGCTCCGCACCGGCGGCGTGATCGACCACCTGTGGGTCCGCGTCGCCGATGTGGCGGCGGCCAAGGGTTTCTATGAGTTGATAGCGCCCTACGCCGGCTTTCACTTGCGCCGAGACCTTTCCGAGCGCGCCCAGTTCGCGGACGGGCCCGAGCATCGCGGCTCGTTCTCGCTGGTGGTAGGCGAGCCGACGCTGCACCTCGGCATGGCCTTTGCAGCGACCAGCAACGCGATCGTCGAGGAGTTTCACCGTGCCGCCGTGGCGGGCGGATATCGGGACAACGACGCTCCGGGTGAGCGCAGCGGCTGCTACGCGGCGTCGGTCCTCGATCCGGACGGCAACATCATCGAGGTTCGGCACGGGATCAGTTAGCCGTCTGGCGAGCGCTCTCGCTGCAGATCCGCCGCGCGGGCGACCTCCCTCGCGGGTGCCTCGCGCGGCTCGAACCCGGGGCAGCGCACAGTGGCCGACCCGAGGGCGCCGACCCGGCGTCGCAATGGTGCGTAGCTTGGGTAGCCACAGCGGCGCCGACGCGCCCGCCGACCGCAACCACCGCGAACAAAGGAACCACGATGGATTGGAAGCTCGAGCTGATTCAGATCCCGGTCGCGGATATCGACCGGGCCAAGGCGTTTTACACAGAGAAGGCCGGCTTTAGCGCCGACCAAGACCACCAGGTGACCGACGAGCTGCGCTTCGTACAGCTGACGCCGCCCGGTTCGGCCTGCTCGATCGCGCTGACGAGCGGCGCCCATGAGATGCAGCCGGGCTCGATCAGCGGACTGCAGCTGGTCGTGGAAGACGCAGACGCTGCCCGCGAGGACCTGCTCGCACGCGGAGTTGACGTAGGCGACGTACAGGAATTCCCCTGGGGCCGGTTCCTGTTCTTCACCGATCCCGACGGCAACGGCTGGGCCGTTCAGCAGCTTCATCCGCGCGACTAGCGACCGGGCGAGCGGACATCGCCGTGGGTGCTCGTCTACGTGAACGACGACTCCGACGTAATTTCGCCAGACGCCGTTAGGCCTCGACGCCAGACGGGTAGCAGCGAACGAACGGGTTGGGAGAGAGGCGAACTCGGCTGGCTACACGCCGATCAGAACTCGGCGGGAAGGAGCAAGATGAGAGATCACGGCTTGCGGATGTCTGTTGCCCGCAAGGGTCGGCACAGCGAGTGGAGCGTGCTGCGGACACGAACAGCTTGGCCAGCCGCACTCGTGGCAGCGCTCGCGTGCGCGCTCGCGATGCCGGTCGCGTCCTACGCCACCGAACACGAAGAACCACCGGCCGCGTTCGACCCTGTGCTCGAGGCGGAAAACTTCTCGATCACCCAGCAGCGCCAGACGATCTACGACACCCCGGAATACCAGCAGCAGCTCGCCGAACAGGGCGCAAAGAACCGCGAAGAAGCCACCGTCGAGCAAGCAAGCGACCCCGAACGCAACTTCTCGGGCGACCTCTGCTACGAGGGCGAAAACGGCTGCGCCGGCGATGTGCGCCTGTATCACTGGGAAAAGAGCAACTACGGCCGTGTACGAAAGGTGCTGTTCACCGCCCGCAACGGCGCGACGATCTCGGCTCGTATTTGGAGCGCGGTCAACCCTGCCGTCACCCCGAACGCCAAGCTTCCGGGGATCGTGATCACCAACGGCTCGGTTCAGGCGGACGAGCAGATGTACTGGTACGCCGCGCAGGCGCTTGCCAAGGACGGCTACATCGTGATGACGTTCGATCCGCAGGGCCAGGGCCAGAGCGACACCTTCGGCCAGGCGCCGGACGAAAGCGAGGGCTTCCCGGCTCAGTCGGATGGCCGGCCCTTCTATGACGGCACCGAGGATGCGATCAACTTCTTCCTGTCCAACCCCAGGCATCCCTACCAGCCCGTGCCCAGCTGTGAAACCGGTACCAGTCACGCCGCCAAGCAGAATGAACGCCTACGCAAGGGACTGGACGCGTCCTACAACCCCTTCTGGAAAGAAATAAAGGCCGGCGGGATCGGTCTCGCCGGACATTCGTTCGGAGCGGCGGGCGTGTCCTACATCGCGCAGTGGGATCCCCGCGTCAAGGCCGTCGTTGCGTGGGACAACCTCGGGGCGCCGGCACCGAGCTCCGAAGGGCCGGACGGTGCGACCCTCGGCGAGAAGCCGTGTCCCGCCAATCCCGCCGGTCGGACGACCGTGCCGATCACGAAGCCGGGCCTCGGCATGTCGGCCGACTATGGCCTCCCGCCTACTCCCAACACGGGACTCCCCAACCCCCAGGGCAAGTCACAGGAGTCCCACGCCTACAGCGCAGCGGGGGTCGACAGCGGACAGATCATCATCCGCGGTGGCTCTCACCTCGACTTCAGCTGGATCCCGAACCAGGCGTTCGGCGCCTCGCTCCGGGGCCCGGACGAGGTCGCCTGGTACACCTCGGCATGGTTCGACAAGTACGTCAAGGGCGAAAAGTCCGCCGATGGCCGGCTGCTCACGAATCGCTGGCGCGAAGACCCGGTCGAGGCCGCGGTGGACCGCCATCACGACGGTAACGCGATGTCCTTCTACTACTACTCACGGCTCGACGTCCATCGGGCCACCGGCGAAGTGTTCGACTGCGAGAACCTGCGAAAAGGGTGCCCGGGAATGGTCACCGAACGAGAACCGGGCTCCTACTCCTACCTCGCGACCGACACCAGTCCGCTCGGGTTGGATCGCCCGTGAGAGGACGGCCGATCGTCGAGATATGCGACAGTCGCAGCGTCCCAAACATCGAGGAGAGGATGGTTGCGATGGCTGACGGCGTCTATCGAGTCACCGAGGTGATCGGTGTGAGCGACGAGTCCTGGGAGGCGGCCGCGCGAACGGCGGTCGAGACGGCTGCGAAAACGGTGCGTGACCTGCGCATCGCCGAGGTCCTCAGACAGGACGTGGCTATCGAGAACGGGAGGATCAGGAGCTACCGCGTTCGGCTCGCGATCTCCTTCAAGTACGAGGGCAGCGACTGAGCGCACCGAACCGGTGCCGGGCGCCTCGACGCGATCCGTCGAGGCGTCCAGGTCACGGGTGCGCTCAGACGCGAGCCATCAGCTCGCGCATGTGCCTAGCGAGCGTCGCCGGCTGATCCTCGGGGATCAGCGTGTAGCAGTCTGGAATCTCGACCAGCTTCCCCTGAGGCAACAGCCCGGCGAGACGGCGGCCGTGCTCGCGCGGCATGAGATGGTCTTCGGCCGCCCACGCGACGAGCGCCGGACCATCGAAGGAGCGGAGCGCATCTGCGGCCGCGAGCAAATCGCGCCGGCCCTGCGCAGAGCTCACCACGTACTTCCTGAGATCGCGGCGGATCTCCCGCTGCTCGCCGATCGGGGCGAACCACTGGTCCATCACCTCGCGCGGTATCGGCCGCTTGCTCAGGGGACCGAAGGTCATGGGCAACCGGCGCAGGCGATCGAAGCGGAAGGGCAGCAACGCCGCCTCGAGTCCACCGGGCACGCGGGCGAGGTAGGGGAGGGCTCTCGCCGCGCCCTTCGGCGGCACGTTGTCAAAGGCCTCGCACGAACAGAGAGCAAGCCGCGCGATGCGCTCGCCGTAGGGGCCGCCGATCAACAGCTGCCCGCCTCCCCAGTCGTTCATCGCGAGCGTCACGTCGCGCAGGTCGAGCGCCTCGAGCAGCTCGCCGATCGTCTCGGCGATTCCCCGCATCGAGAGGTCTGCGTCGGCGCGCATGGGCCGGCGATGTGCGCCGAGTGGGAGGGTCGGCACCACGCAGCGGTAGTCGGTGCGCAGATCGGTGACGACATGGCGCCAAAGCGACCCGTCCATGATCAGCCCGTGCAAAAGGACGATGACCGGGCGCTCGCCGCCAGTGTCCTCGTAGTCGATCGTCCCTTTCGAGAGCTCTACCGCGGGCATCGCACACCTCCAGCCAGCGCTTTACACGATTTGATAGATCGTTCTAGTAAGGTGAGCCTATCATTCCGCTCCAGACCGAGACAGCCGAGGTGAACGTGCCCAGCACGAAGGATCGGATCATGGACTCGAGCGCCGAGCTTTTCCGCCGGCAGGGATACACCGGCACCGGCGTGAAGCAGATCGCTGCCATGGCCAGCGCCCCTTTTGGCTCGCTCTACCACTTTTTCCCCGGCGGCAAGGAGCAGCTCGGCGAGGAGGTCATCCGCTCCTCGGGTGCGCTCTATCTGCAGCTGTTCCAGACCATCGCGCTGCAGGCGCCGGATGCGGTGACCGCGGTCGCCGACTTCTTCAGCGGCGCCGCGGAGACGCTGCTGGAAACGGACTACGCCGACGCCTGTCCGATCGCCACTGTCGCGCTCGAGGTAGCGAGCACAAACGAGCCGCTTCGCCGTGCTACGGCCGACGTCTTCGAAACCTGGATCGCCGCCGCCGCCGCCTACTTCGCCACCGCCGGAATCGAGGCCGACGCCGCGCGCGCGCTCGCCGTCTCCATCCTCTCGCTGCTCGAGGGCGCGTTTGTCTTCAGCCGGGCGATGCGCAGCACCTGGCCCCTTGAGGCCGCGGGCGCAAGCGCGGTCGCGGCGGTCCGCTCTGCCAATCCAGCCGCCGCGTGAACGACGCTCCGCCCGACAGCCCGGCAATCGAGATCGCCCCAGGCCTGCTGCGCTGGACCGCGCCACACCCGGATTGGCAGCCGGCGCCAGCCGGGAGCGCCGAGGACTGGGATCGGATCGTCGGCTCGGTTCTCTACGAACAGCCCCACGTGGTGACGCTGATCGATCCGCTGCTTCCAACGCAGGGGCGCGAGGGCTTCCTGCGCTGGCTCGACGCTCGCGTCGCGCGCCGCGCGGTCACCATCCTCACGACGATCCGCTGGCATCGCCGCGACCGCGAGGAGCTCGCCGACCGCTACAGCCCGAACACCACCCGGGCCTGGAACGCGGTGCCAGCGGGGGTCACCCCGAAGCCGCTGCGAGGTGCGGGCGAGACGATGTACTGGCTGCCGGCGGTCGCGACGCTCGTGGCCGGCGATCGGCTGATCGTCACCAAGGACGCAGGACTGCAGCTGTGCCCGCAGAGCTGGCTCGAAGACGTTCACGTCAACCGCCCCGGGCTCGCGGACCTTTTGGCGCCGCTGCTCGAGCTGCCAATCGAGCGCGTGCTCGTCTCACACGGCGAGCCGGTCCTCCATGACGGGCGCGCCGCCCTCGCGCGGGCGATCGCCGAGGCGAAGTAGGGATCGCAAAGGATCGCGCACGCTCTCGTCGGCGGCTCACGCCCCGCCGGCCCCACTCATGCGCATAGCCTCCTCTTCGAGCAACATCACGCCACAGACGGTGAGAACGACGAGATGCATGCCGGCGATCTCCCGCGGGGCCGATTTCATCGTGACTCGCAGCGGTTCATCTCTGCGCGACCGTGTAATGACACCGCGCTTAACCTCGGCGAACGGCTTCGCGCCGCGCGCTTGAAGACGCCACGGTCCTCCTGGCCAGTTGCGAGCGGTGACGCTGGTGCCGTCGGCGAGTTCGATCGTCCCTCCGGCTCGCCAGCGTCGCCCGCGATAGCGGCCCAGCGGCGCGTGATCGGCCGTTCGCTCAAGACTCAAATCCCACCCGATGCGCCGATTCGTAGTGAGCTGCCAGCGCTCCTCGTGACATACGATCTCGACCAGCGCAGGGTCGTCCCGATCGCCGTAGCGCAGATACGCGACTGGCAGCTCACCGGCTAGGAGCCAGAACTCGCGACCGAGAAGGCGGCGTGGCCGCCACGAGCCGTCGGGCCTCTCAGAGCCGGGCGACGGACCCGGTCGCACGAGCCGCAGCGTCCCGCCGACGGTGTCACGCAGTGTCACGCGGAACTCGATTGCGGCTAGCTCGTCGCCGTACGAAGCATCAAGTCGCTCCCACTCGGACCCGTCACCCTGCTTCATCCCCCGCCCCCCTTGGGCTCGAGCCACTTGTCGACGGCGGCTGCGGCTGCGAGCGCCAGAGCGCGAAACGGGTCCGGCGCCCTGTCGTCGAGCTCGATTACGTTGTAAGTGGACCACCAGCGGGTGCGGTGCGTGATCCGGCCCACCTCACCGTCGGCCGCGTCGTAGATGATGTAACGGTCACGGTTGCGGCCCAGGCTGAGCCTGCCGAGTAAGCCGCCAGGCGCAGGCTTCACCCACCCTACGATCCGTCCGGCCGCAACGATCGAGCCGCGCTCCTTGCGCGCGACGGTCACCCCGCCAATCTCGGTGCCGTCAGGCGCGGCGGCCTTGAAGAGCGTTGGACCCCACCGATCGCGCTCCTTGCTCAAGCTGAGCTGGGTCCGGCCGCCGATATCGAGAAGGTCCACCGTGTTGAAGCTGCGAAACCGCTTCCCGAAACGCGCGTGGCTATCGCTTTGACGCCACTTACTAAACGCGAGGAGTTTTCCGTGTTGGTCGTAGATCTGTCCTCGCAAGTCAGACAACATTTCGGAGAGGCAAAGCAGTACCGGCTCCGCGAGTATGTTTCCGCCGCCACCGGGCCGCCACTCGCCAATGCCCGCGCGCCGCACCCGATCACATACCCAATCCGGAGAGCGGCTAGGTTCGGGGATGGCGGACTGCTCGGACATGGACTGAGTATCCCGCCCACGCGAGGCGGACCGGCCGCGAGACTCTGTTTGCACTCAACGAGCCTCTCGCCACATTGTTGTGATGACCGGTCCACCCACCGGCCCGAACTTGGCTCTTCGATGGAAGCCGAGCGCTTCATACCGGGGGAGGTTCGCGGCGTTTGTCGACTCCAGGTAGGCGGGCATCCGCTCGGTGTCGATGCGGGCGAGGTTGTCGTCGATGAGAGCGGTGCCGAGCCCACGACCGGCGTGGACTTGATGGGTGCCCCACAGGCTCAGGTAGTAGTGCGGCTCTTGCGTGGGGTGGTGCTCATCGAAGGCCTCGAACAGGCTCAGCACTTCATGCGCTCGCGGCCCAAGAGCCTCCCAGACGAACGCTTCGAGTTCGGCCTCCTGCTCCGATGACATCTCGGGTGCGCCGGGCGGCAGCCACACGGCCACAGCCTCAGCGGCGTCGGTGATCCGAACCCAGGGATAGCGGAGAGCCCCCGCGACCCAGAATCGCAGGAGCCCATACAAGCCAGCGGCGCGGCGGGCAGGCTCGGGGAAGGTCCAGCGGCCCCATACCGGATCCTCAAAGAAGGCGCTAGCCAGACACGCGGTCACTGCAGACAGGTCCGCGGCCGCTGCGGAACGTCCCACGCACGAAGACCGCCCAACCATCGGCCTGCACTCTACGCCCACAGTTCGGCCAGTATCCGCACGCGGCCCGCGCGCTCCCTTGCGCGTACTCTTGCCTGCATGTCCGACCCGGACCTTTCCTTCGCCTCGCTGGAACCGGACGGCGATGATCGCTTGCAGCCACTGCGCCGCCAGCTGGGGGTGAGCAGCTTCGGCTTGAACCTCATTGTCCTCGAGCCGGGCCAACGGGGGCGCGTACACGCCCACGAGCGTCAGGAGGAGGTCTATCTCGTGCTTGAGGGCAAGCTGACGCTGGGCGTCGAGGAAGCGGAACATCAGCTCGGACGGGGGCAGCTCGTGAGAGTCGGTCCATCGGTGCGCCGGCAGCTGACCAACCGCGGAGCGCAACGACTGGTCGTGCTCGCACTGGGTGGCGCCGGCGAGCATCACGGTCGCGACGGGCGCGCATGGTCCGGGTGGGAGGAGGGCGGCGAGGGCCGTCCGCCTGCCGAGGTGCCGCTGCCGCAGGACCTGCCGGAGTCCGATCGAAGATGAGCGCCGGCTACACCGATCCGGACTTTGCGACGGCGGCGCTACTCACGATCGACACGCAGCGCGACGTCCTCGACGATGGTCCGCTGGAGATCGCGGGCACCTCGGCCGCGCTGGCGCCGATGCGCGCCTTGACCGAGGAGTTCCGCGCCGGCGGCCGTCCGATCGTGCACATCGTGCGCATGTACGAGCGCGACGGCAGCAACGTCGACCTCTGCCGGCGGCGGCTCATCGAGGACGGCGCGCGGCTGCTCGTGACGGGAGCGCCCGGGACGCAGCTCGCCTCGGAGCTGCTCCCCGCGCCCGATCTCACGCTCGACGATGAGCTGCTGCTGGCCGGCGGCGTCCAGCTTCTGGGTCCCCGCGAGGTCGCGATCTACAAGCCCCGCTGGGGCGCGTTCTACGGCACGCCCCTGGAGGATCACCTGCGCGCTCAGCAGGTGAGCACGCTCGTGTTCAGCGGTTGCAACTACCCCAATTGCCCGCGCGCGTCGATCTACGAGGCGAGCGAGCGCGACTTTCGCCTCGTCCTCGCTCGCGACGCCATCTCGGGGCTGTATGAGCGCGGCGAACGCGAGCTCGCCGACATCGGCGTTCACCTGATGAGCTCCGCCGAGATCCTCGAGGCGCTCACCGCGGCAGTGGCCTGAGCCGCTGACTTGAGAGTGCGAGGCCGGGGTAACCGGTCTACGTGCCACAGGTCCACGTCCATGTACGCGACCACGTCGGCGTCGCTGCGGCTCCATGGCGCGCGCAGCGCCCGACCGCGGCGCTTGCGACGGCGCGGCGCCGAGTGGCGCTAGCCATGAAGGTCTCGCCGGCGGCTGTGAGGCGATGCGGCGCATTTCACGCATCCTGGAGGGCGTGCGTATGAGGCCTGTGACGGTAGGCTGAGAGCTGGCTGAGCGTGACGACGCTGGGAGGCTCGATCACCTCGTGGGAGCCCTCGTCGAGCACGATCACGCCGCCGTGCGGCAGCCATGCAGCTGCATCCCCCGGGCCGCTGAGGATCGCCGCCTTGGCCCGGATCTCGGCCATCAGGGCGCTTGGCGCGAGCGCCGTCACCTGCACGATGCCCGTGAATGCGGGTTTGCCGGTGGAGGGATCGAGCAGGTGGTGAGCCGGCGCTCCGTCGGCGTCCAGCCAGCTGCGGCGGCCGATGCCGCTCGTGGCCACGCCCGTTCGCTGCAGCTCGAACGTGTGCAGGATGCGCCCATCGAACGGGCTTTGCACCCTGATCGGGCGCGTCAGCCCCTCGGCGCCACCGACGGCGATGTCGCCGGCGCAATTGATCGCGAAGCCGGCATGACCGGCAAGGCACGCCGCGAGCATGTCGGCGAACAGTCCCTTCGCTAGTCCCCCGCTGTCGAGCCTGACGTTGGCAGGGCGCCTGACCGTACTCGCGGCAACGTCGACGTCGAGCAGCTGCCAGTTCCGCGCGGCCGCGACCGCCGCGCGTTTGCGTGGGGGCGCCAACGCCAGCGTCCGCGCGAGCGGGAGCGGATCGCCCAGATCGCGGGTATAGCCCTCGCGCTCGATCTGCTGGACCATCGTCGCGTCGACGAGGCCGCCCGTGAGCGAGCCCGCCCTCACGACCGCCTCTGCGAAGCGAGCCATCAGTGGACTGACGGGCACCTGGTCTCTTGGGTCGCGGTTCAGCTGCGAGAGCTCGCTGTCGGGAATAAACCGCGAGAAGCCGCGATGCCAGGCGAGCAGGTTGCGCCTGACGCTAGCCACGGCGTCGGCTGCCGACCCGGCCCGGCCGGCGCCGGTGACGAACGCCGAGCATGTCGAGCCGAAGCACTCGAATGTCTCGCTGGTCTCGGCCCCGTGGCTCATGACTGGGAGGTGGTGACGGCCGAGGTTCCCTGGCTCGATTCCTTGCTCGCGGAGGAGCTGGATTCGCTCGAGGATTCACTGCCCCTCGAGGACGTGCTCGTCGACGTTTCCGAGCTCGTGGTGGGCGTGCTCGAGCTCGTCGAGGCGCTCGACGACTGGGAGCTCGGGGCGGCGACGGATTTGTTCGTTGAGAGGGCGGGATCGTGGCCCGAGGCGAGCTGCACGTAGACCGCGAGGAAGGCGGCGCTGAACAGCGCCGCCGCGACGCCGGCGACCGAGCGGCGGATGCGGCGCACCCGCCGGCGCATCGCCGAGCGGCGGGCTCCGGCCAGCGCGCGTGCATCGAGTCGTTCGGGCGAGGGGCGGCTGGGCTGCTTCGGGGATGGCGTCTCGTTCGGTTCCATGGTCACTCCTGTCGCGATGTCGTTTTCGTGCAACCCAGTCTCCGCGCTGCGGTTCTGAATTCCCTGGAGCGATGCTGAGAGGATCCTGAGGGCCAATCGGCGCCCGGTCAGCGGGTGGGTGCCCGCAGGTGCTCGGCGCACAGCCCGCGATGCGCGGTCAGCGTCAGAGCCGCGCGCCCGCTCTCAGGGAAAGATCTGCTCTCCGGTCTGCGCGTCGGTCACGCGGATCGCGACGGCCGGGCAGATCCGGGCTGCCTCGAGCATCAGCTCGTCGGGACCATTCGCGATGACGACGGCGACATCATCCACGCGGAAGATCTCGGGGGCGATCGCTTCGCAGTCACCGTGAGCGGCGCACGCGTTCTCATCGATGCGGGCCACGTAGCTCATGCGTAGGCGACCTCCTTCGCCGCGCTCAGCAGCTGTCTCGCCTGGGGCAGCAGGTTGGGCCGGCCCACGAGCAGAACCGCCACGGGCCGCTCCTCGAGCGTGAACGTAACGGTGAACTCGCGTGCCCGAGGGTCGCCATCGATGGTGAGCTCGTCGGAGAGCGAAGCGTTGCCAAGGTACTGAACGCGTGTGCCGTAGAGATCGCTCCAGAAGCTCGATACGCCGAGCGGCCCCGGGTCCATGCCGAGCATCGCCTTGGCGGCGCGGCTGCCCTGCCGCCCCGCGCTCTCCCAGTGATCGCCGGCAACGTGACGGTCCATTCGCGGGTCGAAGGCGGCGGCCACGTCTCCGGCCGCGTAGATACCCGGGATGTCGGTCCTGCCGTCGACGTCCGTTTGCACCCTCGAGGCGCCCAGCGAGCTCGAGCTCAGCCACGCCACCTCGGGATCGACGCCGGCGCCGATCAGCACGTGGTCACAGTCAATCGTGCGTCCGTCCGCGAGCGTCACGGAGTCGACGCGGCGCTCGCCGCGAACCCCAACGACGCGCTGCTCGAGCAGCAGCTCGACGCCGTTTGAGCGATGCAGGCCGGCGAACCAGCCGCCGACCTCGTTGCCGAGGACGCGCTCGAGTGGTGTCGACGCTGCCTCGACGAGCGTGACGCGTGCGCCAGCGTTCGTCGCGGAGGATGCGGCCTCCTGCCCGATGAAACCGGCGCCGATCACTAGCAGTCGCACACCGGGCACGAGGGCGCGGCGCAGCGTGCAGGCGTCCTCCCGCGTCCGCAGCGTGCTGACGTTCTCATAGCCCTCGAACATCGGCGGCCGACGCGGGCGGCTCCCGGTCGCGATCAGGAGCTGCTCGTAGGAGACGCTTGAGCCGTCGCTCAGGTGAACGCTCGCAGCGTCATCGTTCAGGTGGCATGCGGCGGCGCCCAGGCGCAGCTCCACGGCCTTCTCCTCATACCAGCGGGGCGATCGGAACGACAGCTCCTCCTCGACCGCTGCGTCCAGGAGGAGCTCCTTGGAGAGCGGGGTCCGGTCGTAGGGCAGATGGGGCTCGCCGCAGGCGATCAGGATCGAGCCCTCATAGCCGCACCGCCGCAGGGTCTCGGCGCAGCGTTGTCCCGCCAGGCCCCCGCCGACGATCACAACGCCGCTCACCGCGCCACCTCGGCCCGAGGTTCGCGCGAGGAGCCGAGCCAGCGAACGGCCAGCAGGCAGAGAGCGGGCAGCACGACGATCGCGGTCATCGCCAGGAACCAAGTCTGGCCCGCGTCGGTGCCCTCGCCAAGGGAGTGGACGACGCCGAGGACCCATGCCACCGCGGTGAACCGGTGCAGCATTCGCCAGCGCTGCATCCCGATCCGGGAGCGCGCGTAGTAGGACAGACCGAGAATCAGCATCGCCCAGAAGGCCACGATGCCCGTCGTCGTCCAGAGCGTCTTGTAGGCGCTCGCGAACGGGATCGCCACGTCGGCGAGGCTGGGGTGGAGGTATTTGTCGCCGAGCAGCGTGAGCCCATGGACGAGCAGCGCTCCGAGCGTCGCCAGCGAGAGGGCCTCGTGCGTCGCTCGCAGGTCCGGGCCTCGCCCTCTCAAGAGGCGGCCGCCCATCAGTAGCCCGACGCAGACCGAAACGCTCGAGAGGACCAGGGCCGCGACGCCAGCGGCGCGGCTGGTTATCCAGAATAGGTGCGGCCCCGTCGCCGTGGCCAGCAGCTGTGCCTGCGAGCTGATCATTCGGCAATCAAAGCGAGGCTTCCTGGGAGCCTGCTGGGGAGGAGCTGGGCCGTTGATGAGGATCCGGCGGGTCCGGTTCAGGAACCGGCGGGCTGCGACGGCGCGGGCGCCGACTTCGGCAGCCGGACGCTGAACAGCGCGCCTCCGTCCGGCGCGTTCTGAGCTGTTATCTGACCGCCGTGCGCGTCGAGCACGCCCTGCACGATGGCCAGGCCGAGGCCCGCGCCGGCCTTGCCTCGCCCGCGTCCACCCTCGCTGCGCCAGAAGCGATCGAAGATGTTCTCATGCGATTTGGCGGGCAGACCGGGGCCGTGGTCGCGGACGTTGATCGTGACACCCTCGTCGTCCTCCACGACAGACATCTCGATCGGGGTCCCTCCTGGGGTGTGCACGAGCGCGTTGCGTGTCAAGTTCGCCAGCACCTGGCGCAGCTGGTGCGCGTCGCCCGAGACGACCGCGGAGTCCGGCGCGCTGAGGCTGATCTTCCGATCGGGGGCCGTAACACGGGCGTCTGCGGCGGCGTCTCGCGCAAGCGCCGCGAGGTCCACCGACTGGCGTCTGAGTTCTGGTTCCTCGTCGAGGCGGGCGAGCGTCAGCAGGTCCTCGACGAGCACACCCATGCGCTTGGACTCCTCCTCGATTCGTCGCATGGCCATGTCGGTGCCCGCAGCGTCCTCGGTGGCACCGATGCGGTGCAGCTCCGCGTAGCCTCGAATGGACGCGAGCGGGGTGCGCAGCTCGTGGGAGGCGTCCGCCAGGAACTGGCGCAGGCGCTCTTCGCTCGCGGTCCTTGCGGCGAACGCGCTCTCCAGCCGGTCGAGCATCGCGTTGAGCGCGAGCCCGAGGCGCCCGACCTCAGTTCGCGAGTCAGCGGGGCTGACGCGGCGAGAGAGCTGGCCGGCGGCGATCTCTCCGGCCGTCACCTCGATGCGATCCAGCGGGCGCAGGCCGAGACGGACGACGAAGTATGCGCTGAGACCCAGCGCCAGCAGGACCCCGCCGATCACGAGTCCCTCCACGAGCAGCAGGCGGCTGAGCGTCTGGTCCACCTCGTGCAACGGCACGGCCGCCACGGTAATGCCCGTGTCCTCCGGATCCTGTTTGGCGAAGACACGGTAGTGGAGCCCCGAGGACCCGACGGAGCCGACGGTGAGGAGCTTTTCGAGTGGCACCTGCGCCGGGATCTTCGGCGCGGGCGGCACGGCTTCGCTTTCGCTGTATCTGATTTCGACGTGTCCGAGCGTCTTGTCGCATGCATCTCTGCGCTCACCGTAGGTCCCTGGCGGGAGGTTAAGGTTCCCGCCGCCGGCGTTCGGCCCGCCTACGGGACCGCCGGGCTGGCCCTGGTCACCCTGTAGCGGGATGCCCGAGGAAGGCTGCGCCGGACTGCCGTTGGAACAGCCGACGGGTGGTCTAAGGCCCTTGCGGTCGAGCTGGAAGGACAGCGCGAGGACTGCCCCCTTGACCTCCTGGTTGACCCTTCCCTGCAGGAACGAGCTCTGCTCGGCGTAGGTCACTGCGGCCAGGAGCACGAGACCCGCGGCGGCGAGCAGGAGCACGCTTGCGAGTACGCGCGCGCGCAGCGATGCCATCAGGCGCGCGGGGCCTGAAGCGCATACCCGACGCCGCGCACCGTCTTGATCAGGGAGGGCCCGTGCGCGTCGAGCTTCTTGCGCAGATAGCTGATGTAGGTCTCGAGCACACGGCCGTCGCCCCCGAAATCGTAGTTCCAGACATGGTCCAGGAGTTGTGCGCGCGTCATCACGCGGCGCGGATTGAGCATCAGGTAGCGCAGCAGGCGATATTCGGTCGCCGTCAGCTCGATCGGTGCTCCGCCGCGGGTCACCTCTCGCGACTCCTCGTCGAGCTCAAGATCCTCGAACACGATCCTGCCGGACTCGGGTGAGGCCTGGCCCGTGCGCCGCAGGATCGTGCGGATCCGGGCGACCAGCTCCTCGAGGCTGAACGGCTTCGTCATGTAGTCGTCCCCGCCACCGGTCAGTCCCCGCACCTTGTCCTCGGTCGCGTCGCGAGCGGTGAGAAAGATGATCGGCACCCCGGCCCGCTGCGCCCCCAGCCGAGACGCCACTTCGAAGCCCTCCATGTCGGGGAGCATCACGTCGAGCACCATCAGGTGCGGCTTGAACCTGCTGACCGCCGAGAGAGCCTCGCGTCCAGTGGCCGCGGTCTCTACCTCGAAGCCTTGAAAGCGCAGGGCCATCGTCACGACCTCGACTATGTTCGGCTCATCGTCGACGACGAGCACGCGATGATCGGAAGAGGTGTCGGTCATCGGCTTGTCTCCTTCCTGATCGTCAGGCCCGCTGCAGGCGCAGGTCGAATTCCATCGCCGCTTTGTCGGTGACCGTCACGAACCCTCCGATGCTTGGCGCGGTCATGCCGAAGTCACCCCACGGGAACCGCAGGGTCCCTGCCGCCTGGAGGGTGGAGCCCGAGAGCGTCACTTCGAGTGGGATCGCCTCGCGCCGGGAGATGCCGTGGATGTTGAGGATCCCCGTCGCCGACAGGTGCCCCACACGGCCGCTGACAGCGCTTGGCGGAAGCGTCAGCGGCGTGGAGAGCGTAAACGTGGCGGTCGGATAGCGATCGCTTTCCAGACCGATGCTGTGGATTTTTTCATCGCGCATCGACCTGTCGCTCTTCAGTGTGTTCACGGCAACGTTGAATGACGCTGATCGGATGGTGACACGGCCGCCCGAGCGTACGAGGGTCGCCTGGCCGGTTATCGACGAGGTCCGGCCGACAGCGTCGCTCTGGGCCGGAAGGAACACCAGCTGCTCGCGTACACGGTAGCCCGCCTGCGAGCCGGCGGCGAGGAGCCAGCGGCCTGCGAGCCCCGTGGACGAGCCCGTCGTCGAGGGCGTGGTGGCCGCGCTCCCGGTCGACGTCGTGAGCGTGAACGGCTTCGGCGAGGAGGTGGGGAGGAAGACGAAGTAGATCACGCAGAAGCCAAGCACGGCGGCGGCCGCCAGGCCACCGGCGATCACGAGCAGCGCCCCACGTCGGGTCTTCAGTCGCACCGTGAGTTTCGCCATCGTCTCGGATCCTCTCCTCGGGTCGGTCCCGGCTCGGCCTACTTGTAAGTTGAATCAGAACGGCTGCGGCTGATGGTGGCCTCAGGAGTTGCTGAGAGAATCCTGAGAATGACTGAGCCCGGTGCGGGCATTAGGAGGACATGAGCGGTCGGCATCACTTGGATGAGCAGCAGGCTGAGCTCGTGGAGCACCTGCGGGCGGCCGGCGGCGCCCCGGTCAGCTTTGACGAGCTCCGCGCGATCGGCATCGAGAATCCCGCGTTGCTCTGCTACGAGCTCGCTGCCCTTGGCCTGCCCGTCACCCGCCCCAAATCGCCAGGCGAAGGTATGCCCGCGCTGAGCGTGCGCCTGGACCCCGAGCGCGAGCAGCGGCCCGCCGGCGAGGCGCAACGCACGCCGACATCGGATGACGATCACGCCGTCGACGAGGTGGCGCCGGCGGTGCGCGCACGACATCGTCCGCTCGAGGCCGCCGCAGCGCGGGCGCTCGGCGGCCTCGGCAGCGCTCGTGTGCACGCCGAGCGGCTGGTTCTCGGCGTACGGCGAGCCGTTGGTCCCCTTCATCGCTCGAGAGTCATCCCGATGCTGGCCCTAGCCGTGACCGTCCTAGCCGTGATTGCGATCGTCCTGGCGCATCACGGCGGCGATGGAACGGGCAGCGTCAACACGCTGGTCGCACCGGCGGGGGCTCGCAATCCGCCGAACTCCGCGCGGGCGTTGGGGCGGTCTCATTCTGCGTCCGCCGCAGTCTCGCCCCGCATCACTGCACCTCTCGGCAACTCGGGTCCGCCGACGCATCTCTCCCCGGACGCCGCCCTCGCATTCGAGGAGCAGGGTCATCAGCTGCTCTCCGAGGGAAGCTATGCGACGGCGATCGGCCACCTGCTCGCGGCGATCAGGGACAGCGGGCAGTCGCTCCTCGGCTGCATCGAGCCGGCGAGCGAATCCTGCCTGACTTTCGCCTACGCCCTCTACGACCTCGGTCGAGCGCTGCGGCTTCAAGGCCGTGATCGCGAAGCAGTCGCGGTTCTGAGCGAGCGGCTTCGCATCGACAACCAGCGTCCCACGGTCCGGCACGAGCTCGAACTCGCCCGCCGCGCGAGCGCGTGAGCGCTCTGAAGGGTGTCCTCAGCTCACGAGCATCGAGCTGGCCGCTGCTCATCTGCACGGGATGCTCGACGAGGAGCGTTAGCCCAGACGCGAGGAGCCCGATTGCGTCGCGGGCTGCCCGCGCTAGGCCGCGAGCGCGGCCGCCATTTCGTCGAACGCGCGGACGTAGGCGTCGACGGCCTCGCTCGTGTGGGTCACCGAGAGCGTCCACTCCTCCTCGCGCCCGGGCGTCATGTAGATGCCGCGATTCATGTTCCACAGCCAGGCCAGTTCGGTCACCGCGACGTCCTGGTTGGCCTTGAATGTTTCGTAGTCGACGATCCGCGACGGCGAGAACGTCACGCAGCCCTTGGAGCCGACTCCAACTGCGTAGCCGGGCAGCTGGCGGCGCTCGATGACCTCTTCGCAGCCGGTGAGAATCCTCTCGTTGAGCGCGTCGAGATGACGGTAGGCCTCGGGCGTGAGGACGTGCTCGAGGCTGGCGCGCGCAGCCGCCATCGTCAGCGGGTTGCCGTTATAGGTGCCGACCTGGTACACGCTGCCGTCCTCGACGACGCTCATCACGTCCTCGGTGGCGCCGATCGCACCCGAGGGAAGCCCGCCGCCCAGGGTCTTCGCGAGCGTGACCATGTCCGGGGTGACGCCGAAGCGCTCGGTGGCGCCGCCGGCGGCGATCGCCAGTCCCGTCTTCACCTCATCGAAGATCAGCACGATGCCATGCCGCGCCGTGACCTCCCGGACCTGCTCGAGGTACCCCGGCTCCGGCAGCACGACGCCGAGGTTCATCATCGCCGCCTCCATGATCACGCAGGCCGGCGCCCGGCCCTCGGCGACCAGGCGCTCGATCCGCCGCTCCATTGCGGCGGCGTCGTTGAAAGGCACTGCGATCGTCAGGTCGCTGACGGCCTTCGGGATGCCGGCGCCGTAGGGCAGCGACGCGAGATCGTCTCGATCGCCGATGTCCTCGTAGGGCACGCCGATCGAGACCATCACGGCGTCGTGGTGCCCGTGGTATGAGCCGAAGATCTTCATGATCGTCTCTCGCCTGGTGAACGCCCGGGCGATGCGGATCGCGTCCATCGTCGCCTCCGATCCGGAGTTGACGAAGCGCCAGCGCGGGAGCCCGAAGCGCCGCGCGAGCTCCTCGGCGACGACGATCGCGTCCTCGGTGACCGCGGCGAAGTGCGTGCCAAGCGCGACGCGATCGCGCACCGCCTCGACGATCGCCGGATGGGCGTGACCCTGGACCATCGAGCCGAAGCCGTTGTGGAAATCCCAGTAGCGGTTCCCGTCGACATCCGTGATCGTCGCACCCTCACCCGAGACCAGGTAGATCGGCCACGGGTCGCGGAGCTGGTAGGACGAGGCCACGCCACCGCTGAGGGACTTGCGTGCGCGCTCGTAGGTCGCCGCAGAGCGCTGGGTTCGCGCGTTCAGCGTCTCAAACTCCCGTCGCGCCAGCTCCTCGACGCGGTCGGGGTTGATCTTTATCGTGGTTCTCACGGCCATCTGACCCTCCTTCACCTGGCGGCCGATGAATGCGGGCCGCCTCGAAGCAGCTTAGAAGAAGGCCTCAGCGCCGGTGCCGATCGCTCGGGCGCGCTCGCCGGTCCTAACCAGGGCGGTCGACCGAGCTCGGTTGATCGGTCGTGAGCTCCAGGTAGCACATGTCGACGCGCATCACGTCCATCGCGCGCTCGAACAACCCGCGCACGATCCCGTAGCGCCCTGCCAGGGCGCGCTCGGCGATCTGCTCCTCGTGCGCCGCGAGCACGCGTCCCACGGCGCGCAGCGGCGGCCCCAGGTGCCGGCCCTGGGTCGTGCATGGCGCGAGCAGCGCGCGCGGATCGCGCCGCAGCCGCTTGACCTTGCCCGAGCTGCGCTCGGCGCGCACGTAGACCCGCCCCTCGGCGACCGCCGCCCACACCGGGGTGGCAACGGGGGCTCCGTCACGGCGGAACGTGACCACGAGCGTGTGGCGGTGTCGGGCAAGGTCATCCAGCGTGCCGTCGGCGCGGGTCCGCGATACCTCGCGCGCAGTCGTGCGAAGCAGTTGCGCCTGCACACGGGCGCTCGGTACGGCTGCCGGCAGCCGGCGCCCGGGCCTTGAGCGCACGCCGCGCCTGGCCGAACGCTCGGTCAACAGGACTCGAGCCGGCGCCACCCCGCCAGCATCGCACCACGGCGCTCGAGCCGACGGCTCAAGCGACGTTCATGACGAGGGGCAGGGCATCGGCTGTGAATTGGCGGGATTGAGGCATGCGTCCGCGCGCGCAGGCAGCTTGCCGCGACGAATCACGAACTTCGTGTACTTGCCGATCCGGCCAGGTTTCGAGACCCGCACTTCGAGGGTTATCCCGGCCTGTAGGGAGCGCTGGAATCGTGGGAAGGCGATCAGCAGAGAACCTCTCTTGCTCTTGTGCTTGCGCGAGGCTGCGAGCCGGTTCTCCAACTTGGTCGGGCAACCATGTCCCCTGCATGTGACAGTGATCCGCGACGTCACAGGCGCGAGCACCGTGAACACGATCAGCTGGACGCCGGACGACGTATCCACGCCCACCAGGCGAATGACCGGGAACGGCTGAAGGAGTATGGGTGGTGCCAGGGCCACCGGGATCGTCTCGGCGACGATGTTCGAAAGCCCCTTCGCGTCCGTTACCCGCATCCGCACGACGTGCCCTCCCGGAGTGGAGAACCACGTGCTCAGCACCGGTCCCCCTCCAATCAGCGGACCATTACCGGCGAGATCCCACGCGAACGCGGTGAGCGGGCTCAGGGCGTCCGTGGAGTTTGACGCGAACGAGACGGGCTCACCGACGAATGGAGCTGGTGGGAACCAAGCGAACGAGGCTGCCGGCGGGACGGGCGAGGAGACCGTGAGCGTCGCTGGCGTGCTTGCTCCGCTGCCCGCGGTGTTGCGGAACACGGCACGGTACTTGTGCCCGTTCTCGGCAAGCGACGTACTCGTGATGGTCAACCTCCCCGTCGTGTTCCCCGAATCCGTCGTGTCATTGGCAAAAGTTGCGCCACCGTTGGTCGAGACCTGCCACTGAGTCGTGGGTGCTGGCCTACCCGAGGCGGCCGCCGTGAATGTGGCGGCTTCGCCCACCGTCAGAGCCTGGCTGACCGGCTGTGTAGTTACCCCCGGCGGCAAGTTGACGGTCAGCCTGGCGACTTGGGTTGGCACCGGGACCCCTTCGCCTACGAACACGGCACGGTACTCATACCCATTCTCGGCGGCCGTTATGTTTTGGAGCGTCAAGACTTCTGGCGGGACGGACGAGGCCACGGGTTCCCAGGTGGTTCCGCCGTTTGTCGAGACCTGCCACTGCACTGTTTCCCATTCGGTCGCGTTTGCTTCGAATTCGACGGTTTCGCCCATCGTCCGAGTCTGGGATTGCGGTTGAAGCGTGATTACGGGACTGGCCGCTGCAACGGCCACCGGTCCTGCGGCGAGCATCACCAGCGCAGCCACAATCGCTCGCCCGAGAACTCTCCCTGTGCTCCTCAGGAGACCCGCCGAACCATCTCGCGCTGGATGCCCTGTCTTCATATCTCGCCTTTCGCGTTACGCCCAGCGTTCCCGACGTCCGTGATAGGCAACCCCGTTGCGGGATTCAGCGTTGCACAGATCTAGCGCTGGCGCCACCTCTGCATCCCGTCGGCCGGCGGGGTCCCGCCGTCCACGCCCGTCCCGCCGGGTCCACAGCGCGGAAGGGGCATTCGAACACTTGTCGAGGACGGCCCACGTGCATGGTCGCCATGCAGCTGGGGGCGCCATTGGGCGTTGTTCGGCGTCGGGCTCGGGAAGCCTGCAACGGGCGCTCCCGCACGCAGGCGGGCTTGCCGCGATACTCGTTCCCTATGGCTTTTGCACCGCCGGCGCGCCATCTCCTGCGCGCGAGGGACCTGGTTGACGTCCGCTACTTCGAGCGCGTGGACGTCGAGGACATGGCGCGCGCAGCGGGCCTCTCACGCGCGCACTTCAGTCACGAGTTCCGCCGTGCCTTCGGCGAGTCGCCACATGCCTACCTCCTCACTCGGCGACTCGAGCGCGCCACGACGCTGCTGCGGAGCACCGACCGCTCCGTAGCCGACATCTGCTTCTCGGTAGGCCTGCAGAGCGTCGGCTCGTTCACGACGAGCTTCACGCGCACATACGGCGTCTCGCCGACTGCCTACCGCGCCTCATACCCCCGGGCCGCCGACCACGCGCTGGTTCCCGCCTGCGTGGTGCGCATGTACGGGCGTCCCCAGCGCCGCACGTCTCGAGAGGGCAACGGCGGAGGTTGCTGAAGCTGTCGGGAGCTACGGGTCCGCGCGAGCCGCGTACGCGGTCGTACCCCACTTCTCCTCGAGGTGTCCGAACCGCCACACGGTGAGCGCCACCGCCCAGATGAGCACGAACACGCCAACGATCACGTAGCCAGCCGTGTTGAGGTCGACGCTCGAGGCCCATGACCAGAACCCGCCCTTGAGCCCCAGCTTGGCCGTCGCGATCGACAGCAGCTCGATCGATCCCACGATGAAGGCGACGGCCACGGACTGCCCGGTGATCGCGAGGTTGTAATAGACCTTGCGCACGGGCTTGGCGAAAGCCCATCCGTAGGCGAAGTTCATGAACGAGCCGTCGATCGTGTCCAGGAGGGACATTCCGGCTGCGAACAGCACGGGAAGGCAGAGAATCGCGTAGACGGGTAGGTTGCTGGAGGCAGCGCCGGCGGCCAGGAACAGCAGCGCGACCTCCGTCGCGGTGTCGAACCCGAGCCCGAATAGGACGCCGACCGGGTACATCTGCCACGACTTGCGGACGCGGCGGGAGAGGGGGCCGAGGATGCGGTTCAGCAGCCCGCGCGAGTCGAGCTGACGCTCGAGCTCCGCTTCGTCAAACGCTCCGCCACGGCGCACCTGACGGAGGACCCTCGCGATCCCGATCAGGATGGCCGCGTTGATCGCTGCAATCGCGTAGAGGAAGATGCCCGAGACGCCGGGACCGATCAGGGCGGTCACCTGATGGACCGTCGAGCCGCCTTGCTGGACCTGCGATCCCAGCGTACGCACGCCGGCCGTGAGCAGCAAGGCGAGCACGAACACGACAGTGGAGTGTCCGAGCGAGAAGAAGAACCCAACGCCCAGCGGCCGCTTGCCTTCCGTCATCAGCTTGCGGGTGGCGTTGTCGATCGCGGCGATGTGGTCGGCGTCGAACGCGTGTCTCAGCCCCAGCGTGTAGGCGGTGACGCCCAGTCCGAGTCCGAAGACGCCGGCGTGGCCGACGCTGAGATGCTTCGGGACGACCAGCAGCAGCAGCGTCCCGAAGCCGATCACGTGCAGAGCCAGGACACCGGCGGCCAGTCCTCCCGCCCGTCGCCACTCCGCCGGCGTCAATCTGCCCATCGGCGTCTCTCTCCTGACGGACTCATCGCGCGCGCGAAACCGGCGCTGTGGGTCCCGCGATCGCCGTTTTCGTGGGACATGCTCCGTCTCCTGGGATTCGTGCCGTGCGCCTAACGCTGCGCGAGGGATCGTTTGCGAGGGCCTAGCTCGACGGCGTGTCGAATCCGTCCAGCGGAGGAGCGAGGTACGGGAACGTTGCCTGGTAGCGGTTCGCGGCGGGCGCGAGCCCCTCCGTCAGCAGGCCCGCTGCCGCATCGGGTTTGAAGGACTTGTCGACGAGGGCGTAGGTCACGCCCGCGAAAGCGCGCAGCTCGATGCTGACGACGTCGTCGGCGACTCGCCTGCCGTTGGGGAAGCCCGCGAGGTCGCCGCCTAGCAGCCCGTAGCGGCTTGGGCTTGATGTGGTCGGCGGGATCGCGAGATTCAGGCGCAGCTGGTCGGCGAGCACCTTCCCGGTGTAGTTCTGGAATCCCGGGACGATGCCTGGCGGGAGTCCCGTGAGGAGGATCGCGACGAGATCTCCCCGCGCCTTGTTGAGACCGGCGAGGGCCGGGAACACTTTCGGGTAGAGCACCGGCAGCAGCTTGGACAGCTCCGGATGCTGGACGTTCTTGAGGAACGTCTTGTCGCCCGCCGGATAAAGCGTGTTCCACTTGTCCTTGTGCCCGAGCGGAACTACGACCTCGTTGAAGAGCGGGTTGCCGAGCCTCGAGACCTGGATCCAGGGCCCCGACTCTGACCTCTCGTCGTTGGCCTTGTCGATCATGCGCACCTTGCGACGACTTGCGGCGCTCCATACGCCGATCACGGCCGAGCCGCTCTGCGGATTCTTCGGGACCGTTCCATTGTGAGTCAGATGCGAGATTGGGATTTGCAGGGCGATCGTGTGGATGTTCAGGGTCTTGGTCGCGTCGACTCCGGCTGCAGCCGTACTCGGGATCAAGTGCAGGTTCTGGAACGGGCGTAGGTCGGCGAGGTCGAAGATCGCGCCAAGATCGACGTAGAAGCCGTCGGTCCGCTGGCCGGCGAACACTTTCAGCCCGCTTGGCAGGTCGTGCACAGCCGCTTGTGCAAGGGCGCCGTAGTTCGGTGTTGACCGTGGGCCGATGTTGCACGGTGGACACGCGAGGTCACTGCCGAGCAACCGCGTCTTCAGCTTCGACGCGTGATGAGGCCGCGACGAGGCCGTCCCAAACGTCGTCGTGTCGTGGCCGTCGACGCGCGTGACGCTGTAGAACTGGCGCTTGTTCCAGTTCGGGCTCCCGAGAGAGGTGATGGGTCCGGTGTTGTAGAGAAACGTGTCGGGATTGCGCAGTTGCGTCTTGAAGGTGAACACGTATGAGATCTCAGGCACGCCGTCGCCGTCGTTGTCGATATGGATCGAGTACATGACGTCGTCGCCGAACTCGAAGAAGTTCGGCCCGCCCGGCGGGTCCTGCAGCGGCACGAAATTGCTGATCAGCGTGACCGTGTCGGGACTGTCGGGACTGACGAACGCATACACGTCAGCGTTGTCGGCCGCCGGGTCCTTGCTGATCTCCGGCGCCTCACGGTGCGAGGACATCGTTAAACACCTCCGTTTGTGGTCGAGCCCTCTGGAGCGGCGGCAAGCAGCCGTCGCGTCAGCGCTCGATCGCGGTAGGTCGTCTCGCCCGTTCCTGACATCACCGTGACCTCGCCCCGCTCGGCGTCACGCACATAGGCCATGACGGGCTCGCTTGGCGACACTGACGACGGCTCGATCGCCACAGCCTTCTCCTCGGCGGAAAGAGCGGCAGCCGCGGGCACGCCGATTGCCGCTGCACCTGCTGCCAGTCCCGCCGACGCCTTGATGAACGACAGACGTGTTAAACCACCGTCCTCGCTTTTCCTTGCAGCCATTTCTGCTCCTCTCTGCCCGACCGTGTTCCGCCGGCGCACACGAGGGAGCACGACGCCACTGGACAATTGTCTTGGCGTGAGTCGCACTCACCCGCGCACCGCGGGATGCCTGTCAGATGTCCAATACGCAGCCGCCGATGTTTTGGATCAATCGCCTCGCTCGTCTTGGGGAATTGACCCCCGGGTGATCCAATCCGGCCCTGGGTGCGAACACTGGGTGTGGGCGTCGAGTTCGTCGTTTATCCCGATTTGCGGCCCGCCGGGGAGCGCCCCCTGGGCTGATCCCGTTCTCGCTGTGCCGTCGCGCGGCGCGAAACCTGATCCAATCCCAGGCTGACCGTCCGTGTTCAGACCAACGCTCCGCACACGAGACCTTCGCGTTCTCGCTGACGAGGACCTGATGCAGCTCGTCCGCGATGGCGAGGCCGGCGCGTTTGAGGTGATATTCGACCGTCACGCGCAGCGGGCGTTCTCGCTCGCCTACAGGATGTGCGGGCGCCGCGCGCTCGCCGAAGATGTCGTGCAAGAGGCGTTCTTGTCCCTGTGGCGCAGTGGCGCGCGCTACGACCCGGCACGTGGGAGCGTGCGCTCGTGGGTGCTGAGCGTCGTGCACAACCGAGCGATCGACGCGTTCCGCCGGGAGGCCGTCAAGGAGAGCCGCGACGTACGCGACGACCGGCTGGTGGAGCGGACACCCTCGCTGCTGCTGACTCAGACCGAGGTCGAGCGCCGCGACGACGCGCAACAGGTCCGCAGCGCCCTCGGTGAGCTTCCAGCAGAGCAGCAGCAGGTGATCGAGCTCGCCTATTTCGGAGGCTTCACCCACTCCCAGATCGCTGAGACGCTCGGGCTCCCGGCGGGTACGGTCAAGGGTCGGATGCGCCTCGGCCTCACGAAGATGCGCCTAGTCCTCGGCGAGCGCTCCGGGGTCATGCTATGACCGCAGAAGATCGCATGTCCGAGAGCAATGAGTGCAGGAGCGACGCGGCGGCCTACGTTCTCGGCTCGCTCGAGCAAGGCGAAGCCGAGGCGTTTCGCCGGCATCTCGCCAGCTGCGTGGTCTGCCGCGACGAGGTCGCGGCATTCCAGCAGGCCGTTGACCTGCTCCCGATGGCCGCCCCGCAGTATCCGCTGCCGAGAGGGCTGCGCCGCCGTGTGCTCCGAGAGCTTCGAGCGGAGCGGAGAGCTACGCCGCCGGACGTCGGCCGCCGTCGGCCTGCGCCCTCCCTTTTTGGGATGGAGATTCGCCGGCCCGCACTCGTCCTCGGCGTGCTGCTCTTTGCTGCTCTGGCGACGGTTGGGGCGCTCGAGCTTGCTTCCAGTGGCTCGAGTGGCGTGCGGATCATCCAGGCGAGCGTGACAGGCTCCGCCGGGCACGCGGAGCTACGCCTATCCGGCGGGCGCGCCGAGCTGATCGTGAGCAGGCTTCCACCCCCGCCGCTTGGGCATGTCTACGAGGTTTGGCTCACGCACGGGCGGCGGCCGCCCTCCCCAACCAACGTGCTCTTTAGCGTCACCTCGACGGGTTCAGGCGATGTCGGGGTGCCTGGTGACCTGCGCGGCGTGAGCGAGATTCTCGTGACGCCAGAGCCAATCGGCGGCAGTCGCGCTCCGACGCACACGCCGGTGATCGTCGCGCGCCTGGCGTGAAGCGCTCGGTCAGCCGTCGTCGCGTCGCGCAAGTGATCCGAATCGGCGCCCGTCGCGTACCTGTGTGAGGCAACCAATCGACATCGCTAGGAGCTCACGCCTTGGGACTCGACAATCCACTTCACCTCGCCTTCCTGTTCGTCGTTCTCCTGCTCGTGTTCGGGGCCAAGCGCCTCCCGGAGATGGGGCGCTCGCTCGGGGCAGGCCTGCGGGGATTCAAGGATTCGATCGGCGGGGAGCCGCATCGAGGGCAGGTCGAGGAGCACAACCCGGCCAGCCGCGTCGCGGCCGCCCCAGCGCCTGATCCGCTCCCCGAGCGCTCGCCGCTCCCGCCGGCCGCTTAGGCTCGGCACGATGGCATCGAGCGGACCGCCGCTGCGCGGCGGCAAGGCCGCTGTGCGCGACCAGGTTGCGGAGACCGCGCTTGGGCGCTGGCGCTCTTCGCCCCGACACGATCTCAACGGCGCGGGACCTGAGCCTTGACTCGTGCAGACGTGGAATCTCGTCCCGATCGCTTAAGCCCGGCGCGCGGGCGCCCGACCGGTCAGGTATGCAGGCGAAAGCTGGCCGGGGGTCCGCTACCCAAGCGCAATCTTCACACGACTCAGATCGGGAGATCTGTTGCTCGATGACGAGCGTCTTGCTGCGATTGATCCGGAGCGCCGGTGGCGAGCGGGCGGTCGCTCAGCTCCTTGAGCTGGCTGAGATCAAGCGCGAGCCGTCGTACCTCGAAAACGTCGACAACTGGATCTCGCTGGATGAGGCGACCGCGATGTTCGAGGCGGGGGTGCAACAGACCGGTGACCCGCTGTTCGCCCGGCGCGTCGGCGAGAACACGTTGCGCCAACACGCCGGGACCCAGGTCGCGACCGTTCTACGCTCGCTCGGCTCGACCGAGGCGGTACTCGAGGCCGTCACGCTTAGCGCCGCCAGGCTCAGCGCGGTCACGAAGATGGAGGCGATCGAAACCGCTCCGGGGCGTGGCGTCGTCAGGGCCTGCGCACGCGAGGGCTTCACGCGCCGGCGGCTGCACTGCGACTGGACGACCGGGCTGCTCGCCGGGCTCCCGATCCTGTTCGGGCTTCCACTGGCGCGAGTGGAGGAGAGCGAATGCCAGACACAGGGCGCTGAGCAGTGCTTGTACACGGTCACCTGGGATCCCGAGTTGGCCGCTGCCGCGGCCGATCCGCAACAGCGCGTGACCTCGCTGGAGGCGCAGCTCGTCGCGATGTCCGAACGCCTGCACGGCGCCTATGCGACGGCCGGCGACCTGGTCTCCACCGATGACCTCGACGCCGTGCTTCGTCGCATCGTTGAGCGCGCTGCTGATGCTGTGCGCGCACCGAGCCACATCCTCGCCGTTCGCACGGAGCCGACGGCCGAGTTGCAGGTCTATTGCCACGGCATCGACGGGCAAAAGGCCAAAGAGCTCGCGACCGCCACGCTGGCGCACGAGCCCCCGGTCGGCGACTCGACTCTGGTCGTGGAGGTCGCCTCGGCCCGACGTCAGTACGGACAGCTGATAGCGCGCTATCCCGGCTCAGTCGAGTTCTTTCCGCAGGAACACGAGCTGCTAAGCCTGTATGCCAAGCACGCCGCCGCTGTGCTTGACATGTCCGTCGCGCTCGAGCAGTCAACGCGGCGCCACGAACAAGTCAGCTCGTTGCTATCGCTCTCGCATGCAGTGGCTCAGGCTGGCACCAGCGAGGAGGTCGCAGCCCGCCTCGTGGCTATGACCCCCGAGGTCGTTGACTGCGACCGGGTCGGGGTGTGGATCTGGGATCACCTGGAACAGAACCTGAGATCCTTCGCAATGTCCGGACAGACACCCGAGCAGGCCGCATACCTGCGCGAATTGGTCATCTCCATGGATGACACTCCGCTCCTGCCCCAGCTGATCGCGGTGCCAGAGCCGCAGTTCTTTGACCATCAGACCGAGGACCCCTTGCTCAGCGGGATGATGTCGACCCTCGGGATGGTTGCGGTGGCGATCGTTCCGATCGTCGCTCGTGACATCTTCCTCGGTGTCTTCACGGTGTCAGTGACGCATAGCCCGCAGCGCCTTCGCTCCGACGGCGACCTTCCGGAACGGCTCACCGGGGTCGCGGCCCTGGCGGCCACTGCGATCCAGAACGGACAGCTCGTGGACAAACTGAGCCACAAAGCAAGCCATGACGCGCTGACCGGGCTCCTGAATCGCGTCGGCTTCAGACAGTGCATCGACCAGCTCCTCGACTCTGCCAACCCCGGGGAGGGTCATCTCGGCCTGCTGTTCGTCGACCTCGACGACTTCAAGCAGGTCAACGATGCCTACGGCCACGAAGCCGGCGATGAGCTGATACGCAAAGCGGCCCTTCGCCTCGAGTCGATCGCTCGCGGTGGGGACGGGGTCGCGCGGCTCGGCGGAGACGAGTTCGCGATCATCCTCGCGAAGGTAAGCAAGCAGTCCCAGGTCCGCGCCGCCGAGGCACGCGTCCGGACGGCGTTCGTCGAGCCGTTCATCCTGGGCGACGTCGCGATCTCCGTCGGGGCGAGCGTCGGTGGCGGGATCTGGCCCGATGACGGCCGCACCGTGACCGAGCTGGTCAGACATGCCGACGCCGCGATGTATGAAGACAAGGCCAAGGGCCGATGCTCACCCGTCGAGGTCTGAAGACTCAGCTCCAGGGTGAGCGCCCGTAGCGCGCGGCGTCAGCGGCCGGGTGGCAGTCCCCACGCGTTCGATCAGTCGAGGTTGTCGATGATCTCGTTCGCGCGAGACCACTGCTCAGGCGGGACGACGAGGTAGATGTCGCCGCGGCCAAAGCGGTCGAGCGGGTGGTCGGCTGCGCACGTCGCGTCGACGCCCATGCCGCGGAGCTGGTCGCGCCACGCCAACGCCGTTGTCTGCTCCTGGAAGGTGCTGACGGTCTCCCATTCCTCGAGGCGCGGGTCCGCTATCAAGACCGCCGGCTCCCTTGGGGCACGGCGCCGTGAGAACCACCGGATCGGCACGGTTACAGCCTACGCACTGCCAGGCTCGCTACGCGCGTGTGAGTGACTCGATCTAAGCGGGCGTATCCGGGCGGGTCGGCAGCGCTTGGGACCGGTAGCTCGACGGTGGATCGGCGGGAACCGGTTGCACGGTCAAACGCGGAGCACGCGGAGGGCGCCAAGCATCCCGGCGAGTCCTATCGCCGTTCCTACTGCCCAGGCCGCGACCATTTCGCCTGTGGGTGTTGAGAGCTCATAGAATTCGCGCAGAAACGGGACCACGAGAGCGATGGCGAAGAGCGCCAGCATCAGTGCGGACAGGCCGGCGAGAGCGAGCCGTCGTCGCCCGCCGCCCGGCTCGAGGCGCATTACGACGGCGAGCCCGCAGACCACGACGATGCCCGTTGCGACCGTCCGCGAGCGGGTGAGTCCGAGGTTGAATCCGTAACGCGCGAGCAGGTAGCCCGCGACGATCCCGATCCCGATCGTGACGCCTGCCGGGATCGCGAAGCGGGCCACCGATTGCAGGAATCCCTCGGGCCGCCAGGGACCGGAGCTCGGCGCGAGAGCAAGCAGGAACGCCGGAATACCAATCGTGACTGTCGAGGCGAGCGTGAACTGGCGCGGCAGAAGTGGGTAGGTCGCTGTAGTGATCCCCACCGCCAGCCCTACCACTGCGGTGAACACCGTCTTGGTGACGAAGAGTCGCGCGACGCGTTGGATGTTGCGCAAGATCTGCCGTCCCTCCCCAACCATGCCAGGCACAGCCGCAAAGTCGTCTTTGACCAGGACGAGGTCGGCGACGGAACGCGCTATCTGTGCCCCGGATCCCTGGGCGATCGCGAGGCGTGCCTCCTTCAGCGCTGGCACGTCGTTGACTCCGTCGCCGACCATCGCGACATAGCGCCCGGCGTCCGTGAGCGCGTCCACGACGGCGCGCTTGCCGTCGGGGGAGATCCGACCGACGGCGGGTGCCGACAGGACCGCGTCGCGCAGCGCGGCCGGTTCGCTTGGCAGCGCTTCACCGTCGAGCGCGGGCGCTGAGCCCGGCACGCCGGCATCGTGGGCGATCGCTCCGGCCGTGGCGGGAGCGTCGCCCGACAGTACCTTCAGCACGACGTGCTGCTCGGCGAAGAAGGCGACGGTCGCCGCTGCGTTGGGCCGAAGGCGCTCTGCGAGCACGACCAGGCCAAGGGGTTGGACGTCGTCCGGAAACTGGGGGTCGAAGCCGTCCGTTGGCAGCGGTGCCTCACCGCGGCCAAGAGCCAGCACGCGCCGGCCGGCACTCGCCTCTTCGCGCGCCCTGTCCTTCAGCGAAGCATCGGCGTTGATGAATCGCTCGGGCGCACCCAGGAACAAGCGCTTGCCGTCGAGGTCCAGTGCACTCCAACGTCGCCGTGAGGAGAACGGCACCTGGCCGATCACCGCCAGGCTCGTCACTTCTGCCAGTCCAGCGTCGTTGATCGCCTCAAGAGTGAGGTTGCGGGAGGGTGCACTGGCGGCGAAGAGCGCCAGATCGCGGGCAAACGTCGTCTCGTCGGAGCCGTCGGCGGGCACCAATGCGACCACTCGCGGCGTCGGCTCCGTCAGGGTTCCTGTCTTGTCGGTGCAGACCAGGTTGACGGATGCGAGAGACTCGACCGCATTGAGCTGCTGCGCGAGCACGCCACGCCTCGCGATCTTGAACGCGGAAACCGCCGCCGTGACGCTGATGAGCAGGATCAGGCCCTCCGGAACGAGGTTCACGAGGCCCGCGGTGATCGCCTGCACCTGGGCAGCGCTGCTGCCGACGCGGGCGAGGACCGAAACCGTGAGCCCGATCGCCAGCGGCACCGCCAGGATGATGATCCAAAGCAACAGACGGTCATTGGCGCGCTCGAGGGGGGAGCGCGGATGGCGGAACGCGCGCGCCGTTGCGGTGAGCTGAGCGGCGCGACTGTCAGCGCCGACTGCCGTGGCCTCGAACAGCGCGGCGCCCTCGATCGCGAACGAACCCGACCAAACAGGTTCTCCGGCACTGCGAACCACCGGTTCTGACTCGCCGGTCAGGTTGGCCTCGTCGAGAGCCAGCCCGTCAGCCGTGATCACCGTCCCGTCGGCGACGACCTGATTTCCGGCGGCCAGACGCACGGCGTCGCCGACGACGACCTGGTCGATCGGCACGCGGCGGTCAACTCCGTCCCGCACGACCACTGCGTCCGGCGCCACCAGCGCAGCGAGCCGGTCAAGTGCGCGCTTGGAGCGGATCTCCTGGAAGGATCCGATTACGACGTTCGAGACGAGGATGCCGAGGAAGAGCGCGTCCTTCCACGACGCGAATGTGATCGTGAGCACCCCGAAAACGAACAGGATCCCGTTCGGGATGTTCAGGGTGTTTGCCCGGATGATGCTCGCCCAGGAGCGGCTTGAGCGCTGGCGCGGCGGCTTGCCCCTCGCCTCCAGGCGCGCCGCAGCCTCGGTCTCGCTCAGGCCGTGGCCGGGTCTCGGAGGCCCCGCGCTCGGCTCATCGAGCGCGGCCCTCATCAGCGTGGGCTCCCGAGTGCGCAAGTGTGCACGCGCACGATCCTGGCACTTTCAATGCGCCAGCGTGGACTCGAAGGACCGCGGACCGTGAAGTCCACGCGGCCCCCATGCTCCTACGGCCCGCCTGGATGGGGGATAAACGAGAGTCGACCTCACGCCGGCCCACCGGCTACCCTGCCACCAGAATGCCGGTCGCTGCTCAACGAAGCGGGAGGCGTGAACGGATCGCGCTCGTGCTTGCCGGCGGCGGGGCGCGCGGCGCGTATGAGGTTGGCGCGCTGGCGGCTCTCGCGCCCGTTCTCGCTGCCCGCCAACAGGCCCCCGACATCATCGTTGGGACGAGCATCGGCGCGCTGAATGGTGCGTTCTTCGCGGCTCGTGCGGACCAGCCACTGGAGGCGACGGCCGCAGCCGGGCTCGAAATGTGGCGTGAGCTGGTTTGGGGAGACGCCTTCCAGCCGTTGCTGTCGCCGTCCGAGCTGGGTCGTTTGCTGGGCGCGACAGCGATGCTTGCGGGCTTGCCGGGGGTCGATCTTTCCGGGCTGCTCGACCCCTCGGCGTTACGCGACACGCTCGGGCGGTTCGTCGCGTTCGAGGGGATCGCGCGCAACGTCAAAGGTGGCGCGCTGACGGCCGCCGCCGTCGTTGCCACGGCCTACGCGACGACCCGCAGCGTGGCCTTTCACGATGGCGGTCCGGCACTCGCACCCGACATGGTGCGTGCGATCGATTATGTCGCGACTCCGCTCAGGCCCGAGCACGTACTGGCGTCGGCGGCAATCCCGGGCGCGTTCCCGGCGGTCGAGATTCGGCGGCCGCGGTCGGCAGCGGGCTGGTATGGCGATGGCGGCGTCCGCCTCAACGCACCGCTGAAGCCGGCGCTCGCACTGGGCGCCGACCGAGTCGTCGTCATCGGCCTGAACTCCTCGGTGACCCCCGTCCAGGCTCCAAAACGGCCGGACGCGATCGACGGCATCGCGCAACTGCTGCAGGTGGTGCTTGCCGATCAGCTCGCCGAGGACGTCGCGACGCTCGCCACGGTTAACGAGACGCTCGTACCCGCTGGATCGTCGTCCGGCCGCGGCGGGGCCGGACGAGGACACCGGCGAACGATTCCCTACATCTTCATCGCGCCGAGCGATCGCCTGGAGATCGGACGCCTCGCGCGCGATGTGTACGCGCGTCGCTACGCCGGTATCCGCGGCCTCGTGCGCGACGCCAATCTCGCGCTGCTCGGGCGGATCCTCAACGCCGAGCGCGGGCCGATCCACGGCGAGCTGTTGAGCTACCTGTTCCTTGCACGCGAGTTCATCGACGAGCTGATTGCGCTCGGCCAGCGTGACGCCGAGCGCTGGCTTGAAGTGCGACACGACGCAGGCCTGTGGCAAATCGGCCAGCTCGCTGTCCCCAGGGGCTCGGCACCCGCACGTGGGCGTCCTCGCGCAAGGCGACCTCGTACAGCTCGCGCCTGACGCCCCGGGAGTGCGCCCTTCACGAGGCGTCAGCGCGCGAGGGGCTCCGCGGGAAAGCGCAGGCCGAAGCGCTCGATGAGACCGGGCACGCTCGAGGGGTCCATCTCGAGGGCGTATCGCTCGCAAAGGTCCCCGAGGGTCGCCGGGTCCGCCTGCGCGACGCCTCCGAGGTTCACCAGCTCGGCGAAGAAACCCTCGAATCCGGCGGGCGCGATGATCTCGAGGATCCGGCAGGGGTCATCCCCGGCGTTCCAGAACGTGTGCCACTCACCGCGCGGCTTGAGCACGAGGTCCCCTGGACCTGCCTCGAGCACGTCCTCCCCGAGGAGCGCTCCCATGCGGCCGCTCAGCACGTAGCTGTACTCATCCTCGCGTGCGTGCCGGTGCATCGGTGCGGCGAGGGCGCGCGAGGACATCGGATGTTCGACGAGCGAAAAGCCGCCGTCGCTTGTGGGGCCGTCGAGCATGAAGCGCACCCCGATGCTGCCGAGAAACCCGGCCTTCCCATCTGCCGGGCCGACTACCCGGCTTGAAGAGGTCTGCATCGCTCCCTCATTTCATTGGACACTGATGTTGCGCCAACTATACCGGCGCCCGAATGCCTGTCAAACTTGATCGGACGGCAATGACCGATCAATCTCGCCCATATCGCATGAAGCGCCGTGCGGAGTCCCAGGAACGGACCCGCCTGCGTATCACGGAGAGCGCCGTGGAGCTTCACGGGACGCTTGGGCCTTCGCGGACGTCGATGAGCGCAGTTGCCGCGCACGCGGGGGTGCGTCGCTCGACTCTCTACCGTCATTTCGCCGACGAGACGGCGCTCTTTGACGCGTGTAGCGCTCACTGGGCTGCGACGAACCCGCCACCCGATCTCGCGGCCTGGTCGACGGTCGATGATCCCGATGCGCGCCTCGCGGTGGCGCTCGGCGAGCTGTACGCCTTCTACGGGCGAACCGAGACGATGCTCGAGAACCTGTTTCGCGATGAGATCGCCGTGCCGATCGTCGGTGAGCGCTTCGCCGCCTTCCGCGGCTACTTCGTGGCAGCGCGGGACACGCTCATGCGAGGACGACGGGGCCGAGGAGCCGCCAAGCTTCACACGGAGGCCGCCATTGGGCATGCGATTGCATTCTCGAGCTGGAAGTCCCTGGTGCGAGAGGAGGGACTCGATGACGCCGCCGCCGTCGAACTCATGCGCGCCTTCGTGGGTGCCGCGGTGCCCTGAGGCCGCCGACCCAGGCGCAAGGCACGACACGTTCTCGATCGTCGTTCTCCGCCTGTGGTCTATCGTCGTTCGCGATACCGATGGCTCCCCTAGCTCTCGACGACAGAGTCAAAGTCCGGGCCTTCGAGCCGAAGGACGAGCCCGGGGTTCTCGAGCTGTTGCAGGCGGCCTTTGGCCAGTGGCCTAGCGATATCCGTGGTGTTGCGCCCAGCGAGTTCTTTCGCTGGAAGCACAGAGCTGGCCCGTTCGGTCCTTCGACGCTACTGATCGCGGAGGCTGACGATGCCGTCATCGGGTGTCATGCGTTCATGCCCTGGCGATTTCGAGCCCATGGACGGGTTCTGTCGACGATTCGCAGGGTCGATCTTGCGGTTCACCCCTCCTATCGGCGCCTCGGGGTCTCGATGGCGATACGAAACGCGGTGAGATTCTCCAACGAGATCGCCTTCATGTGGAGCAACCCGAACGAGCAAAGCCGGCCCGGAGGCCATAAAGCCGGACTGCGCAGAGTCTGCAGGTTGGCTCGCTTCGTGCAGCCGCGTGGATCACTGCGAGAGACGGTCCGGCGGTGGTATGCAAGAGGGTCGAAGACGCCAGAGCGCCCGCGGATCGAGGCCGTGACGGCCGCTGAGACGCTCGCTGATGGCGCGCTCGGGTCGCTCCTCGTCGCGTGTGCGAAGGACCCGGGCGATCGACTTGCGACTGTGAAGGATCTCGATTACCTACGCTGGAGGTACGGACAATTCGACGAGTACCGGGCGCTTCGAACCGACGCGGGCGAGGGAGGCGGAGGCATGGTGATCTTCCGACTCCGACGTCACGGGCCCTTTTGGGGCTCGCATGTCTGTGAGCTGTTCGTACAGCGGCGCGACCGACGCACCGCCCGCAAGCTGCTAGGTCGGGTCAGAGACGCGGCGTCAGCGGACTTCATCGAATGCAACTTCTCATCACGCCGTCAGGCGGCCCAACACGGCTTTGTCCAGTACCCCGACCGATCAGTCCTGATGACGTATCCGATTCAGCAGAACCTCGTTCCCGACCCGACCCAGCGCGCGTCGTGGGCGCTCTCCCTTGGAGATCTTGAGCTGCTGTAGGTTCGGGCTGGCGAGTACGATCCACCGATTCAAGCGGACGCGCCAGTCCGACTCCTCGCACGAATTGGCTCTCATGTCTCGCCACGGCGCCCTACCGTACGTCGATCCCCGTGCCTCGCGCGGTCCGCTTTATCGCGCGTATGCACGCTTCATCGGCACGCGCACGGCGATGCGGCTTTCGCCCAAGCTCGTGTGGAAGGTCGACCCCTACCTGATGCGGATCACCGGCGGCCGTGTCGGCATGGGGCTCATGCTCCCGACCGCGCTTCTGGAGACACGCGGGGCGCGCACCGGCCGCGTGCGCCGCAACGGGGTTATCTACTTCCACGACGGCGAGCGCGTGACGATAATCGCGTCCAAGCTCGGCCTTCCTGAGCACCCGTCGTGGTTTCACAACGCCCTCGCATGTCCCGACGTCCTGCTTGGTGGCCAGCCATTCCGCGTCGAGGTCGTCGATGACGAGGCGTCGCGCATCCGCCTCTGGGAGCTCGCCGGCCCCGTCTTCCCGCCATACACCGCCTACCGGGACCGCGCAGCCCGCGCCGGTCGCACTATCCCGATCCTGCAGCTCGTCCCACGCCAACCGTGAGGCGTCATCCGTCTCGAATGCGGGCGTGAGGCGCCGCCGCTCCGTTCACACGCAGCGGCGGGGGTAGTCGCCCGGGTTTCCGAGTTCGGCAGCACGCCGCTCGAGTTGTGGCGGAACAGCGACCATTCGATCGCCAGGCAGCCGCCCGAGTTTGAGCCAGTGGGTTCTACACCGACAGGAGAGGGGCCACGCCTCTCGCCGGCGCCCGATGACCTCGCTGTCGTCAAACTGCTCGCAGCAAAGAGAGGCCACCCGGGCAGGTGCCGTCTCTTGCTACGATGCGCCGTCGTATGTCGCCGCGAGCTCTCGAGAGATGCTTGTCCCGTGTCACGCTTGTCGCGCTGCTGGCGCTCGCGCTGGCTGGGTGTGGATCGAGCACCAAGGCCCCTGCGGGCCTCACGAATACCGGCCCGGGGCTTCAGACGAGTAAGCCACCTTGGCCCCCGGAATACCAGCACCTCGCGCAGCGGCTGCACGAGATCGGCATACCTCCAGGTGGGAAGGAAACCTTCCACATTCACGCGCTGCTGCACATATACGTCAACGGTCTCCTGAGCCCGCTGCCGGCGAACATCGGCCTCGACCCCGCGAAGGGAATCGAGTCCAGCATGCACACGCACGACAGCACGGGAATCATCCACATGGAGGCTCCCCATCCCTATAAGTACACGCTCGGCGATTTCTTCTCGGTATGGGGCGTGAAGCTCGGCCCAGCCCAAGTCGGCGGCCTGACAGGGTATGGCGGCAATCACCTGCACTTCTATCTCAACGGCAAGCCGCTGAGCAACCCCGCCGCGCTCGTGCTCCAGAAGGGGGACAGTGTCGTTATCGGCTACGGTCCCGACGGCAGCTTTCCGCACAAGCCGGGCACGGTCCTGCTCACCGAGGTCGAAAAAGGCGAAGGAGGACTTGGTTGCTCGGGGGCCAAGGCGGGACACCACGGCAAAAGCTGCCTCGCGACCCCACCGGCCAGCACCCCTCATTAACAGTGAGCCCGAGCCACAACTGAGCCTGACCTGCCCTTGATCGTCGCAGGGCAGATCGGGCGCGACGGGTCTGCGAGGAGCACCGTCCGCGCGCGCGCGGACTTATGTGCGTCTTAATCTCCGTTGAGCCCCGACTCAGCGGGCTACGGTTCACTGGGGTCAAATCCCACGCACCTAAGGATCAAACTTGAAATCGATCTTGAGCAGGAAGCTGGTAATCGGGGCGACAGGCCTTCTCCTTCTGGGCGGCGCCGGGGGCGCCGTGGCCGCGACGCAGAGCTCCGGCGGGCCCGGCCGTCGGGCCTACATCGACGACGTGGCCAAGCGTCTCAATGTCTCGCCTGGCGCTCTCACCGCGGCGTTGAAGGGCGCGGCGGACGAGCAAATAGAAACCGCGGTTGCAGCCGGGCGCATCAAGCGGTCTCAGGCCGACGCCCTGAAGCAGCGGATCGACAACGGCGGCGGGATTCCGTTCTTCGGCCATCGATTCGGTGCTGGTGGCCTTGGCGGGCACGGCGCCGCGGCGCGGTATCTGGGCATCGGTGCCGACACGCTCCGCAACGATCTCGAGTCGGGCAGGTCCCTGGCTCAGATCGCGTCCTCGACCCCCGGCAAGTCCGTTGAAGGTCTGAAGGCAGCAATCCTGTCGGCAAAGAAGAAACGACTTGACCAGGCCGTGTCAAGCGGTTCGATCACGAGCCAACAGGAGCGGGAACGGCTAACCAGACTCTCCAGCCGTATGGAAGCGCTGCTACAGCGCACTGGTGCCGGGGGCCCAAGCGGAGCTCCGGGTTCGCCTCCTCTCGGGCATCAGCGGCGACCCGCTGCTCCGGGCGCGCCGTAGGTCCACCCTGACGATCGCCAGAGTTGACCGGCGTGAGCCGTCGCGTCGGCGACCCGTTGCTGGTTAGGGAGCGTCGGCAGCCTGTGGCGGAGGCTCGTAGATCGACTGCAGCTGGAAGTAGGCGTTGAGGCCCTCCGGGCCGAGCTCGCGTCCGATGCCGCTCGCCTTCACTCCGCCAAACGGGGCGGCCGGGTCCAGCATGTAGTGGTTGATCCCGATGCTGCCAGTTTGCACGCGCTTTGCGACGTCCTGGCCGCGCTCGGTGTCGCGGGTCCAGACGCTGCCGCCGAGCCCGAAGTCGGAGTCGTTGGCAATTGCGACGGCGTCGTCGACGCCGTCGTAGGGGATGACAGCGAGCACAGGCCCGAAGATCTCCTCGCGGGCGATCGTGAAGCTGTTGTCCACGTCGGCGAAGATCGTGGGCTGGACGAACCAGCCGCGATCCTGCTCCGGCGGACGACCGCCTCCAGCGACGACCCGGCCGCCCTCGGCGCGGCCCTTCTCGATGTACCCCTCGACGCGCTCGCGCTGACGGGCACTCGCCAGCGGACCGATCTGCGTGGCCGGATCGAGAGAATCACCGACGACGAGCGAGCTCGCAAGGCCGCCAAAGACTTCCAGGACCTCGTCATAGCGCGAGCGAGGCGCGAGCACCCTCGTCCCGATGTTGCACGTCTGGCCGTTGTTCATCAACGTCGCGGCGAAAAGGGCTTCGGTGGCCCCGGCGAGGTCGGCATCGTCGAGGACGATCGCGGCGGACTTGCCGCCGAGCTCGAGCGTCACGGGTCGAAGCAGCTCCCCGCAGCGCCGGGCGATCATGCGACCCGATGCGCTGGACCCGGTGAACGCGACCTTGTCGACGCCCGGATGTTCGACAAGGTAAGCCCCGACCTCGCGACCGGCGGGCACGATGTTCACGACGCCGTCCGGCAGCTCAGCCTCGAGGATCGCCTCGGCGAGCAGCAGGCTGTCGAGCACCGTCTCCGGGCTCGGCTTCATCACGACGGTGCATCCCGCCGCGAGCAGCGGCGCGAGCTTGAACAGGGCGAGGGCTTGCGGGTAGTTCCATGGCACGATCGCCCCGACGACACCGACCGGCTTGCGCAGCACGTGAATGGTGCCGCCGAGCAGCCCCGGGCGATCCTCCTGCAGCGCGGTCTGGCGGATCAGCCCCGCGTAATACCGCGCGAGCACGGCCGGAAAGACGGCCTCGACCTGCAGCGCGAGCGAAATCGGCATGCCGTTCTGCAGCGAAACGCGGCGTGCCGTCTCCTCGCCCCGGCTTTCCAGTGCCCCAGCGAGCCGCTCGAGCGCTTGGGCGCGATCCTCCTCAGACCAGGACGACCATCCGCTCGGGTCGTCGAACGCCCAGCGTGCCGCGGTCACGGCGGCGTCGATGTCGGCGTTCGTCCCCTCCGGCACCGAGCCAACGAGCTCCTCCGTGCTCGCGGCCAGCACGGATATGCGGTCCGAGCCCTGCGGCTTGATCCACTCACCCCCGATGAAGAGCTCATCGCTGTCGATGGTCGTTTGCGTGCTCATCGAGGGTCCCCCTCTATTCCGTATGTGGTAGTCGAGATCAGACGGCAGATCGCAGCCTACTCCGTTTGTACAGTCCACCGCGCGTGGTCCGATCGTGAGTCTGGGCGCCCTGAACCCTTCCTCGCCTCAGTGAGCGAGTCGGGCGAGCACGCGCGGGTCGAGCATGCGTGCGGGTGAGCGACGACGACTGCCCACCTGTTCGAAGGCGTGCAGCACGATCGGGTCGCGGGCGGCGACGCTGTATAGGCGACGCTCGAGCGGGTTGATCGGTCGGCCGCTCGCGAGGTCGGCGATCATCAGGTAGTGAGGGAGCAGCCGGCGGCGATGCACGCGACGGTAACGCTCGAGCGAGGCGTCGAGATCCCCGCCGCCGGCGACGGCGTCTGCGGACTCCTCCACGAGCCAGTCCGCGCTCTGAAACGCCCAGCCACACCCGACTCCCCACAGTGGGTCGGCAGCCAGCGCCGCGTCGCCCACGAACGCTATGCCCGGGCGGGCGGCAGGTCGAAACACGTTCGGCAGCTCGAGCTTTCCCAACAGCTTTGACTCCTGCGTGGCAGTGTCGAGGTCGGGCCCGTCGGGTAGCACGTTGACCATGCGGCGGAAGGCTCCCTCGAGGTCGGCGCGGAACTCCGGCAGGCGCTCGCGGTGGGGCGCGACAAGCACAACCGTGAGGTCGTCCTCCATGGGAAACGTGTACGCGCAATCCGGGTCAAGCAGCCACATCTTCGAGCGCGACGTGGCGGGACGCACGCCGCTCCAATAGCCCCAATAGAAGAAGCGGCGGTGGGGCTTTACGCGGCCCGGCACACGCGCCCAACGCGCGAGCTTCGAGTCGCGGCCGTCGGCAGCAACGACCAGCCGGGCTTTCAGCTCTCGGTGCTCGTGCCTGCGGTCCTCGATCTCCACGCCGGCAGGCTGACGGTCGCCGAGTAGGCCGACGGCGGTCCAGCCGGCAAGCAGCTCGACCCCAGGCGTCTCGGCCGCGAGCTCGCGCAGGATCGGGTCAAGCGTACGGCGCGTGACGCTGTAGCCATACGGCGCACCGTCGTCGGCGACGATCCAGCCGCTGTCCTGTGTCCAGAGGTCGACGCTGTTGTGCACGGCACCGCGCGTCTCGAGCAGCGGTGCGAGACCGAGCTTCTCGATCGTCGGCGTCGCACTCGACTGGATGAAGTGCGTGCAGACGGTCTTGTAGGCGTCTATCGCCGGGCGCGCCTCGATCAGCGCCACGCGCGCGCCGCGCAGAGCGAACAGCCGAGCCGCGGTACAGCCAGCAACGCTCGCGCCGACGATTGCGACGTCGTAGCTGTCGCCGTCGGCGCTCATCGACGCGCCAGCCGGGCCTGGAGGCGCTGAAGCGCGACCATCCCCCGCTCGGCGCGGCTGCCCGGAGCCGGCGCGATGCCGAGCTGGCGGGCGACGTCGTTCATGTCATAAAAAGCGCGGTAGCGGGCAATCCGACCATCGCGCATCGTCCACCGATCGACGCCGTCGACCCGCATCGTGCGCCCTGTGGGCGCAAAGCCGGGCGGATCGATCGCACCGCGGTGCGTTCCCTCCATGTACCACGCCCAGAGGATCACATCGCCCGTGGCGGCTAGCGCGGGCGGGTCGGGCTGGCCGAAGCGCAAGTCGGGAAAGGCACGGAAGCTCGTGCGCATGAACTCCTGCACGGCCGGGATGCCGCGTGCCGGCTCGGGCAGAGCGGGATCTGCCCAGACGACGTCCTCGGTGATCAGCTGCGCCAACGCGTCCGTGTCGCAGCCGTTCCAAGCAGCTTCATAGCGTTCCACGAACTCGTGCAACACCGACGCGACATCCGGAGCCGAAGCACCGACCGCCATCGCGCAACCATAGTCGGACGCGCGAGAGCTTGCAAGGCCCTCCGTCCGTCTCTTTACTGGGGTCCCCGCTCGATGCGCACCGCGCGCTCGAAGTGCGGCGACCAGGGCTGCGCCGAGCTCGTCCACACCTCCACCGCCGGCTCGAGCCATGATGCGTCGTCCAGCGATCCGGCCTTGATGAAGGCCAGCTCCGGCGCCACCGCGGCGATGCTGAAAACCGGCGAGCCGCAGGCCGAGCAGAAATTCCGCTGCGTCTCGCCGCCGTGGTCCTCGCCGGTCGTCGCGAACGAGGCGAGCGTGCTCCCCTCGACGTTGAGAGCCGCGCGGGGAACTCCCACGATCACCGAGAACGGGTCGCCGGTCTGGCGCTGGCAGTCGGTGCAGTGGCAGACCGCTTGAACGACAGGCTCGGCGTCAGCGCTGTACCTCACGCCGCCACACAGACAGCGACCGGTGAGTGGCTTGGGTGCACCAGTCATGTCCGGTTGACGCTACACGAGATAGCTCGCCGGCGCACGATGCCGATCGACAAGACGAAACCGTGCGGACCTGGCACGCTCTGAGGAGAGCCCGCGCCGAACCTCAGGCGCCGCCGCCGGTGCTGATGCCACATCCCACTACGGCGGGTTCGCAGGTCTCGGTGGCGGCCTGTTGCCAAATGCGCAACCCGCCGGCGGCGTCGATCTGCGCGTTTGTCCTTTCGCGCCAGTGAAGTGTCATCGTGTAGGTTTCGTTGTACCCACCCGGGTAGCACGTTTCGGATGGCGACGGGCAGGCTATGTGGCGGAAGTACGTAGGGTCCGTTTTGTCGTAGCTCAACAGCAGCGGGAAGATCCACGTGTCGCTTGGCACGCCGTCACCTCCGCGTGTCGTATCGAGTCCCGTCCCCAGGCGCGGGAGGCCTCGTTCGAGAATGTTGAAGTTCAGAATCGGACAATAGAAGGAGCACACCAACGCTTCGATTGCGGCCGACGTTGGGGCCGGAGGTGCGACCGGACCAGCGACCGGCGGGGATGCGGGTGCCGTCCCCGAGGGCGCGGGTGGCGTCACCGCGCCTCTGGGTGGCGTAACGGCGGCCAGCGGCGAGACGGGATGAAGCGGTCCGTACTTCTTCTTTGCGTGTCTCGCGCACGCTGCCCGCTTCGCCTTCGGCTGCTTCTTGCATGCCTTCAGTGCTTTTGAGAGCTTTTGCGCTTGTGTGAGCGATTTCGCTGCTGTTGACTTGGCGGTTGCCGCTCGGGCACCGGCAGTTGAAGTCCCGAACGCAACAAAGCAAGACAGCAGGGCAGTCAGGCCCCACACCGCCATCCTGCGGCCGGTCAGTGGGAGGTGGGTATCTGACTTCATCGTCGCTCCTTGTTTGGCTGCTGATAAAGATCCGGCCAGCGCAAGCGAGACGTCCCTGTGTCCGACCCTGGGGCACCAACGAGACCGAATCGCGACGCTTCGGTGCGTGAGCCGGTGTTCGCAGGCGCGACGTGGTATTGGCGCTCACCTCTGTACTCGCTGCGGAGCGCTTGCTCGTCTGACGTAACCATGCTTAGTGTCGCTTGTGCCGGTTGCGGGTGAGAGCCGCTTTGATCGTGACGGTCCTGCTGGCCACCTGGCTCAGGCCACTCTTTGTCGAGACGCTTACGTTCACCGCGACCTTCAAGCGGTGGAAGCGTTTGAGCAGGCTACGGCCGAGACCGTTGAGCGAAACGGTGACCGTCTTGATCTGACCTGCGGCGATCGTGTATGTCGCCAGGCCAACCAGCACCTTCACCGCGCGCGTCTTGCTCCCTCTCGAACGGGTCAGCATCGCCAAGACGTTGCCGCCACGTGTGCGCTCACGCACAAAGACGGAGACCTGTCCGGCGCAGGTCTTTCCGCTCGCACCCGTGCAGCTGAGCGTGACGGCGACGGCGCTCGAGGTTGCCGTAATCGCGGATGCAGACGAGCTCCCTCCGAGGCTTACGGACCCTCCGCCGATCGACAGCGTAGTGACGCCGGAACCGGCCCCCGCCTGTCCGCCCGTTGTGCTTACACCGGTGTTACCTCCGCCCGTCGTACCGGCGCCGGGCAACGGTGGCGTGTAGGCGTTTGGGTTGCCGGTGTCGCCGGTCATTCCGCAGCGGCTGACGAAGGCGGGAGCGATATAGGAGCAGTCGTTGTACTCGATGATCCAGGTGCCGCCGCCGTCTGCGACGCCGACTGCCGTGTTCGCCGGATTAAAGACACCGTGGCTCGCGAGGTTGAGCGACTCCGCATCACCAGCGGAGCCGTCCCAGTGAGCCAGGGTCGCCTCGGGCGCCGCATACGGTGAGTCCTCGTGCAGAAATCCCGGGGCCGGCCAGCCCCAGTCGGAGAGGTTCACGAAGCAGTAGGGAGGCGGGTAGGGATGGCCCGCGGCTAGCGCGCGATCGTGCGCGATTGCGTAGGCGGCCTGGGTCAGCGTGCTCGAGACATGGAGCGGTGCAAGCGGCGGGCTATGGGCCGCCCGGTCTTGATTCAGCCTGCCGACGATCCAGCTCTCGGTGTTGGTGAGCGAGCTATGGTTCGAGTCACCGGTTGTGTTTGGAAGGGTGACAGTCTGGCTCGGACTGCTGGTCACCACGTAGTTCAGGCCGCCGGCGGGATCCTCGGGAGCAGCGCAGACGCCGGTTTGCACTTCGTCGCGGGAGAAGGAGACATGGTCCCCCGGGCTGATGCACGGACCTAGTGAGCCGCCGCAACTGGCGACGCTGGCCGAGAACTGCCCGTTGCCGTCGGTCTGGTTCGCGAAGCCAAAGGATCCTGCGAGCTTGATGTAACTGAACTGGTTGATGCCACGCTGGTTGACGACCGTGAAGGTCACGTCCATCGGCGCCGCCTGTGCGCCCGGCACGAGGCCGAGCATCGCCAACGCACCGATGGCGGAGACGACGAGGACACGGGGGCGCACGTACGAGCCACTCATGGTTTGAGCGTGATCAGGCGAATCACCGATCTGAGCGGTCATCATGAGGGGGCCTCCTCTGGCCGGGGTGCGACGACCAGCGTTCTTGGCTGGTCGGCTTGGGACGTCCGTGTCGTCGCGGCGTCTTGGAGTAGTGAGACGAGCTGGATCCAGCCGCTGAACGCTTGGCCGGTGCCGTCGCCCTCAGACAGGGAGCCGGAGATCGGCTCCGAGTCGAGCTCGATGTCGAGCGTGACTTGCGCTCGCGCGGGTTGCATGCCACCCACTCTCCCCCATGGGGGTGCGCGTTCGCGATAGGGTAAGACCCTAGTATTTAGCCAAAGGGATGGCTGGGGGGATTTGTGGTCGGAGAGCCCGCGCCGGATTCGGCGTTTGCGGCACGGATGCTGTTGGAGCGTGACCCGGAGTTGGGCGAGTTCGATGCGGCATTGGCGCTTGGCTTGGTGGGGTCGGGACGGCTGGTCGCGTTCGAGGGTCACGCGGGAATCGGCAAGTCGGCGCTGATCAGGGCCGCGGGTGCTCGCGCCCAGGCAGCTGGCTTGCAGGTCCTGGGCGCTCGCTGCGGGGTGTTGGAGCGGGAGGTCCCATGGGGGGCGGCGATCGAGCTTTTCGGCCCCGTGGTGGGTGGGGCGACACCCGTGGCGCGCGAGCGGCTGGTTGGTGTGGGGACACCGGTCGCCGCGCTGTTTGACGCGTCGGCCGCCGTGCCCGGGTCACGATCTGCGGCGACGACGATCTTCCCGCTCGTGCACGGTCTGTTCTGGTTGACCGCCGGCTTGGCCGAGCGTCGCCCCGTGGCGATCCTGATCGACGACGCCCACTGGTGCGACGTGCCCTCGTTGCGGTTCCTGCTGTATCTGCTGGAGCGTCTCGATGAGTTGCCGGTGGCCGTGTTCCTGGCGCTGCGTCCCGATGAGCCTGGGCCCGTGGCGGAGTTGCTCGAGCGCATCTGTACGCACCCAAATACCGTGCCCAGGCGCCTCGCGGCATTGGGGTTGACTTCGGTGCGTTCGTTGGTGCACGCGGTCTTCCCTCAGGCGGGCGCCGCGTTCTGGCGTGCCTGCGCCGAGCGCACGGCAGGCAACCCGTTCTACCTGCATGAGCTGTTGCTGGCGCTGCGGGCCGAGGGCAAGAGCGCGGGCGAGCAGGACGCGGAGCAGGTCCGTGCCTTGGCGCCGGAGTCGATCTCGCGCTCTGTGCTCGTGCGCGTCGGGCGGTTGGACCCGGGTGCGGTCGCGCTCGCGCGCGCCGTCTCCATCCTCGGCGACCGGGCCTCGCTTCGCCACGCGGCGGCCCTAGCAGGACTCGATGGTGATCATGCGGCGAGCGCGATCGACGCCTTGAGCGCCGCCGAGATCCTCGCGCCCGGCGACCCCGTGTCGTTTGTGCACCCGTTGGTGGCGGGCGCCATCTACGCCGACATGCCCCAGGCCCAGCGGGCCGTCGGCCATCTTCACGCCGCTCACCTCCTTCACGCTGAAGCTGGCGACCCGCAGCGCGTGGCCGCGCATCTGCTTCTCAGCCCGCGTCGAGGGGACTCGTGGGTGGTGGAGCGCCTCGAAGCGGCCGCCACGCTGGCGAGCGCGCGAGCCAGCCCGCAGACGGCCGTGCACTATCTCGTCCGCGCTCTGGCCGAGCCACCCACCGGCGACGCCGTAGTGCCGTTGCTGATCGCGCTCTCAGAGGCACACGTGATGGGTGGCGAGGTCGAACAGGCGACGCGGTACTGCGAGCAGGCACTGGAACGGGTGCACGACGATCGCCTGCGGGCGAAGGTCGAGCACCTGCACGGGAGGGCATTGAGCGTCGGCGGTGATCACAGGGCGGCCGCCCTTGCGTTTCAGCGCGGGCTCGCCGTGCTGGGCGACTGCCCGCAGGACGATCTAGCTCGCGAACTGCAGGCCCACTTCGTGGCCGCCGCGTCGCTCGAGAGCTCGCTTCGCGACAGCGCGATAGCCACGGCGAAGGCGATGCTCACCGTCAACGGTGCAGTCCCGACCCCGGGCGAGCGGGCCGTGCTGGCCCAGCAGGCGGTGCAGCACAGCATGGCCGGCGACCCAGTCGAGAAGGTCCTCGAGCTCGTCGTCCGCGCGTGGGGGGACGGCGCGCTGCTCGAGGCGGAGACCAGCGACGGGATGAGCTGGAACCTGCTCACCGGCGCCCTGACGTTCTCAGGGGAGTTCGAGTTCAGCGTGAGGATCTGTGACGCAGTCCTGAAAGACGCCGGTGAGCGCGGGTCGCCGATGGCGTTTGCCACTGCCAGCTACTGCCGCAGCTACCCCCGCCTGCTGCAAGGCCGGATCAGCAAATCGCTCGCCGACGTCCAGGCCGCGTTCGCCGCGCAGCGCGATGGCTGGGAGATGTATCTGCCGAGCGCCTCCGCCGTCCTCGCGCGCGGCCACATCGAACGCGGCGAGCTCCCGCAGGCCGAAGCCGCGCTGGCGATCGCCGAGGATCAGAGCACCCACCAGAACATGGGCTACCCCTGGGTGCTTCACGCTCGCGGCGAGCTGCACATGGCCCGCGGGCGACCGGGGCAGGCGCTGAAGGACTATCTCGCGGCGGGCGAGCTAATGATCAGCAACCTCTCGATGCCGGGCACGGGCATCTTTGGCTGGCGCTCGGGCGCCGCGCTGGCCGCGCACGCCAGCGGCGACAGCGACACGGCGCAGCAGCTCGCCGACGATGACCTCGCACTTGCCCGCCAAACCACGGCGCCCGGACTGATCGGCCGCTCGCAGCGCACGCTCGCGCTCGTCCATGGCGGCAGCGAGCGACTCGATCTGCTGCAACGAGCCGCCGACTCGCTCGGCGACTCCCAGTCACAGCTCGAGTATGCCCACGCGCTTGTCGACCTCGGGGCCGCCCACCGCCGCGCAGGACATCGCATCGACGCCCGCGAGCCCCTCCGGGAGGGCCTCGCACTCGCGCAGCAGGGAGGCGCCAGCGCGCTGGCAGACCGCGCCAGGATCGAACTTGCCGCCTCCGGCGCGAGGCCCCGCAAGACACTGCGCACCGGCGTGGACTCCCTCACACCGAGCGAGCTGCGCGTCGCCCTGATGGCCGCCGCCGGACTCAAGAACCGAGAGATCGCACAAAGCCTCTTCGTCACCGCCAAGGCCATCGAGGCACACCTACACCACACCTACCAGAAGCTCGACATCACCAGCCGAGAGCAACTCGCTGCCGCGCTTGCCGACTGATGGAGCCGAAAGCCCCCACGCGCGGGGGCTTTCGGCCTCGCCTGTTCTTAACCGTCTAGCGGTGGCCGGCGAACGAGATCGCCTGCTGGAACGTCGGCCGGTTGGTCCAGCGCATGGTTGGGAAGCCTTCGGCGAATGTGATCCGCTCAGGGCCCGCGTCTGCTTGCCATTTGGTTGGATCGTTCGTGCCCTGCGCCAGGGCCAGTTCGTCGCCGGCTTCCTTCACCGCCGTCCATAGCGATTCCCGGCATTGATTCAGGTGTCCCAGCCCGCAGAAGCGAGTCTTGAACGCGGCTTCGCCGGATTCTTCGCCTTCCCCGCCTTGGCCGGATTCTTCGAGCAGGGCCCGGAGGTCCTTGTAGACGTAGCCATACCAGCCGTCGCCGTAGGACGAGCCCTGTCTGTTGGCCGGATTGTCTCGGGGGATGAGGCTCGCCAGTTCTTCGAGCTGCGGTCCGAGCACCGGGGCCATGACCGCGTTTGCAATTTTCGGCCAGGCCTTGTCCATGATCGCGGCGCCCGGCGCGGTTATCTTGCCGGTGTTATTGCGGTCGAGGCGGCTCGAACCTTCGTTGCGCCATTGTTCGAGGAGGGCGAGCATCTCCTGCTCGCGAGGGCTCGGCGGAGGGCCGGTCCTGAGTACGGCCGCGACCGCTGGGAGCACCACGGCGTCTTGGAGGTCCTGCGTAGCGGCGCGGTTCATCGCGGCCACGAGGGAGCCGAGCGTGTGCGTGCTGTGGCGCGCCACGGCCGCCCTGAGCAGCTGGACGCGCTGGACCGCGCCCCAACCCCATTCGTTGTCGGCGGCCGTCCACCCGGCTGCTGGCTTGTTGTTCCAGTTGATGATCGCGTCCCCGCTCGGGTTGACTGCTTGGGGGTGCGCCGTCGTCGGCAGGAATCCTTGCCACTCGTACTGGCCGGTCCCCACCGTCGGTAGCCCGAGGTCCACGCCGGCGGCGCGGATGGGAACGAGACCACTCGAGAACATCGCAATGTTCCTGTCGTCCGCGTAGAACCAGTTGAACGTGAACTCGATCTTCGAAGTGGCGGCAATGAAGCTCGCCGGATCGTGGACCGCGTTGTCGTTCAGGTCAGCGAATCCGCGCGCGCTCGTGATCTCGCGGCCCCTCGTCGATCGCTTTCTCGAGATCGCAACTCGCTGGCCGTGCGACTTTGCGTATCCGCTCACCGGTCCGTGTACGGTTTCATTGAAGGCCACGCTCGTGAGCGGAGGCGCGCCGCCGGGTTCGGTGAGCGAGCCGGCTGCGAACGGGGTCATTTCGATGCATTTCCCGTTGAACATGTATTTTGTGTCGCTGCCGCACAGCGTCTCGACGTATTGATCGACGATGTCCGTGCTGGACGATGTCGCGCTCCAGGAGAAGTCCGCACCTCGTCCGAGCTCTACATACGGGCCCGATCCGGGAAACCCGGCCCCTCGGGCGTCGATCCCCCCGCCGTGCAGGTCGATCTCGTCTAGCACCTGCGGGTAGAGATAGCCGACCTGCGGACCGGCCACGAACAGAGGATGACCGTTCCGTGAGCGGCTGGCTCCAAGGAGCAGCGCGTTGCTTGCTTTGGCGCTCGTCGACTGAGCGGTGGCGGCGGCTTGCAGCGCCGAACTGCCGATGCTGCTCGCGTCGATCACCGCGTTGCCACTGCCGTTCCCGGACTTGAGGTGAAACGTGCCTGGCACCGAGACGGGCGCTTCGGGGTCGTTCTGCTCGCGCAGGTCGTTAAAGACCCGCAGACCGGCCGCCGGGCTGCCGAGTCGCTGCTGCAGCGCCGAGAGGAACTGTGCGCGCCTGGCCTCATCGCCGCCGCCCACGCCGAATCTCGCGCCGATCAGGGCGGCGACCGCGACGACGTCGTTGCGGGTCCATTCCGGCGTTGGCGCTTCAACGATTTTGTGCAGGTCGTTGATGCCCTGAAGGTAGTTGTCAATGTCTTCGACTACCTGTTTTCCGCCGGGCTGTTCTTCCAGAACAGTGATCTCTTTTGAGAGGAACGCCTCCGTCGCCGCAGTTGGTATGAACCGACGGTGTTCCAGGGCGACGCGGAACGGGTCGATGCCGGGGGCATCCACGGCAGCGAGGCGGCCGGGGCCGCGCAGGACTTCCATCAGTAGGCCGCGGTCCTCGTAGGCCACCCAGCCGGCACCGTACATCACTTCGGCGCGCGTTTTACCGAACACATGTGCAACCCCTTTGTGGTCGCGTTCGATCTTCAACCCGGCGTACCGCGGGTTCAGCTCCGAACGTTCGGGTTCTTCGCCGGCGACGAGCCCGAAGATGTTGGGCTTGAAGTAGGTGGCAAGATCTTCGTTGGTGACGCTGTCAAAGAGCGGCGTCAGGCCGTCGTAGAGTCCGAGCTGGTCAAACGAGTGGGGAAAGGTCGGCGGAACGCCGCCCGCCTCACCCGGCGGCAGCACGTTCCAGGCTTCGCCAGGTGCAGAGAAGTCGAGTGGCCCCGCGGCATAGGCGCTCGGCACGAGCGCCACGAGCGCAGCGACCGCGAGCAGTCCACACCCGCGCAGAATCGGTCGAACCAAGGAACTCATCGATGCCTCCCTCGTAGTGGTGATCAGCGTCACCTTGCAGTGGCCCTCCTGGCCAGCTGAAGCTCCCGAGAGCTGGCCCACCAACCTCGAGCGGGCCTACAGTCACGTCCTTGCCGCCTGCGCGAGAGGACTTCGCCGCTTGCGCGAGAGGCACGCGCCGCGCAAAATACCTACAGCAAACCTATCTCCCTGTCAAGGGATAGTTCGGGCTCCCCACCGAGCCCGCGGCCGCCCCGGCCCGACGCGCACCCTCGTTGATATACCTCGCAGATGGGGACACAGCTTTCGGTCCTGCGGCGTCCGGAGGACCTCACAGCCGAGTGGCTCGCCGCGGCGCTCGGCACCGGCCCGATCGACGGCTTTCACGTTGAGTCGATTGGCACCGGCCAGATGAGCGAGAGCCGGCGGGTTCTCATCGAGTACGCGCCGACGGCCGACGGCGGTCCGCCGAGCGTGGTGCTGAAGACGGCGTCCGAGAACGAGAGCAGTCGCTCCGCGGGCGTGGGACTCGGCATCTACGAGCGGGAGATTTGCTTCTACCGCGACCTCGCGCCGCGCGTCGCAGGTCCGCTCGCAGCGTGCCATCTGGCCGCCATAGACGTCGAGGAGGGGTGGTTCACGCTCGTGCTGGAGGACGTAGCGCCAGCCGTCCAGGGCGACCAAATCGTCGGTTGCAGCGTCGAGCGTGCCAGGCTGGCAATCCACGAGCTCGCGAACCTACACGCGCCGGTGTTCGCCGACTCCCAGCTCGGCGCAACGCCGTGGCTGAACCGCGAAAACATCGTCAACCAGGCGCTGATGACGCAGTTGCTGCCGGCGTTCATCGAGCGGTACGGCGAGCGGGTGGCCCCCGAGCATCGAGAGGTCTGCCGGCGTTTCGTCGCCAGCCTCGACGGCTGGGTTGCCGACCGCCGACCGCCGCTCGGTCTTGTGCACGGGGACTACCGCCTGGACAACATGCTCTTCGGCGCAGAGGACGGCAAGCGACGGTTCGTGGCGGTCGACTGGCAGACCGTGAGCTGGGGCCCGGTGATGACTGATGCCGCGTATTTCCTCGGCGGCTCTCTGCAGCTGGCGGACCGGCGCGAGCACGAGCAGGCGCTTGTACGCGAGTACCACGACGCACTCTCCGCGCACGGGGTGCGCGGCTTTGACTGGGGCGATTGCTGGGCGGGCTACCGTCGCCAGAGCTTCCTGGGAATCCTGATGACGGTCGCCCCAGCGATGCTCGTCGAACGGACCGACCGCGGCGATGACATGTTCCTCACGACCCTGGCCCGCTACGCGCAACAGGTCCTCGACCTCGACGCACTCGAGCTGCTGCCGCAGCCCGGCATTGGGCGGCCGCCCGCCCTGCGGCCGGCGCCGAGCGACGAGGGCCGCCATGCACCCGGACCGGAGGAGCTATGGAACGAGAGCTGGTACTTCGACGCCATCGCCGACGACGGCGCCACGGGCGTGTACACCCGCATCGGCCTTTATCCGAACCTCGGCGTCTGCTGGCTGACCGCGTTCATCTGCGGCCCGCGCCGGCGGGCGGTGGCGATCGTCGACTTTGCCGCGCCGCTCCCGGCAAGCGAGGAGCTCACGCTCGCGTGCGAGGGGCTGCGCGCGGAGCACGTCTGCATCGCTGCGCTCGAGCGCTTCCGCGTGCGCGTCGAGGCGACCGGCGAGGCCTACGCCGACGCGTCTGCGCCGCTTCGAGGCGAGTCCGGCGACTCGGTCTCGGCCGGCTTCGACCTGGAATGGGAAACGTCGGGTGAGCCCTATGCCTACAGGGTGGCGACGCGTTACGAGATCCCCTGCCGCGTAGGCGGCACGGTGCGCGTCGGGGATGAGCAGATCGAGCTGCACGGACACGGTCAGCGCGACCACTCGTGGGGGACGCGCGACTGGTGGTCGGCCGAGTGGGTGTGGTCCGCGGGCCGGCTCGATGACGGCACGCGCTTTCATGGCGTCGAGTTTCGACTCCCCGACGCCCCGCCGATCGGCGTCGGCTATCTGCAGCCGCCGGAGGGCGGGGTGGTCGAGCTCGATCGCGTGACGGCCACCGAGGAGATCGGTCCAGACGGGCTGATCACCGCCGCACAGATCACCTACGACGACCTGACGTTGAGCGTGCAGCCCGTCGCCTTCGGCCCGCTTCTGCTTACGGCATCCGACGGCCGCGTCTCTCAGTTTCCCCGTGGCATGTGCCGAGTCGTTGCAGATGATGGGCGAACGGGCACCGCCTGGGTTGAGTGGAATCGCAACAGATCGGTCGAGGAAGCTGTGACAGCCGGCGTCGACGGACTCGATCAATAGCTGCGCGACGGTTCGACCGAGCGGCGCCACACCGAAGGGTGCGGCAGATATTCACAGGGGTGCAGCTCGAAGAACTACGGAGCATTAGCTCATTCGCTTGTATCGCCATACGCACAGTGGAATGAACAAGGCCAGCACGCCGCCGATGCAGGCGGCCGTTGCTCCCAGCGAGCTCGGAACGCCGGGGATGAGCGCATACGAGCGGGCGGTGTTCGCCGTGAGCGTGACCGGGCTCGCGCGCGCGAAGCTCTGAAGCCAGGCTGGCATGGTGGCAACGGGCACGAACACCGAGCTCGCGAACACCAGTGGGAAGATCACAACGAAGCCGGCCGCCTGTGCGGCCTCGGCGCCGCGCACGGTCAGCGCCACGAACGCGAAGATCCAGCTCAACGCAAACCCAAAGGCAGCAACCACAGCGATTGAGGCCAGCGCCTGCAGCGCTCCGGCGTGGAAGCTGAAGCCGACCAAATAGCCCACTCCAATCATCAGCGCGATGATCAGGACGTTGCGCACGAGGTCCGCAAGTGTCCGGCCGAGTAGCACGGCGGAGCGCGCCATCGGCATCGAGCGAAAGCGGTCGACAACGCCGCGCTCGAGATCCTCCGCTAGTCCGATCGCTGTCTGCGTGGCTCGAAAGGCGACCGACTGCACGAAGATGCCGGGCAGCAGGAAGTCGATGTACGTGACGCCGTTGGGGAGCGAGCCCTTCACCGCGCCGCCAAACACATACACGAACAGCAGCACGAACATGATCGGTTGGATCGTCGAGAAGATGAGTAGCTGCGGCTGGCGGATGAAGTGGCGCAGGTTGCGCGCGGTCACCACGCCGGCGTCGGTCGTCGCCGAACGGATCTCCCGCGGGGAAGGCGCATGGAGCCGGACGAGTGGCGCGGAACGCCTCACCAGCGTGCTCTGCCCGACACCGTCGGTCTCGGACTCGGAGGCAATCGACGCCGAACCGGCACCGTCTTCGCTCGACGGCGAGCCAGTGAGCTGGAGGAACACGTCATCGAGGGTCGGGCGGCGGAGCCCGAGGTCGCTCACCTCGATCCTGGCGCGGCGCAACTCCGCGGCAGCCTCCTCGATCAACTCGAGACCATCGCGGGGAGCTGGAAGCGTCAGCCTGTCGGGGCGTTCGCTCGGCTCGGGATCGCCGCAGCCGACGCCTGCCAGCACCGCTCGGGCGCGGTCGCGCTCGGCCGGGCTGGCGAGCTCGACCTCGAGGATCTGGCCGCCGACTTGGTCCTTCAGCTCGTTGCCGGTGCCCTGGGCGATCACCCTCCCGTGGTCGATGACGGCGATCCGGTCGGCGAGCTGGTCGGCCTCCTCGAGGTACTGCGTGGTCAGCAGCAGCGTCGTTCCCTCGCGGACGAGCCCTCGCACCGTCGTCCAAATCTCGTTGCGGCTGCGGGGATCGAGCCCAGTCGTTGGCTCGTCGAGGAACAGAATGCGTGGACGGGTAAGCAGGCTTGAGGCGAGATCAAGCCGGCGACGCATCCCGCCGGAGTAGGTCCGTGCTGGACGGTCGGCCGCGTCGGCGAGCTCGAACTGCGCCAGCAGCTCGTCGGCCCGCGTCCGCGTCTCCCTTTTCGAGAGGCCGAACAGGCGCCCGAACATGAGGAGGTTCTCGCGGCCGCTGAGAATCTCATCCACGGCGGCAAACTGCCCGGTGAGTCCTAGCATCTCGCGAACGACCACGGCGTCTTGCACAACATCGCGCCCGAACACCTCGGCCCGGCCCGCGTCTGGCTCGAGCAGCGTGGCGAGCACCCGGACGAGCGTCGTCTTGCCGGCACCGTTGGGGCCGAGCAGACCAAAGACCGTTCCCTCGGTGACCTCGAGGTCGACCCCGGCGAGGGCCGTCGTCGCACCGAAGCGCTTGACAAGCCGCTCGACGCGAACGGCGGGAGTTGAGATGGGTTCCACGACCATGCGGGGCCGACGATATCCGGCTCGGAACGGGGGGATCGCGGTGGCCGGCCGGAAGTCCGACCGATGCTGCGTGCCGAGCCGAGAGCAGGTCAAGCCTTGACGAGGCTGTTAGGCATTGCGTAGCAGGTGAGCTCGACCCGGTCGCCATTCCGAGCTCCTCGAGGATGTTGGTGCGGTGGCGATCGACCGTCTTCTCGCTGGTCGCGTCCCGTCCCGCGCCCAGCTGGCGAGTCGATTCCCGGCGCGGTCTCAGGGGAGGGCTGGCCAGTCGCACTGTCCATCGGCGGATGCGAACGCAGCCAGCGCGAGCCATACTCCCCGCGTGGGCGCCGAGACTCGGATCGACACGATCGGAACAACCGAGTTCCCGCTCGTCCTCGGGCTCGACACGTTCGGCGATCGGACGCACGACAAGGATGATCGGCCAGACTCTCATGCCCAGACGATCCGAAATGTCGTCGAACAAGGCGTTCTTGCGGACGAGGTCGGCGTCGACTTCTTCGGGATTGGCGAGCACCACACGGAGGACTTCCCGATGCCGGCCGCCGACGTGGTGCTTGGCGCGATCGCGGCGGGCACGACCCGGATCCGTCTCGGGTCGGCGGTGACGGTGCTGAGCTCCGACGACCCGGTCCGGGTGTTTCAGCGCTACTCGACACTCGACGCAGTCTCGGGTGGACGTGCGGAGGCGATTCTCGGTCGTGGTTCGAGTATCGAGTCGTTCCCCTTGTTCGGCTACGACCTCGCTGACTACGAGCGGCTGTTCGAGGAGAAGACGAACCTGTTCGCCCAGCTGCTGAAGGGCGGACTTGTGACCTGGGAGGGGACCACGCGCCCTGCGCTTTACGAGCAGGATGTCGTGCCCCATCCGGAGTTCGGGCCGTTCCCGACGTGGATCGGCGTCGGCGGCAGCCCGGAGTCGGTGCTTCGCGCCGCGCGCTATGGCTTCTCGCTGATGCTCGCGATCATCGGTGGTCCTCCGGCGCGCTTCGCACCTTTTCCCCGGCTGTTCCGCGAGTCGCTCGCGCAGCTCGGACGGTCACCTCGACCCGTGGGTGTGCACGCGCCCGGTCATGTCGCCGCGACCGATGAGCAGGCGGTTGAGGAGTTCGGCTCGCGCTGGATCGAGACGCTTCGCCGGGTCAGCAGAGAACGCGGGTTCACACCGCCCACGAGGGAGTCGTTCATGGCCGACGTCGGACCTCGGGGAGCGCTCTACGTAGGGTCTCCGGAGACTGTGGCCCAGAAGATCGTCGCGAACCTCAAGACTCTCCAGGCGAGCCGCTTCGACTTGAAGTTCGGAATGCCCGGCCTCTCCCAAGCAGCGGTGATGACCAACATCGAGCTCTACGGGCGCCGGGTCATCCCACGCGTCCGCGAGCTATGGGCTGATCGAGAGCCAGAAGCTTCGTCTGTCACGCGCGACAACAGCTGAGCAATCACGTAAGGCGGTCGCTTGCAGCCAGGCGCGACACAGGTCCGTGGGGGCGCGCCCTTCACGCCGGGGCCAACACTTCTCTGCGCCGGCGTTGTCGCTGGGCTCTGGTGCGGGGGAGTGCCCTCGGAGCGGGACACCGGCTGGCCCGCCAGGCGATACTGGGCGAGTGGCCGATCGTAATGTGCTCGGTGGCAGGCTTGAGCCGTGTGGCATTGACCCGATCACCGGCTTCTTCCGTGACGGGTGCTGTCGTACCGGCCCGGAGGACCGGGGGAGCCACACAATCTGCGCCGTGGTCACGTCTGCTTTCCTCGAGCACCAGCTTCGCATTGGCAACGACCTGGTCACGCCTATCCCTCTCCTCCATTTCCCTGGGCTCGCGCCCGGTGACCGCTGGTGCGTAACCGCGTTGAACTGGCTGCGGGCCCACGAAGACGGCGCCGCCGCCTATGTAGTGCTGGCGTCAACCAATGAGCGCGCGCTTGAGGTCGTTCCCCTATCCGCGCTCCAGGAGCACGCTGTGGACGTCCCGCCGGACCTCGGACCTTTTGGGGGCTAGATCGTCGTCGCGCATCACCGCAGAGCTGCCGGCTCCGAGGCCGTCTAGGTCAGAGGACTCCCGCTCTCGGGGGGCAGCTGACCTGCAGATTGCGCGCGTTGGCCGGCAGGGCGATCCGGCACCTGACCATGGGTGCCACAGTCGGGGCACGTTGAGCCGGCCGCGAGGCTCGTGGCTTTGCCCTGCGGTTCAGAGTAGACCGTGGCGACGTACTCCTTCTCGCATTTGGGGCACCAGCGCCGAGCAGTCGATACGGCCATGGGTCGTGACTGTAGATGAGCCACCGGACACGCGCGGTCCTGGATCCCGGTCATATCGTCAGAGCTCGCTTCGGGTTCAGCGTAGGCCCGGAAGTGCGACAATGCAGCAACAGGTCTCCGCGACTGAGTGTCGGCAATTCGCAAGTACACACCCCAGAAGGGGTAGCGCGATTGTCGACTGCGCTGGGACTTCGGAAACGGGGAGGGACGCCATCATGGCGAACAGCAGGACCGACGCGCACAACCTGCGGGAGCGCTCGGTGTCTCACAGGATCCCTAGGAAGATCCAGCTGGAGGACTTTCTGGCTCGCGCCTTCGGAGACGAGTGGGGCGAACCCGTTAGGGCCTCCAGGCTCAGGCGCGACGGTGTCGCCGTCGGCTACGACCTCCTATGGCACCAGGGCGATCCGGCGCTTCACGCGAAGCTCAGCGCAGCGGGCGCTTGGGACATCGTTATCACGGACGGTGGGGATATCGGAAGCCACCTCATCACTCCTTAGACGCACGGGCGACCAACCCGCGGCTGGGGCCAGATGAGGAGGTCGACGGACCGCATCTACTGAGTGACGCTTTCGCAGTCGAGCGAGCGGGCCGAGGCCGGCCCGCGAGTTGATGCCGAGGTTACGTGCCCGTGCTATACATCCCCCTCTTGGCGACGTCGAAGCGTCGCTGCTCGAACCGACGGACAACGTCCGTACTGCACATACAAGTGCCGGGCCAGCCACCACCGTGCCGATCGGCGACAAGACATCCGTCAACTCGGTCTGAACATACAAAGCTCGTTGGGCCGGCGTACAGAGACCAGGGGTCACGTGGCCCTCTATCTCGGTCGCTTTGACGCGACCGTCGACACGGGCTCCGCCTGACCCACCAGTATGTCCACTGCGCTGATGCTGGCGACACTGACCGACCTTCGCGACTTCGACGACGGCTGGCTGCTGGAGCGAAAGCTCGACGGTGAGCGCTGCGTCGCCCGCAAGGACGGCGGCGAGGTGCGGCTCCAGTCGCGTACCGGCAAAGAGCTCACCGGTACCTATCCTGAGATCCAAGCCGCGATAAAAGCCCAGCGGGCGCGTCAAATGTTGCTTGATGGTGAGGTGGTCGCCTACGACGGCGAGCAAACTTCCTTCAGCCGACTGCAGCAGCGCCTCGGCACCGCCAAGCCCTCGCCTGCGCAGGTCGCTGAATACCCGGTTGTCTACTGCGTCTTCGATCTCCTCGAGCTCGACGGTGAGGCTCTCGCCGATCGGCCGCTCCTGGAGCGCCGCGGGCAGCTCACATCCGCGATCCGGCCGAGTCCGTCGTTACAGATCACCGAAGCTTGGCGTGGCGACTCCGAGCGGCGGTTCGCCGAGGCTTGCCGGTCCGGCTGGGAGGGTCTCATGGCCAAGCGCGCCGACGCGCCGTACACGCGAGGCCGGTCGAAGGATTGGCTGAAGCTGAAGTGCGCCTGGGAGCAGGAGTTCGTCATCGGCGGCTTCACCGATCCGGCCGGCAGTCGCACGGACTTCGGCGCTCTGCTCGTGGGCTATAACGAGGACGGCCGGCTTCGATATGCCGGGAAGGTCGGCACCGGCTACAGCGCGGCGACGCTTCGTGACCTCGGCGTCAGGCTACGCGCGCTCGAGACGCCCGAGTCACCATTCGTCGACGCCCGACCGGTTCCCCGCGGCACGCATTGGACGCGACCGGAGCTCGTCGGCCAGATTGGCTTCGCCGAGTGGACAACCGACGGTCGGCTTCGCCAGCCGCGCTTCCTGGGCTTGCGTGACGACAAGGGCGCAAGCGAGGTCGTCCGCGAGCGTCCGCAGTGAGCCCGGACAGGATAGGCGGCGAGGTGTGAAGCGAGCCGCGACGGACCGGTGGGGTGCGCTGGTCCTCTAGCGGTGGCGATGGTTGACGACCTCGATGTTGTTTCCATCGGGATCCAGGACGAAGGCCGCGTAGTAGCCGTCGTGATATTGCGATCGTTCCCCCGGCTGCCCGTTGCTGCGATAGCCAGCCGCGAGCGCGTCCGAGTGGAAGCGCCGGACGTCGCTGTCATCTCCCGAGAATGCGACGTGCACGTTCTCAGAAGGGACCCCGGCGATTACCGAGAAGGCGCCGCCTGAGGCAACGGAGAACACTGTTTCATCCTCGCCCTGACGCATGATGCCGAGGCCGGCGGCGGACGCGATGGCGACGTAGAACGCTGTCGATCGCGCGACGTCGCCGACCCGGATGGCGATGTGGTCGAGCGTGCCCGCCGGTCGGTCCCCGGCGCGATGAACGGCCTCGAAGCTGTTGCCTGTGTCGTCCTTGAGAAACGTCGCGTAATAGTCCTCCGCGTATGCGGGGCGGGGCCCCGGGGCACCGTCGTCGATCAGGCCGGCCCTGATGCCGGCGACGGCGAACCGGTCGACGCGTTCCGGTGTCGGCGCGACGAACGCGGCGTGGGTACGGCGAGCGATCGGACGGTCGGGCTTCACCTGGGCGAGCATGAAGTTCCCCCAGACTGAAACGGTGGGCGTACTGCGTGTTTGGGGCACCTGGAGCTCGCCGAGAACCGCGCGGAACGTCTCGCTGGCGCTCGCGAGGTCTGGGACGCGCATCGTGAGGTGATCTATCAACGGTGCCCTCCTTCGGTCAAGAGGACCGAACGCTATATCGTCCCAGCGCTTCGAGACTCGAGGTTGGGAGCGCGGGAAGCAGCGATCTCGACCGACCATCTCGCCCTACGGGGAGAGGCCCACGTCGGCGAACGCACGGTCGCGGTCCCAGTACGCAATGAGCTTGGTCACCTTGCCTGCCCGAACGTGGAACACGTTCGCGCGCATCTGCCCAAGCTCTAGTCCGCTGGCTCTGCCGCGTCCGATCGCATACGTGAGCACGAGCACCCGCTCCTCGTCGAGTGCGCGGTACTCCAGCGCCTCGCTGTGGTACTCCTCCCAGGAGCTTTGGAAGTCACGGAGCGGCGCCAAACCGGCCAGTCCCCTGGAACGGCCCGGTTCCGGCCCGTCCGCAATCACAAACTCGATCTCGGGGTCGGCCCAGTCGACCGAGGTGTAGTCGCCGCGCCGCCACGCCGCGCAGATCGACCGCACGAGTTCGAGGTTCGCCGAGGACACACAGGGAGTATCGCCTGCTCGACAGTTCGGCGTTTATAGAAATGGTGAGTGTGACGGTCGCGCGAGCTGGTCGGTGCCAATGCTCGCGTTCCTTGTTTCCCCGTGGAGGGCGATGTTTTGCTGCAGACCGAGTGCAAGCGCGCACAAAGGTCCCTGGCCTCAGCGATCCGGTCGCGCGGCGCGAGCTCGGGCGCCACCTTGCCACCTATATGCTGGCCGTTGTGCCGGCGCTGGTATGGATCGGGCACGACACGAGCGTCGCCCGCGCGGTGGTCGTGGGTGCCCTCGTCGCCGTCCCGCACCTGCTGATCGACCACGCGCGCCTCGTGCGCGCGTGGCTACGAAGCGCCAAGCACGCACCGGATCACGCGCTCGGCCTGCGAATCGCGGTCGACCAGAGCCTTCACGTCGTCTGCCTGCTGAGCGCTGCGCTGGTCGCCGCGAGCTGATGCGAACCGCCGCATTCTTACGCAACGTCCCCGTGCTGGCCGGCCTCTCGCGGGAGCTGCTCGAGCGCTTGGCGCTACAGGTGGGCGAGGTTCACGTGCGCGCCGGCGACTGGATCATGCGCGAAGGTGAAGCTGCCGAGAGCCTGTTCATCGTGCAGAGCGGACGCATCGAGGTGATCGACGAGGGCCCGCCCGAGGTGCTGATCCGTATCCTGCGTCGCGGTGATGTGCTAGGCGAGCTGGCGCTATTGCGGGAGGGCACACGGTCGGCCTCGGTGCGCGCGCGGCGCGACACCGTGGTGCTGGAGCTCAGTCGGGCGGAGTTCGAGACGTTGATCCAGGAAGCACCGAGCTTCGCGCTGGGCCTCACGCGCGCGCTGGGCACGCAGCTCGCCGCGAGCCGCACAGCCGTGGTAGCCGCGTTGCCGCCGCGAACGATCGCCGTCGTTGGCCTCGACGCGGCGGCGCCGGTCGCGGACGTGGCCGAGCGGCTCGCCGACGCCCTCGCCGCCCACGGGTCTGTGGCTCGACTGGCCGAAGGCGAGCTCGCCACGCTCGATCAAGCTGAGCGCGACGCCGATAGGGTCATCCTCAGGGGCGGTGCGACGCTCGGTGACGGGTGGACAGAGCTGTGTGTGCGCGAGGCGGACGTCGTCGTCGCGCTCACCACCGGAACACCCGAGCGAACTTGGCTGGAGCGCCCGAGCGCCCTGCACGGCTGCGAGTTGCTCGCCCTCGGCCCCGCAGTGCCCGACGGGCTGCAAGACGTCCTCCAGCCACGCGAGGTCCAGGTGATCGCCGATGCCTCCCGACGCCAGGCGGCGCTCGAGGCTACGACGCGGCGCTTCGCCGCCCGTGCGGTCGGAATCGTGTTCTCGGGAGGCGGGGCACGGGCGCTCGCCCACCTCGGCGTGCTGGAGGAGTTGCAGGCTGCCGGACTGCGCTTTGACCGCGCCGCCGGTGTGAGCCTCGGCTCGCTCGTCGCGGCCACGACCGCGGCCGGCTTTACCTCCGAGGAGGCGTACGACGCCTTCGAGCGCAACTTCGTAGACACGAACCCGAGCAACGATTTCGTCCCGCCGGCCTACTCACTGATCCGGGGCGCCAAGACCCGACGCCTGCTCCAAGGCGCGTTCGGCGAGCGGCGCATCGAGGAGCTGCCACTGCGCTTCTTCTGCCTGAGCTGCGACCTCGTCGCGCGCAAGGCCGTTGTACACCGCACTGGACGGTTGGTCGAGGCGGTCTACCCGAGCCTCGCGATTCCGGGCGTGTTCCCGCCGGTGGTCACGCGCGATGGCCGTCTGCTGGTAGACGGCGGCGTGCTCGACAACCTTCCGGTGGCGACGATGGCCCGCATGGGCGAGGGGCCGGTGATTGCGGTCGACGTCACCGGACGGATGGGGCAATTCAGGGGACCGCGACGACCGCGCATGCAGCGCGTCGCTCGACGCATCCGACGCGTCTTGACCGCGAGCGAGGCCGAGATCCCACGCCTCGGCGAGACGATCGTACGCACGGTGACGGTTGGCAGTAGTGACACCGTCGCCGCTGCGCGTCTCCACGCTGACCTTGTGATCACGCCACAAGTCGACGACGTCGGTCTCATGGACTGGAAGTCGCTCCCGCGCGTGCGCGAGCTCGGGCGCCAGGCCGCGCGCGATGCGCTCGCCGCTCACCCCGAGTTGACCAGCCGCCTCGGGATCTAGATAGATAGACTGGCGTGCCGATGTCAAGCACCGCCGTTCCGGTCGAGCCCTCGCCCGGCGCGGGGGCGACTCTGGACACGGTTGCGGCGCGTCGCCGCGGGCCTTCGGCGCGCAAGGTGCTCGCGATCGCCTCGCTCGGCGCTGCCGTCGCATTCGTCGACGCCACGATCGTCAACATCGCGTTCCCCGACATCGCGCGCTCGTTCCCTGCGACGCCGATCTCCTCGCTGTCGTGGGTCCTAAACGCCTACAACATCGTGTTCGCCGCCTTCCTCGTGGCAGCGGGGCGAATCGCCGACCTACTCGGGCGCCGGCGGATGTTCATCTTCGGCCTCGAGTTGTTCACGGCGGCCTCGCTGCTGTGTGCGATCGCGCCGTCGGCTGAAGCGCTGATCGCGTTCCGTGTAGTGCAGGCCCTCGGGGCAGCCTTCCTGGTGCCCTCCTCGCTGGCGCTAGTGCTCGATGCGTTCCCGATAGAGCGGCGCACCCACGGTGTCGCCTTGCTGTCCGCGGTCGCGGCCGCGGCTGCCGGCCTCGGCCCCTCGCTCGGCGGGCTGCTCGTTGCCGTCGACAACTGGCGGCTCGTCTTCCTGGTCAACCTACCGATCGGCGTCGCGGCGGTCGTGCTCGCGCGCCGCCAGCTCGTCGAGAGCCGCGCACCGGGTCGTCGGCGCCTGCCTGACCTCCTGGGCGCGCTGCTCTTTGCGCTCGCGATCGCTGCGCTCGTGTTGGGCGTGGTCAAGGGTCAGGAATGGGGCTGGGGCAGCCCACGGATAGTCGGCTCGTTCGTAGCCGCCGTGCTGCTCGGCGCCATCTTCACGTGGCGGTGCTCGTGGCATCGCTCGCCGATCGTCGACCTCTCGCTGCTGCGCATACGTAACTTCAGCGCGGCCAATGGAATGACGATCGTCGCGGCAGCCGGTTTCTACGGCTACACGCTGACGAATGTCCTGTTCCTCACGGGCGTATGGCACTACTCCGTGCTCAAGGCGGGCCTCGCCCTGACCCCTGGACCGTTCGTCGCCGCGGCCGTCGCCGGCCCGACGAGCCGGCTCGTCCAACGTGTCGGACACCGGCCGGTGCTGGTCGCCGGCGGGCTCATCTGGGGCGGTGCGGTGCTGTGGTTCGTCCAGCGCGTCGGCGCGAGACCGGCGTTCCTCAGCGAGTGGCTACCGGGGATCGTCATGCTGGGCGTCGGGGCCGGCACGCTGTTCCCCAACCTCAGCGGGGCAGCGGTCGCCGCAGCACCCGGTGAGAACTTCGCCACGGCGACCGGCCTGAACGCGGTGTCTCGCCAGCTCGGCGCGGCGCTCGGCGTGGCCGTCGTGGTGGCGATCATCGGCATGCCGTCACCGCTCGACATCCTCGCGACATTCGACAACGCGTGGATGTTCGGCGCCGTCTGCCTGTTCGTCGCGGGTCTGGGCTGCCTGCTGGTGGGACGCCTGCCGACCGAGGCACCATCGCTCGGCGAGGCCGCGCGGATGGTGCTGCGGGAGGCGCCAGCCGACGCGGCGGCCCTACCGCCGAGTCCACGCGCTAGACGGGCGATCAGCATCGACGCGACTCGCGCCGGGCCGCCGCGTGCCGAGTCCGCCGCCGACTTCCTCGCAAACGTTCCGCTGTTCGCAGGGCTGGAACCGTCGCTGCGCGAAACGCTCGCCGCGCGCACGAAGGGAGTCCGTATGCACGCCGGCGAGTGGCTGTTCCACGGCGGCGATCCGGGCGACGCGATGTATGTCGTGCGCGCCGGGCGCCTTGAGGTGGTCGACGAGGCCGCGGGCGTGGTCATCCGCGAGCTCGGGCGTGGCGACGCGCTCGGCGAGCTGGCGCTGCTGACCGCGTCGCCACGCTCGGCGTCGGTGCGCGCAGCGCGCGCGAGCGACCTGCTCGCTGTTGAGCGCACCCACTTCGAGGAGCTTCTGCACGCTTCCCCGGCACTGTCGGTGGCGCTGAACGGCGTGCTGGCCGGGCAGCTGCGCGACACACGCGCGCCCGCGCCGAGCGCACGGCCGCGGCCGACCACCGTAGCCCTCGTGGCGCTCGATGAGCACGTGCCGGTGCTCGAGGTAACTCGACGGCTCACCGCGGCGCTTGAGCGCCACCTCTCTCCGACGATGCTTGACGGCAGTGAGGCCGAGGGGCCCAGCGACGGCGCCCAGCCCGCCACCGCCTACGGCCCGCTGCTTGATCTTGCAGAGGCGGGGCACGACCTGACGCTGCTCGCCGGCGGATCCTGCATCTCAGGCGAGCCGTGGACCGAGTTCTGCCTGCAGCAGGCCGACCGGATCCTGGCGCTCACCGCCGGCGGTCCCGTCCCCGACGCAATACGCGACCGCCCAGAGCTGCGCGGCTGCGATCTCGTCGCCTACGACGTCACCCCCGGGGGTGAAGAGCTGGACGGCTGGGCCACACTGCTTGAGCCCAGAGAGTCCCACGCGGTGCGCCGAGCACAGCTCGACGCAGACGTGGAGCGCGCGGCCCGGCGCCTGAGCGGCCGCTCGGTGGGCATCGTGCTCTCGGGCGGGGGTGCACGGGCCTTCTCGCACATTGGGGTGCTCGAGGAGCTGACCGCCGCGGGCGTGACGATCGACCGCGTCGTCGGAGTGAGCATGGGCGCATTCGTCGGTGCCCTGTTCGCGATGGGCCTCGAGGCCGACGAGATGGACGACCGCTGTTTCGAGGAGTGGGTCCAGCGCCGTCCCCTGAGCGACTACACGCTGCCACGTCACTCGCTGATCCGCGGCGACCGCGGCGAGGCGATGCTGCGCCGGACGTTCGGGAACGTGGCGATCGAGGAGTTGGCACGCAGTCTGATGATCGGGTGCGGGGAGCTGCGCAGCGGGCGCCTTGTCGTCGCCCGGTCGGGTCCGCTGTGGGAGACCGTTGGCTTCAGCATCTGTATCCCGATCCTCGCCCCGCCCCAGGTGCGCGGGCGCGAGCTGTTCATCGACGGCTCACTCGTCGACAACCTCCCCGTGCAGGTCATGGCCGACCTCGGCGAGGGGCCGATCATCGCCGTCGACGTCAAGACGACGTTCGAACGCGTCTCCGGTGGCTCGACAAGGAAGCGACAGGCTCCGACTGAGCGGACTCCAAGCCTTGGCGAGACACTAACCCGGGTGCTGCTGCTCGGGAGCGCAAATACCTCCGATGCGGCCCGCAGGTACGCTGACCTCGTTATCAAGCCGCGCGCCGAGGGCGTTGGCCTGCTCGAGTTTCATCAGCTCGACGCTGCGCGCGAGGCTGGTAGGGCCGCCGCCCGCGAGGCGCTCGAGACAGCACCGGGCGCGCTGTTCGGCTGAGCGGCTGGCCACCGTAGTGGTTCAGCTTTCTCGGACCACGTAGCTGCTCGCCCGTGGCAGCGCGGGTCAAGCGCTGGCTCGACCGTCTCCGCCCAGCAAGCGTCAGCGTCGACGATCTGCTGGTCTCGTCGCTGAGCTGCGCGCCGCGGTGTTTGCGCATTGACACGGGCGGGTAGTGCTCGCTGAATAAGTGCTGGTCCGGGCGAGCGGGGGGGAGCGCCAACCGCCCGCCGAGGCTCGTGGAAGGAGCAGGAGATGAGTATTCGCACGCGACTTGCACGAGCATCTTTCGTGAGAGCTCAGGCGATGAGGTCCGGACGGCTTGCAGTCCCCGTGTTGCCGGTGCTGCTCGGGGCGTGGCTCGGCCTGGGCGCGGGTACGGCAGGGGCGATGGTGGGCGGCCCGATCTGCAATGTGCCGGCGGATTACCCGACGATTCAACTTGCGGTCAGTGTTCCCCTCTGCACGACGGTCGAAGTCGCGCCGGGGACGTATAAAGAGCACGTAGTCATCGGGCACACGCTCACCCTGAAGGGTGCCCAGGCCGGCGTCGATGCGAGAGCCCGCTCGGGACCCGAGTCGATCATCACCAACTCCGAGGGGCCGGTTCAGGTCCTCGCGGACAACGTGGTTGTCAATGGCTTCACGATTGAAGGGGCCACGTCAGACCCGACAACCGATCCTGCGGCTCTCGGGGCCGGAATCTGGACGAACCCGAGCTTCTACGGTGGCCATGGCGGCACTCAGATCCTCGACAACATCATCCAGAACAACATCGCGGGGGTCTATCTCAACAACGGGACGAACCCCGCGAAGGTCCAGTTCAACCTGTTCAAGAACAACAACGCCCCTGGGGCTGGCGAAGGAAACGGGATCGACTCCGAATTCTTGTCGAATGCCCTGATCGACAACAACACTTTCAGCGGCGACACCAGCACCTCCGTACTAGTTCTCGACCAACCAGGTGATGAAAAGATCACCGTCTCAAATAACGAACTGGTCGGCGGCTCGTCTGAGAGAGTCTTTTTCGCGAACGTCAAAAACAGCTCGATCGTCGGCAACACGAGCATCGGCTCGACCTCGAGCGCAACCGTTCGTCTGGCCGGCGGGGACAGCAACGTGGCCGTCAACGGCAACGTCCTGGCAAACGGCGTGCGCGGCATTCGCGTGGACAACCCGTTCGAAATAGGACCCAACTCTGGCGTCACCGCGCACCAGAACTGCATCGAGAACAACAGCCTGGCAGGCCTCGAGGAGGATACCCCGGAAGGCTACAGCCCGGTCGCGCCCGGTTCGCTGGAAGCGACGAACAATTGGTGGGGAAGCTCCACGGGGCCGACAATTGCTAGCAACCCGGGCGGCACCGGCGATAAGATCATCGATCAGGAAGGGGTCGTCGGCTACAAACCGTGGCTGACTTCGCAGCCGCCCGCTCCGTGCCCTATCGTGTTCACGAAGCTCGCGTCGGGATCGTTCGTGATCGGCGATAAGAACGCGACCGTCGGCAGCAACGTGACGTTCTCAGAAGTCGAGTGGTGGGGCTCGAACTGGTGGAAGGAAAACTCGCTCTCCGGCGGGCAGGCGCCGTCCGCCTTCAAGGGCTTCGCCGAATCTTCGCCCAGCCCGCCGACGTGC